>CAKZMM010000042.1 GCA_937128505.1 uncultured Thermogutta sp.
TATGAACGTCGCAGCGACATCCATCAAGCACTCCTTACCCTCGGCTGCATCCTGATCTGCTATAAATGCCTGTGCGGCTCATTTTGTTAGAGGCTCTAAGTGTTTCGGTGATAGTCACGGCTGCAAACGGCCAATCGGCGGCGAACCTGTTTCAAGAGGCCGAAACCTTGGGCAGGGACAACCGGAAACAGGAGGCCCTGGCCAAGATCGAGGCGGCAGTCGCCGAGTTGCAACGCATCCGCACGGCTGGACAACAACTGGAATATGCCGATTACGATCGGTTACGGTCGGCGGTGCGCATGCTGCGTGAGAATTTCGCGGACTACGATAGGGCACTATTCTATTGCGAGAAACTGTTCGCTCTGGCTACCGACGAAGGCTGGCAAGTCAACGCTCGCCTGGAACGGGCACTGACGTACCGCGCGATGCAGGAATTCGACAAGGCCCAGGCGGAATACGACGCGATCGCCGCCGCCGACGATCCCCGAAATCGTGCAGTCGGGCTCCTACCTCAAGCCGAAATGGTCTATTTCGATCTGCACGACGAGAAGCGCGGCCGCCCCCTGATGGTTGCAGCGCTCAAAAATGGGGTCATCAATGGCTACCTACGATTCTCCGCTTTGCGGAATTGTGCCCAACAGGCTCTTGCTCAAGGCCGTTTCGAAGACGCCTTGCGATGTTACGCGATGATCGAAGAAATGCCTTTCGATAATCCTCGCGAACGCGCCGGCTTCCTCAGTTGGGCTTGGTACGAAATGGGCCAAATCGAAGAAACCCGCGGTCGGATTGCCCAGGCTAAATCGTATTACCGCCGCACAGTGGAACTGACGGACGGCGAAATGCGATTCCGCGCCCGAGCGCGTGATGCGCTGGAAGGTATCGAGTACTTCGAGTGAACTTTACCAGGCCATACCTTTGCCACCGGGCAGATCATCGGCTGAACCGGGAACCCACTTTCGGAAGGCGTGCCCAGAGGGCGTCATCCGGGCCGAGTACTCTCCGGCGACCTAACTAATTTACAAGGATTAGCTCGACTTGCACCGCAGAATTGCGGCCGTAAAAACCTGCAATTACCTCCGGCACGCAGGTGCACTTGGCTCCCGCCGCATCGATGCAGAAACACTGCATAAGGCATTCGACCGATGTCATCGATTGCTGTCGGGCGTGTTTGAGCGAGAAAGCCTACCCAAGCATGTTTTGCGAACAGCTTGTTGCAACCCTGCATCCCCGGTGGCACCGGCACCCCCGCTAAGTCCAGCACCGTGGGGGCGATATCCAGTTCAGCACCATTTCGTCACGGATCTGGCGCCGAGCTCGAGAAGGCACCCGCGGGTCTAGCAGGATCATTGGTACCCACAACGAGACGTCATAGAGCAGCTCTTTGCCGCCCAAAAGGTAATCGCCCATCATATCACCATTGTCGCTCGAGAAAATGATGACGGTTTGCTCGGCCAGTCCGCGGCGGTCCGGTTGCGCTCGGATTCGACCTTTCGCACGATCTACCCCAGTGATTAGTCGGTAATAGCCCTTCATCACCGACTGATATCTCTCGGACATGCTGAACCGCTCGTGCCAGTAAGAGGTGCGCGTTCGATCGCCGCAGAAACTCCGAGAGTGCCTCGAAGTATTCTTGCCTGCCCGTGGGGGGCATGGGAATCTCAACCTCGGCATACCGATGCTGCAAGTCCAGCTCGGCATCGTATCCCAAATAGCCTTTGCCGGAGTGAGGCGCCTTGAAGCTGATGGAAAGGCACCACGGCCGGCCTAGCGGCACATGCTCCAGAAAATCGCACGCCTGCTCGACCATGACCTGGCTAAGGTGCTTGCCGCCGTGCTCAGGCGGAAAATACTCGCCTTGCCCGTAAAAGCCGTACCAGCGGTCGAATACCTCGTGCCCTTCGATATCCCGCTTCCCATCACCCACGCCGTACTTGCCGATGAAACCGGTGTAGTATCCGGCACGCCGCAAGCGCGCCGGATAACTCTGTTCTGGTTGTGCACGTCGGAGGGGCCCCGTATGAAAATTGCAGCCGTGTGCCCGCTCGTACTGTCCGGTGAAAATGGTGGCCCGGCTGGCCGCGCAAGCGGAACTGGTTACAAAGGCTTTGGTGAATTGGGTACCCTCCTGGGCTAGACGGTCCGTTGCCGGAGTCTGCAAGATCGCATTGCCCGCACAGCCCATTGCATCCCAGCGCTGGTCGTCGGTCACCAATACGAGAATGTTCGGCAGGCCCGAATCCCCAGACCCAGCGGACCACAGCATTCCAGCTAATGCGTACGCCCATATCGGGTTCATGACGTCACTTTCTTGCCGAAAAGTGTAAAAAACCGACAAGCGTAGTGCACTGCCGCGAACGGAGCGCTGGGCGATTCGAAATTCGAGGAGAGCGATCCGGGCACGCTTTTTGACTGATGGCCTGTGTAAGCTAGCCTTACTTCGGATCCACTTCGTCACCTGTCAGTATTCGCATTGAAGTGGATTTGCAGCTTTTTGCGATTTTATGGAGTTTATCGAGCATTGCGAGTTTTTGTCCGCAGAGGCGGGTTTCCCTTTTTGGATCATGATCAATTGCCCAATGTCGTTCCTACCGCGTGATGGGGCATTCCCATGGCTTCGGCCCATGGCAGGGTTTTTGCCGAGGTCGCGTCAGAGCAAGGTGGGTGGCAGCAATCGTCGCTCATTCACCCTAGTGGAAGCGATGGTCAGTTTGAGTTTGATGGCCATCGCCGGGTCCGCGGCACTTTTAGGGATTCAGTCTGCACTTCAGAGCTCAGAGTGGGCACTTTACCAGGTCATCGCCTTGGGCTTGGCCGAGCAAATGATCGATGAGGTGGCAGGAGCCCGGTATATGGAGCTCGGCGCAAACCCCTACGACACGAATTTTCGACCCGGCTGGGACGAAGCGGCACTGGGAACGCGAGAGATTTTCGATGACACGGATGATTACCATAACGTCAACGACAGTCCCCCCTTGGATCGATGGGGAATTCCGCTAGGCAGCGATGATGGCACGAGAGGAAAACGGCATCCGGGCCTGATCGTCGGGCAAGAGATTCTCCGCAGTTTCCGCGTGAATGTGGCAGTCTACTATGTTGCGCGGGAGAATCTTTCGGTACGACTTCCACCGGGGGCCGTGAGTGACTTTCGGGCGATCGAAGTTACGGTGACGCATACTGACCCCCGCGGACGGGTTCGCCCCCTGTGTACCCTGCGGCGCATTGTGGCTTATGTGCAGCCACTGTGAAGCATCGCGGATGCGGCAGAAAACCCCCTCAGTCGTGATGTATCGATTGGTCAAAAGGAGTTCGCTTGGGCAACTCAATTGATGGCCGAAAGGCCTTTTGCCTTCGAGGTCACGTATCACCGTAAAAGCAATTTGTTCGATGAGCGAACAAGCGGACATTCAGCACACGAACCATGGCTTTGACTGCGATTAGTCCTTTTGAACAGAATTCTCAAGTGTCTTCTGACCATCCGCAGAAACCCGAGCTTTTTGGCCCCGGGGCATGCCCCAAGCGTGGGGTACGACCGTTGCGCTTCGGCGTGTCTGTGGCGGAACTTTTGGTTGCAATAAGCATCGTGGCGATGGTTGCCACGGCCACAGCTGCACTGGCTCGGGCCATGCAACAGGCTTTTGAAATCATGGAGGCTCAAGGGCAGGTTGTGCAACAGGCCCGGGTCTGTTTAGAGCGAATCGTGCACACGGTCAGTCAGGCCCGAACAAGCCCGCAGTTTCCCGGATTCTTGGTCGTGACGTATTCCTTCGACACTTTTCCGATAGCCGACACGTTAGTGGTCTGGTCTCCCAAGGGCAACGCGGCAGAACCCGAGGGATTGCCGCGGTTTAACGAGCTTGTAGTGTACTGTCCACACCCCGAGCATCCGAACCGACTTTTGGAGATAAGGTTTCCGGAGGACAGCCGGCCGGTACCTCCCATTACGGATCTGTCGTCCTGGCGGCAAGAGCTTCAAAACCTTAAACAAGCGAGTGACGCGCAGCGCGTAGAACTCTCCGCGCTTATGCGAACCGTAACTCTCACTACGGGACTGGTTACCAAACGACAAGCCGGCCTATGGTTTTTCAGCCGTATGCGGCCGTCGGAGGAGGAGTGGCTTCAGTACATGCAGGGGTCACGAAGCTGGGAGAGTTTATCGTGGGTCCAAGGGATGTATGGGGTCCATCGAGGGATTCGACAACACTGGCTGCGGATCGAACTTCAGATGCTTCCGCCCGAGCTGGCATCGAGTTCGACAGGTACTCGCGAGCCTCTTCCGTTTTTCGGCTCGGTGGCCATTTATTATCCTGTCAAGCGCCCCTCGGGCGGCCCCTAGTTACTTTGTGCTATGCATTCCCCTTGTGCAGTAGCTTTGTTAAATCTTGTGCAGTAACTTTGTTAAATCCATAAAACTGACCCCTTTTACCTAGAATTCCTATCGAGCGAAGCAATTTCGGGATGAGTCCTCGACCGCTGCCGCGGAAGCCGAAACGCACAACTACGCAGGGTGCCGCTGCGCTTGTCGTACTTCTGCTTGTCGGAATGGCGATGGCGATGTCCTACGCCTCTTTGCGAACGCAGTCCGTGACCGTCGCCATCGCGCGAAATGCCGTGCTCGCCGCCACAGCGCGCCAAGCGGCCTTAAGCGGCTTGGCGGTAGCCGTAAAGGCTATTCAATCACCGGGTTGGTCAGGGGTGGATAGTAGCTTAAGTCGCAGCCTCGGGGTGCGAGACCGTTTTCTGGCTACCTTCACCTTCGGTGACACACAACCCAATGCAGCGGATGTTGGCGAATTTCCATATCGGGTAACGGTTACGGTCCTCGGCGAAGCTTTCGATGAGGTCGCCTCGGACAGAAGTTCCCGAAGCACAATGCGACTTGCGCTCAGGTTGATTCCTCGCCGCGTGGCGGATCCGATCGCGGGTTGGAGTGACTTGACGGGCTACACCTTGTGCCAATGGAAAAGGGCACCGTGCCGGGTGCAGTCGCCCTGTCGAATTTTGGGGCCCGCGCGGTTGAGAGAAAAGTTAGTGCTCGGCGAAGATCTGCCGTGGCACTACGAGGCGCGGGCGAGCTTCTTTAATGGGTTGACCGACCTTCATTATCTCGGGCAAGGAGATTATCGCCCATTTTCGGGGCCACTTACCCTCCCTTATTCGCTCCAAACGGGAGTGACGATGGCGGCTTTGAACCTTAATTTGGAGGTCTTCACAATTAATGGATCTTCAAACACAGCATGCTGGTGGTCGGTGCCGGTGGGACTTAAAAACTATCAATTATACCCTGGGGGACCAACCTTCACCGCGGGCAGCTTGTCGTCTGGTGTTTTGGAATCCCTTCGGTTAGAAGGGAATCCTACAACAAATCCCCTTGGGATATACGTCGCCAGCGGGACGCTGGAATGTAGCCGCGGGATCCAATTCCGCGGAATGCTGCTACTAACCGGCGGCAAAAGCGCCGACTTACTGGTCACGGGCGGCGGAAATGAATTTACCTCGGTGGAGGCCCCACCTTACGCCGATCCGCCACGCTCCAAGGAGGTTCGCGTCCGGTTGCCCGCGGCTATTCTGGAAGATGACCTTAAGGTACAACCAGGCGGGCAGATACTTATCAATGGGATGATAATCAACGGGGGGGATTTCGTTGTTGAGAAAGCAGGACAAACGGCTAGCCAATTCACCCTTCGAGGAAAGCTAGCTACAGCCGCTATTCAGATCGAACCGCGTGAGGATTGGATCCGTAACGACTCGTGGTGGGATCAAGTGCATGTTGCCTTTGTAAAGCAGCGTTTGACGGGAGATCCAATCTTCCCCCGGTGGCTTCTCCAGAACCACGCGCTGGATTACCGGACAAAGATCGAGCTTTTGCCGGACACCACCTCCCGGACTTATCACTGGTTCGATCCGCAGTTTCCGCTATTTTTGCCGCGCACGGAAGACGCAACACCCTTGGATGGCTCAGCAGTCCTACGGTGGGAGGTGGTACGCGTCGAAACCCTTCCACCATAAGTTCCTCTTTCCGGCCTAAAGATTGAGCATCAAAATCAGCGGGATAAATGGAAATCCCCTTTTGGCAGGGGTTTCCCAAACCGATACGGGATCCGCGTCGGAGCGGCATCCCTTCGGCCTTCAGTGCGATTGCAGAGACGAGAAAAATGAGCTCCGTCCTGATTGATCCTTCACAAGAGAGGAGTGCGGCCGGCTCCACTTCCGAGCTTACACAGGAACCTTTAGTTTCTAGCGCTGGGAATACTGCAAGTTACTCCGGCGGCGCCCCCGAGTCTGACGTAACAAAGCGAAACACCGAGGCTTGTGTGGAAGAAGGGCGGTACAATTTTTCCAACACTCGACTCGGAGGTAGCCAAGCGAACCGCCGACAGCCGGCGGAATGCTCGGGAATCCTTGCGGCCTCACGGTGCGATCCGAAGCTCCCAAGCAAGTACGCTCAGTGGGGGTAAATGGATGGCCTTATTCCAGCGGTCCTGCACTTGTGTGGTGGAAGGAGCTTCGCCGGCATGCAACGGTCGCACATGGATGCTCTGGGCCTGAAGAGCCGTGCCGACCAAGTCTGTGTTCAGCTCGGCGCTTAACGGTTGATCGGAGACGTTGACCGCGATCACTGCAACGCTCCTGTCAGCCGGAATTGCCCATGCGCCTGTAAGGACCGCATCGGTTGTGACCCACCGGGTTCCGTGCCACTGCCAATCGGCTTTGATTTGGGGAATTTCGCCCGAGAGCTTCGGTGGTCGAATCATCTGCCCCGCATAGAAGTAGCGTCTTAGTTGCCAACGAATCCCCGCGGCGGCGCGGAGAAATTGCGCATTTTCAGTTTCTTGGATGATGCCCGGATTGATCCAGCCCAACTGCTCGCCGAACGCTAAGCTTTGGCCAATCCGCATCCGGGTAGCACGATCCCGGTTGGCCGAGGCCTCCACCGATGGAAGTAGTCCGCTTCCTGTGGACCCGTACCAACGACCGAACATTTGCACGGTGCCGCCGTAGACGGCCGGAAAGAGTGGGATCTGGCGGTCGTACTGCCAATGCCAAGTCAAGTATCCGTCAAACCAGCGGATGAACGGCTCCGCGTTACATTCGGTGGTGATCATGGCATGGTCGGGCTTCCGGCGGCGTATCTCTTCCAGTAGCTTCCAATACCCCTCATTCCACCAATGGCCGCCGCCAAGGGGGTGACCGTGGGAGAGGTCAAAGCACAGCGTTGGGGGCGCAGCCGCTACCTGATCGATGTAGACTCCATGAACCCCGCACTCCTTGAAGAGCTGATCGACAATTCCGCCCACTTTTTCATGCCAACAACTGGTGGTTGGACACATCACGCCGAGGCGAACGGGACTCCCGTCACTTTCTTTACTGTTGTAGGTCTCTGTGTAGGGCTCACCGTTTTCGTCCTTGCTTACCGCCGGACGCGCAACGGGGGTGAACTGATAGTCTTCCAGACCACGATCCCGAGTGTCCCATAATCGGCCGTTGATGTACGGCATAACCTGGACGCCGGAGTCTTGGAGGCGTTTAACCGCTTCGGGAAAGCCGGGTTTCGTGGGGAAATAGTGCGGGTAATCATTATCGAACGGAATTTGGTGCCAGTTGTACCAGTGGAAGCCACACGGGCACTGAAAATATTTAGCAAATTCCAGTACCCGATCCACACACTCCGAAGGGGCTCCGCCCCCTAAAATCCACAACGGGAGTTCTCGCATCCAAAGGGGCGTATCTTCCCGTCCCTCCGCCGTCAATTGCGGAAACCACCGGGCCTCGCGGCCAACCCAATCGCGGTAAATCGTGGCGGCATCGAACCAATCCCCTTGAAAGGCTCGCCACACCACACTACCGGGCAGCTCGAAAGAGTTACCCACTTTACTCATATTCGGAACGGGATGGTGGATTTCCAATGCAAGAGTCTTTTCGGCCGGCTTTGAGCGGCATTGAAATTCCTTCGTGCTCCCGTAAGGATCGTGAACTCCAATGTATAAACCGGACCTTAAGCTTTCAGAATAGGCGGCAAGAAGTTGCATGGTGACCCAGCCGGACGGATAACGCCCTCCAAAATGGAAATCGCGTTCCCAAACCTTCTGCTCGGCGATTCCTGCGGCATAAGGGTAGACAAACCAGGCATCCTCGGCGAAAGAAGCTAGATTTACTTGAGGAAAGCGAACTTCCCACAAACTCCACGCCCTGCTAGCGTTTTCAACTTTTAGCTTCCATGTGACGGAGTGCGCCGCCGGTTGCGGCAAGGCTATCATGGTGACGGAAATCCCGGCGAGACGCTCCTCGTTGGGTTCGGCTAATTGAATTTGCCAAAAGCTACTCGGACCACTTAAAGGTCTGACCTCCCTTTGCCGCCAACCTTGCTGCGAGGAGATGCTAAGTTGCTCCTTTGTCTGTGTATTTCGCAGCACCAACGTAAATAGGGGAGCATCCTTCTCGAGTACAAAACTCACCCCCGAACGCAAGTCCCGGATCGAAAGCAAGGTAATTCCTTCCGGTTTTTCGCCAATGGTGATTTCCAAATTCCCGGCTTGAAGAACATGCGAGTCTTCGAAAAATGACCCGCTTGCCGCGACCCCCTCAGCCAAGCAAGCCGCGGCAAAACTGGTAGCCGCGACTACCGCCAGAAACCTGGTTAAAAGAAGGCTGAGTGATTCCATGAATTGAGCTCCTCCAAATGGGTATGGTACTCGATCGTCAAAGGCATACGATTCATATTCTCGGCGGCAAACTGAATGTCAACGGCAACCCGTGCCCAGTTTCGGCCAAACGCCTTCACGCTCACACAGGCGAACGTCGCTTATACTAGGAAGCGTCGCTCGGGCGCATCACCGCTGGAACTGCGACCTCGGGCTTGAAATCTGAATGAATTTCACGGCGAGCTTAGGCTGGTAGGATTGGAAAGCAACGTCACGCAGAAACTACATGTATCTGGGTGAGCCTAAGTGAGTCAACGAACTTTTTTCGGTTCACGCACATGCGGGGAGCTTCCAGGTAATTGCAGCTCCAAAAAAGCAGATCACGACCTGATCTTCCGCACCAGAAAATTCGCAAACCTTCGCAAATTTGCTTGACTATTTTATAGCCGACAACACCCCCACATTTCTAATTCCTACCGATCTGCTGCGGACAACTTCGTCCTGCGAGCGGCAAACCAGCCGAAGATTAAACCCCACATATCATCAGGGGATTAGAACGCGGCGTCGACCGCCAATCAAGCCGAAGAATCTGCGTACTGTTTCGACTTTTTAGTCTGGCCGGAATTGCCACAAAAACGATCCCTCACTAAGATGAGGCTATATTCCAGATGGTCGTCGTCAATCGTTTTGGCACGTGTCGCCTGCCGGATCGGAAACCGAAAAAGTGTTACGGCACTGCGAATTTTCCGGCTATCTGACGGGCCCAGTAACGTCGCTAAAACACCCCTCATTGTTCTTGAGGAAAGGAGCACCCGGTGCGAGTCTTGCTGCTTGGGGCGCACGGCTACATGGGACCCCATGTGGTGCGCTCGTTGGCCGGTCGGCACATGCTGCGAATCACGGATATCCGGCCGGCCCCTGACGAACTTCGGAATGAATTCCCCAATCAAGAATTCGGGATTGTGGACATCACCTCGGCCGATCAAGTTCGCCAAGTCGCTCGCGGGATGGATGCCATTATCAACCTTGCCGTGGTTCGACAAGATCCGGTTTTGGCTTTCCGGGTCAATATGTTGGGCTGCTACCATGTGATGCAAGCCGCGGCAGAGCACGGCATTCCGCGGGTGATCAATAGCGGTCCTCACTTCACGTTGGCCGGACCCGGATATGAGTTTTTTGATTTCGGTATCGAGCCGGACATTCCGCCCCATCCCGGCACTGGATTGTACCCACTGACAAAATCCTTAGGGCAAGAGATTTGCCGCACCCTGGCGGAGCGATACGACATACAAGTCATCACTTTGCTTTTTTATATTCTTCGGGACCGAGAGGAATTGCGACCGGGATCCGGTGGGCGACCGTTTGTGGTCAGTTGGGCGGACTGCGGCGAGGCTTTTCGCCTTGCCCTGGAGATTGGAAGGGAGCGGCTACCGTCCCGGTGTGAGGTGTTCTTTATCCTCGGAAACGTTCCGCACGGCAAATTCCGGGTGGGGAAGGCGGAACGGATATTAGGTTTTCGCCCCAAGGAAGACGTTTCCGTGCTTTGGCGAAAGCCGCAGTAGCGTGCCTGTGTACTCGCATTTCGGTCGCAGCCAAAGCCATCTGATTTTTGGGCTTAGCCCCGATTATCAATTTCCGCTTATATCAAGATTTCCAAGGGCATAAGGTCGGCGTGGAGCCGCTCAGCTCTCCCATACTGTTTGCCGGATAGCAGAGCGCGGCTCAAGCCGGTTGCCGATAGCACCACAATCCTTGGAACGAGGACACATGACCGGAGGGACGATCGTGGCTGCTTTGGTAGCGGCAAGCCCCCTAGTGATCGTGTTTTTGCTTTTGGTGGTCTGGCGGTGGTCGGCACGGACCACGATGATCGTGGCATATTTGCTCATGGTTTTTCTTGCTTGGGGTTACTGGGGCGTCAATTTCTGGCGAATTGCGGCTGCTACATTAGAAGGTTTGGTAATCGCCGCGAGTCTTCTGTACATCATTTTCGGGGCACTCCTGCTTCTTTATACGCTGAAAAACTCCGGTGCGGTAGAGGCGATTCGCGGGGGTTTTGGACGGCTGTGTCCCGACCGACGCGTTCAGGCAATTATCGTGGCATGGGCCTTTGGGGCTTTCATCGAGGGGGCGGCCGGATTCGGGACACCGGCCGCGGTCGCCGGGCCATTGCTCGTGATTCTCGGATTTCCGCCCATGGCTGCGGCCGTCAGCACACTGGTCATTCAGAGCACACCGGTATCGTTCGGCGCAGTGGGTACTCCCATTCTTTTGGGAGTCAATAAAGGGCTCGAAGGCCAGGCATCCGTGGAGAGTTTTTTGGCCCAAGCTCCGGTCGGGCTTTTCGGAACCAGTTTGCAATCCTTTGAAGAGTTGTTGGTTGAAGTGGGCAAACGTACGGCAATACTCCATGCGATCATCGGGTTTTTAATGCCGCTTCTGGTGGTGTGTCTGCTGACTCGCTTCTTCGGCTCGGAACGGAAGTGGAACCTCGGCTTCGGGGTGTGGAAATTCGCTTTATTCGCGGGGCTTGTTTTCTCCGGTGTTTATGCCACCTGCGGACTTGTCCTCGGTCCACGATTTCCGTCCCTCTTAGGGGGCCTCGTGACCTTGGGGGTTTGTGTGGCGGCAGCCCGATGGGGCTTTCTCCAACCCAAAACGGCGTGGGATTTCCCTCCAGCCGATCAATGGCCGGAGCAATGGCATAGTAGCCATGGCCCGACGAAATCGACAGTCGAATCACCAGGCGGTAAGAGGATCCCCTTATGGGAAGCGTGGGTCCCCTACCTGGCAGTAGCCAGCCTTCTTGTTCTGGAACAATGGGAACCTGTAAAAGCCGTTTTGCATCGGGCCCAATGGGAGTGGGTGGTTTTAGGAGACCCCGAAGCAACACGAAGTATCATCGCGCGATGGAATGTGGTGGCCTCTCCCGGCACCATTTTCTTGGTGGCGACGCTACTAGCGGCGTTTTTGCACCGAATGAGCCGAACGAATTTTCAAGGGGCTGTCCGCGAGGCAGGAATGCGTACGCTTTCGGCAGCCGTAGCCTTGGTGTTTGCCGTTCCTGCCGTGCGGATCTTCATCCATTCGGGGGTCAATGCCGCGGGATTAGAAAGTATGCCTCGGGAGTTGGCGGAGGCCGTCGCAAGTGGCATGGGAAGTGCATGGCCCGGTTTTGCGGCGGTCTTGGGCGCCTTCGGTGCGTTCATTGCGGGAAGCAATACCGTCAGCAATATGACTTTCGCCTTGTTTCAGTTTGAGGTGGCGATCCGAAGCCACCTCGATCCGCTTTGGGTCGTAGCGCTTCAGGCTGTGGGTGGGGCTGCCGGAAACATGGTGTGTGTCCATAATGTGGTGGCGGCCTCGGCCACTGTCGGGTTGGAGGGGCGGGAAGGTTGGGTCATCCGCCGGACCTTGCTACCGACGTTGTACTATTTGTTGGCGGCAGGGGCTTTGGGAATTTTCGTGACCCGACTCCTCGGCCAATAAATTTAAACCACGGAGTCGGTTGCCTTTGATTATGCGGGAAGTAAACTGAGAGAATTAAAAAGGCAAGCTCGGCGGGGCGTTTCCACGGTTTTCGTGCTGGAGCCCGCGACTCTAGAGAAATCGCTAGAGTTAGTAACGGGAGCTTTGTCAGCAATGATTTTTTGGTGAATCCGGGACCTAGTGATCCGACTGAGGAACCTCACCCTGGTGGCAGGTTCGGTCGCGTTACCAAGGCAGCGGTTCGGCTTCAAAGCCGCCCAGCGCGCGGCGTTGCGATATTGAAATGTTCGGTCATCTAAGGTTGCGAACCTCGCACAAGAGTAATCCAGCCTGCGCGAAAGGTGAAACATGAAGCTACATAGAGGTATAATTCCGCTGCATTGCTCAAGATAGCTTCATTACTCGGGGTGGTCCTTGCGTGCCGTTCCGGTATTTGGTGAATAAATGTCGCGGAGCGGAACGATCCTACCGCGTTGGCGTAGAGCACAAGCCAGAAACCCTTCCCGCCATGGAATGAATGCCTGATGGGGCGTCGATAGCGGAAACGCTCATGAGTTAACCGAAAACGCTTATGAGTTAGAATCGTTCGGAAATTAGAGTAGATCGAGCGTAAAAATAGTTCCCAGAGTTAAGATAGTTTGGAAAGTTAATCCCGAGAAAAGAAGGAGAAGCAACATGCAGCGGCGTCATTGGTTCGGCTCCCTCGCCCTAGTGCTTTTAGGAGGTGTTTTCGTTCTAGCCCAACCCCCGTACAAGGCGCTCATCATCGATGGACAAAATGCGCACGATTGGAAGGGCACGACGCCGGTTCTCAAGCAGCTTTTGGAGGAGACAGGGCTTTTTCAGGTAGATGTAGCCACTTCGCTGCCAAAAGGATCGGACATGAGTGGCTTTAAGCCGAATTTCTCGGCTTATCACGTTGTCGTGAGCAATTACCAGGGGGATCCTTGGCCGGAGGAGACTAAAAAGGCTTTCGTAGAGTATGTCCGCAATGGTGGCGGCGTGGTGATCTACCATTTTGCGTGCGCGGCGTTTCCGGATTGGCCAGAATACAACGAAATCATTGGTCTCGGGGGTTGGGGTGGCCGTAATGAGAAAAGCGGTCCGTATGTTCGTTGGCGTGACGGAAAAGTGGTTCTGGATTATTCGCCGGGTCGTGGCGGCGGTCATGGCCCGATGCAGGCTTTCCAGGTTGTGATTCGTGAGCCCAATCACCCCATCACGCAGGGGTTGCCGGAAAAATTTATGCATGTGGAGGACGAGCTTTACGGCTGGCTTCGTGGCCCGGCTAAGAACCTCACGGTTTTGGCGACCGCTTTCGCCCCGAAAGAAAAGGGCGGCTCCGACGAACACGAACCGATTTTGTTCACCGTGCAATACGGTAAAGGTCGTGTTTTTCAGATTGCCCTCGGTCATACGGCCAAGGAACTGAAAAGCGTGGCATTCATTGTGCCCTTCCAGCGGGGGGCTGAGTGGGCGGCAAGCGGTAAGGTGACCCAGCCTCTACCCCCCGACTTCCCCACAGAAACTGAGGCGCGGGTGCGTCCCTAAGAGATTCTGTCTCCCCAGAGATCACTCCGTCTAATCGTCGCCACGAAAAACGATGACGAAATGCCGTTGCCCCGTGAGGAGATCATGCTCGAATACACAGCTCGAGTACTAATAAATCCCTAAATGCTTTTTCAAGGCTTTTGCCCTATCCCAGGGAGGTTTTCCAAAATTTTTGCCTTTCGGATTAGTCACTAGCGAGTCGAGCTCCGGGGAAGCGAAAAACTATGGGGCGTGGGACGTCGCGAAATTGAGCCAAGTGGTTGTTATTACCCCGTGCTAGGTGTATTAAGCGAGTGGGGAACTTGGTAGGCTTTGCCAGACCAAACGCAGCGCATCGCCTCAGGGAGAAGTTGCCTGCGAGTGCTTCGAAAAGCTACGAGCAGCTCCAGAAGGGTCTAAAACAAATTAACAATGTAGCCTCTTGCGGGTTGAAGCGTTAGGGTTAAGGTTAATTACGCTCTTACCGGTATTGAGCGGCCCAGGTCGCCGTTTGCTCAGTGGTGACCGGGCCGCATTTCTTTTCAGCCGATCCTCGATAAAATTGGGTGCGGCCAGTGTGGAATCGGGACTGCGGCCGCTGCCGTGGCATAGGGGCCTCGGCCGCTATTATAGGACCGGCACGTAGCAAAGCATCGGCTCCCAGATTAATATCCACGGCCTCGGAATCGTCCCTTTACAAGCATCGGTTGTACCAGATTATGCCGGCCGCCCGAGCGTCGGGAAAGCAAAGAGTGCTTAAGGCTCTTGGGGGCACAAAGACTTTTTTGGACGATTGATTTTTCGACGCTTGCTTGCGAGGTTGCAATGGTGACATCGCGGAATCAATGCGTTACCAGCGGAGGAAAGTATTACGGGGTGACCCCAACAAACGGTTTCGCGGTTATGCCTATGGTCACCATAGCTAGAGTTAGGTAGGTAGAGTTAGATCAAGTCACGAAGCTTTTAGGTGGGGAAGAGATTAAAAGCGAATCCGCACTGCATATTGTCAATGGCAAACCCGAAGCCAAGCGTGGAGCAATAATCATGGATTTTTCCGGTGTGAAGGATCCCTTAGGTGCTCGGGCAGTATTGGAGACCTCGACCGGCTCAGTTCACTATTCCCGCCTCGAAAGGCTTGAGGAGCTTGGCTGGACCGTGTTAGCGGAGCTTCCATTCTGCATCCGAGTTCTCCTCGAAGCGGCTTTGAGAAATTGCGACGGCTATCAAATCAGCGAGGCGGACGTGCGGAATATCGCCGCGTGGGCTCGAGGATCTGCCGGTGAGGTGGAGGTGCCGTTCAAGCCCGCGCGGGTGATTCTTCAGGATTTTACCGGTGTACCAGCACTTGTCGATTTGGCAGCCATGCGGAGTGCTCTTCAGCGGCAAGGGGGAGATCCAAGCCGGGTGAATCCTCTGGTCCCTGTGGATTTGGTGATCGACCACTCGATCCAGGTGGACTTTTACGGGAGTCGGGAGGCACTGGAGCGAAACATTGCCCTGGAAATGTCGCGCAATCGCGAGCGTTACGTGTTCCTTCGTTGGGGGCAGAAAGCCTTTAACGGTTTGCGCGTGATCCCCCCTGGAGTGGGGATCATTCATCAGGTCAACTTGGAGTACCTGGCTAAAGTCGTATTGGTGGGTGGGGTTTCCGGGGAGCAAATCGCCTATCCCGATACTTTGGTGGGCACGGATAGCCACACAACCATGATTAATGGTCTAGGCATTGTCGGGTGGGGTGTCGGAGGTATCGAAGCCGAGGCAGCCATGCTGGGGCAGGTGCTGCCGCTCCTTTTGCCGGAGGTGGTGGGGCTGGAACTGACCGGTGCCTTACCCCCAGGGGCCACTTCGACGGACTTGGTCTTGACCGTCACCGCCCTGTTGCGGCGCGAAGGGGTGGTGGGGAAATTTGTCGAGTTTTTCGGACCCGGTGTTCAAAAGATGTCTGTGCCCGATCGGGCTACGCTTGCGAACATGGCTCCTGAGTACGGAGCCACCATGGGCTACTTTCCGATTGATCAGGAAACGCTAACCTATCTCCACCAAACAGGGCGTAGTGAAGCCGAGGTGGAGCTGGTGGAACGCTATGCTAAGGCACAACGGCTTTTTTACACACCGTCGAGCCCCGTCCCAAAGTACACGAAAGTATTGACGCTCGAACTAAGCGGCATTGAATCCTCCGTGGCTGGTCCCAAGCGGCCGCAAGACCGGGTTAGCCTCATCCGCGTTCCTCAAGTCTTTGAGCAGGCACTCCATGCTCCGACGGCCGAGAGGGGTTATGCCGTGCCTCGCGAGGCCGCACGTTGCGAAGTCCCCATTCGACTGAACGGTCGCGAGGAGATGCTGAGCCATGGTTCGGTGGTCATCGCAGCGATCACCAGTTGCACCAATACGAGCAATCCTTCCGTCATGCTTGCAGCGGGGTTACTAGCCCGAAAGGCGGTTCAGCTCGGCCTACGGGTCAAGCCGTTTGTGAAGACAAGCTTGGCTCCGGGATCCCGTGTGGTAACTCACTACCTTCTCGAATCCGGCTTGCAGGATGCCTTAGATCAATTGGGATTTTCGACCGTAGGTTATGGGTGCACCACGTGTATCGGAAATAGTGGGCCATTACCTGAACCTGTGGCTCGGGCGATCACAGAAAATAATCTCGTAACCGTGGCGGTGCTTAGCGGAAATAGGAATTTTGAAGGGCGTGTCCATCCGCTGGTGAAAGCCAATTATTTGGCCAGTCCACCCCTTGTGGTTGCCTACGCGTTGGCAGGGCGGATCGATATTCATTTTCAGACAGAACCTCTCGGCTACGATGCGGACGGCAAGCCGGTCTTTTTGCGAGATATTTGGCCGGGTCAAGAGGAGGTTAACCGGTTGGTTAGCCGTCTCATCCGACCGGAGCACTTTCGCAATTCTTATGAACAGGCCTTGCCCGGACGACCCGAGTGGAACGAATTACCGGCACCGGAGAGTCCTATTTTTCCGTGGGATCCGGAGAGTACTTATATCCAGGAGCCACCCTTCTTCGAAGGTGTGGGTCGTGAGGTGCCACCACTTGAAGCGATCCGGGGGGCTCGGATTCTAGTTCTTTTAGGGGATTCGGTAACCACTGACCACATTTCCCCGGCCGGCTCCATCCCCAAGAGCAGTCCGGCGGGATGTTACCTTATTGAAAGGGGGGTGCCCCCCGAAGAGTTCAATAGTTATGGAGCCCGCCGAGGAAATGACCGCGTCATGACCCGAGGCACCTTTGCGAATATCCGTTTGCGAAACCTTCTTGTACCGGGGACCGAAGGGGGAGTGACCAAACACTTTCCTAGCGGCGAAATCATGACCATCTTCGAGGCAGCGATGCGCTATCAAACCGAGAGGGTGCCCCTATTGGTCATCGCCGGGGCGGAGTACGGCTCGGGGAGCAGCCGAGATTGGGCGGCCAAGGGCACCAAACTACTGGGGGTCCGAGCGGTGCTGGCGGTCAGTTTCGAGCGGATCCATCGGAGTAACCTCGTGGGGATGGGGGTTCTACCACTGGAATTTGTCGACGGTGCTAGTTGGGAAAGCCTCGGCATCCAGGGAAATGAAGTCTTCGAAATTTTAGGATTGCCGGGTGACAACTTTGAACCGCGGTGTTTGCTCGAAGTTGTTGCGAGAGATCCGGCGGGGGCGGAGAAGCGATTTCGCGTGCGTGTGCGAATTGATACCCCGCTTGAGATGGAGTATTACCGCCACGGTGGTGTCCTGCCCGCCGTGCTCCGGAAACTCATGGATTAGAAAAGCGGGCAAAGCATTTTCGTAGTTTGCTCAATCTTTCTCCTTGAAGCTCAGGGGTGTTTGATATCGAGATACTGTTACGTCCAATATTCGAATCCCGCGCGAACAAATGATCTCGGAGAAATGCCAAATATTTCCCCGCGTCGAATTACAGGGCTCCGCAAATCACTTCCGCCCGCGCGGCAACCAAATATCTTCGCACGGCGAATCGAAGATCGTTCACAAAACTTACTAATTGCTCTACGCTTCTCACCTTCCGCTTATTTTGCCTATATCCGCCATATTCACTAAATCACGGATATTAACGCCTAGGTCCGCGACCTTCGGTTCCCGCGGCCGTTGATGAGCGGATTGAGCGCGGCCTTGGCCCCCCAAGAAGCGGTCAAAGGATTTGAGCCGGACGAAAAAAACACTTTTGGGGAAGCAAGGAAAAATCGAAACATCCGTAAGGAAAAGGACATAATTCGCGACGGAGGGGTGGACCAACAGCGAAGGTAAGAGCAGTTGGAGACAGTTCAAAAGAACGGGTGCGGCTTAGCTTCGCCGTGCCGGTTCTTCTGTCAAAGGCTTAAGATCGCTTTTGTAGAAATGAATGGCTTCGCGCGGCGTAAGATTATAGATGACACGACCGTCGGTATCCCAACGCTGGCCATCGAACCGAAACACGGCGGTTCCTAGCCGAATATTGCCACCCGGTTCAGATTCCCCCTCGAGTCCGAGGCTTCCATCTTCAAACTCGATGGAAACCCCCACGAATGCTGAAAGCTCGCCGGTGACACGATTGCGCGCGTAGGCAACCTCGTCCTCGAAACGACAGTCGATTCCTCGCGGGGCAGAGGGTCGGGACCGACCCATGAGCAATTTGATAAATTTAGCTTCGAGACGCTCTCGGTGAAGATGGAAATGCCGCGATGCCTCCGCGAGACGCGGCTCCCAAAAAGCCTTACGGGCAGCCCGCCACAAAATGGTTCCCAATGCTGCCGCCGCAGCAGTCGCACCGGCCACCGCCAGCCACCAATGCCAAGCCATTCCGACCCCCCTGAGGAGACATCATTACAAGTCGGCTTCTTGTGCCCTTTTATTCTATGCCCCGAAACGTAGGCTTTGCAAGTGTCGGGGGCTACCGAACTGAACTTACCGCGGATTTCCCTCTCACCAAAATCCTTCATATTCATTTGTTTTTCGCAACACAAACCTTCAACAACTTGCGACATTCCCGCGTTGGTTGATCCCCGCGCGTGAAACCTCCGCGTTCCCCAACCCAATCGGCCACCCGTTTTTGCGAAATCCGTATTGGAAGCTCGAGCGGTTGCCCAAGTAACACAATAGCCCCCGTTTCGGTGAAATCCGATCAGATGAAGGTTAGGGGCCTTCAGATTCAAGGTGTTATGGGCATTGCCAAGGTTTTCCCACCCGCTTTTTCAGCAATCGTGACAAAGCAAAAAATCCTTTAAACAGAGGTTTTGAACCGGGTAAGTATCCGGGAGAAGGACAAAACCACCGTTTTTAAAGGAAGCGGCAGCAACTTCCGGAGCCACTCACACGCTTCGCTCGGCCGGTACGCAGAGCCCATTATCTGGCTCCAAAGGCAGGCCGGAACCGTCGCCGTCTCGTGAAATGAGCTTGTCGGCGACGTGCTTTAGGATCGGGCCGATATGAAGGAACTTTTGAGACTCGGCTAAAAAAACCACTGAATTCGAGCTTGCAAATCCAAAATTTTGGAAACCTATTTTGTGTAAATTTCGTATTCGAGTCTCGCCTAGCGTTTCAGTGAATGAGCGATCGCCCACGGGCGCAAAAAACCGCCCATTTTTTCATCCGGGAACTTTTTCCGGGATTCGGGCTATCGCGGCGGGCCCCCTCACGACCCTTCAAGCTTCCCCAAATGCCGCATTTAAAGTTTCGTAAAGGGTCAAGATATTCGCGGTGGGAGTAATCGGCTGAATATTATGGCAGGGAGCACATATCCATCGTGCGTTTCGATATATCTCGATGCTTTCCAGAACTTCCGCCCGTACCTCCTCCGGGGTTCCGAAGGCAAGCGTTTGCTGATTGTCGATCGAACCGTGGAAAATCACGGATCGTCCGAATTCGGCCACCAAGTAGCGGCGATCCATGCCGGCAGCCCGCCATTGAATTGGATTAAGAATCTCAATTCCCACTTTCTCTACTAAATCGGGCAAAAAGGGGAGGATACTCCCATCGGAATGGTACATGACGTGAACCCCGAAAGATCGGGCAAGGTCGGCCATTTTGAGTTGGTGCAGCAGAAGAAAACGTCGGTACGTTTCCAAACTAATCAATGGCCCCGATTGCGAACCGAGGTCCTCGGCCACCCAGGTGAGGTCGATCCGGCCCTTTCCGGCCTCGAAAATCCGCCGGTGATGCTCCCAAAAAAACTCGAACAAATGTCCGAGGATAGCGTCTGCAAGCTTCGGGCGGAGGACGAGATCTTCAAAAGCCTTTTCCAAACCGCGCAGATACCCATAGATCATAAAGGGTTCGAAGTGCCCGGCATGAATCGGTCGGCAAAGATCACTTTTCAGCACCGCATCCGTGATCGTTTGGTAATCGAAGTCCTCGGGTTTAGGCCACGGATGTCGCGCAACATCACTCGGGGATTCCGCGTCTGCCAACGGGTGATAAACCGGTTCTTGATAGCGTCCCAGCCCGTAGTCCACCCACCGATATCGAACTCCCCAAAGGTCAGCCGCAGGATCCTGGGGATGACGCTCGTACTTCCAACGTGGTGCCACGAAGTAGCGCGCATCTATTTTGAGCCGACGATATATTGCTTCCTCATCTGGGCAGCCTAATTCGTGCTTTAGTCTTTCGGTGACCTCAGGGGTTGCCTGGTAATCAGACGGAATTCGATCGGCACCCTTTCCCTCAAGTAACGCAAGCCATCGCTCGCGGGGCGTCATTTCGGGCTTAATCGAGTGTCCAAAAGCTTGAGGGTCATTCACGGCCAGATTCCGCGCAACCAACATCCTGTAACCCGGGCAAACTAGTCACTTCGCTCGCCTATGCCGCATTCGAATACCGCGATGAGGAAACTTCCGACACCGATCGCCCCGGGGGACAATCCTTCTGGGTGCGTTAGAGCTTAGGCTCCTAAGTTCATTCCTGAAGGGGAAGCTTAACGGGTTGCCCGCCCGAGGCAATCGACCGGTCGATTGCGATACAAACCTCGTGCGTAAAGAAAGCATCCGCCACGTTTACATGAGACTCCTGCCCGGTCCGAATACAATCGACCAAATGGTTTACCTCATCGTCGAAAGGATGGTGTTCCACTGCCCCGGAATCCGGGAGGATGGTCTGCATGGTCGTCCAGCCGGTTTGGCCGGGGAAAAGCCGAGTGGACCAAATCCGATTGTCGCGAAGGGTGCCCTCCGTGCCCACGAGATCAATGTTGAATTGGTAGGGCATTTCCGCATCAAATAGCGCGGAGGTCTTGCCGATTGCCCCGCTTTTGAACCGCAAAATGGCAACGACATTTGCGGGATATTCGAACCTCCCATGGATATTGTTCGCGAAAGCGGCGACCTCGATCACCTCGTCACCCGAGAGCCATCGGATAGCGTCGACCGCATGACAGCCCCCGGTCAACATCGCACTGCGACCACTTGCGTAAGTGCGTCCCCATTCGTAGCCGGTCCACCACTCGGCCAACCCGTGCCAGTAATCGATTTCAATGTAGAAAAGCTTTCCGATGGCATGCTGGGCTAACAGCGATTTTAAGTTTTTTATGAGAGGATTCCACCGGAGAACGAAGCTTACCACCGATTTCACTTCTGCCCGGGCAACGGCCTCCCTAAGACGGCGATTTTCGTCCATGTCTAAACACATGGGCTTTTCAATCAGGAGATGTTTACCGGCTGCGGCTGCGGCGATGGCCTGCGGCGCATGGACATGGTTCGGACCACTGAGGTTAACGATGTCCACACGCCCGTCGGCCAGAACCGCCTCGAAATCACTTCCCACCGAGCAGCTTAGGCCGAACCGGGCAGCCAATTTTTCGGCACTTTCGCGCCGGCGGCTGGTGATCCAAACAATCTCCACATGGGGATTCTTAAGCCAACTCGCCACATGAGCGTACGAGACCTTACCCGCTCCGTGGATCGCGACACCATACTTGCCATTGATCATGGGTCTTACCTCTCGGATAACAATTCCAGAGACCTACGGTATTGCTGCCGACTTCGTGATTGCTCGCGATGGGGACTTTGGTAAGCCGATCTCGATACCCGATATGCGGAATCTCAATGCCGGATATCGTATTGCGAAACGGCTGCGATTAGAAGTGGCCCACTCAACGGTCACTAAATGTCGGAAAATTAATCGAGCCGGTTCTCCCTAAGCTGCGAACGCCACGAGCATGAGACTTGTCTAAACACTCGAGTTTGCCCGCACAATCGGCCCCGATCCATTCCCATTTTTAACCGAGATATACGCTGTTTGGGCACCGAAGTATGTTGAATTCCGAGGGCTCAGGCGAAATCCGTCAGTAGTGCGAATCGGCGACCCGTAATCGTGCTTCGGCCTCAAATAGCCGGAGGGCAGCTTTTTTCTGTAGGCCTCGGCTTCGATCGCTTCCCCCAATGGGAAGGGGAGAAGGCACGCTGAGGGTAGCCATATTCCGCACGGCGTGGCTTCACTTGAGTTGGGTACCCACTTGCATTCCAAAGGAGCGGCAACTAAACTCACCCAACTACTGACGGGGAATGGCCTCTTGATAGCCAAGATGCCGCGATAAGAACGTCACTGACGTGGGGGAAACGGGAGGAAATCGTTCGACGGTCGCGGCATTTTTTGAAGTTATGCCCCATCGGGCGATGCATGCTTTACCGGTTCGAGCAATTCTCGAGCGAATCTAAAGCTAAGCCGTGTCGGTGTTCGCCGCACGCCAGAAATTTCAGCGTGTTTTTCGTGGCTCCGATCCCAGTAGCGATCCCAACCATGGAAGATCAGCGCTTGGGCGGGCAACATCTTGGGCCGCTTGAGTGGAAATTTCATCGATGATGCCCCATGGCAAAGCCGCGTGTGATGACGGAGTGCAAGGAGAAAGCATCTTCAAAAAATGAAGTGATTCTAAAAAATTTCGCCTATCACGGGCGTTGGAGCGCTCGTCTCAGCGAAGAAAGCCAATGCTTTTCGCCGCGTTCGCACGAAGGGGGCTTGCTGCGATTGAGAAGGGGGAATTCAGCCAATTGATCTGACAATTGCGGGGCGATCGGCTCGGAAGAAGATTAAGTGCTTTCTAAAGTCTTTTTCTCTGATCGCAAATGCGGTTCATCCAACAGATAGGGCAGTTCATGCGTTGAACGAACCGGTTTGAAGTTCTTACTCTGGGAGTATGCTGTGAAAGTCATTTGCAAACTCGGATTGCGCTTGGTCGTGATTGGCTTGCTTTCTGCCATCGTCATCGTTAGCAGGGCGAAAACCGCTGCGGCCGAAGGAGCCCAAAATAATCCATCTCTCACAGCGAAACAAAATCCGAATAATGGGAGAGCGGTTCAGAAAAATGGCACGAGTTCTTCGATTTCAGCCGCGGAATCGAGGCACAATGGTGTACCATTGTTGCCCGTGGAAGAGAATCTGCTTTACTACACAAATCTTGAAAGGCAACGGTATGGGCTGCCGCTCCTGATTGTCGATCAATTGTTACAGGAGTCGTCCCGCCGGCACTGCCGCTGGATGGCTCAGGTTGGAAGCCTTGTTCACACCTCTGAACCTGTGGCCGAGAACATCGCTATGGGTCAACCTTCGAGCAAAAAGGCGGTTGAATCTTGGATGCGATCGCCGGGTCATCGCTATAACATCCTGAACCCAAGGCATCGCCGGGTAGGGGTTGCCGCCTATCAGTCGCCCAACGGTCCAATTTATTGGTGTCAGCAGTTTCTGCCTTGACGAACACAACGGGCTTATTTTGTTTCGTCACTCACTCTTCCGGGTCAGTGAGCCGACTCGTTTCAGGCGTTGTCACATCGGTTCGTTCCGTTTGAAGGTCTCCAGGAAATGACTTGTTTTGCTGCTCAAAAACCGGATTCTTGATTCCTCAAACGGAATTCTAGATTCACGAAATAGTGGGTGAGCGATCCCTCTTCGCTTGTGAGGCCTAGCCATCTTACCGATGATGGCTGCCCACCGAGCCGCACAATTTTAGGAAATTTAAGATTCGAAAATTGTTTATAGAGGAATTCAGTTGGCTCATCCTCAGGCCGACCGCTATCTTATCGTCAACCCGGCGAGCAGATCGGCTTTCCCGAGTAGAACCACCGAGAGAATCCGGCCGATTTGTGGCGAATCGTGGGAAAGTAATCGTGCAACGTTTTGCTTGAAAATGGCTAGAAAGGTGAGGGCGGATTGTTGCTTCATCTGTCTAAACCAAACCGCTCCCACTTCCCCCGCACGCACTTCGTGGTCACCATCGGCTGGTGTGACTTAGGTGGTGATCTTGACAAGCGCAGGTCGCCGGAGCAAGCTTAACGGAAATAAACACCACGTGTATAGCGAATATAAACTGCTTGCTCTTTCCGACGGAAACGGATGCAGGATAAAGCCGAAAACGCGTTTCCCACCGCAGGCTTCCCTCCTTTAGTGCCCGCCGTGAAGCAGAATGGATGGCGGGAAAACGGCTCGTGTGAATGCGAAGCAACATTATGTGAAGCACTATTAGATGTCAAACACCGTCAGCACGCCGGCAAAGTGATTCGTAGCGTAATGAAAGGTGGCACCCGGATCGAGTAAGTAGAACCGGGTAAGCAGATTAGAAGGATTCGACCGAAGCTCGCCGATCGCTGCTTAGAGCCATCAATGGTGGGCTGTGCTTTATTCGTAGGCTCAAACGGTATTAAAGCGGCCGTTGTAGATTGCGCAGTAATTTGTGGACATCCGCTCGTAAAGGAGGCTGTGCCATGGTATGTTCGCGTCGGCGTTTCCTGGCTCAGACGACTTCGGGGCTGGTTACCTCCGGAGTAGTCGGAGTTGCCCTTCCCGGATTGATTGCTGACCACTCCGCCGCTTTAGGGGTTATTCAGCCGCAAAGTGGTATGCCCAAATTGGCGATTGCCAAGTGGGCTGGGCCCAAGGAACTAGATGCCGCGGCCATCCAGCAAGCTGCCGTTAAGTTGACCGAAAAAGCAGTAGAGGCTTTAGGGGGCCTGCAACGATTTGTGCGAAAAGGGGATGTGGTTTGGGTTAAGCCGAATATCGCCTGGGATCGCACGCCGGAATTGGCTGCCAATACCAATCCGGATGTCGTCGCTACGATTGTCCGGCTTTGCTTTGAGGCGGGAGCAAAACGGGTAAAAGTGGGCGATAACCCTTGTGATATCGCAGTAAATTCATACGAGCGAAGCGGAATCGCGGCTGCCGTCCGGCCCTTGGGAGCGGAAGTCGTCTTTTTGGACCGGAGCCGCTTTAAGACCGTGAATATCAAGGGGGAATTCGTAAAGACGGTTCCGCTTTATCCGGAGATTCTTGAGTGCGATTTGCTGATCAACGTACCTATCGCCAAGCATCACGGGTTGTCAGTGGCCACGCTGTGCATGAAAAACTACATGGGGGTCATGGAGGAAAGGCGTACTTTCCACCAGGCAATCGCCGAATGTCTAACCGATCTGACCCGCTTTCTCCAACCCCGAATCTGCATCTTAGATGCCGTGCGAATGCTTGTGGCAAGGGGACCACGAGGCGGAAATCCGCAGGATGTGCGGCTCGGTCTGGCCGTTGCTGCCGGGACCGACCTTGTCGCGCTCGATGCTTGGGGTGCCGAGATGTTGGGTCGCAAGCCTGAGGAAGTCCCGAGCATCGTCAAAGGACACCAGAGCGGCCTAGGTACCATGAACTATCGCAGCCTCAATCCGCTGGAGCTTACCGTGGCATGATTCGGCAATGGCTGAGCGGCCCACGGCTGCGACGGATTGTCCAACTCAGCTTCCTGACGCTATTTATCTTATTGGTGATTTGGGCTCGGCCTTTGCCCGACCGCCCCCCAAGCCCGTGGTTGAAGCTGTTTTTTTGGTTCGATCCGCTCATACTTGTGGTGACAAGCTTGGCCGCCCACGCGGTACCGTGGCTGGCTCTCCTGGCACTTGTGACCGGGGTGGTGACCGTCTTAGGCGGTCGACTATTTTGTGGGTGGGTTTGTCCCCTGGGAACGGTTCACGACATTGCCGGCCGATTTTTGCACTCTCGCCGACCGCGACGCGGTACGCGCGATTGGTGGTCGGGTTGGCAGCGAACCAAACATTATCTCCTCGTTGCTTTCCTGGTGATGGCCCTTTTTGGGGGCCACTGGGTCACGATTTTTGATCCCCTAGTACTTCTGTACAGAACACTTACCGTGAGTGTTTTTCCCACAGTCCAATGGGCTGTCGAGGAGGGGAGTACGGCGATCTATCAAACGGATCCGGGTATCGGGCCTGTTCGAGTTGTCCATTTGACCGAGCCGCTTTACGTTTTTTACCGCGATAACATTACTGTCAAACCGCGGCAAGCTTTTTGGCAAAGTGGAAGCGTTTTGGTCTTTTTTGCGGTCATCGTCGGCTTGAATGCGGTGCGCCGGCGATGGTGGTGCCGGTTTGTGTGTCCACTCGGAGCGCTTCTGGGTTTCCTTGCATGGCGGCCCTTTCTCCGACGCGAACTACGGGAAGATATTTGCAATCAGTGCGAGCTTTGCGGGCTGACGTGTCACGGTGCAGCTGCGGAGGCCGCAGGCGGAAAATGGAAAGCGTCGGAGTGCTTTGGTTGCCTGAATTGCACGGAGGCATGCCACCGCGATTCTTTGCAATTTCGGTGGGTGTGGCCCTGGAAGCCGGCACGTGATAACGACCCGGTGGATCTCTCGCGTCGCGGAGTACTTGCCTCGGTCCTCGGCGGGCTTTTCGCGCTGGGGGCGATGCGATCCACAGTTTTGGGACGCCAGTTACAATATCCACCCGAGTTAATTCGGCCTCCCGGGGCGCGGCCGGAGCCGGAATTTCTCGCGCGGTGTACGGCTTGTGCACTGTGCATGAAGGTCTGCCCCACCGGCGGGCTTCAACCGTGCGGCTTGGAAATGGGGCTTGAATCGCTTTGGACGCCCCGATTAGTTCCCCAAATCGGCTACTGCGATTATGGTTGCAACCGATGCGGCTTCGTGTGTCCCACCGAGGCTATCCGCCCCCTGCCGTTGATCGAAAAGCAGCAAACCCGACTCGGGCTCGCGACCTTCGATACCAGTCGATGCATCCCTTACGCCTACGGCCGGGATTGCATGGTGTGCGAAGAACATTGCCCGATTCCTGATAAAGCTATTTATTTCCTGGAGGTCGAGATCACGGATCGGCAAGGACAGAAGCGGCTCATCAAGCGGCCTTACGTCGATGCCACGAAATGCATCGGGTGCGGCGTTTGTGAATCCGTTTGTGTATTCCGCGATCGGCCCGCCATCCGGGTCACTAGTGCCAATGAATCGCGGAATTCAAAGAACCAGCCTATTCCGGCATGGGAAGAGCCCTATTATTAAAACTCCATGTTCGGGCAAAGAGAGTTTCATACTGCGAAGCCCTCAGGGGATGAACTTGCCTGATACTTCATGCGTCAAAGGCACCTGATAGGCAAGCTCGTTCGGAGAGAAAGCAAATTTAAGCAGATAAGCCGCGCCAGAAAACTCCGGCAAAATCACTTGATCCCCCCGTGAATGAACACAGTTAATGAATCTAGTTCTTAAGAAGAAAAAGAAGAAACAATATTTGCTCACGTGAAGGCGGAGTACCTCCGGATCACATCTCGGCTTAAACTTTCTCCCGCAGTTTTCGCTTCCTCCTTTAGCCCGTTATTCAGGATTTAGCGGGATCCATGCCCGGTCCATAGCATTTTCGCGAGCCTGACCTGCGAAAAGTCAGTGCCCCGTGACTTGCAATCCGACCGGGTGACACGAACCGGCACAATAAGGGTGCTTCTGGACCGGGCACGGAATCCTCGCAAATGTTCGACTTTATGTTTTCCCTCTCTTTGCTCCTTCGCAGGCTTCGAAATCGACGACGATGCCTTCACTTCAGATATGACGCTCACTTCAGATATGACGCTTCCGATCTGCACGGCAAAATTTTTTCCGAGTGATAGTTGCTCGTATCCTAATCATCACTCCCGCTTCCAATAGACGCTTTCCTACCCTGCTGGTTTTTAGAGTAAGCGGTTCGTCGTATTTCTGCCGGGCTCGGAACCTTCTGATCGGGTATCCTGCGGCTTTCTCGCCCCTTGCACCGCCAATGGTGTCTTTTTCAATTTGGTGAACGATATGATCTCTGACCGGCGTACGATCTGATCTCTGACACTTACACGAGTTGTTTTAGCTCAATCGCGCAAAAAGCCGCGTAAATCGGGCCGCTCGGCGGTTCAAATAATGGAGCCACTGCTCCCGTTTCCAAATTTCCACGCAAACTGCGGCTCCAATGAGCATCACTTCTGCGTTGGGTTCGGCGCCCAAAAACTCGCGAAAGCCCTCAGGGATGACCAAACGGTTGCGTCCCGCAAGCTCTACCGGTTTGTGCCGTGTGGAGAGCAGCCGGCCCAACATCTGAACCTCTGCAAGCCGGCGATCCAAATCGCCCAAACTAAGCCGCTGCTCAATCAACTGAATCCGCCCGGCAAACCGCCGTTCCCATTCCGTCCTGCTCCAAAGACTCAGGCAGCCAGCTCGCTCTTTTACGAGCGTGCACTCGACCGACTCCCGAGTAATCGGCTCTGCAAGTTGGGGGGGAATGATCAGCCGGTAGCGATCATCGACCGTTCGGCGAAATTCGCCGATGATCAATCCTGACGACTTTCCAGCCATCCCCAACCTTTGGATAGTACCACCGACTTCAAATCCACCCCGCCTATTTGCCGCTCGATTTCTATGTGAGTCTGAGTGTAACACAGGCAAAGAAAAAATCAAGCTATTTTGCTCAATTAGGGCGACAATCCCACAATTTGCCTTCAATCTTTTGTGGTTTTGGGTCTAAATCCCACAAAGCTTTTTTGCCGAAATATTTTGATCAACTTGCTCAAAATGAGAATTGGATGCCGGGCGCGACTCACCCGGAATCGCTAGTCGATCCAGAGCACGCACTCGTAGGCAGGAAATTCAGGCTAATGCAAATGCTGGCTCTGGCAGGACCGCGGACGACTCAAACGAATCAGGCCTTCGTTTCGACCGCATCGACTAAATGAGACGCATTATCAATATCACGGGGGCAAGCCTTAACAAGCCGGTCGCCGACAGCATGAGCCTAACTTCTGTTTTGATGGGGCAAGGGTTACCAGCTCCAAGTTGCTGCCGACGTCCCCGCCAAAAGATTCGAGAATTCTTGTAGATTTTTTGTCCCATTGACAGACTATTTGGGCGGTAGCGTGTACCCTCCTCGTCGAGATCACATGAGTCATCGGGCAGCGAGGACTAAGAGGACGGGTTTCCAGGCAGCGCTGGCTGTCAAAAATAAGCCGAAATAATTACGCAACCTCCGCACAACATCCGGCTGGACCAGTGCAATGTCCTCGCGGTCAGTTGGAAGGGAAAGTGCAATTCAGCAGGGGACGGGAGGCAGTCATAGCAAAGAGCAGTCGCCGAGAGCAGGGCGTTGGCTACGGACGGCTTCGACGTGATGCGGAAATCGACCCGCCGGCATGCGTTCCTGCGGAGGACGGACCAGGTCATGCCCAGGGCGGAGCTGGCGAGACTTGCCGAGCCGTTCTGCCCGCAGGAGGCGATGCGGGAAAAGGCGCCTGGGGTACGGGACTTTACCGAGCGGCGGGCGAGGCGTGGGCATCCGCTGAGTGCAAAGGAAAAAGGTGGGGAATCGGTGGAAGTCGCGGATTGGGACGCGGGTGAAGCAGGTGTTCGCGGTGATGAACCATGTGTTTAGGTGGCGGAAGGTGCGTTTTCGGGCGATATACAAGAACCTTCAATATGCCTTGAGGGTGGGGGGCGGGAGTGAATACTTACCTCCACCGGCGAATGTTGTACAGACGCCTGACGTCTTGGGCGACGGGCTAGAGCGCTTGGGCGGCGCACCAGCGTGGACGGTTAAGCGGGGAAGGATAGACAAGCTGGAGTTGCTCTCCAGCGACTCCGATCCCGCTAAACCACGAAAGTAAACGGCAAGGGCTCCATCACTTTAAAAACGCCAGTGTTGTTCAGAGGTTCCTTACGCTATTTCCAAAGGAAGATCCGTCGAAATCCGACACACTTCTCAGAACCAATCAGTCCCCGCTCAAGAAACGAGGATTGATTGAAAAAGGCGAATCTGTTTAAAGCCCAACGATTGGAAGCAATCCGCGAAACACAGAAGCCTAGGCCCACGGATCACGTTCCGGTCTGGCCCTGAGGCTGTTTGCCTCCTCGTCACCGAGAAATTCTTCCCGCTCCGGATCGAAGCGAAGCTTTCGATTAAGAACCCAGGCTAAAGCCGCCGCATGACACGCGACATGAGAGCGCCGCATTACCCAATGATTGCATACCGGTCTTTGACGCGTCTTGACGCAGTCGAAGAAGTTGCGGGCATGCGCCGTCACATCTAGCCCCTTAACACGCGTCAAGCCTTCCGGCACCTCCTTTCGCAGGGAAGGCGGATGAACCTCCACTTCCCCATTATCGCCGGTTTCTACCCATCCTTCCTCTCCGACGAATCGCACCGGGCAGGTTCCCAGTCGGGTAATGAACTGGGGACTTCGATCGCCGAAGGGGGTCTTCAAAAATTCTAAAATAAGCTTCACACCGTTCGCATAGTGGCAGATGATGTTGGCCGGGGTGGGTTCGAACTCAACCGGGGTCGTGTCGTCGGCACCAATGGCCCATTGACATAGGTCAACTGTATGAGCCCCCCAGTCCAAAAGGCGAGCACCGGAATCGAAGTCCCACAACCCCCGCCACGCGCCCTCCACATAGCGATGATTGTAGGGACGCCACGGTGCCGGCCCTAACCATAAATTCCAATCTAGCACTTCTTTAGGTGGGGTATCTTCCCGGGGCAGCCAAGTATTATCAAGCACCGGCTCATACACCGATGCATACATGGTGTGAATTTTTCCCAACTTCCCACTTTTAGCTAACTGCACAGCGAATTGGAAATTCGGCACGCTCCGTCGCTGAGTGCCTGCTTGAAAAACCCGGCCTGTTCGATCGAACACCTTGCAAAGTCGTTGGCACAACTCGATGGTCATGGCACAAGGTTTTTCGCTATAAACATCTTTGCCGGCCTCTGCGGCCATGATCGAGGCCGGTGCATGCCAACGATCTCCGGTGGCGATGAGCACCGTGTCAATATCTTCGCGGTTCAGCAAGTCGCGGAAATCCGAGTATGCCGCACAGTCTTGATTCCCGTAGTGCTGATCCAACAATGCTTTTCCGGCCTTTCTCCGCGATGCTTGAGCATCGGCGACCGCCAAACAGCGGACGTCTGCCAACTGGAGGATACTTTGTAGATCGTAGGTGGCCCGAGGACCTACTCCAATCACGCCCAAGGTGATTTGCCCACTGGGTGGGGGAGCTGCCTGAGATCCCCACGCCTGAGGGGAGACGAACCACGGCATTCCGAAAGATGTAGGGGCAACCAATGTAGTCTGAAGAAATCGACGACGGGAACTTGAATCGCTCACGTTATGCCTCCTTAACGCTTTTAAAATGGAACAAAGGAGTATTGTCACCCATTATGTCATTGACCGCATGAAAGTACGAGAATTTTTCGGGATGCTTGGATGTCGGGCCCGCCCTTCATGACAAGCTGCAACTAACGTTCTCAATTTCAAAGGCAATGCGTAAGGTACCTTGGGGTTCAGGGTTTTTGAATAAAGAGGGCACCACGATCTCAACGAATAATCCGCTTCCGAAAAATAAGGGTTGAAATCAGCCCGAATACGGCTTCAAATCACTCCTCAAAGATGCCCCTTCTGCCTTCGATACCCACGCTTTAGTCCCCTACCCGGTAGGCGAAATCCATGAACAAAAACCGATTTTAGACCTGGAACCCAGCATGTGGGGGCATACAACCGATCGATTTTCGGTCGCACGCCCAAGCTGGCTTTTCGCCCCAATTTGAGGCCCAGCCCACAGAACTCCCGGTCAAAGGATTATAACCTGGGCAGTAGGGATTTGCTTGCTTCAACGGCAGGGTTCACAAGACCTATCGCTTTCTTCAATGGCACTTCGTAGTCCCAAGGTGTCGGATAGCGACCAGGAGGATATAATCAAAAGCGATCCGCCACATGCTTACCCGCCGCATGAACCTTGGGAAGAACTCTTGGTCGAGAACAGCGGAAGTAGTGACGGTCCACACGTTTTTTGGCTCAACAAATTCCTGTGCGCTGCTGCTGGACAGTCTCGCCTCATTAGTGTGACTATCCACGCCTAAACCGTTTCCAAAACCTTGGGTGCATCTGCGAGTTTGCTCTTTGGCTATACTCCTTTTCGCAACTTGATCATTCCTTTATACGAATGAGGGAACTTTTTATGAGTAATCGAAAGGCCACGATCAATTCCCTAAGCAGCTTTTTCCGCGGCTTCATGCCCATTCGGCACTTCTCAAATAAGCGGCAACCTCAAGGTATGCAAGAGCGTAGGCCCGCCCTTTGGCAAATGCTTTTAACGTGTTCATTTGTTCAGATCATTGTCCTTAGTAGCTTTGTTTTTGCCGGCGAATCCGGCGGTGGGCTCACGGCGGCAGTGCGTTCTGTGACCGCTGCCGAGCTAAGAGAGCATGTCCAATATCTGGCGGACGATCGCCTGGAGGGCCGAGAAGCGGGTAGTCCTGGTGCTCGGCAAGCAGCCGAATGGCTTCAATCCCAGCTCATGGCTCTAGGATTAGCACCGGCTGGAGAGGCCAGCACCTATTTTCAGGCCTTCGGTGATGGCTACTGCAATGTTCTTGCATGTTGGAAAGGGACGGATCCGGCCTTATCCGGCGAGTTTGTCGTGCTGTGTGCCCATTACGATCATATCGGCTACGGTACACCGCGCAATAGCCGGGGCGAGGTAGGACAGATCCACAATGGGGCGGACGATAACGCCAGCGGCACAGCGCTGCTTTTGGAAGTGGCCGAGGCATTCACGGTGGCCCCGGAGCTTCCAGGCCGTTCGGTGCTGTTTGCTTTTTGGGACGCCGAGGAAAAAGGACTCCTAGGCAGCAAACATTGGCTCAACCATCCTACCGTGGATAAGGATAAGATAGTTGCGGCGATCAATGTGGACATGGTAGGCCGATTAAGAAACCGAGAACTCCACGCGGTCGGTTGGCGCTCCGGTGCGGGCTGGCGTCGGCTCCTATCTGAGAACAATGCCTTCGAACTGACGTTACATCTAACTTGGGGATTACGACCTGATTCCGATCATATTCCTTTTTTCCGGCACGGGATTCCCACCATTATGTTCCACACAGGCCTCCACGAAGATTATCATCGGCCATCTGATGACGTGGATCGGCTCTATTACGAGGGGATGGAGCAAGTGAGCCAATTCACCTTTCAAGTGGTGTGGACCCTCGCAACGCAAAAGGAACGGCTCCGCTTTCGGCCGGAGGCCGACAAAGAGAAGCCACCAGAAATAACTCATCCTTGTGGGGACCGCTTAGGTGCGGTTTGGATCGAAGATTCGGAAAGTTCGTGCGTTCGGATCGAGAGTATTCGGCCGGAGGGGCCTGCGGCGAAGGCCGGTTTGGAGCCCGGGGATGAAATTGTCCAGGTGGGGGACTTGGAGAATCCCACGAGTGATTCATTGGCTTCGGTGATAGCCTCGGCAAAATCGTCCGTCACCCTAGAAATCAGGCGTGGCTCTGAGCGAAATGTCATCCGCACAACGATCGATTTGGAGGGCGAACCGAACATGACAGGGTTTTGCTTCCGCCGGGATGACGCGGAGCCTGGAGTGCTTATTGTAACTAAGGTACTATCCGGCTCGCCGGCTGCCCTCTTGGGACTGCGGTCGGATGATCGCATTATTGCGATCGATTCTCGGGCAATCGCAATGCTAACCGATGAGGAAACCAAATCCGCTTTCGCCGCCCCTCCCTCCCACCTGCTCGTTGAACGGCAGGGCCGATGCATTAACCTTGCGGCTTCCCCGACCCAGTGATCATGCTTTTCCCAGGAAATCGTCTCGCATCCCAACATGGAAGATGCTTCGTGGGTGACTGGAGGTAGCGTGCCTTTGAGCGGATTTCCAAGGCCTTGATTCATTTGACTGGATTACAAGGGCCTTGATTCAATTTGATTGTTTTTCGATCAAATGAACTCCCGCTTGCCCAAGAGGTCACTAGGGCAAGCACCGCCGGGCAAACACCGAAATGGACCATTTGGCATTCGCACGGCTCATGAGCCTCCCTCGGAAAGCCTTTAACGGCAGATACATCGGGCAGCCATCCGTTACTTAAACGCACCGATGGGGCATTTTTGGGACTAACCGCCTAAAGACAACTTTTTTTCTTCCGGGCAAACTTTGCAGGGAAGCCGTGCCAACTGGCCCTAAAGCGCCCAGTGAGGGCGCGTAAAACTATTGACAGCCTCGGGGAGCCTGTGGTAAGTTAACTCTGTCGCTAAGTTGCGTTGGTGGTTGGGCACCCCGCTGGGGTTTCCAACGAACAGGGAACACCGGTGCAAGTCCGGGACGGCCCCGCCGCTGTGACCGTGAATGGGAAGACTCCACTCTTCCAGGGCCATTGTCACTGTGAGGGTTGCAACCCTTTAAGGTGATGAGAAGGCCGGGGTCTTCGACGCGGAAGTCAGCAGACCTACCAACGTAGTAGCCGGGAACACTCGCGAGGGTCGAGTCGCCGGCTGAAAGGGTCCTCAACCCCGCGGCGTTCGCAAGAGTTAAGGTGAGGACCGGCAAAGTCTTTTAGGGAGTTGTTTGCGCCGTTCCGAGCCCGCTCTGTGCCTTTGTGTGGGCGCGCAGCGGCCTAGGTGCGCGCACAGTCTTCGTGCACTTAATGAAGGCATGAACTCAGTGAAGACAAATGGGCGTGCATGACGGGCGGCGCACATCGTGCGCACTGCATGTCGCAGGCGGAGGGGTCTTTTGCGCGAAGCGACCATCCGTCGAAAGGGTTGTACGCCCGCCGAGATGACTGCGTAAATTCAGGCTCGATATGATTCCCCGGAAAAGCCGGCGACGGATCCCTCACGTTTGACGGATCGGTTGCGGCTTTTAGCCCTGGGTGCGAGTGCTGGGCTTAGGCGGGTTGCAAGAAATCGAGTAGGAGGGAGCTAGAAGGGTTAGCTCAAGAGTGAGGTTAGTGTTCCCCGTATTGAGGGAGAAACAACATGGGGTCCAAGCGTCGTGGTTTTACCCTCGTGGAATTGTTGGTGGTGATCGCGATTATTGGAGTGCTGATAGCGCTACTTTTGCCGGCGGTTCAGGCGGCACGAGAGGCTGCCCGTCGTGCCCAATGCGCGAATCACCTAAAGCAAAACACGTTGGCGGTGTTGCTTTACCATGATAGTTTCCGGGTATTGCCGCCCGCGACCTTGCCGTCCAATTGGCCGGATCCACAGATTACTTGGTTTGGATCGGTGGATTATTCGACCAATACCGTGGACCCACAGAAGGGACTGATCGTGCCGTATATCGAGCGGAACACCGCGGTTTATCGCTGCCCCACCCGCACAGATCAGATTGTACAGCTTTATCAGGGAGCAACCGGCGGGTATGGCTACAACATGAATCTAGGATACCTGGATTATTCGAATTGGCCAAATCCGCCACAGATGGTAGTTCGGGATTTGGCGTATTTCCCCGCGACCAGTCGAACGATGGTCTTTTGCGACTCGGCTCGTATCCAGTTACCTTGGGCCGGTGATCCAGAACTGAAAGCGACCGAAAACTTTTATATCCTAGGTCCCGAAGACGCTTGGACCGAGCCGAACACGCATTTTCGACACGGGGGAAATGTTGCGAATGTGAGTTTTTTGGATGGACACGTGGAAGCTATGAAGGAGGTGTTTGTCGCTCCCCCGGGGCATTGGCCGCAAGATGCGATCGCGCTGCGAGCAAAGCTCGTGATTGGCTACCTTAGTGATAAAAGCGTGGAGCTCTATCGTCCCCGCTAAGAGCCCAATCGGTGAGCGTCGTTTATTGTAGCGCTCACCACCAAAAGCCACTTATAGTCCCCGCTCAGGAGTGGCTTGAGCGGTGCGCCGAGCTGATGCATAGCGAGCGTCTCTCGATGGTTCGCGCTAAACAGGAGATTGTCTCGCCCTGCACCCGGAAAGCTGACGGTCAATCGCTTTTGCGAGCGCAACCGAAACGGGGCTGAAAATGGTCAGTCCACAGAGGCAACCAGAAGGTAACCACCTACCATCATTAGGAGATCAAATGGAAGTTAAACATTGATTCAGCGGCACCAGCTTGGAAGAGATCATCCGTTGAGGATGAGGTGCAAAAGGCTCGGCATAAGATCGGCATAACGAATGAACAAAAGGCGGGGCTATCGTACGGTTACCGGCCCCGCCTTTTGGGATGAATACAAGGTAAGGCATTAATTGCCGGCTCACAAACGTTACAACAAAGCCTACGCCTGTTGCCGGCCCCCAAGCAAAGGACGCTCCCTGCGCCCGCTTACGCTCAAACTTTGAAAGCTAATCCGGCGTTCCGAGGTTTATTTCAGCCCAGTTCCCTCCGAAGGCGGCCGCTTCCGCCCCGCGGGCGAGGGTTTTAGAAGAATCCACCACCGAAGCCGCCACCGCCAAACCCCCCGAAGCCGCCACCGCCACCGAACAAACCTCCGAACCCTGCACCACCTGTTCCGCCTCGTCCTGCCGTCGTAGTGCCCACGGCGAAATTAAATACATTGACTTCCGCAATTCCGGAGAATTGGGGCATCGGCGCAACTCGCACATAGCGGCGGTCAGCCGAGACCACAGCCCAAGCAGACAACACTGTGCCTTCTGTAACAGGCACAATTATCGGCTGATAACCGACGGCCCCACCGGTGACCGCTGGAACAAAGGGTGTAAACGTCCTACCGCCGGAGGAGGCTAAACTCGCCATAGCACCCGGGTCCACGCCGGCTGCCAGCTGTTGACCCAGGATAGCGCGCCCAACCGCAAGCTGCCGCGCGGCGATATTCGCGATTTGATGCGCTTCCAAAGGTTCGGTCCGCCGGCCTGCATCCAACGCGAACTGAACCACTGCCTGATCGTCTTTGAGAGTGACCGTTTTCTCCAATGATTCAGCTTTGCCTGACCAAAGATGACGGTGCACCGTCACCTTCACCTTATTGGCAGGGATATTACCCCAAACACGCTGCAACACCACGCGATAAGTCCCTCCAAAACCCTTCGGGCATACATAGACTTCTCGCAATTGGTTAACACCCGTGCCGAGGTGGGAATAGGTATCCCCGAGAAAAATTCCGCCTGATGTCGTTCTGGGATTGCGTAACGAGCAGATCGTGCCAGCAGGTTCTTCCACCACCAAGTCGACATCGGCATCACCGCTCCAAGAGACCTCGACCACTACGTCACGTACTATCGCATCATCTAGCTGAGCTAAGAAAGCCGCCCGTTCTTCAAACCGTTTCTGGCTTTCCAAACGATCGAGGATTTCCTTCGCCGTACCATAAGCCTCCAACCATATATTCTTTTGCCGTTCCGGCCACGCTTGACTGAGAATGCCCACCGTAGACCATTTGAGGCTTTCGATATCGTCCAGCTTCCGCGCAACCCGGAATGCCCGAACATACAGCTCCGGATCAAGTGGATTCAAATCGGCCAGTTGTCGATACAGCGAAAGAGCACGCTTTTCAAGACCGAACTTCTCCAGATAAACCGCTACGTAAAGCACATCCAAAGGAGTATCCGCACAATCAACGGCGGACATCAACGCCCGCTCAACCTCCTCGGTCGGTGCCCCCATAGCCAGCAGAGCCAACCCGAGGCTTTCATACATCCAAGGCTGCGGCTGACCAGCCCGCAGAGCCGCCTTCAAGAAACAGACGGCATGTTCAAACTGTTGATCGTTCATCAACTGACGGGCAATTCGACGGGCCGCCTCCGGACTGACTTCATGCCTATCGAAGAACATGGCCCAGAATTCGGCCGGCTGCGCATCTTTCGGAATCCGCACCGGCAATTCTGGGGTTTTCTTCTCCTGCGGGTGTCCCGGTGATCGCTCTGCGGCGTTCACTGCCGAGCCAACTACCGATGACTTTGTTGAATCGGCCCCTCTTGCGGCCAACCCCTCCTGACTTGTTCCCTGAAAGGCAACCGATTCCTCCTTCACGCAAAAAGCTTGAAAACCACCCTGACCGGGAACCGGGAGAAGCCCCCCCATCGGGCGAGGTCCGATATTGCCAGGGATGATCGGCACATTCCAAGCCCCACCTCCCCAGCCACCACCAAACCGGCCTCCCCAACCGCCTCCCCCACCGCCAAAACCACCACCAAAACCACCACCAAAACCGCCCATGCCCATGCCCATGCCACCGAAACCGCCCATGCCCCCGAACCCGCCGAAACCCCCAAACATACCCATTCCACCCATGGAGGCTGGCGAAACGGGCGGGATGACAAGGTCACCGACCGGATACACCTTAATCGACAGACGGTTCTCAGCTTCCTCCGGCGTGGTGATCATTAGCACTTCATCTTGAATCATATACGTCAAATCCAAGGGGCGAAGCAACAATCGCAAAGCCGAGCGGAGAGAGACCCCCTTAATATCCAGGTTCACAGACGTGCTTGGATCGATTCCCACATCCTGAAGCGCCTTTTGATCCAATTGAATCTCGATTTGATGCCGGTCCTTTAAAACCGAGATAGCATCGCTCAACGGAGTGTCCAAAAATTGCATTTCGGTAGGCCGACGCAGTTCTTCATTGATTCTTCTCTCGGCCGGCCCTTCGCTGGCTAGATCCACGGCCGCATATCGCGCCCTGCGCCGCTGTGTTAGTTCTTGCCACACATCGGCCGCCGGGTAAACGATCGGAGGCTCGTCTGGGAATGGAACGTGGGATTTCTCGACCTGATCTAGCGTATCCAACACCCGGCGCTGGCGTTCCACGCGAAGGATCAACCCTTTTTCCAGATTTCCTGTCATCCGGGCATTATGCATGGCCAAAATGGGCACCGGATTTTCGGGCTCTAGGCCGTGCGCTTCTGAAGCAGCTGCTTCGTCCGCAAGCTCATATCGGCCTTCAGCCACAAGCGAGTTGAATCGCTCCAGAAGCTGTCGCACCCGCTCCTGCCGCCGTAAAAGCTGCTCAGCAACCAACTCTTGCTCCCGAGCGGCCGCCGAACGCTCCTGCTGCTCTTGACGATACTGCTCCAGCTCTACCTGCTTACTATTCGCCTCGCGGATTGCCACCTCGATTTGCCGAGTCAACTGATCTCGAACCAACGGATCTAATTCCGGCACCCGTTTAAGCTTCTCCAAAGCCAGCTTCAGCTCTTGAATTGCGCCAGCCGGGTCTGTTGTCATGCGAGCCCGTGCCTGGTTAATCGTGACTTGAATATCTGCCGTAACCTTTTGGGCCAATAGCCGACGATCCCTTTCAAACTGATTGACTAATTCGCCGTTCGACGGCAAATTCAACGGCGGAGGTAGGCCGGCTTCGGGTCCCTGAGCACCAACCGCCGAACCCGGAGTGCCCAACTGCAAAGTCGGCTCCGCCGTTGCGGGCCGAACCTCCGGACGCCCCTCCAATCGCTGTTTCTGTGCACCCCCGAGCACCAAACGAGCCGTGGCATTTTCTGGATCATCCGCCAACGCCTTTCGCGCAAGCTGAATAGCACCTTCCAAATCTCCGGCCCGCAATGCCTGAACAGCTAACTGAGTCGTTTGATCAACGGCCTCTGCCGCCGCCTTCTCGGCCACTTGCAGGCTGGTCCAATCGACGAGATTTAGACCGAATCCGCCCGTGGTCCGCGCCAAATCGACCAGTTGCATCAAGTAATGGTTAGTGTCGATACTCGCAACCCACGGTGCACTCCATTTCAATGAAATTCGGCCGCCTGGTGTCTGACAAGTCGCAAAAAGTTCCAGAGCTTTCTCTCCCTCGCACATCCCTACGATAACCGTTTCACGGTCACTCCGAATCGGGGGGAGAGGTCGAGGGAAAGTTTCGTTGACGGTCGGGCCCCAGGTAATGGCTTCTGGCCACGCCACGGCAGCTTGCACTGCCTGAACCAATCGAGAGACGATCTCCGCTGCACTGAGATCGCCGTCGTCGATCAACAGCCCGCCGGTTCTCGCGGCCAAAATCCCAAGGACTTCGTAATCGATATTCGGTCCTAGGGCGTAACTGATAACCGGGGTCTGAGCTCGGGTATAGCTTTCAACCACATTGGCAAGATTCGCAGTGCCCAGCAAATTGGCGCGACTGGTACCGTCGCCGATGAAGACCACGGCTTTCGGCCGGTTCCCGTCTGAGAACTGGGCCACCGCCGCCAAAAGAGCATTCTCTAGGTCCATCGCCCCCAAGGGCTCACGCTGCCCAAACACGGCAACGGCTCGCTGCATCTCCGGACCGGTAGGCGGCACGAAACCTTCGGTTAAACTGACCGCCTTGAGGTCCGCGACCATCAGGTGCACTCTGTGCTCGGCCGATAAACTCTTCAAAAGCCGGTCGAGTACCGCCAGCTGCTTCTGACGGAACGGTCCGACCTGGCTTGCCGAGGTGTCGACCAGCAGCAGTATGTCCCGACCTTCAACAGGGGGTTGCGACACCTCTGGCAATCGAACCCCTAAAGCGAAGTAAGCAGTTCCGTCGGGCGCTACATATGTTTGCAAAAGGGCAGGATAAGTCGTTTCTTGTGCCCCGACCGGATCAACACCTGCCATTACCGTAGACAACAGTAACCCCAACCCCAACAGCATTCGGCATGCGAGATCTTTTGCCATTCCTGAAACTCTCCGCCGCAGAACTTTTAGACGTCGCGAATTTTGGCCGCCAAACTGCACCCGTTGTTGACTAGCTACTTGCTGATCGCAGATAGTTAGCAGATACTCAGGCATCCACGCCTTCATTTTAACTAGCTTTCCCGCTTTTTGCCAAACAAAAACCTTGCGGAGGCTTCCGCAGCCATGCGGGATCGTTAGGTGATTCTTTGCTTCCAATCATTTCATTTAGCGACAAAGATTCCTTAAATCACGGCTGGGCACGGAGAGGATCTATATTTATTTCTCCGTCCGAGGCCCATTTTTCTTTGCGCGACAGCTCCTGCCGTCTCTGCCACGGTTGTCCAAGCGCTTGAAAGTAGCCTCCAATACCGCAGGGTAAAAATCAAATTTTTTTCCGCCACTCCCAACCTTACCTAACTGAGTACCTTTAGCAGCCGTTGGGGCCGACAGGCCGTTCCCATAAGCTCCGCGATCAAGGCAACTAGCCACATTACCGAGAACGCGATCCATCAGACCGCGATATGGTCCAGTCTCCATCCCGATCAACCCCAACTGAGGCTTTGTGGAAAGGGATTCCCACATAATATTTTACCGGATCTCGCCAAACTCTTGCTCTATCCGATAGTTACGGTTTAGGTAGCCGAAGCCCAACAGTGATCAAGACGGGGAAAGCAGCGTCAAACTCACTTTCCAAAGCATCAGAAATCTGTTTTAAGAATCTCCAAATGCGGTTCGAGAGAGGCTGTCATAGGTTAAAGCTTACCTTATTTCATTTCCCGGATAATGGATTTCAATTCCCGGATAATGGCCAATTATTCCGCCGCCATATCCCCTGCCCAGTTGATTCGAATTTTCGCAAACTGTTTTTCTGTGCTAAATCATTGACGCGGCGCCATGTCTAGTTCATCTGGGATTTGGCGTTTTTAACACAGGATTCGGTGCTACCCACGATTCGAGTTATGTTTTCCAACACGAGATCCTTTTGTTCGATTCCTGGAGAATCAGCGGCAATCGTTTAACCCTTTTTCGCGCAAAAATCGGAAACTCTGCCTAGCACACTGGCCGCCTCGGCACAACTTTCAACCGTCCATCGGCGGGGGAAAATGTGCCATGTTCTCACGGTCATAAACTCGCCGCGGCCGGCGATCATGGGACAATCACATCGCGGATCAAACGTTCGGATCAAAAATGTCGGGATGGATCGGTCGAAATCGGCGGGTGGATCGGTTCCGCCGTAAATCCGCGATGAGCCCTCTTTGTCTGGCGGCAACCTGTTCGAGAATACCGACCGATGCTTTCCCAACGCCGCGACGAAGATTACCCGGATTTTGCGTAAAAAACTGCTCAATCAGCTAAAAAGACGGTGGTTAAAACCCCAAAAACAGAAAGCTCATGCAGGAACGAAACGCTTGTGCGAAAAAAGTCGGAGTTCTCAGGCACCTAACCAATTTCCGATGTAACCCGACACCAGACGTGGGTAAAAAGCTTATAGCCCATTCTTTTTCCGAGAGAAACCACTTCGGCCGAATTTTCGATTTTTTGGTAATTTAGTTTACACACTTCATGCAATTTTTTAGCAGATGACTGCTCTGGGCCCATGCTTCTTTAAGCAGAGGGTCCAACAACCCACGAGAAGCCTAATCAATAGAGCCGCCCTGCCGGACGCTGACGAGACTGGCACTTGTGACTGTGCAAAGATGGAAGCACATTGAGGAGCTTGACAGGCATTAAAGCATCACGCCGTCAATCGAATATCGAATACTGGCATGCCGTCAATTCAATTCTGGGGTATCTTTGCGCCACTTATGGTCGGGAATCATTGAGATCTCACTTTCACAAGAGAAATGATTAACTTTGATATGGTTGGCTAAAAATTTTGATGCAGCGCCAAGAAACCTGAGTAAACTTGCGTCGATCTGCAACCAAATTGGTTCCAGCGGGTGCATTATAAAGGGACTAGTGCATAATTTTGCTACAGCAAAATAAAACAGGCGAGCAAGGTTCGGGCCGCTTAACCTTGGCTCGCCTGCGTCATGCGGAAGTCTAATACTTCCGACTGAGGACCGCAACTCGCCTGTCGAGACGGGGGAGATAGAGCAGCAGGCGAGCCCGTCCTCATGGGACCGTTTCGGTGGAGTGGGGGGAGGCACTCTACCAAGGCCCGTCCCGCGGCCTTCACGCGCTTCATCGCTTGGCTGGTAATACGAGATACCACCAAGCACTCTGGGGGGTGACTGCTCTGCTTGAACAGAGCTATGGAAAGGTAGCTGCAATCCTCATGCCAAAAAAGCTCGGCTGGCTGCAGCCCAAAACCCGGAGATCACCTCTAGACGACATCCTCCGCTAACTGGGGCCCCCGGCTTGAGGAACCAGGATCCTGAGCTTGCTGGGAAACATCCCCCCCACATCCTGTACCTGGCAGACGGAAAAGCAGACATGAAATGAGCACGCCCCAAGAAAAGCTTTAAAGGGCTTAAAAAGCGTTGATAATCGCGACTACCTGCGAGCCGAAATGATTACTCACCCCGGATCCCCGAATGAGATCCGTTAACATCAGTAAGTTTGCAATGATTCAGCCCTTATGCCTGCCAATAAGCGCGCCTTTATTCGTGTCATAATTTCCTTTACTAAGGGCTATAGATCTGCTGAGCGGAAACGCTTCAAGCCGCTTGTGCACGGCAAGCTTTCGGAAAAGACGCGGAGCATGGGCCGATCAGCCTCAAGATCGGGGCGGGCACCAGTTCCTCACCATTCAAGCTTCTAGCCCCAGTCCCGCGCATTTATGCCGCGAGGTCCAGCTCGCAAAGGCGCTGAAACAGCGGACATCGCCGAACCAATTCTTGTTGAGACCCTACATCCATCAGTTGCCCGTCCTCCATGACGGCGATCTGATCCGCAAGCGTCAGGGTGCTCAGCCGGTGGCTAATAATTATAGTTGTCCTTCCGGGGATGAAATCTTCAAGCACCTTATGAATTAACCGCTCGCTTTCCAGATCAAGTTGGCTTGTTGCTTCGTCAAGGATAAGTATTGCCGGGTTTCGGAGGATCGCACGCGCTAAGGCGATGCGTTGGCGCTGGCCACCGGATAACCGCGCTCCCATCGGACCGACTCGTGTTTGGTAACCCTCAGGGAGGTCCCGGATGATAAACTCGTGAGCTTGGGCCTTTCGTGCTGCCTGCTCCACCTCGGCCGGCGTTGCGCGAAGGGACCCATATCGGATGTTGTTGAAAACCGTATCATCGAAGAGCACCGGCTCTTGAGTGACAAGGCCAATTTGCCGGCGCAAATCACGGAGACGGACCTCCGTCAGAGGAACGCCGTCTAACAGAACCCGCCCGGCCGTCGGATCGATGAATCGGGGAATCAGGCTCACGAGGGTCGATTTGCCGCACCCACTTGGACCCACGATCGCGAGCGTGGTGCCGAAAGGAATTTGCAGCTCGATCTCTTTAAGTACCAGTTTTTCGGGGTGATAAGCGAACGAAACCTTCTCGAATGTAATTTCGCGGTGATGCCTCAAAATCTTCCGCGGTCGGATCGGATCCCGCACCTGGGGTTGCTGGTCCAAAAGCTGGAGGACGCGATCCGAAGCGGCAGCTGCGCGCTGAAGTTGGCCAAATAAGTCGGAAAGCTTGCGTAACGGATCCGCTGCGCCGATTAGGAGCCCGTAAAAAAGGGCTAGGCTCGCGAGATCGAGGGGTCGATCCGTAATAGGGATTCCCAGGAGATGGGTTTCCCCGCGAAGAACGAGCCATCCACCGGCAAGTAAAGCCAGCACAATCGTTCCCATGCCCAGAAGTTCGGTGCTCGGGTGGACGAAAGCGTCGTAGCGCGCAATACGCATCGCAGTGGCGAAGTACTGCTTACTGGTGCGATGGAAACGTTTTTCTTCATGTTTTTCCATCGTGAATGCCTTAACGATTGCGATGCCGCGAAGAGCCGCCTCCAATCCTGCGTAAAGCTCCGCCATCTTTTCCATACCCCGACGATGCGCCGCTTTCAGTAGCCGCCCAAGCGAATAGATTAAAAACCCAGCCACCGGTGTGATGAAAAGCGACACCAGGAGGAGCCGCCAGGAAACCCACATGGCCCCGACCAGGCAGGCAATCATTTTTAGCGGTTCCCGGGCAAGGCGGCCGACAAGCCATTCCAAGCCTGCCGAAATGGCGGCCAAATCGTGGGTAGAGCGAGACAAAAGTTGTGACATTCCGTCGCGATGAAAGGCCGCTAAATCCATGCGAAGGGCATGGGCAAAGAGGCGTTGGCGGAGATCGTAGGCTGCAAGTTGGGCAAACCGCGAGGCCAAGATGTTCTGACTAACCAAAAAGAAGCTTTTCAGGCCCGTGCCGAGCATGAGTACCACGAGAATAAGAACCAACGTCTGGAGACGGTCTTCTGGAACATAAGTCTCAACAAGCGGCATAGCCCAACGGTAGGTCCGGGCGGCATACTCCTCAGCTTCAAGTTGAGTTTGAATCTGAAACAATTTGCGCCTGATGGCTTCGGCATCAGTCGCCGATCCTTCCGACGTCGCCAGTTGGAGCCGGTTTTCTAATTCCCTGACTTGAGTGCGAAGGTCTTGTGCGGTTCTTTCGGCCCGTGACAGCTTCTCCGCGAGCCGATCCTGGAGTGATTTTTCCCCAAAGGTGATTTCCACAAGCGGGTAAACGACCCCGATATTTGCCCCCCAAAGGGCTCCCACTCCCAGGGCACAAATGAGGGCGCCAATAAGCGTCCAGCGGTGTTTTAGGGCCAAACGAATGACTCGTAAGAAGTTTCTCATGGCTACTTTGCTGACCGTGAGGATCAACTCGCTTTTTTGACCGAGTGGTTCTCCACCTTTTCGGGGCTCGACTATGAAGAATTCGGATAGCTTTTAGCTTTGCGGAAGCCGGCGTACATCTTCGGATCGCCGTGCGTCCAAAGCCTTCGGGTACTTACGTGAGTCGCTGTTGCTGCGCTTGGGAGTCGGTATATACCTTCTCGACCGAGGTTGGGTCAACGTGGGCTTCTCGGTCGTGGGTGGCGTGCCGTCACTGAGCACTTACGACAAGCGGTTTATAGCAGAGCTTCGCTTAGGAGTATTTCAAGCAGGTGAGACTCCATTTTGGCGTCGTAACAAAATGAGCCCTCTGACAAGAAAAAAGGGCAAGGCTACCGATCAAATCAGGCTGCCAGCGTGGATTGACGATTCAGATTCGCCCGATCAAACCCCCGGAGTGGAGCCCGGATTGTGAATTCTGCACAGCACGCCGCCGCTTGCGCCCGGAACACGGCACCGGGCAACTCCTTTGGGACGGCCGTGCCCCCAATCGGGTGTTTTCTCGGCGCTCGCTCTGCAATACTTCGAGCTGCGGAGCGACAACCCCACCTGTTCCCAACAGGACATTTCTCCTTGTTTCCACGTTTCCATCTCCTCTCACTACCGCGGAGACAGTCCGAAGTGCGTGGTGCCGGCACTAAGCGCATGGGTGTTTGCGGCGACCATCAGTAACCTTCGTATGAGTCCTCTCCCCTCAAAAGGCGCGGCACCGATGAGCGGAAGGGCAGACTCTCAGAAGGCAATTTTGCTCCCAGAAAAATGATTTGATCAGGTGATCAAGAAGCTTCTTAATTTTTATGTTTAGTTTTGCTGCTTTTTGCTTTTAGGAATCGGAGGTAACGCGCAGAATCTGCCTGGGCCTTAAGCCAGATCGTGCCCCACAAATTGGGAGCATTCATTTGAATCGGTTGTCGTGGAAATGTGATTTGATTAGGCTGGATGCAAAACTTGCGTAGCCTGGGTGGACTGAATTTGGGCGCCGGCGGAAGTTGACATAACGTCGTGGCCCCCGACGCGCGTGAAAACCAGCGGGGATACCCTTCGCGCACAATCATCCGGATGTTCGCATCATTCGGGATAAACGCGAAAGGAGATACCGCTCACGCAAAACTGCTTTGTTTCGGATTGAACGATACTCTGCCGACGGCGCGGTAGGGCACAACGCGAGCTGCTAAAGCGGGGCATGTTACGGGGAACGGAAATTAGCAAGATAGAAGATAGATATTCACCGAGCTAGCAGGGAAAATTTTGGAAAACAAGAACTTTCAAATGAACTTTGCAGCAAGAAGCAGGCTCACATCAGCGAGAAAAAATGGCAACAATATGCAGTTTCCGTCGGTACGATTTAGCGAACTGAGAAGATTTGGGAATCAACACCGGAAGGCGATCGGTCCTGAGGCAATCGGTTTTCGTGCGGTTTAGGTCGATCCAAATATTCAAAAGTTTTGCCGCAGAGAAGTTTCGCTGGCAGGCCTGCACTATTACTTGGGCTCAACGAGAAGGGCGTGACTGTATGGACGCTCTTATTTCTGCTATTTTCGCTCTTTCAGACGCAGAACGCACGGTCGCGTGCATCGAGCCGAGGTTCTGTGGAAAAAAAGTTTCGGGGTTTCGCGGACGCTACGAAGCGCGAAAACCGGCGGGTTTTCGGCCTGCTTTTTCGGATCAAAAGCGGTCTTTTCCGCGCCGGATTGGCAAGGTGGTTTTCCTACTAGCCTTCTTTTGGGGAGGGGTAGGTTTTAACAATTCTTTCCTGTTTGTAAAACATGCATCGGCTGCGGAAGAGCGGCCAAATGTGATCATTGTGATCACGGACGATCAAGGATATGGCGACCTTTCATGCCATGGGAATCCGATTTTGAAGACCCCTCACATAGACCGTCTATGGGCGGAAGGGGTCCGGCTTTCTGATTTTCATGTCAGCCCGGTTTGCACCCCGACGCGGGGGCAGCTCATGACGGGATTGGATGCTTTACGCAACGGGGCGCGGAGTGTTCCTGCCGCCACCAACATGATTTGGCGAAACATCCCGACCACGGCGGAGTATTTCCGCCAGGCAGGATATCGTACTGGGCACTTTGGGAAGTGGCACCTCGGCGACCACTGGCCTGATCGCCCTATGGACCGAGGCTTTGAAAAGGCCATCTGGTTTGGGGGCTGGGGAGTGGCTTCAGATTTAGAGTTCGACAACGACTGCATGAATATTCGCGTTTTTGATGGAGACCGCATGATTCAAACCCAGTTGTATTGCACGGATTTGTTTTTTGCTGAGGCCATTCAATGGATGGAAGAATGCCGCGCTGCAGGAGAAGCCTTTTTGTGCTATATCGCCACCAATGCTCCACATGGTCCGCTTTGGGCAAAAGAGGAAGATGAAGCTCGGTATCGCGACCGCGTGCCGCCGGCGGTGGCTTCGTTTTTCGGGATGATTGCCAATATCGATGACAATATCGGCAAATTGGAAAAGTGGCTGAGCGACAGGGGACTTCGCGATCAAACGATCCTTATCTTCACGACGGATAACGGAGGCACGGCCGGCCGGAAAATTTTCAATGCCGGGTTGCGCGAGGGAAAGGGAACCCTCTATGAGGGCGGCCATCGGGTGCCGTGCTTCATCCGCTGGCCTGCCGGCGGGATTACCGGCGGACGTGAAGTGGGCTTTCCAACCCAGGTCCAGGATATCTTGCCCACGCTCCTTGAACTATGCCGTATCCCGAAGCGGGAAGGAATCCGCTTCGACGGGCAAAGTTTGGCTGGGGTTTTGCGGGGTAAGCCCGCGCCATCGGAGCTCACCGATCGTTTTTTGGTGGTTCAGTATGGAGGGCGGATCCGCGCGACGAAATACGAATCATGTGTTATCCAAGGCCCTTGGCGGTTGGTGTACGGCAAAGAGCTTTACAATGTGGCATTAGACCCGGGGCAAAACGTCGATATCTCGCCCCGTCATCCGGAAGTGGTAGAACGGCTTCGGAGCTATTACGACCAGTGGTGGGCCGGGATCGAAGATCGTGTTTTCGAGTATCAGCCGATCCCCGTTGGCACACAGCACGAAAATCCTGTGATTCTCTCGCCGAATTATTGGATGGGTGTCGATGTGGACAATCATCATCGCGTCAGTAGCGCCGAAGGAGGGGAACGAGGGGGGAAATTTCTTATTGATGTGACGAGAGCCGGAAAGTACCGGATTGAATTTCGGCGTTGGCCGTTCCACACCCGCTGCTCTATCGGCTCCCCCGGGCCTGAGCAAACCGTTAGTGGGCGTTCTTTGTTGGAAGTTATTAAAAAGCGGGCCACGATCCCGGCACATGCAGCAGTTTTGGAAGTGGGCGAGCGGCAATTTAGGGCCGAAACTACTCCGGATGCCTTGGGCGTCGAATTCGTTATTGAACTTCCGGCCGGGGTCACGACCCTTCAAGGGTGGTTTCAAGGAGCGGCGGGGCAAGATCTCTGCGGGGCATTCTATGTTGCCGTCGAGTTTTTTGAAAATTAGGGCTTGCACCCTAAACTCCAGTGTTCTTTTTCGTGCAATATCCTCACATTTGATCACTATCCCCATATGCGATCGCACAGTCAACTTTTCGGCCGACCCGAAGCCTGCTGGGTTAAGGCAAGCATGCTAGGGTAAAACGAGTGAGACAAAAGAGCAGAGGGCAAACGGAAAAAGAGAATAATGAATGGGAGGAAAAAGAGAAGACGTTTAGTCACCGAAAGGCTAATGGTTGCCCGCGGTTTTACCGCAAGATATGCTACGGTAGTTCCGCGTTTTGTCCGGGGAACAAAATAAGCCTTAATCTCAGCTTCCGCTTACGGAGAAGCCAAACTGCATTTACAGTGCTAAATACCTGGTAAAACCATCATGCATAAGCGATTTTCGGTGTTTACGCTCTTAGCGTTTTTCTCTGGATTAGTTAGTGTTTGGGCAGGTAATGAGGCCGTCAAAGGCGATGAGCCAAGCTGGCGAAGCGCAATTCGGTATGAGATCGAGGTGCGGAACGAGCCCCGCCCGCTTCGAATTCATCGGCTTTGGATCGATTTGCAGTCGCCGCATATCGAGTTAGGGGTCGCCGTGGGTGATGATCCCGACGGTGATGGACCGGCGGAGGCGAAATTGACCTCCCCGATTCAGCTTGCGGAGCGAGCCGGCTTTGTAGCGGCGGTCAATGCCAATGCCTGGGAAACCATAAAGCTCAACAATGAATGGAGTGAATCAAATAGTGTAAATGCCGTCCAATGGGCCGCTGATATTTGCGGTTGGGCCAAAAGCGAACACGGTACCCGGAGCAAAGTCGAGCCAGGGTATGGTTCGCTCTGGTTAGATGGGTCATCGGGTCGTCCCATGCTTGGATATTTAAAAGAGGAACCACTAGCGCCGATTGCGGTGGCAGGTTTCAGCCTTCTCATTGCGGAGGGGAGGGTATTGCCGGAGCCGAGCGAAGTCCTCCATCCAAGGACAGCAATTGGCTTTGACTCGGAAAGGCGATGGATTCTGTGCGTGGTGGTTGATGGTAGACGAAAGGGCTACAGCGAAGGGATGAGTACCCGGGAGCTGGCAGAATTGATGGCGGAGTCAGGGTGCTCCGAAGCCCTTAATCTTGATGGTGGGGGGAGTAGTATCCTTCTGCTGCGCGACGAAGCCGGAACCCTTCGGGTCATGAATAAACCGTCCGATCTGATTGGGCCGCGTCCTGTGCCCGTGATTTTAGGGGTGCGATCGAAGGGCAGGAATTGAGAATGTCCGCGACGGCCCCGCCAACACGGCGAAACTCTTAATACTAATACGATGGCGCGGCTTTGCGGTTTCTCCGTGGAAAATTAGGTTATGGAGATTTATTCCGCGCAGCGATTCGGCGGAGGGTGCCACGAAAAAACGATTTTTCATGCTACGGCTGATCGCTCTGCTTCCAATAAACGCTCTTTTTTGTGGGCTGAATGGGCATTGAGGGCTAAACGGGTATTTCAAGAACTCAAAGGTCCCCCGGCCGGCAAACAAAGCATGGCCCCATTCCAGATTTAGCTCCCGAGTGAATTCGTGAGCTGCCACAAATTGCGACCCTGTTTACGCTCAAGCCGCCGGCGGATCGATAGCCCCATAACGTGGATGAGCCTTCTATGATGAGCCGAGGACGAGAAGAGATTCTTGCAAACCTTCCGCACAGAGACCCTTTTCTTTGGCTAGATGAAATCGTAGAACGGGGCGAAAACCTCCTCGTTTGCAGGAAGACGTTCACGGGAAATGAGGACTTTTTTAGGGGCCATTTCCCAAGTTTTCCGGTCGTGCCCGGCGTAATCCTCTGCGAGATAGCCTTCCAGACCGCGGCTTTGCTCGTCGCCGTAAGTTCGGCATCGAAAAGCGGAGGTCCAAATCCCACTTCGGCCGAACGGCTGCCGGTGGTCACCCGTCTGCGAGAAGTACAGTTCCGGGAGATGGTCCGGCCGGGCCAGACGGTGGAGGCATTGGTTCGTTTAGAGGACCATGCGGCGGGGGCATACCGATTTCATGCCACGCTCCGCGCGGATGGGAAGCTAGTAGCCCGGATGGATTTCGCTTGCATGGTGATTAACCCGCCTCGCGGCCCGGCTGCGATCTCTAGCGGGACAGAGCACGAATAGTTTCGTGATTCCGCTTCCGGGCAAACCCTGCGGCCAAACTAATTTGCACATCCCGCGGCCAAACTAACTAGCCCAACAGCGGGAAAGCGGTGTACCACTTCTCCACGATCATCTCCCGGCTTCGCGCTGCGGCTTTGTGTGCCACGGTTCGATGCCGGCACTCACGCCGCGGGGTATTCGCCCTTCTTCGGTGCACCGAAGAGAATCGCCGAATAGTTGCCGGCCCACAGTCTCCCTTCTCAATTTCTCAATTCGCCGAACGAAAAAGATTCCAAAAAATTCCACTTGTGCTTTGATCCCTCCATAAGAAACTTTTTACCGGGATTGAGACAGCGGCGTGGGTCCCTGTCCGCGTTCAAATTTTGCCTCACGTCTTGCACGTATAGAGGTGGCAACGCACAATTTGAGAAATTGGGGAAGGTGCTCATGCGGCGTTGGCACCACGCCCACTCGGAGGTTCCCGAAAGATGGACAAATCGGTTGGCCTGGGCCCGATTATTCTCTCGGCTTACGGGGAGGCTTCAAGCCGGCCATCCCCGGTTGGCCGGATGATGGCGGCGTTTGCGGCCGACTTCCGCGACGGGATCGATATCAATCTCGGCGTCGGTTATGTCAATGAGCAGACGATTCCCCGCGATTTGATCCGCGAAGCCTTGACGGTCGTGCTGGCCAATCCTCAGCGATATCGGGTAGCGTTGAATTACGGTGGCCCGGCAGGCTCACCTAATCTGATTCATTCTTTACGACAATTCTTGCTTTCGCGTCGCGGTACCGGAATCGATGAACGCTTGCTAGCGAAAAATCGGATCATCATCGGCCCCTGTGGGGCGACCAGCCTCCTCGAAAGTGTTGCTCATCTTCTTCCACCGGGGATTGTGGTCACTTCTGACCCTGTGTATTACATTTACTGTGAACTACTCGAACGATTGGGATTTGAGATTTTACCGATACCTGAAGACGAGCAAGGACTCAGCGCATCCCATTTGCGGGAAGCTCTAAGAGCTTTAGGCGATCGGCTCGAAGGGCTACGATTCTTCTATGTGGTGACGGTCAATAACCCCACCTGTCGGATCCTCTCCACCGACCGACGCAGGGAACTCGTGCAAATTGCCGGGGAGGTTTCGCTGAAGCTCGGGCGACGTGTTCCCATTTTTTTTGACTTGGCGTATGAATTTCTCATTCATGATCCCTCCCTTGATGTGCCGCAATTACCGCTGGTTTTCGATGAATTCGGTATCGTCTACGAAATCGGAAGTCTCTCGAAGGTTTTAGCACCGGCTTTACGAATCGGGTATATGATCGGGCCGGACGGGCTGTTCTTGCACTCGGTGGTCCAAAGAACTTGTGACTGCGGTTTCAGTGCCCCGCTGGTCATGCAAGAGGTAGCCAGCTATTTGCTCGATCACCATATCGAAACTCAGCTTGTTCGCGTTACGGAGGGCTATCGCCAAAAAGCGATCCTCGTGCAGCAGTGGATCACGGAGCAATTAGGAGAATTCCTCGCAGATTGCTCGGGCGGGCAAGCAGGGTTTTATTTCTACTTGACTTTCAAAGACATTGAGACTCATGAGGGCTCGCCATTTTTCCGCTTCTTAACCCGGACCACGGGGCAGCTGGAAGTGGATGGCCCTCCCCAGTCTAAATACCCTCGGGTGATCTACTTACCGGGGGAATACTGCGTGCACTCAAAAGGCCAATTACGCGAGTTGGGACGCCGCCAACTGCGACTATCCTATGGTTTCGAGGAATTAGACCGCATCGCCGAGGGCCTGAGGCTCATGCGGCAAGCGGCTTTGGCTGCACGGCAGACAGAGCTGGAATCCCTCAGAACCGGTTCCCTCCAGACCCCCCCAGTCACAGTTAAGCCCCTTGCCTGAGAAAATCTCGGCTTCGGTTTCTCGGCAGCAATTTGCGGTTTCGTGGTGGATTTTTTGGGCGCTCTTTGAATCCTGGTTTTAATCTTTAAAGGAGGAACATATCCATGAAACGTGGTATGCGAAACTCACGTCGTGAATTCTTGAAGCAGTCTACCCTAGGAGGGGCAGGTGTTCTGACATCAGGCAGTTTGTCGCTGGTTCGCTTCGCCCATGCGGCGGGAAGCGACATCATCAAGTTTGCTTTAATCGGCGCGGGAGGCCGGGGAACCGGGGCTTGTATCCAGCTCATGAATGCCGACCAAAACCTACAGGTCATTGCCGTGGCCGATGCTTTCGAAAATCGGGCACAAGGAGCAGCCGACCGCTTGCGGAAACAGAACCCCAAGCAGGCGCTGATTCCGCCGGATCGGGTGTTTTCCGGACTAGAAGCCTATAAAGCAGCTTTAGCCACGGAGGCAGATTTAGTCGTCTTGGCCGAGCCGCCGGGTTTTCGTCCGTTCACCTATAAAGCCGCAATCGAAGCAGGCAAGCACGTCTTCATGGAAAAACCTTGTTGTGTGGATCCGCCCGGTTACCGGATGCTCATGGAGACTAACAAGCTGGCGGACGAGAAAGGGCTCTTGGTAGCAGTGGGGCTCCAGCGACGCCATGAACCGCGGTACATCGAAACCATTCAACGACTTCGTGATGGGGCGATTGGGGAAATCAAGTTCTTGCGGGTTTACTGGAACGGGGGCGGTATTTGGAACCGAAAACGTGAACGCGGCATGACGGAGCTGCAATACCAGGTCCATAACTGGTACCACTTTTGCTGGCTTAGTGGGGACAACATTTGCGAGCAACACATCCACAATATCGATGTCGGCAATTGGGTTCTGGGAGATGATCATCCGGTGGAGGCGAACGGAATGGGCGGCTGCACCGCGCGGTATCGGGGAGAGTTGCGCGGCACCGGTCAAATTTTTGATCATCATTTCGTCGAATTTGTTTACGCCAATGGGGTTCGCATGTTCAGCCAATGCCGGCACATGGCCAATTGCTTTAATTCAGTCTCAGAGTTTGCTCACGGCACCAAGGGTGTGGCGGATTGCAGCGGCCGTATTGACGGGGAGAACTCTTGGCGATACACCGGCCCAAACCCAAATGGTCACCAACAGGAGCAGATCGACCTGGTGGCGGCCTTGCGTGCCGGAAAGCGCTACAACGAGGGCTACTACGGGGCCAATAGCAGCATGACCGCGGTCCTCGGACGGATGGCCACTTACTCCGGGAAAGTGGTAAAGTGGGACGAAGCGGTTGAAAAGGGCAAAAGCGAATTCCCGAAAGAACTGCGATGGGACGCTCCGGCAACTGTTTCGAAGAATGCCGAGGGTGATTATCCGATCCCGATGCCAGGCGAATACTCGCCTTTTGCATAAGCAATCAGCCGTTGCAGCGAAGTCAGATTCTTGCGTACAGCTTTTTAACTTGCAAACTGCCTCCAGGTGCCGATTGACGCGGATTCCATGCGCCTCAGCAAGAGGTCTCCGCTGTTTTGTGAATAACGGAGCGGGGGTGGCTCATTGACCCGCTTTATTCATACGGAGCCACTTAGCGGGTGTCGCACGGTGGCAGGTGCGGCCTGGAAGTAAGCAGGTTTTTGATCGCAGGAGGGATCATTGCGCGTACGGGCCACGGCTACATCCTTGCTCCTACGCCAGTCTGATGTACAGATGCATATCGCGCAAGGGCTGGGGCAAAACTTTCAAACCCCGGGGTTCCGCGTCCTAAAGTCCTCGCGTTTGGGGCACTTCAATCGCGCCGGAACAAGGCCGAACAGGTTCCGGCTTTCCTGGAGTCTAAACATGTTTGGGGTGGCTACCCCGGACTCGGGAAGGTTGCCCATCCGTTAAAAACCGTCATGAGGTCTCCGCCAATACGGCTCCGAAAAGCTATCGGCCGGCATCTAGAATCACGGGCACGGCTATTTCACGTCCCTCGCGGATCACGTTAATGACGACTTGATCGCCGGGTTCATGGGATTCGATTTCCGTTAGAAACTCCTCCACGGTGCGAATGCGCTTGCCATTCACGCCGACGATAAGGTCCGCAGCGGAGCGATCGACCGTTTGATACTCATAAATAAACGGGCCGTGTTGGCGGCGGCGACGAATGATTTGCGGTCCGCGCAATCCCGCTCGTTCGGCAGCACCATTCGGGACCAAGGCAGCGATTAATAGGCCGAGTTCGGTTTGGTAAACCCGGGCAATACCCACGTCGGGACGAACGACACGCCCATTCTTGATCAGTTGCGGTACTATGCGGGCCACGGTGTTAACGGGGATCGCAAATCCTACGCCCGCACTTTCACCAGTCCGGCTTGCGATTGCGGTGTTCATGCCGATCATTCGACTGTGGGTATCCAAAAGTGGGCCCCCGGAGTTGCCCGGATTTATGGCAGCATCGATTTGAATTACTTGGGTAATCTTTCGGTATTGCCGCTGACTAGGAAGCTCGCGATTCAAACTGGATATGATCCCCGTGGTCAACGTGCGTTCCAGGCCGAACGGATTGCCGATGGCATAAACTCGCTGGCCGACCCGTAGGCGACTAGAATCGCCAAATACCACCGGATAAAGGCGGTCGGAAGGGGCGTCGATTCGAAGCACGGAAATATCGGTGGCCGGGTCGCCGCCGACCATCCGCGCCTCATACGTACTTCCGTCGAAAAGTGTGACCTGAATATCCCGGGCTCCGTCCACCACATGGAAATTGGTAAGGATATGCCCCTGCTTATCGAGCACGACCCCGCTTCCTTCTCCTTCGGTCGGGATCTCGAAGAGAAAGAAACGTTCCATTTGGACACTCCGAGTACTTATATTGACTACACTTCGATTCACATTGTCATAAACGGCAATTCCGACCCGCTCCTCAAGGGTATATTCGCTGGTGCCCAAAGGGTCGCGATACCCCGTGAGTGGATCGATGTAAGTCTGGTCGGCGATCGCTGGCTCAAGCCTCAGGGCTGGTTGGCCTAATTGAGCAAACCGCCAAAACGCAGATTCCGAGTGCTGAGCAGCATCTCCGCTACCGGTCTTGCCCGCCGGGGCTCGGCCAAAACCTGCCGCATTGTCGAGGAATTTCCCACCGGTAGCAGTCTCTGACGTTGGGCCACCGCTCGGAAAAGCGAAAGCGGTTCTGGCGGTAAGGCGTATTGAGGACCCTTCCCGGTGTTCGCCGGACAATAGGCACATGCCCGCCAAAAGCGCTCCTAAAGCGAGTCCAGTTGCAAGGCCCAAAGCAAAACCGGCCGGCCTCTTTCCGTTGAAGTGAAGTAAGGCTGACCCCATCGACAAAACTCCTTTTTACATAGCAATACGACAAAATATGGAAACTTTGATTTTTAGAAGGGCGGAATTACAAAGGTCCAAAAACCCATTATGGTGCGAATTTTCGCCCTTGCTACAAGGCTGAATTTCACCCCTTAGGTCGGAAGATAACAGAACCGGAAAGGAGGAGATTTCGGGAGGGAGGAGATTCTAGATCAAACTTCACACGGGCTTCGGAAATAATCATCCCGCGAAAAGATAACTAAATCCTTACCGTCCCGAGGTCATAGGGTTTTTGGATCACAGGAAAGTGACTGAACTTGCGAGGCAATAACCAGCCCAACAACGTTGCCAAGAATTTTCTTCAAAGAAGTAAGTTCCCAGCTTTCCCGAGCATCTCGCCAGGCTCATAGAAGACGCGACGCAAGCCCGCGGGGAATGAAGCTCTTTGCCTAGGATTACCTGAGCGGCGTACATTCGATGATCTCGAAGGACCATCACCTGGTGGGGGGATAGAAAGGCCAAATCCACGGAATCAACGTCAAGACGCACACGGCAACGATAAGGTTCATAAGGATGCCCAGTTTCAAGTAATCACGCGGCTGGTAACCGCCTGGCCCCATGACCATCAAATTCGTCTGATAGCCGACGGGGGTGAGAAAACTCATGGAAGCTGCCATGGTGATAGCCATGATGAACGGCCGGGGGTCATAGCCGCCCGCATCCGCTGCGGAAAGGGCAATGGGTAATATCATGGCTGCCACCGCGACATTTGTGATAAACTCGGTTAAAAGCGATCCCAAAACGAAAAGAATTCCTAAAAGCAAATAGGGGTGGCCTGAAACCCCTTGAACTAGGATTTGCGAAATTGCATCAGCGGCTTTCGTACTTTCAAGAGCCTTCCCCAATCCCACAGCCGCACCAATCGTGATTAAGACTTGCAAATCAATGGAATTACGGGCTTGACCTGGCGAAACACATCGGGTCAAAACCATCGCTAAAGCCACGAACACCGCCCCGACGGCCGGTTCCCCGATCGCGGGAAGCCACGCCCGGATTTGCTCTACATTCCGCAGCAGTAACCACAGTACAAACCCCCCCAGCAATAGCCCGGCGATCCATGCCCGCTCATGCCGGGGCGGTTCCGAGCCTTCTACACTGGCCACCAAGTAAAAGTCGCGACTATGACGGAATCGGGCCGTGAAATCCGTCCGCGTCTGCAAGAGCAGGGTGTCGCCGGGTTGCAGTTCGATATCGCCGATTTTCCGCGGCAATCGCTCCCCGTTACGATGCACGGCAATAACGACCGCGTTGTACATCCGCCGGAAATTAGCTTCGCGGATGGTTTGCCCGATTAAAGGAGAAGATCGCGACACCACGGCTTCGCAAAGATGACGTCCGCGCTGCGATCTCGGATCAAGTCGGAACCGCAGCTCCCCCGCCGGTCGGAGGCCCGGAATCTTCACTAGGTCGACGATCGTAGTGACCACCCCGGTGAAGACAAGTCGATCCCCCTCGTGAATGATGTCTTCCGGGGTCACCGGGGTAATGATGTGTCCATCGCGGTCAATCTCGATGAGAAAGAGCCCTCTCAAATGCCGAAGTCCCGCCTCTTCCACAGTTTTGCCCGCCAATCGGCACCCGGGCTCAACAATCATTTCCACCAGGTATTCCCGAGCCTCTTTTTCCAACCTCTCCACCAAATCAGTTCGGTTCGGAAGCAAGTGGTAGCCGACAGTTAGAAGAAAAAGTGCCCCGACAATCGCGACCGGTAAACCCACATACCCGATTTCGAACAGGTGCATGGGGCGGAGCCCCGCCTCGACAATCAAGCCGTTGACCACAATATTCGTACTTGTTCCAATCAATGAACAGGTTCCGCCCAAGATCGCCAAGAAACTCACCGGCATGAGGAGCTTCGACGGGGAAATCCCCCTTTGCCGACACCACAGTAGCACTGCCGGAACAAACATCGCCACCACGGGCGTATTGTTTACAAACGCAGAGACGAATAGGAGGGTCGGGGCTAACCGAAGGAGTGCTTCTCGGGCTGATCCCGCGGACCCCAGCAGTTGGTAAACAGCCCAGTCCAACAAACCTGTGGCCTGAAGCCCACTTGCCACGACAAATAAGGCAGCAATAGTAATGACGGCGGGGTTGGCAAAACCCGCCAGCGCTTGCCGCGGCTCAAGGGCCCCACACAAGACCACAATGACAAGTCCACTGGTAAACAAAATATCGGTGGGTATAGGAATGCGTAACTGCATGACAAGGAAAATGCCAATAGTTACGCCTATTGTGATCCATGCGGTAAAGGGCAAGCTAAACATCTCAGATAATTCCCGTAACCTTAACGGTAAGTGGACTTTTTGATCGGAAACCGTACGCGAAAACGACCCAGAGCTCCTATTTCACCTATAGTACTCTTATCCCCGATTTCACCGTGACTCATGGCAGCTTTATCACAGCAGCGGTAGTTCTTTCGCTACAAACTTCATTAGGCATCGATGGCCGCACAGACCAGCCTGTGGAGGCTTCGGGTCCTTCTCTACACCCCCATTTAGAATTCTAATCCGCTCAAATCTAAATCAAACACACAAACTTTGTCAACATAATTGCGGACAGGGATGTCTTTACAGGTATGGCAAATTTCGATGCCGGGAGCGGAAGAGGCTTTTCGAACACGGATTTCGATTACCGAATTTGATGCCTGGGCTACGAGGAGGTTTTTACACTCTCTCGATCGAGTGTTAGGGTGAGGGGGTCCTGCGGCGTGGAACATTTCATGAGTGAGTGCCCGGCGAGAATCATTCGGTTTTGTAAGCATTAAATAATCGCGACCAGCAGCGCGCCGTTCCGCTGAGAATCACCGGCGATATTATCCTCCACTTTTAATTTTTTCGCGCACCTCATCCCATGTCATTCTCTAAGCTTGCCTGAGGATCGGCAGGGCCTGCACCAAGAAGGAGATTTGGAGGCCAATTCGCGCGGCCACTCCGTCACGGGACTCTGACGACTCGGCCACGAGCTGCCTCCAAAGACACCTTGGTCCAGAAATCCGTGTCACTAACTAGCGAATTTACAGGGTCAAAAAATCCGACGCTTAAGTTCAGATCAAAAAGCCTTGGGTACGGGCAAAAAAGGATTAAAGAATTACTAATCGCTCGCGGCCGAATTGCCCTCAGACGGAGCATTTTAACGCATTCTGCCCCCAATTCTCGGGTAATTGATGCCCTAGAGATCCAGCGAACGTTTCAAAGGTCTTCGGCGAAGGATGCTCTTTGGATGGAAATTATCACAAAGGTCCGCCCGAGATTCCATGAAAGATTTTGCGGAAAAACCGATCCGATAAAGCGGAGGTCCTAGAGAAGCGACCAAAAAATTTTTGCGTCGCCACCAGATGTTCCACGATGGTAGTAGCATGTTCGCATCAGTGTGTAAAGCTTAACTAATCGGATCCCCTTCGCACATCCACCCCGCGAATTCTCGGCATAACCGGTCACGTTTACCGCGGATCAATCGCGAAAATCACTCTAAATGCTACAAGTTTTTCCGCTCAACCAGGCTCAATAGACCCCGAAGTGCCCCCGGACCTCCTCAAGGCCCTTAATTGCCTAATGCACCCACTCTCTCCAGCCCGATACGGTAATCGGTGACTGAGGATTGTTCAAGTCCTCACTCTTGCATTATCCCACCTTCGACCTTCGAAATCCTGATGACATCCCTCACGCAGCTCGAGCCTGGTTACCAATCAGGGAGGACACCTGACAATGAGAGCCTTCTGCCTTCCATTATCCTGGGCATTGGTACTTCTTGGTGGCATCAGCCTTTCGCAACTTTTACCAGGGTTAGTGTGTTCTGCCAAAGCCGAAGAGACTTTCTGTCGACCAGAAGCCGTCGAAAGTTTTGCAGACGATGAACATTTTTGGGACCGAGGAGAGCTCCCACCGCCGGATCCGGTCCTGATGCATGTGGAAAACGAAAACGATCTTGTTCGATGGTTATCTCCTCAATCCGCAAGCGGAGAAGAAAGTGTCCAACAAAAGGCCACCTCGTTTGAAAACTACGAGGCGTGGGAATGGTGGACCGAGCCCTCATGGCCTGCAACGAGCGATGAATCCCACGGCAACACGATGGAATCTTCCGACTCGGCAAAGTTCGGGGCCCCGTTTGAGCATGAAGCCGATAGCGAAATGGGCGGTTCATCCGAAGGTGAGGACGCGGCCCAGATTCAGCCGGATTCACCGAGTCGTTACGAGTACTTTGTCGACGAATACCACTTCCGCTACGGGAACTTGCTTGCGGCCGATGCACAACGGCAATCGACAAATATCCCGAGCGATGGGAGCCGTTCTCACGTGGCCACGCAAAGTACCATCGAACACGCCGGGTGTTGGCCGCAGTCGACCACTGATTATGCGGATGATTATGCGGATCCCGAGTGGGCCATTTATGGGTACGGTTGCTCGGGGAGCCAATCGTTCTCTTATGAAACTGCTGCCGAAAGGAAGACGAGCACTCGTGGTGCAACTAGCTGTGATTTTGGGAGGGAAACATCACAGCCCACTGCCAGCTTCGAGGGTCTGACTGAAGCGTATTCTGCCGAAGAGCCCGTGTATGGCGATGCCTATTGGGAAACCGCGCAGCAGACAAGGGATCCTGCCAACTCCTCAGAAAATTTGCCAGCGTATGCCGAGTGGGAATGCCAATACGACGTCTGGAGCGGGTACTCGGAAAGCAACGTGTGTACGGCCGAATCGCAGGTCCTGGAAACTGAATTCCGTTCCCACAACAACTGGGCGACCTCGCCGATAAGGGATTGGGATCAGCCCACGTTTGATTCGGAATCCTCCAGATCGGACGCAGCCAGGGTAAAACCCGAAGGCAGGGAGAGCTCTTGGGATGACCCGGGCTTTTGGTGCAAGTACTACGGGTATGAGTCAAGCGAGAGTTCCGTCGACGAGGCGGCCGCGGACAGTGGGATTTCGCAATCCGAGGTAATGGAGCAGCCCGTCGGCGATCCGTCTGCTACCGAACCTTACTCCACAGAGGAGACCGACACTTGGGGTTCATACTCTCGCTATCACGAGGGGCCATACGGCTACATGCGGTACCGGGCGGGATATTCTTCTTGGGGCGACGCATTAAAAGATGAAACCACACTCACAACGTCGCGGTTCGCTGACACAGGTTTTTCTGCGGATGTTTCTGCGGAAACTGCTCGCGATGCCGCCGAGCCAGATCTAGGTGTTACGGATTCCGCAGAAATGAGCGGCGGGTCGGGGGTTACCCGCTTCGAGTATCCCGAGCAAGATTGGGCCCAAAATTACGATGAATTTGACGGCTATTACGAGCCTGAGGATTACGGGCCCTATGGACAATCGTCAAGTCCATCGCAAACGGCGGGAGCCAAATGGAATTTCGAAGGGTTGAATGAAGCGAACTTTACCGAACAAAACCGCGGGTCCGCTACTTCCTTAGACGGTCTCCATGCATCCCAGTTGCACCAACCATTTGAACCTCTTTCTACGACTGAAACAGACCTCGCCAAGGAAGCCTGCATCCAGGATGCGTACGGTGAGGGTGAATCTTATGAATCGGCAATCCTCGAAAAATTCTACGGGGAGAGCCGCGGCGGGTCAGCAGCTAGGCCACAGACCCCGGAGCCATTTTCCCGCAAGCAGGCATCGCAAGGCAGTGCTCCCACTTCGCCAGCGAATTCAAACGGTGTTTTGAGCGGCGATAAGGCCCAAGCTTGGTCCCCCAACGCGAATCTATACCCTGAGTATGTATATCCTGAGGATCAATTTGATTGGTCGGGTACGGAGTCAGCACCGTTTTCGTGGGAGCTCGGTTCTCCGGCAATGCCTGCGCCGGGTAGGGGGCTAAATCAAATCCAGGATTCGCAATCCACTTCCGAAGAAGCGCAGTATTCGGACTATGGATTCCAGGGCTACCCAGAGTATCTAAGCGAGTATGCCGAAGACCATCCCGCCACCACTAAGGAAAACTCAACTTCCTCCGAGGAATGGGTTCCCGAGGATGTTTGCGAGGAGGACTGGCTCGGAGATCAGCCTGCCACCAATGAAGCTTGCGAGGATATGCAGGGGATGTCGGCGGAAGAGTATCCGTGTGAGGACTATCAGTGGTCTGTAGAGGCTTCGATGACCGAGTGGGATGATCCAGCTTCTGACAGTCAGGAAATCCTCGGCCACGAGATGAGCCAAACGGACGCTTATGATGCTAACGAGGATGAAGCACTTTCCGAAGAGTCCTGGGATGCGGAAGATGTAGACATCTGGAAAGATGCTGGCGAGCCTTCGGGCGATCAAGCCGATTCCACGATGACTTATGAAGCGTTTGGCCCGGCGGAGCGTTCGGCCTACTATCCCTGGGAAGGAGAACCCGGTTACCCCTGGGGAATTGAAGAAGCTGAGCGCGGCTTCCATTGCACGGATAGTTGGGCTGAACCAAAACCGGAAGCCGCCACGATCGAGCCACGCGAAACTCAGTTTTCAGATTCGGCTTGTGTCGATGAGCTTAAAAACTCCCTAAGCAACTTCGGCAGGCAGGAGCACGGCATATCGCCGGATCGTGCCAAGTATCATTGGTGGTGCGCGGAAGATCCCTATGTTTACTCCGAAGGTGTGGATCTGACTCACACCCAATATGGTGCCCAGGCCACTGCGAGCGAAGCTTCCCCGAGCTTTACGAAGCAAACGCTCAGTCTTCCTCAATCACCAACCGGAAAGACCGTGAGCCGGGAAGACGGTAGCTCAACCTGGTCGTGGGATGATTCCTTCAGCCGACTGCACGGTGAGCCGGGCGAACCGCTCTATACATATGAGGAAGAATTCGGCGAGAGTGAGTGGCTCGAGCTTGAGGAGTCGGGCGGTTATCCCTACTATGGTCGGCCGGTCCAAGAGAGCGAGGGAAACTTCGGCGAATTCGGTCCCAACGATTTCGGAGTACCGCGCGGCAAGGCATCGCCGGGTAGTTCGATGTTCGACTCATCGGAGCTTACTCCGAGCCGGCCGAGCGAGCAAAGCAGCCTGATCCAAAGCGGGCTAGAGCTTTTTGCCCTGCATGCTCGGGATTTGCTGAGCTCGATGGATATCGACCTACTTCGCCAACTGAACGAGATGGCGACAGAACCGGCGACCATCCGGGCAACGGTCTTAGAGGAATACTTGAGCGTACTGGGGTGGCACGCCGGCGAGTTGGCAGCCCGTTTGGAGAGCCTTACCGGCTTAGGGATTATTCACTTAGCAAGGGATCCCGCGGATGCGGCCGCCCTATTGGCAGCCTGCCGATTGGTGGAACGGGACGAGCTGGGGCTTGAAGAGGCCGTGAGGGTACTTCGACGCACTCTTGAAAACCGGTCTTCCAACTGGGGCCACCAAGTGGCCGAACTTTTGGGCGATTGGTATGAGGCGGATGGAATGTCCGATGGTAGTGCCAACGATCTCCCCGCGAATACTGCCCCGTTCAGTCGCGCGGAGAAAAACAAAGGCGGCAAGTCGGACTCACTACCGCCCAGGTCAAGCTCGCAGGCGGCCGATCATGGGCGAAAAGCGGTGGATCAAGCCGCTACCAGCGAAGAGGCGCAAGCGATAGCTGCCAACCCGTTAGGAGTTGCCATCTCAGCTGTTACCGAATCTTTGACCTGGGGGATCCACACGGTGCGGACGAGCGTGGTAGAGCCTTTTGTTGAAGCTGTCGAGGAGGTCATCCAGGAGCAATTTTAAGGCCGATTGGCCGACTCTAATTGATTCGCACAGGGTGGTTCGTTTAGCCTCCAAGTGCGGAAACCTTCGGTCTAGCATCCGCGGAAATGCCTACGTAGAGTAGGGAATTAACGTTGGGTAAACATCCGATAAACCGCCCCAACACCGCAAAAGTGCTCCGAGTTGCCGCGGTGGCACTAACCTTCTGACGTAGATCACAACCCTTAAAACTAGCCACAAAGATCCTTTTGGCCCGGTCGGCTTCTCGACCGGGCTTTTTTGTTTTGCACAGAGACTCTAATCTTCGATCCTCATTTTCGCTATACTGTCGCGGTTACCTGTTTATTTTGCCGCTTTTTTGGCCGACAAGCTTGCAAGCTTGATAGACCTTATACATTTTTCAAAAGGAACCGGCGGTTTGGCCGGCCTTCGTTAGAGAAAAACCGTGAGTAATTTTCGCTTCGAGAGGATCTTCCACCGGTGGTGACCGCCGGCCTGACCGAATTCACATCCGCGATTTCTTTGCCGACAAACCTCCCGGCGCTACGCCAGCGGCTCATCAGCTTGGCCTTCCCTGTGTTTTTGGAGCAGATTCTCGCGTTGTGCGTCGGTTTTTCCGACCGGGTGCTCACCGGGCACTACCTGGCAACAGAACATTTAGCCGCCATTACGGTGGTGGGGTACCTGCTGTGGTTGATCTATGGGATTTTTTCGATCGTATCGCTTGGAGCCTCCCCCCTCATTGCCCGAGCAATCGGAGCGGGAGACGTCCGCGAAGCCAATGTCATCTATCACCAATCCCTCGTGCTGGGAATTCTCTTCGCACTTCCCCTAACGTCAGGTGCAGGGATTGGATGCGAATACCTGGTCGGACTTGTGAGATTAGAAGGCGCAGCAGCCGAGGCGGCTGTGACCTATCTCCGCTGGATCATCCCCGTTCTACCTTTAATGATGTTTCAGGCGGCAAGTGTGGGGGCCTTGCGAGCCTGCGGCGACATGCTGTCGGGTTTTTGGGTCATGGGGGTGGTCAATGCGACGAACGTTTTACTGAGTTGGGGGCTGGTGCTGGGTGTGGGCCCCCTTCCCCGCCTCGGTTGGAGTGGCTTGGCGGTAGGGACCAGTGCGGGGTTTGTGGTGGGAAGCTTCGTCACGGGCTTCTTCTTACTTTCCGGCCGACGCCCCCTGAAGTTACAGGTGAGCTTACTTCGGTTGAATTGGGGCCACATTAAGAGGATTTTGCGTATCGGGGTTCCCGGGTGTGCGGATAACCTCACGGTGATCGGGTGTCAACTTTGGTTCTTGGGCTTGATCAACTGTCTTGGCGCGGAAGCCACGGCTGCGCACGGGGTGGCGATCAGTGCCGAATCATTCGTATTCCTCCCCGGCGTAGCCCTTCAGGCCGCCGCTGCCACCTTGGTCGGACAATACCTTGGAGCACGGCAAGAGAACTGGGCACTTCAGAGTGTTCGTACGGCGAGTTGGCTGGGCTGCATAGCCATGGGATTGGGTGGCGGACTGTTGATCGGATTGGCTCATTGGCTGCCTTACGCCTTTGTGTCGGCACGTCAGACGGCCGTGGCCTCTGCTGCCACGCCGCTATTGCGGGTTGTCGGCGGAGCAATGCCTGCCTTAGCTCTTACGATGATTTTAAGCGGAGCACTCCGAGGGGCAGGGGATACTCGTGCTAGTCTTCTCATCTCCGTCATTGGTTTTTTAGCGGTGCGGATTCCTGCCACTTATGCCCTGGCTTTCGGCGAAGTGGTGCTTCCGTTTTCATTGGGGAGTCTTCGCGGCGCGAATTTGGGGGTTGTTGGAGCCTGGTGGGCCATGGCCGCCGACCTTTGGCTACGCGCGCTGCTACTCATTCTCCGATTCCGCAGGGGAAGATGCTTGCGCCACGAGCTTTAGCACGAGGAAAAAAACGCAAAGGCCGGAATTAAGGAAGCGGATTGGCCGGGCGACCACCGTGGGCTAATTCTGCGTCTGTGGTCTCTCGCCGGGGGCCATTAAGACAGGAATTGTCAAGCGCGCTCCGGGGGGTAATATGTCCGGGCGTGAAAGCAAATCGCGGTTGGCATCGTAAATTTCTGGCCATCGTTGGGGGTCTCCCAAATACTGCCGGGCTAAGGCAGGCAGAGTGTCCCCTACTTGTACTTGATGCGTGATCCAGAGTATTCGGCTTGGCCCTGGGATCGGATTGGATTCTAGGGCCGGGAGCCAGCTTCCCGCGGTATAGTTAAACCCATGGCTCGGAGAAGATTGCAGATGGGGAGGACTGGGAAGGTCAGTTTGCGAACTGATTCGTGGTAAAGGGTTTTCCAGCTTGGATTGGGAGGAGATGACCGGGACCGAACCCGAGACGTTGGTTTCCCCTTGGGTTTCCGGGCCGGGCAACAAATCGGTGTTGTTGGCCGAGGCTGTAGCCCCCAAGGGACGGTGCCCGCCCCCTCCCTCAGTCAGTTTCTTGGATTGATTAACGATTGCTCCGCCAATCAGCGACGGACGAGTAGCCCAAACCGGCCACAGGTACGCGGCCATTATCATCATGGCGATAAATAAGCTTATGTAAAAAGCCCGCCAACTCTCTTTCATGGTGGAAATTCCGGGCGGCCGCACTGCCGGGGCATTTATCCGCGATTGGTCCTGCGCTTAAAAATCTAGCCGGCTATCTATCTATTCCCATTGATTGTCGGCCCAGCCTTCCTTTGTGGATTAAGAACCTTGTTATCGATCGATATGCCCGGTTTTTAGGTAGTTTTCTCACCTAAAAACAAGGGATATTTGGACTGAGACGGAAAGATACGATTTTGATCTTGCAAAACAACATAATCTAACTACACATTTCGAACAAAATCGAACGATGTTGAACGATGCCTAGCAAATGAATTTTTTCTTTTCATCGCAAGAAGTGTTCATGTACGTTTTCACTTGACGAGCAAGTGTGTTCGACCTGGAGGAAAAAGCAGGTGGTGTTGCGGATGATTTGTCTTCATGTCAATAACGTTTGTCATGTTTATGTTTTTTCACTTATAAAGATGAGTTTTCTAAGCCGTGATCTAGAGCATGATATTGTTTTGTCTGCCTTAACGACGCAAATGTTGGCTAAAATCGGCTTCTGCCGGCTTTAGGTTATTGAGATGCCCTAATATTCTCAACTTCTTCTATTCTCAACTTCTTCCCAATGTAACGATTGGTGAGAACTTTTGTTGGATCGATCCGACTGGATGCGGTTCCCACGGGATCTCCACCTGAATTTGGCGGGGAAACCCTGCCGCAGTCGGTCGGGAATGCAGTTTTGCATTGACTCGACAAAAAAACCCCCTGGGGTCTGCCGGGTGGATCGTAGATTTGGGAAGCATGATGGCATGGCGGTTCGATCTTTAAATCTTTTCTTTACAGGTAAAGATCACGCGAAGTCGTTATAGCCTTCCGGCTGAGCAATCTTTCCGGTCCTTTTCGTCTTGAACCCTTTTCACATTCCGCCAGAATACTGCTGCCTATTTGGGAGCTTCTTGTTCTCGACCGCCTGAAAATTGCCGGCTTAAGATGAGGGCGGTTTACATCGCGGCTGATGTGAGGATCGGCATCCTCGCGTACAATCGTATTAAGGGGCACAAATTCCGTGGCCTCGGATGCGGGGCAAACGATGCGGGGGCCGCACCGTGGACGAAGCGTTGCTTACCCACTTAATCGACCAAGCTCAGCTAGCCCTCGATGGGGGGGACTATCTTAGAGCGGCCGATCTCACTGACCAACTTCTCCCCCATGCCGAAGAATTCCCCGAGATCTTAGGGATTCGGGCGCATGCCCTGCTTCAATTAAATCGGCTCCAGGAAGCTTGGGAGGCGGCACGGGCCCACGCACGGTTAGTTCCCGATGATTGGCGGGTCCAGCGGCAACTCGCGGAAGTGGCTTGGCACAGCCGGCGTTTGGGTTGCGCTCAGCAAGCTTGGGAGGAGGCGGTGCGCCTTTCGGATCAAGATCCCGACATCCTCGCGGAGTATGCGTGGTTCATGGCGGTGGAGCGTAGCCCGCGGCTGGCACTGGAAGCTGCCGTTCGGGCCAAAGAACGGGATGAAAACTCCTCCCTTGCATGGTCCGCGTTAGGGCTTGCTCAACTCCGGCTGCATCGCCGCCAAGAGGCCGAAGCGAGTCTCGGCCGAGCCTTGAAACTGGATCCAAACGAACCACGGGCCCAATTCGCCATGCTTTCTTTTTTACAGGAGGTTCGAAGAAACGAAAGTGCCCTCGCTTTGTCTCGACTTTTAGAAGATACGCCGGGCACCGAGCCAATTGTCAGGGACGTGCGTCGGCAGGTGCAGCGCCGCTTGCTGGCTCGCAAATTGGTGGAGCGGGGAATCGCCCCGGGACCGTCCGTTCGGGAACCTCCTTGGTGGCGGTGGTTTTTCCTCGGGTTCGGGGGCTTTACGGCCGGATGGCTATTATTGCTGATGCGTCCTCAATCTGTGCATGCGACTCTTTTATGTGTGCTCGTGCCCCTTTTAGTGGGTGCGCTCTTGACACGGCTTTTCTCAAAGTGATGGAAGAATTCCGGACGAGAAGATTTCGGGGAACATCAAGCCTGGTATCTTTAGTAAGCGGTTGGGCGGGAGGCTATCGCCGCGATTCGTGCAAGAATTCGCTGATCTGCTGGAGAGCAGCTTTCTCCACGGGATCAAGTTGGGCAAAAAGATTTTTTTCGCGGAGATCGAAACTTCGTCGGGGATATCCTTCCGGCGCGTGTCGTTGGTCGCCGTTGTGGAAACACCAACCCGCCGCCCCCGCTTCGATCGCCCCCTTCAAATCCACGAGGTAGTCCTCGGCGGTAGGATCCCATCCGACCGAAAATCCCCGCCGAAACGGTTCCTGATAATGAACCGGTACCACTCGACCAAGCTTGCGCATCGTGTCTAAGTAAAATCGCGTCAGCTCGGCGGTACGCCGTGGAGACTTGGCATTTCGCGGGCGATGCGGCGAAATGAAATCGAGCTGGCATTCCAGCACATAACTCCGAAGATCTTCGGCCGATATGTCGCCGGCATGCGACGCGGTGATCAATCGCTTCGGATCCAGTTCTTTGGCCCTCTGGCGAAGCTGCCGCAACTCCTCGAAACTTACGAACCGATCCTTCAAATTGCGTTCATTTCCCAAATCAAGGTACCAGTTCCTGTATTGCCGAAGCCGAGTTATCAGGACTTCAACAGCGGACCGATGTTCCTCGATGCTTCTCAGTCGGGGCGGGCCTGTGACGCCGTTCCCACGCGAGAGGGTCACGTCCACAACCAAGCCAAGCTCGTCGCTCCGACGCACTAGGTCTTCCAGCCGACGGAGGAAGAGCTCACGCGGACGACCCTCGGAGTCAACAGCCGATACATCATGATTGAACGCTGCCCAGGTGGCCCACACGCGGATCCAGTTGAATCCTAATTGCCGGATTTCGCGCAGATCGTGCTGTATCACTTCTTGCGGAGCCCCCAAGGCTCCGTAATAGCTGACACCAGATAGAAATGTGGGTTTTCCGTCGATTAAAAACTTCTCCCCTTCAACCTCTAGCTCCAACCCCAAAACGGCCGCGGCCCCAAGGGCCGACGCGGCCGCGAGCATCCAGGCGATCAAAGGATGAATAACAGGATGAATAACAGACGGATAAGGGCGCGTGCCTAGCTTGGCTATTCCAGCCATTCGGAGACCTACATCACCACTTTTTGACTGCATCGAGATCCGAATTACGGAGGCCTGCATATTCCTTACCCTTCAGCGATTTAAACTCTTCTTGCATAAACATCTGGGAAACAGTCGCAGGAGTTTCCTGCTCATTTTCCCTCGATCAATGGGAATTTGCATGTCGTTATTCGCTGGGTTTGCCCATTAATTCCTTGAATAGCATACTTGGCTGAATGTCCCGATTATTTTGGTACTTGTCGCTAGCATACGGGCGGTAGGGACCGCGGATTTCATGGTAAAAAATCTGGCAGATTCCCACCCCAGGATAAATTCGTATCGGTTGGACGGCAAACATTTCAAGCGTCCAGTACCCTTGAAAACCGACATCGCCGAACCCCGCCGTGACATGAACGAAAAGCCCCAGCCGCCCGATGGACGAGCGTCCCTCAATCATGGGGACGAATCCATAAGTTTCGGTTCTTTCCGCGGTTCGACCCAAGTACAACCGCAAGGGCTCCAGGACAAGGCCGTCTTCAGGGATCACAATGCGGCGGACTAGGTGCTGTTTTCGCATGTCGAGCACGTCATCTTCGTAAACAAGCAGTTCGTGATGAAGCGTAAGGTTATAGCTATTGGGATTGAGCCCCTTTTCATCAAATGGATCGATGATGATGTTGCGACCTAATTGGGCTTTAATTTCTTCACCTGAGAGAATCATTGCTCACCGGTCCTCCGTGTCTTCACAAAAACCGTGCTATTGAAGGGCTCCCACGAATAGTTCGTAAAAGCCGTTTGAGGTTTCTGAATTACCTTGCAAGTAGTTAGGCGTCCGCAACTCCGAGGCAAAAGATACCGATTCACAAGCCCCAAATCCTTTTTCAGGGCACCTCGGTATTTCGGGGGGAACAGGGCGATGCGAATCTCATTTTCCTACGTCCCTTTATTCCTTACTTCTTTCTGCGACGAGCTCGAGCGGTCCGCCCCTTCTTATTGAACGTTTTCACAGTGGTTCAAAATGAAATCGATCATTTCTGCACACCGATTTTCGGGCACAAATCGGCGATCGGACATTCCTGGCATCGCGGACGCCGCGCGGTGCATACTTTTCGACCATGGTGAATAAGCTGATGACCAAAGAGGATCCAGCGATCCTTACGAATTTGCGCCATCAGATCTTGTTCGATTTTTTCCGGAGTTTTTTGCTGGGTGAGCCCTAGTCGGCGGCTGATTCGCGCGACGTGTGTGTCCACCACAATACCGCTCGGGATGCCAAACGCGGTGCCCAATACGACGTTAGCCGTCTTCCGCCCAATGCCCGGCAGTTGGGTGAGCTGCTCCATGTCAGGCGGCACTTTACCGCCGTATTTTTCACACAGGACCTGGCACATTTCGCGGATCATGCGCGCCTTGTTACGGTAAAAGCCGGTGCTGCGAATGTCATTTTCAAGTTCGGCTTGATCGACTTTGGCGTAGTCGGCTGCCGAGACGTACTTTTGGAACAGCTCTTGGGTGACTTTGTTGACTCGCTCATCTGTGCACTGCGCCGAGAGAATTGTGGCCACCAAAAGTTCCAAAGGGTTCGAGAAGCGCAAAGCGCACTGAGCATTCGGGTAGTATTGGTCCAATCGCCGCAGCAGTTTCGCCACCATACCGCGCGAAGAAGGGGATTTGCCCATGGCAATCGGCAGTCCTGACTGACCTAGATTGTTTCTGTGGGACTAAGTATCAATGGAACTATTCTACCAATCGGCTATGATACCGCTGAGTCTGCGTTGTGTTGGGTTTCGTTCTGGGGAACGCGTCGGGGGCTTGAGTCACAAAACCAGGCCAAGGTATCCCCGAAGACAGAGCCTGTTAGCAAAACTCAGTTCAAACCCCCTTGGTGGACTACCATCATATTTCCCAACCCATAGGTTCGCATGTCAAGTGGACTCAAAACTCGCGGTGAGCGGACGTTGCAGTCCGCGGCGATCTTACCACTTCACCAATAGCCCTGGACCACACAGATTCTACCCGAGTGTTTCCCGCTCAAATACTCACAATGCGGAAGAGAATTCTTCCGTTAAGCCCTTGCGTTTTAAAACGAACCCATAAAGTGACGGCATGGGCCTTGCGTTGGTGGGGGCATGTTGCATCGCAAGGAAGAATTCGGCTTTCCATCATCGTTTCTCGGCCGGTGATTGTGAGGTATCCTCCGCCATTATGTCAAGGCATTGCAGGATTTTTTGCAGGCCGCGCCTTGCGGGAAAATTGTTGAGCGCTGAGAAACGATGCGATGGTGCCCAAGGGAGCAACGGGTGACGTCCGCTGACTGTGCTTGGAAGATTCCCGCTTTAGCCTATCATAAGGCCTCAACACCATTCTCAAGCCTATCGATTAAGAATTCGGTGTCCCTTGCGGCAAGCCGGCAATATTCGCCTGGCCACCGCAGGGTGTGAAGGCACTTTAGCGGCGATGGGCAACTTCCTTAACTGGTGGACCTTAGGCTTAAAGTTCTTGCTCGGCCGAGGGTCGATACACCAAATCTCCTGATTCAAGATGTTTTCCGCCTTTGGGCTGCAACCTGCTCAGCGTAAGGGGTTTGGGACGAGAGCCTTTGATTTGTAGCAAGAGGGTTTCGGCAACGCACCGGTACAGCATTTAACCTTCACGGGAGCACAGACCGGTGGCGAGGCTCTGCACACGCGCTATTCCGGGGTGGCTAGCTCCTAGGAGAGGCGTAGAATTGGCAAGAGGAAACAGTCGCTAGGTTAAGCCGTTTTGTGGAGTCGTCAAACTGGAAAGCTTTATCATGAACGACAGAAAGACAGCCGAATCCGCTTTGAAGGACACTTCGGGTGAAAGTCACGGGGATTCCCGGGCGAAGGCCTCGCCCATCGAGGTACGAAAGGTAGATCAGGAGCGAATTGCCCGGGCAATTCGGGAAATCTTGCTGGCCATTGGCGAAGATCCAGATCGCGAGGGCCTCAAGGATACCCCAAGACGGGTGGCCCGGACGTATGCCGAACTTTTCAGCGGCCTACATGTGGATGCACGCGAGCACGTACGGAAGTTTTTCACGGAGAAGTATGACGAGATCGTGCTCGTCCGCGATATCGCTTTTTGCAGCGTGTGCGAGCACCATTTGATGCCCTTTATGGGCAAGGCACACGTCGCCTATCTGCCGAATGGAAGGGTGGTGGGGCTCAGTAAGCTTGCCCGGGTGGTTGAGGTGTTGGCGCGTCGCCCCCAAGTACAGGAGCGCATGACCGAGCAAATCGCCGAACTGCTCTTGGAGGAGCTGCAAGCGAAAGGGGTCGCGGTGGTTATTGAAGCTGTGCATACTTGCATGACGGTCCGGGGCGTGCGTAAGCCGGGGTCGTTGTGCGTCACTTCGGCCATGAAAGGCGCTTTTCGCTCTAATCCGTCTACTCGAGCTGAAGTGCTGACGCTGATCTATGGAGATCGAAAATAAAAGGTGGAGATCGAAGGATAAAACGAAGGATATGGCGTAAGTTGAAGGTAGGAAAGTGAAAGCCGAATAAACGCCGCGGGTCTTTCGATTATCCTAAACAACGAAGTAGCTCCGCAGGTATTCTCAAGGCAAGGCGAGTAAGAAGGGCTTTTCCTTGTTGCTCAGCTCTGTCTGCACTGGTCAGTGCCTTGCTAGCCTTGAAGAGGTTTAACGTCGCCAAACCGGTACTATGTGTGATCATTACCCTCTACAAAGGCGTTTGAATCCCTCTCACGTCGCGGCTGGCGCATTTGCCCGAGCATAAATCCTACACCCCTAGTTCTTCTAATACGCTACTTGGTCTGTAGGGATTTCCGCCCGCCAAGTCCCGGTGGTTCTTGCACGGTAGGGGTTGATCGGGTTAAGCTCAAGTGAGCTTCAAGCTCGTAAGGATCAATATCGTAAGGATCAATATCTTACGCCAACGAGCTGCGTTAACTTTGCGTGTGCGTGGTTTAGAGGAAGAAACGGAAATCGCGGGCCTACTTCATGCCGGAATTAGATCGCCAAAGGGCGCGCATCCAAGAGGATCTCCGGGGAATAGTCTCCGGGCAAGTGCGCTGCGATCCCCTTTTCTGTCAACTCTATGCCACCGATGGAAGCATCTTTGAGGTGGTCCCGATTGGGGTGGTTTGCCCGTCGAGCGTCTCCGATGTTGTGGCGTGCGTTCAGTATGCCCGGGAAACCGGGATTCCCATTGTGGCGCGCGGCGCTGGAAGTGGTACGGCCGGCGGTGCATTGGGAGGGGGTTTGATCCTGGATTTTTCCCGAAACATGCGTCGGCTCATTGAACTGGGGGATCATGCCGTTCGCGTTCAAGCGGGCATCACTCTCGAAAGACTGAATTCTCAACTCCGTCAACGTCGCCGGTGGCTGCCGATTAATCGAGCCTCAGAGTCGATCGGAACCATCGGTGGGGCTATTGCTACCGACGCAAGCGGGCGATATGCCAGCCGATATGGCTCGGTCCGCCGGTATGTCCGGAAAATGCAGGTCGTTCTCGCCGATGGCCAAGTGATCGAGGTTAGTGGCGGGCTAAGGCCGGTATCGCAGATCGGCTCTCCTTCTACGGGCACGGGGCGATTCATTTGGAGTGACGTCAGGACCTTGCTTGCAAGCTACCAGGCGGCGATTGTGGAGGAGCAATCGATTCCGCTCATTAGTTACGGGGGCTATCGCGTTCGCAATGCCATCAACTGTGCTTCCACGGTGGATGAACCTGTGATCGACCCGGTGAGTTTACTCGTCGGGTCAGAAGGGACCTTGGGTCTGGTGACAGAGGTGGAGCTGGGCTTCGCGGAGTTGCCCGTATACGCAGGTGCCACGCTAATACTTTTCGAGGGATTTGAGCAAGCCGCCGAGGCCGCGGTGAGGATCCTGGAGGCCGATCCTGTAGCTTGCGAGTTGATAGATAACCGCCAGCTTGTTTTGGCCCGGGAAGATGATGCTAGGTTGGCGGCTTTGATTCCGGCAGGTGCGCAGGCAGCGGTACTTGTGGAGTATTTAGGGAAGAGTCCCGAAGAGATCGAGGACCTTTCCGCGAGGCTCGACGCTCTTTTAAAAAAACTCGGCTTCAACCGCCGATTTCTGCGGCATTTCACCGAGCTCATAGATTCTGGCGTAAGGGAGTTAGAAAGTATTCGCCGACTGGCAAGACCGGTGCAGCCAGCCTTTTATCGCTCACCGGGTGCTCGATTACCTGTGGTTTTCTTAGAGGACGCGGCGGCGCCTGCCGACAAACTTCCTCGACTACTGACTCGGCTGTTTCAAGTCCTCCAGGGATTTGAGGTAACCGCTGCACTTTACTGCTCCATGAGCACGGGTAAGGTTCACCTCGCTCCTCTTATCGATTTGACGGATAAGGAGGAAGTGCGGCGACTCCCCTTACTGGCAGAAAAAGTGTACGAGCTGATTCTGGACGCTCGTGGCTCGATCACCACCAGTGGCGGTTGGGGGCTGAGTCGGACTCCTTTTCTGGGGTATCAGTATCCGAAGCTTCGGGAGGTTTTTAGGCAGCTTAAGGGAGTGTTTGATCCGACGGGACTTTTGAACCCGGGCAAAATCGTCGGGAACGAAACCATCGACTGGCAAAGTCTTCGGCATTTCGCCCCCGGCTTCGGAGGTAAAGACGAGGTTTCCCTCGTCGGAAAGCACACTCCGCAACCGGGGGGAAGGCCGATCGCAGCATTTCCGAACGCCGAGAGCTGGAATGATTTGCCGGCACTCCAGGATCAATTGCGGCGTTGCAACGGATGCGGGGAATGCCGGACGCAATCTCTGCGGCTACGCATGTGCCCGCTTTTCCGGGTGTTGCCGACGGAAGAGGCTTCTCCTCGGGCAAAGGCAAATCTGTTGCGAGGACTCCTTGGGGGAAGGTTGCCGCCAAGTGTGTTAGCTGAGGATGCCTTGCGGTCAGTGGCCGATCTTTGTTTTCAGTGTCACGTCTGCACGGTCGAGTGCCCCGTGGAGGTAGATATCCCGCGGGTTGTCATGCGGTTGAAAGGGGCTCATGCAGCAGCAAAGGGGCTACTTTTATCGGATTGGGTGATGGCCCGGTTAGATCGCTTGCTCGCCCTAGCAATCCGCATGCCGCGCGTGGCAAATTGGATCCTTAAGAACCGTCTAATGCGGTGGCTCTTGGAGAAGACATTAGGAATCGCACAAGGTCGAAAGATACCACCGCTTGCAAACAGCGATTTTCTTCGCTGGGCATCCCGCAAACGATTGACACGCCCCATTCGCCGGACTGCGCCCAAGGTTGCTTTCTTCGTCGATCTTTTCGTCAACTATTTCGATCCGACGCTCGGACAACTATTCCTAAGTATCTTGGAGCATAACGGAATTGCGGTTTACGTACCGGAACGGCAAGTTCAATCTGGTTTGCCAGCAATCACGTGCGGAGCTTTGGACATTGCTAGACAGCTTGCCAGTCGGAATTTGCAGGTGCTCGGTGATGCGGTCCGGCAAGGCTATCATGTGGTGACCACCGAGCCGGCGGTAGCCTTGTGCTTGAAACGTGAGTACCCGCAGCTTTTAGATCACCCGGATGCCGCGTTAGTCGCCGCTAATACCTCGGATGCGTGCAGCTATCTTTGGGCGCTTCACCGCCGCGGGGCGTTGCAATTGGACTTCTCGCCCCTAAGTACCACCGTGGGATATCAAATGCCTTGCCGGCTCAAAGCTCTAAGGGTAGGTTCGCCTGGGGAAAGTCTGCTGCGGCTCATCCCCGGCCTAAAGGTCATTCATTTAGAGACGGGCTGTTCGGGAATCGCAGGTACGTTTGGTTTGAAAGCGACGAACTATCGAACCAGTTTACGGGTGGGATTTCCCCTTATAAGCTCGCTGCGTGATCCGCAGATCCAGGCGGGAACAACCGAATGCAGTGCCTGTAAAATTCAGATGGAGCAAGGGACGAGCAAGCCGACCGTTCATCCATTGAAACTTCTAGCGTGTGCTTACGGGATGGTAGATGCGACGGAGCTTCTGGCACCGAGGGCCGGGGGTTAACTGCGTGAAATTTTCCATCCAGCGCGATAACCCTTGTTCCTTAAAGGGTGGATGCGGGGCCCGCGCTGAGTCACGGACAAATTGTCATATTGCAGTTCTGACATGTTGTTATATTGCGCTTCTTCGGATGGTAGGTCGAGATGCGCGAGAAATGCCTCGGGAGGAGTCACAGACATATTGCCATTTTGCGACTCTTCGGATGAAAGGATTAGCGTTTATCTTGCGCTTTTTCGTATCGGAGGATAAGGGTCGCGAACGTTGGCAACGCCAAAATATTTGGCAACGCCAAAATACAGTTACGTTAGTACGGCCTAACACGGCCCTGCCGCACACCTGCTTGAGTTAAAACTCATAGTGAGGCACGTTGATTTTCGGCCGCGTCGACCGAAGCTATACGGCAATGCCGGGTATTGGGATTCAGGCTAACCGCGAATGAAAGTCCGTGTGAGGTTTTTCGCTTTGGCTCGAGAGCTTGCCGAGGAACGGGAGCTGGAAGTTGAGCTTGCTGAAGGGGCCACGATCGCCCAACTGCGTCAGGAGCTCAGAACGGCTCTTCCGGCATTAGCTCCCATTGTCGGGGCTTTATCCTTTGCAATCGACGACCGATACGTAGACTCGAACACCTCGATTCCACCAAGTGCCATTGTCGATTGCTTTCCCCCGGTAAGCGGCGGTTAGGTTTCCGAAGGAGACCTCGTGGGCTCCGTGTGATAGCCGTGTGCGAGGAACAAGCCTTATACGAGGAAAACGTGCATGCGGTGCCCCGGACAAGATCGCGGGTTTTGGTCAGGTCGATTGCTCATCGAATGCGTCTGCCCTCGGTGCGGCTGGATTGTCGAGATTTTCAAGGACGAAGCTTCCGTCAAGTGCCCGCGATGTAAGATTCGTATCGAAAACCCAAAGCGGGAAGCGGAATGTGCCACCTGGTGTGCTAATTCGAGCCAGTGCCTTGGAAATGTGCCTAAATCGGATTCACCGGATCCCTTGGATTTCGGTGTCGCCGTTGGGCAAACGCTCCGGGCTGGTCTGCGAGCATTGCGCCGGGCAACCAGCGGAGATTTCAAACGCATCGCCCGGGCTGTTTGGGCGATGGGCCACGCACGGGAGCTTGCAACCCAGGAAGCGGTCGAAGTCCCTAAGGTGTTGCTGGCTTCGCTCGCCCTAGAGCTTACGCGGGGCAGTCAGCGGCAAGTTGATGAGCAAATAAGCGAGCTGATAAAGCTTTTGTTAGATGAGGGAGTAAACTTAGACCTCGCACAGGAGGTTGATGCATTGGTTCGGGAATGCCTAAGGGAGGAGATCCCTGCGTCACTGGCGGCCCGACTGGTGCATGACGCATGGCGGCTTGTCGAGCTCGGAGAAAAGATGCTTCGGGAGCAAAGGAGTGTTGCCCCGGAAGACCTCTGGGTTTTAATGACTGACACGGCAAAGCGGCACGCAGAGCGGCTTTTTGCTTAACTTTGCACCTCGATGCCGGAAACCGGCAAGCGACCGATCCACTTAAGGCTTTGGGGATCCGTTGAACCCCTTGCGCTTTTCAACTGCCGGGGGGAGGCCGCACCCCGACGCGCTCCTATTTACCCCGCGGAATTTCAGCCCCGAGGGGCATTATTTCGAGGCGATCGTCCGAGCAAGCGGACGAAGCACCTGGTCGACCACACAGTTTTCAAGAACGTCGTGGCAGACGCGCTCTAATTGGTCTAACACCTCCGGGAAACTGTGACCCGGCGGCAGGCTGCCAAAGTGTCGGGCCGTCACATACACACTTATAAGATCCTCAGCATAATCCTCGGTGCGGATCTGATAGGGGCTAGTGCGCGTTTCAATCGCTACACGGCAGTGGAGCCGACACTCGGGATCCAGCGCGATCACAACGCTCGGTTCATAGTTGACCGTGCGTGTTCCCGGGAGATGAACCAGCCGCTCGAAGGCGGGAATGGCTCCCAGAGCCTCGAGAACCAGCTCATTATGGTTGCCGCGGCAAGTGAAGTCGAATCCAAAAAGCAGGTCCAAAGCCTCGCAATCCAGGGGTGTAACCGAAAGCTCGAACGGAGCCAGCTCTAAAACCATGCGATGCTGATCTAAAGCCCCTTCAATCGACTCCGGCTTCACTTGGCCGGACAACACCCTCCGCGGCTCAATGCTGCACCAACGAAAACCTTCCTTCTCTTTGTCCTCTTCCAATACATAACCGCCGTGCTCCCGACAGTAGAAGGAGCGCATGCTGGGAAAGCGGCGCTGGATGAGCTCGAAAAAATGCAACACCGTTTCCCGATTGGCGGGTAACTCCATTTGGGTGTTGAGACTTATATTGACATAGAAATCGTCACAAAGCGTGCTATAAGGTGTCATCCAATTAATTTCCTGGTTTTTGCGGATCCAAACGAAACGCAAACCTCTACCCTGGGAAGACCGCTACCAATTACCCGAGCTTTCGCGTGGACAAGCGCTTTTTAGTGCAACACCTGGTTCCTGCTAGCAAAATTCGGCGTTCTTCCACCAACCACACTCGCACGGAAAGCTCAGCGCGACCCGATTCCCACGGTGCCCTCCGGACTTCGACCGCTAAACCAATCTTTTCTGATAAGTGTGCCCTCCAAGAAAGGTTCAAAAGTCCTTACGGCGCTCCCACACCTTTGGAGCTTATAATATCCCTACATTTTACCGCGATACCATTATTTAGGTTGCTCTCGAAGAATGAAAGGGCTTATGTAACGGTATGACGTAACCATTGTAAACAACCAGGGTTACGATTTCGTCTTGTTAAAATTGTAATTTTTACGCACGTTCACCCGATCACGTGGACAGTTGCGAACATGGGAAGCTTGGCTTATTTAGGGAAGATATGCTTATTTCTTGCGAGTTTGACTCTTATAACGCGGGCTAAACCCATTAGACTCGTGAAATAAATAAACCCATTAGATTGGACAAATGAATTTGTCGCCGAGCAGCTCGGGAAAAAGGGCCGAGCACCTTCGGAACAACGGGTACAAAAAGCTTTGGATCGCTCCCTTGTTTACTGGGATCCGACCACTTTGGCGGAGCCCACCCAGAGTATTGGTGTCGGGAATTGGAAACTAATGCTCGATCGGCTTGCCGACGGACCTCAACCGGCACCCCACGCAGAGTATTGGCGTCGCGAATTGGAAACTAATACGCCTTTAGTATTAGTTAGTATTAGTATAGGAAAGGACCACCGAAAAACCGCAGAATATGCGATTTTAAAAATGCCGAAGCGGAAATGGCTGCAAACCCGCGACAAAGGTCTGTCCACTTCATGGTGGAAAAGCCGGGGTGGTCCCTACCAGGGGAGACTGGTGCGGTGAACCCACGCTTCGGCGTTTTAAAGCTGGGTACCTTTCCAAGTCCCCTGGGCTGGGTGGGTTACGCCTGGCAGGAACGCACTGTCGTGGCAACCGTCATTGGGGCCATGATTAGGAATGAAGCATTGGGAGAGTTATTGAACCGGCTGCGGGAGCTTCGGCCGGAATGGCAAGGACATTTCGATGAGGAGGAAAACGCTTTCATCACAGAATTCTTGGCAAATTACTTTGAAAAAAGGCCGGTAGCCCCATCCGAAATCTCGTTGGATTTAGGCCCTCTAAGGAATTTCACCCGGCCAGTACTTTTGGCCTGCCGAGAGATTCCCTGGGGAAAGCTCTGCTCTTATCGGGCCCTTGCGGAAGCCATCGGAGCCCCGGGGGCTGCCAGGGCTGTCGGCGGCGCTTTGCGACGCAATCCTTTTCCCATTCTAATACCATGCCATCGCGTGGTCCGGTCCGACGGTAGTTTAGGTGGGTACCAAGGACGCGAAGGCCTCGAACTGAAACTCAGGTTGCTTCAGCACGAAGGTCACGTCATTGAGCAAGGAAAGATCGCTCGGCTAGAACCCAGTTTATTGCGGCCAGCCGAGGGATTTCCGTGCTTCCGGTTTCATGTGCCCGGGAGGTAGGATTTTTTGTGTTATTCAGTGCCTGAATTCGGGGGCGCGAATGGGCACCTCAATTCGGTGGTATACGGTGCATCTCCACAAGGGGGATCTGTTTCCGAGTTGTTGAGACCAATTAGAAGGTGGCAAAAATTCCAAACACCAAAGCGCTTCAAGGATCAAAAGAAACTCTTGCTTCGCGAACGTTGGCAGTCTTGTCAGTGGGTTTCAATGCGGATCGACTTGGCTTCAATAAAACCGCGCGTTTCGAGCCGACTTGTTGGATCCATTAATCCTTTCCCGTAATCGCAAGATTGATGTTACGCGTCTCTTCCCGGCAAGGTGCTAAATCCGTGCACTTTTGGATAAAAAGCGGGATTGCCTGCTTGTTGTCGCAGCAACACGGTAAGGTGCAGAAGTGGGCGCCCACGATCATAGCCGTCATGATGGGGGCTTTGATCGCTGTAGAGCTTGCGCCGGATCGTGGGGGGCCAGGGATTACCTGTGACGAATGGTACCACGTATTCCAGGGAAAGCGTCTGATACGAGCACTCGCCGAGCAAGGCTTCGAGTTCTTCTCTCCGGAAAAAATCAAAGAAAACTTTCCATGGTCGGAGGAGGGGGCACCCTTCCATCCGCCGCTTGGCCATTGGGTCATTGGGTGTGTGCACGCGGTTTTTGACCTTTATCCTCAAGAACCTGCCGTGGTGGCCATTGTCCCGGCTCGACTAATGGGGCCAGGTGTCTTCATCGTGCTGCTGCTTTGCCTGGGCCATTGGCTTGCAAAAAGGGAGGGTACCTGGGAGGCGTGTGTGGGGGTGTTTGCGGTCGCGTTGATGCCGCGTGTTTTTGGACATGCTCATTTGGTAGAGCTCGATCTCCTGACCGCTTGCGTTTACTTGGCTGCACTAGTGAGCTTGGCAGAGGCAGCTCAATCCGATAGACGACTTTGGCGGTTCGCCATTGCCGGAATTGTTGCAGGACTTTGCTTGCTAACTCGCCTTCACGGGGTTTTGCTCGCACCGCCGGTGCTGATTTGGTTGGTAGCACGGGACCGCATCCGCGGTCTTTATGCATTTACCGTTTGGGGCTTGACTGCGGGAGTGACCTTCTTTGTGGGGTGGCCTTGGCTCTGGTTAAACCCTTGGCAGAATTTCTGGACCTTTCTCGGGACAGGTACGGAACGGCCTCCTATAAATGTTTTTTACCTAGGTCGTACTTGGCTGGATCGGGAGCTACCGTGGCATTATCCGTTTGTTGTGCTCGCGGCGACGTTACCCCTAGGCTTACTGCTGCTGGGCCTTCTGGGGCTTTGGGCACGGAGAAGGGCGATTCTCCAAGCTTTCTCGCGGTTTTTCGATCGGGAACAAAGCCGGCACGCTTGCCGGAGAGCTAATGGAGAGTTCGATGACACCGGCTACGAAGCACTTTTAAGTCTAAATATGCTTTTCTTACTTATCGTCTTTGCACTGCCGGGCACGGCGGTCTACGATGGCGAGCGGCTTTTCCTAATGGCTTACCCGATGTGGGGGGTATTTGTCGTTTGGGGAGCTCGGTCCTTGGTGGAGCACGTTTTACCGGTCGGAGCAACCATTTTCGGGAAAAAAGGAGCAAGCATTCAGGGGAACATAGGGCTCAGAAAGCTCGGAGTGTTGGGATTCGTAATGCTGCAAGGTATCGGAATCCTCGTGTATCGGCCGGCATATCTGAGCCATTACGGGCTGCAAGTATTGGGCCTTTGGGGTGCGGAAAAAATCGGTTTGGAGGTTACGTATTGGGGTGACACTGTGACGGGGCGTGTGGTAGACGTGGCGGTGCGCGCTTCAGAGGGAGCTCCGATCCTATATGCCCCGCACTTGGCGCCCTTTCAAACGCTGGGCTTTTCCGGGTCTTACGCCGCTCTGCATGAGGTACCTACCAAGTTGATCGGATGGGGTGACAATGCCCCCGATATTCTTAAACAAGCTAAACACTGCATTCTTTATCATCGTAAGGCAGATTTTGAAAAATTGCCCGATGAAATACGCGAAGGCGAAGTTATCTATGAGTTTTCCAAATTCGGGGTCTGGCTGGCGAGGGTTGTGTGCATCCGGGGCAACAAAATGCCAGTAGTTCTGGAATCGAATTTAGAATGATCAAAATAGAACGTGATCTAGGTTGACAAATATAGTCACAAACACAACCGCGAAGGGCCGATCAGCAGGGAATAGGCTCGGAAACCGATGTCGATCAACAGAGAATAGTCACGGAAAATAACCCGGTAAGAGACAACATCTCATTTTATTTTCTGAACATCTCGCGAGGGTATTTTCGGGAAAGCTTCACCGGATTACTGCGAAATGGCCGAGTAATTAGATCTTCACGCCCAAAAACTCGGTTCAGTAAGGAATCCTGTGTGTCTTCATACTTAATAACCAACAAAATGTAACGTTCTTAATTACGGACGAAATGTAACGTTTGGACGCCGCGCGCAATATTCCTTCCGGCAACATCCTCATATTTTCACGAACTTGTTCACTCCAGGTTTTCCCCCTGTCACGCCAGCTTTCCTATTTTTCTTCCTTTTGGTTGCTGGGCGCTATCCCGCCACCCCGATCGATCCGTGTCCTCGGTAGAAGTTTGTGCGCACCTTCATGGATCGTTCCGAATTTATGTTTTTCTGCTTTTCTGTTTTTCCGTGGCGATCGGACGAAACGAAAGATTTTCGTCCCGTCCCTGACGACCTCCCAGGGCCGCGTCGACGTAGCCTGAGCCCCGTTTCACCGGCACAGTTAACGCTCGTTCGTGTACCGCAAGTATTGTTCCGAAGAAAACTTAAGCATTTGAGCCTGAATTGGTTCGACCTTGCGGCCCAAGATACTTTTCGCTAAATTAACGGGATTGCCAGCTTGATTTTCGGGACGAATCTAGGGCGTCTTGCGAAGAGATGCGACGGTTCGCGGGACGCATAAGACTTCGAAAAATCACGCAAAGTAAATTGCAATATTGATTAACTTAGTGAAATTAAAATTCCAAGGATTTTAATTCTGAGAGGGGGCACCTTTGATCGACGAACCCGGTTTTGCTGGACCTGGCTATCAAGCTGCCGACAGTTCCTCAATGGGTGGGCGTGTACTGGAAATGCCCATCGAGGAGGAGCTGAAGGATAGCTACCTAACTTATGCGATGAGCGTGATCGTGAGTCGGGCATTGCCCGACGTACGGGATGGGTTGAAACCGTCTCAGCGGCGGATTCTGGTGGCTATGAATGACCTCGGGCTTTCCCCCGGGGCAGCCACCGCCAAATGTGCCGCGATCGTCGGCGAGACGATGAAGCGGTATCACCCACACGGTGACCAAGCCATTTATCCCACTTTGGTTCGATTGGGGCAGGAGTGGAATACTCGGTATCCGCTGATCGCCAAGCAGGGGAATTTCGGGTCAATCGCAGGCCTTCCACCGGCGGCGATGCGGTACACGGAGGCGCGAATGTCTCCGATTGCCGCTTTAATGCTTGAGGATTTCAAGCTAGACACCGTCGACTTCGTCCCCACTTACGATGAAAAAGGTTTGGAGCCAGCGGTTCTTCCCTCGCGGTTCCCCAATCTGCTGGCTAACGGTTCGCAGGGGATTGCGGTGGGAATGGCCACGTCCATTCCGCCACATAATCTCGGAGAAATCTGCGACGCGCTGGTCAAGCTCATTGACGACCCCGAGGTTTCCATCGACGAACTGTTGGAGATTTGCCCAGGGCCCGATTTTCCCACGGGCGGGATCATCTGCGGGCGCAGTGGGATTCGCCAAGGCTATTACACAGGTCGCGGTACGATCACAGTCCGGGCTCGTACTCGCATTGAGGAAGGGCCTCCGGGGCGGTACAGGATCATTGTCTGCGAGATTCCGTATCAACAGTCCCGAGACCGCGTGGAGGAAGAGATCGGGCGGCTTGTCACGGAAGGACGCATCACGGGTATCGCTAATATCCGCAATGAGAGCGATCTCAATGAGCCCGTTCGGTTGGTTCTCGAACTGAAGCGCGACGCAGAAGTGGATGTCGTGCTCAACCAGCTTTACAGCTTCTCGCCGCTACAGGATAGCTTTTCCCTCATCTTTCTAGCTTTGGTAGACGGGCGGCCCCGGGTCTTGAATTTCAAAGAGCTCTTGGAGGAATACCTTCGGCACCGAGTGGTAGTGCTTCGCCGGCGGACGAGACACCTTCTCCAAAAAGCCCGGCAACGGAAGCACACGGTGGAAGGGCTTTTAATGGCGATGGCCAACATCGAGGAGGTGATCCAAGTCATCCGCAGCTCAGCAAATCAAGAAGAGGCGAAGAATCGCTTGATGCTTCTGCGGTGTCCTGCCTCACTTCTGGAACGAGCCTTGGGACCGGAGGGATTCGAGAGTTTCCAGGCCGACAGGGGGGTGGCGGAATCCTACGGTCTTACGCCCATTCAAGCCGAAGCAATTCTCCGCATGGCCTTGGGGCAATTGGTTAATTTAGAGCAAAAAAAGCTTTCGGATGAACATCGGCACTTGCTTGCGGATATCCGGGAGTATGTGCGGCTCCTTTCCGACGAAAAGAACATCCTGGCACTCATCCGCGAGGACCTGTTAGAGCTAAAGCGGAACTATGGCGACGAGAGGCGAACGGAAATCAGTGACGAAGAGATTGCCGAGGTTGATCAGGAGGCCTTGATTCCTGAGGAAACGATGGTCGTCTCGATCAGCTCGGCTGGATACATCAAGCGCACGGCGATAAAGCTGTATCGGGCACAGCGTCGCGGGGGAAAGGGTCTGATGGGGGCTCGTACCCAAAACGAAGACCCTATTGAGCACTTATTCGTGGCCAGCACCCACGATCACATGATGTTTTTCACTAACCTAGGCAAAGTTTATTGGCGGAAGGTTTACGAGCTTCCCGAGATGGGAAGAGATGGTCGGGGACGGGCCATTGTCAATTTGCTGAACCTCGCTCCGGGTGAGCGCATCACCGATGCCCGGGCGGTGCGCAATTTCGATGAGCCGGGTCAATACCTCATGATGGCGACCCGACAAGGTCTGGTGAAAAAGACGGAACTTTCTGCCTTCGGCCGTCCGACGCGGGCGGGAATCATTGCTATTCGGCTCCGTGAAGGAGACGAGTTGGTCGATGTCGTGGTCACCAAGGAAGGTGACGAAGTCGTCTTGGCCACTGCGCAGGGCATGGCCATCCGATTTAAAGAGTCGGATGTGCGCCCTATGGGCCGGGCAGCAACCGGGGTTCGGGGGATCAGCCTGCTATCCGGCGATTATGTGGTCGGGATGGTCGTGGCGGATCCCCAGGGCACCTTACTAACCGCGTGTGCCCATGGTTACGGGAAGCGTACTCCGTTTGGTCCCAATCTCGAGGGCGAACCGGGGGGACCGGCGGAAGTTAGCGATGATCAAGCCGAGTCCGAGGAAGGGGAGGAGGTTTCGGAGGCCTTAGCACTCCCGGAGGCTGATGAAGAGGTGGAATCCGAAGAATCGGAATTGGAAGAAGAAGCAGTCTCGTCCCATACTTCCTATCGCACGCAGCGTCGTGGCGGGAAGGGGTTGCGCGATATCAAGACCACGCCGCGTAACGGTCCGGTTATCGGCGTAACAGCGGTTCGCGATGATGACGAGATCTTGATGATCACCGCTCGCGGAAAAATCCAGCGAATTGCCGCTAGCGAAATCCGCGTTATCGGGCGCAACACCCAAGGCGTTCGTATCATGAGCCTTGATGAGGATGATACGCTGGTGGCCGTCAAACGGGTACCGCGGGAGGAAACAAACGGTAACGGGACAGACTGATCGCGATTCTTGCCAGTCATTTTTAGAAGATTTCGCCGTGTTCTCGGCAAGGTTCGTGTAGCAGTTTCTTCTCTTCAACAGTGAAGAAGTCGGTCAGGCGGGAACTCGGCGCCCTCTTCAAGCAATCTGTCGGGTTACATGATCAGGATAAGAGGTTGTGGCTACAGCGGTTATTACGGGGATAACAGGATTTGTTGGGGGGCATTTGGCTGAGCACCTTCTAGCCGAAGGGTACAAAGTTGTCGGCTTGGGACCCCAACAAGCATGGGAACCATGGACGCCGCCAAAGGTTCAAGAGCAGGTGGAACTCTGGGCTTGGGATTTTCGGCTGGCAAGCGTGGTTCCCGAAAAAGTCGAGGAATATCTTCGGGAATTTGCACCATCGGCGATTTTTCATTTAGCGGCAATCAGTGTCCCTGACCAATGCGGGCTCCAGCAACCCACCGAGGAAGCGTGGGAAGTCAATGTGCTGGGAACGGCGGAAGTTCTAAGATTGGCGGAGCGGCTTCCCGGCCCACCACGGGTGCTTTTCACCAGTAGCAGCCATGTGTATGCGCCTGTCTTGGCGGAAAGCCCAAAAGTGGATGAAAGCTGGCCCACCTTGCCACGGTCCGCCTATGCTCGAACGAAGCTTGCCGCCGAGCATTTGGCCAGCGAGGCCTTGGAACAGGGCAAGCCGGTGATTGTGGTCAGAGCTTTCCACCATACCGGTCCCCGGCAGCGCCCACCCATGTTTTTGCCCCAATGGGTTCAACAATTGGTTGAGAATCAATGTGCGGAGCTTTTCGTGTATACGCGCGAGGCTTACTTTGATTTATCAGATGTCCGTGACGTCGTCCGGGCATACCGTCTGCTCGTGGAGAAGGCACCCCCAGGGATCTACAACGTAGGCAGCGGCCAAAAGCGACAATCCGGCGAATTGGCCGAGTTACTTTTGAAGCTTGCGGGCCAAAGCCGGCAGATCGTCGAAACCCGGCCTGGGGTGCTCCAGGAGCCAATTGCCAACATCGACCGTTTGGTGAAAGCGACCGGGTGGATTCCACAGATTAATATCGAGCAGACCTTGTTGGATACGCTGCGGTGGTGGCAAGATCACGCAAAAGCCGCTAGTGGCGGTAAGGGGCACTCGTGAATTCAACAACTCGCTTTTAAGGCAATTGAGGGCTGGTCAGTTTAGGCTCGTCTTCAAGAAGAACTTTTTGGAAAACGTAACGTGGCGAAAATCCGGGGGCGGACGCGCGGGCAACTGGCCCGGCGATACTCGCTTACACTAAGCAAGAAGAGACTCCCTCGGGATATGAAGCCGATTCCACTCCGTCTCCGGGTAAAGAGTTTACTATTATCTTATGCAACTATCTTATGCAACGCTGTGGGGGCCGTGACGGATGCGACGCCGGCTCCAAGGAAAGATCGCGGCCGAGGGGTTAGGAGGGCACTTACAAGAAATCATCGCTTGGTATTGCGCGAGCAAACTATCCAAAATTTAAGCAGGGAGTAGGAACGGGACGAAAAGAGAACGCTTCTGCCTTGTCACGAGCGGGCTACTACTAGTTTTAGTCCCATTTTTGCTCTCTATTCATTATTCGCTATTCATTCTTATGTTCACATGTTTGACTCTTAGAAAGTGATCCGTCCGATAGCTCCACTTCCATGTTGATATTCGGCTACACCGATTACAAAGGTCAACGCGACTTTACGCTGTTTGGGAGAAGCTAAGATATCTTGTCGGGAAAGAAATCTCTTTGTCTAAAGAAAGGGGATAAACGATGTGCATTGCGATGATCGGGACCGGCTACGTGGGGTTGGTCACGGGAACATGCTTCGCGGAGACCGGTAATCATGTGATTTGCGTGGACCGTGAGTCTTGGAAGATCGAGATGCTCCAACGTGGCGAGTCGCCGATTTATGAGCCGGGGTTGAGCGAATTACTTACCCGGAATATTGCAGCCGGCAGACTAGGTTTTACCACCGATTTGGCAAAGGCGGTGTCGGAAGCCCAATTGGTCTTTATCGCCGTCGGTACCCCACCGCAGGAAGATGGATCGGTCGACTTAAGCGCGATATGGGAAGCCGTACGGCAGATGGCTCCGCATTTGGCTTGGGATGCGATCGTCGTCCTTAAGAGCACCGTGCCCGTGGGAACCAATGCGGCTGTGACCCGGCAACTGGAGGAATTGACAGGCAGAAAGTGCTCCGTAGCGAGTAACCCTGAATTCCTAAAAGAGGGGACCGCCGTCGACGACTTCATGAAACCCGATCGGGTTGTAGTGGGGGCGCGAGAGCGCAAAGTTTTCGAGGTGCTTCGGGAGCTGTATCAGCCGTACTTGCGCACGGATCGACCGTTTTTGGAGATGTCCCCGGAAAGTGCGGAAATGACAAAGTATGCCGCCAACGCGATGCTGGCTACCAAAATCAGCTTCATCAATGAGATAGCCAATTTGTGCGAGCGGACCGGGGCAGATGTTAATGATGTTCGCCGCGGCATCGGACACGACGAGCGGATCGGCTTCGCTTTTCTCTTCCCGGGCGTGGGCTACGGTGGCAGTTGCCTGCCGAAAGATGTCCAAGCCTTGGCTGCCGTAGCGCGAGGCCGGGACGTGTCCCCGGTTATCCTCGAGGCCGTTCACCGCGTCAACGAGCGTCAGAAGCACCTCCTTTTCGAGCGAATCTCACAGCATTTTCAAGGGCAACTTTACGGCAAGGTGATCGCAATTTGGGGACTGGCCTTCAAGCCAATGACCGATGATATTCGTGAGGCGCCCTCGCTTGTTCTGATCGAACGCTTGCTAGCAGCTGGGGCGACGGTGCGGGTTCACGACCCTGTGGCAATGCCGAACGTGCGTCGCGTATTTGGGTCGCGGCTGATTTATTGCGACCTCGCAGAAGAAGCTTTGGAGGGTGCGGATGCCCTAGCGATTGTGACCGAGTGGAAGCAATTCGTGCATCCCGATTTCGAAAAAGTGAAATCGTGCCTACGACAACCTTTGGTCTTCGATGGCCGCAATCTATACGATCCAGAAAAAATGAGGTGTTTGGGCTTCACGTACTACAGTATTGGACGACCAGTGGTTTTCCCAGCGGAATAAAACTACCGCTAGGATTGCCCGGCGTATCCGCCAGCAAGGTCTGGGAAGTTCTAGGAGGAAGAAATCGGCACTCGGTCCACCAATTTCGGAAATCGGTTGATGAATGTGGCGTGTACCGCTCGAAGGCTACCTGCTTCTCGGGGAAAGGCGAACCCCGCTGCTTTAGGGCCGGGATCAAGTCGAGTTTTCTCGGGGGTACGCATTTAAGACGAGCTTGGCTTGCCCCTTTCTTGCAAGGATCGGTTTGATGCGGAGCTCCGCTGTGGTTGGGGCCAACGGAGAATACTTTGGATGAAGGCGCGGATCCTGTTTGCTTAATCCAAGAGCGGGGCTTTAAGTCAGGAGGCTTTGCTTTTGCATATCAGCCTTCCTGATAAAGAACCGTAGTAGAGCCGAAAACTCGTATTCGGCAAATCCGCGGATATGAGAACAGGCGAGATCCGAACTTAAGCGGGGCTCATAAGCTCTCTAGAGCACTAAAAATCGAGCCCGGAAAAAAGTCCTGGAATTGCCCACACGCGGCGGATGATTTTACGGCATTACCACGTCACTTGCGTATGCGGCAGTTTCGCCCGGCGTTTCCCGGCCGCTCACCGCGGGCCCCTCCTTGCTCATACTCCCTACAATCAGCTTATCTTCCGCAGTTCATTCTTTCGAGAAATTCCTCAAAGTCATCACAACTATTGCTTTCCAACGCCCTTTGTGTTCCGACCGGTAGGGTCGACCCAAGCGTGGTAACGAGAGTGCGCTTCGAGCAAGCTTGTGCCAAAAAGGCGGGTTTTAGTGGGGTATAATACGGAAGCAGCGCAGGTTTTAGCGATAGCTATGGCCCGGGCCCCCGCTTTACCTAACGCCTGTTTGATACCACTTGCTTCCTCAATTCGCATTTCGAATTAAATCGTGTCTTGTTAGATGGTTTGGACGAAAACCCCAAGTACCGGCTAGGCTGGCAGAAGGCGATCATGGAAAGAGCGCCCCCCGAGCAAATGCCTGAAGAGCTCACCTCGCAGGATAGCTTGGAACGGCTGGCGGCCGATCACCAGGAGTTGCTTAATCATTGGGCCGGCCAACGACAGGCGCTTCACAAGATTCGGTTGGCCCTGACAAGCTGGGTTCAGGAATTAGCCGCCCGCTGGGATGCGGCTCGCGCCGAGCTGCAACGCCGACAATGGCAACTGGAGCTACGAGCCGCCGAACTCCAGCGGCGAGCGAAAGAACTAATCGACTTAGAAACCCGCCTTTCGGCAAGTCAAGCCGAATGGGAGGCTTTGCGCGCCCAAACGCAAAGCCAGTTCGAACTCTTGTCGGAGCATCTTCATCGGACCGAGCGGTCGCTCGGAATGCGCATTCACCAATTCGACGATCAATTGCGAGAATTGGCCCGTTTGCGATCAGAGCTTGCCCAACGCCAAGAGCATTATCAAAGGCAAATCGAGGAACTTGCGCAGGAGCGGGGCCGGGTCGACGCACTCCGCGAGCAGGTGGCGGAAGCGCAGAGGGAACTTGAGGAAAAACGTCAGTTGCTAACCGTACAGCAAAGCCGAACTGCGGCGCAACGCCAGGCGATTGCCCGGCAACTCCGCGCCCAGCGTCGTGCCCAGCGACTTCGATGGGAAGCTGAAAAAGCGCGGTGGTCACAGGCGCAGCCATTTTTTTCCTCGGCAACGCCGAAGGGAACGGAGTCCGCAGGGATCGACCCAATCGCCTTTGAAAAGCTGATCGAGCGGCTTGAGACCCAGTGGGTAAAATGGGTCGGTCAAGCGAAGCTTGCTGTAGGCAACAGTCCTAATTTCGACCGGCTCGCGGAGGCTTTGCAGGAAGCGATCGAGCAACGGGTGGCGTCCCTGCTTGAGGAGTTTGCTTCCCGCCAGCAGAACGATAAACTAGACGATCTAGAGCGTCGCTATCGACTCGCCGTGGAGGAGATTCGACAACTCCGCGCAGAAAACGAGTCCCTGAGCCATGCGGTGGCGGAAGCCAAAAACGAAACCTTCCAAGCGGCGAAAAAGGCGGAAATGGGAGCGGCACGGCCTGCGCTCGATTGGGAAGTGCAAAAGAATCAATGGTTGGCTGCCTTAGAGAGGGAAGAGTCGGCCGGGGAATCGAATTCCGATGAACACCGTCTCCGATTAGAGCAGATTGTACGACGGACCGAGGAGCTGCTGGCCGAGAAGGATCGTGAAATTCGCCATCTTCAAAAACTCTTAGAAGATCAAAGCAATAGCCTGGGACATTTGGCAGTGGGAGCGGCTGCAATCGGCGAGGTGCTCGATCAAGATCCCGTTATCCAGGAGGAACGCCAGCATCTCCAACGACTGCGGCTGGAGTGGGAGGAAAAATTGCGACGGGCCGAAGTTGAAATGTCGGTGGAACGAGCTAAATTGGCTCGTCAGCAGATGGAGTTGGAAGAGAAGCGTCGACAGCTCGAGCAATGGGAAAAAGAGTTGGAGCAACTGGCCAAGCAACAATCAAGCCATCAAGGTGCGGAAGATTCTTCGGCCCGAAATAAACCGGCTCGACGGCGGTGGTTCATGCAGCTTGGCCTGAAAGGTGAGGAAGAAGATTCGGGTACCTAAGTTGCAAGCGGCCCTTTTCACCGCTGGTTTCCATGCATTAAATGGGACTTGCATCTGTTTCGCAGTACTCATTTGGTAGATTCGCTTCGCTGTCATTGCGTGGCAGAAGAATTGCTGCAAGAATGTCCCCATTCGACGCCTAAAAAGCAGCTTCCCGCGGATTTGGGCTTTCAGTTTCTAGATGAGCTTGGCAGTTTTTTATCTTGTTCAATCAAGCGGCAACTTGGGTTCGGGTGTAGGTAACAAGGCTTCGCGTCGTCTCAGGAGTTCGAGTCGGAAATGGACTTGCAACTCGAAAACAAGGTTGCACTAGTCACGGGCGGAAGCCGCGGTCTTGGAAAAGCGATCTGCCTTGCCTTGGCCCGGGAGGGCGCTCACGTCTGCGTGAACTATCGCCACACCGCCTCTCAAGCCGAAGAAGTTGTTGAGCAGATCAAGCGACAATTCCGGCGGGAAGCAATGGCTATTCGGGCCGATGTCGCCAGCGAGGCCGATGTGGTGGCCATGTTTACGGCGACAATTCATCGGTTTGGACGCGTGGATATCCTCGTCAACAACGCGGCGGTATGTCCGACCGGATGGGTCAAAGACATGACCTGGGAGGTCTGGAGCACCACCCTTCAAATCAATTTGACGGGAACCTTTCTGTGTTGTCGTCAAATGGTTCGCCACCTCATCAACACAGGGCGAAAAGGCCGCATAGTGAACATCGTTTCAGCAGCAGCGTTCTTAGGTTCCACAACGGGACATGCCCCGTACGATGCAAGTAAAGGTGCCATTGTCTCGTTTACCATTTCCTTAGCGAGGGAAGTTGCCCAGTACGGCATTTACGTCAATGCTGTGGCCCCGGGGATGATTCGCACCGATATGACAAGCGCGACTCTCGAAGCGAATTTGGACAAGTACTTGGCGCGGATTCCCCTGCGACGGATCGCCGATCCGGAAGAGGTCGCGGACGTGGTGGTCTTTCTTGCTTCAGACCGGGCCAGCTATATGACCGGGGCAACAGTCGACGTAAGCGGCGGATTGCTCATGCGGTAAGCCGTGCAAGCATTGAGCGGATTCAGGAAACCCAATAGCGGAAAGCTTCCATTTGTCCCATCAATACGGCTGATTTGATATGCGGTACTTCCTTCTTGAGGCGGCCGCTTAAAAATCTGCCCTTTATCGCTTAACGGGGTGATGAATCCCTCGATTGCTGAGCAAGCCGGGTGCCTGTTGTGTACAGGAGCAGCCGAAATGTGCCCCTTTAAGCGCGGCGTCTTCCGAGCCTCTTGCAGCGTGACTTAACTCGGCTTTACACGTGAAAGGTGAAAAATTGAACTGGCGGTCTCCTGCGCTCTAGCTTAGGGCGTTAGTACACGGTTGTCGAGCGCGCTATTGAAGCAGGGTAAGTATTATGCCGGACTACCTGATGGGGATCGATCTTGGATCCACGAGTTTGAAAAGCGTCGTCTTTGACTTGGAGGGACGGATGGTAGCCCGGGCAAGCCGTCCGACCGTGCAGTTTCATCCAAACCCCCAGCATCCGGAGTGGACGGTGTGGCAACCGGAGCAAATTTGGGGTGATACTGCCGCGGCGATTCGGGAAACCGTCAGCCAACTGGATGATCCGCGGCAGATTCGGGCTGTTGCCGTTACGGGGATGGGGATGGATGGTCTGCCGGTGGATTCCAGTGGTCAGTGGTTATATCCCTTCATTAGCTGGCACGATGCGCGGACGCTTCCTCAGTACGAACGTTGGCTCGGGCGCGTGGGCTTACAGAAATCTTTTTTAATTGGGGGAAGTCCCGTCTGGCCCATCAACTCCGTGTTTCGCATTCTTTGGATGGCGGAAAATGAACCGGAGATCATGCAAAGAACCGCTAAATGGCTGCTGATCGAAGATTTCGTGAATTTCATGCTTTGCGGCAAGATGACCACGGACTACAGCATGGCTTCGTGTACGCTGCTTTTCGATCAGCGAAGACGCTGTTGGTCGGACGAATTACTGGCTGCCGCCGGTTTGAGTCGAAGTCTTTTGTGTGAGCTTCAGCCGAGTGGAACCTTCTTGGGGGAAATTCATGGGGCAGCATCCCGGCAGACGGGACTTCCGGAAGGTACGCCGGTGGTACTCGGAGGTCACGACCATTTGTGCGGGGCGATCCCCGTGGGGGCGTTCGAGCCGGGCGTATTTCTGGATGTTACAGGCACCTGGGAGACCGTGCTTGCCACGACGGATGAGCCGGCGCTTGACGCCAAATTGGTCGGTACCGGCTTGATGGTCCAGGCGCACGTCGCCCGGGATAAATACACGGCTTGGGGTGGCAATCCCGCCGGTGACATGCTGGAGTGGTTTCGTGCCGAATTCGGCGAAAGCTTTCGCCCGGAGCGCACCGTACCCGAACCGAGCCAGGGGATGGATAGCTCTGATTTACCTTCGAGCAACGGCTCGGAGGCTGGCGACATCCGGGCAGTAGCTTGGGAGGCGTTGATTCGGTCGGCGGCCAAAACTCCCCCGGGAGCAAGGGGGGTACTATTTTTGCCGCATCTATGCGGAGCAAGTTTCCCGGTAGTAGATGCAACCAGCCGTGGGGCTTTTTTGGGTCTGTCTCGACGAGCAGGCCGCGGAGAAATTGTTCGCGCTATTATTGAAGGGCTCTGTTTCCAATTTCGGGATTTTGTAGAGACACTTGCTGCTCGCTTGGGGCGAGCTCCCGAGCGGGTAATTACCGTCGGCGGAGCCACCAGAAATCGCTTTTGGATGCAGACGAAAGCAGATGTGTTGGGTCGAGCGGTCGAGGTACCGGAAATTGAGGAGGCCACCCCGTTGGGGGCGGCAATCCTCGCGGGAATCGGTGTGGGACTTTATGCCGACGAAAGGAACGCTTACGAGCGTGTTTGCCCTCAAAGCCACGTGTATCATCCTCAATCGGCAAATCAGCAGCTTTATGATCGAACGTTCGCTATCTATCGGCAGCTTTATCCGCTTCTGGCAGACCTGAATCGAAAATTGGCAGAAAACGAATAACAGAGCCCGAACCGGTCTTTCAAATCAACGTTTGGGGGATTGAACGTTTTGGAGGTTTCTTAAAGTCTTCCCTGTTCAAAGACTTCGAGATTCTTATCATCGGGCCGGGACTGCGAGGAATTCGGCACATTAGGTGGTCAAATCGGATCGAACGGCGGACTCTTCGTTTGAGGCGCATCCTTCTGGCCTTGCGGCCAGGTGCCCACTCGCGGGCCTTGAGCTCGCTTCGCTCTTGACGAAGCTTTGGTCCCGAAAACACAATGGGGACTGTAATTTTGCGAGAGATTTAGCACTCCGGAGCTTCTTGTTCAGGAGGCCGCGTGAGTTCTAAGAAAGCGTGATTTGTAGGTTCCTTTTTCCATCGTGCTTCTTCCCGATGTGAGCGGTGATGGATACTCACACGGTGTGCTTCGTGCACATTACTTTGGAAGCGGCGCGGACTGATCGCTTTGGTGACTTGAACTCGGAGCCATCGCTATGGCAGGCTGGTTTTACCTCGTGGGGGGTGAAGTGAGGGGCCCCATCTCTTCGGAGGCGCTGAAAGAAAAATTGGCAAAAGGGGAGCTTACGCCGGATTGCCCCGTGGGATCCTCACCGGATGCCCTGTGCTGGGAAATTCGTCAAGTTCCGGAGTTGGCGGCAGGTTCGTCGCCGGCGGGAGAGGGGGCCGAAGCGGTAGGGGTGGCATCAACGGTAGCCGATAGTTCCCTCGCCCATCCGGAACCGGAACCCGGACCAACGGATGCGTTAGCGGGATCCGCTGCGCTGGATGTCTCGGAACAAGGGGTGATTCCCGGGGCAACCCGCTCCCCTCTTGCGCTGCGGCCATGCAGCGATTGCGGCTGGATGGTCTCCCGCCAAGCTAGTGTGTGCCCCCGATGCGGCCGGCTTTTCCACGAAGCTTCCTCGGTTTTGGTCTATCGGGGAGAACACCCGGTCCCGGTCATCATTTTCTTTTCGGTCTTAGCTGTGCTTTTCGTCTTGAGTAGCCCTTTTCTCGTGTATTTTTGGGTAAGCTTCCTGGGGCACCGGTTTTTGGGCGAGGAAGGGGCTACGGGGCTGTTCCCGCTTGGGTTTACGGCTGCTTACATTGTTTCGATGGTAGTATGTGCCCTTTTGGGGGGAGCCGTGGGGAAACCCCGCATGGCTTACTTGACCGGATTGTTCTTGGGTCTTTTCTTTGGTCCCCTCGGTGTATTTGCAGCGTATGCCATCGATAAAAGACCGCAGTGTTGCCACTGCTTGAGCCGTCTTGATGGCTTGGCGCGGGAATGCCCTCATTGCCACGCGCGATTACTTTGGAAAGTACAACCGAGTTGGTATTAAGCTTCCCCCCAAGGTATTTCGCGCGAGAAGGTTGAGCCTTTGCGGTAAGATGCACGGCTCGTCGTGTGCTTGGGATTTAGCCATCATTTTCAACTCGATTATCGCAGATGATTTCCCATGTTTGGGGTATTTTTCAACGATAGCGCAGGCCTTTGGATATTTTAAGGTATGCAGGTATTCCGGCGGCGGAATCCCTCTCGTTAGCCGGAATGTTCAAGCTCCGGCCTTGAGACCGATGCTCTGCGCGTAAAGAACGCGGAAATCCTCGCAAGCCTTTGCTCATAGTGTACTCCGCGTCCGGCCTGCTGATGTGCGAGAATTCTGCGAGTAAGTCGCTCCGAATTGGCAGGCCACTTCTAACCGCGACGCGCTTCGGAAGCTTGTTAAACGCACCACAAAGTCATCGATTAATAATTTCGGCCTGCAAACTGGTATCCCGAAAAATGTTAGGAGTTTATGATTCTGGAGCTAATAAAAAACTAATAAGAAAAATCTTAGATTTAAAGCGGAGAACCAGGAGTTGATTATTCGGATCTTTAGAGTAGGGCTAAAAGCTCGAGGTTGAGGAGGCCCTATTCTGAGTGGGAACACGCGGGGGTTCATCACTTGGATCGCTAGGGAAAGCATAATCGGTCACGGAGGTCGAGGGAAGAGCGCAAGAGGTCTTCATTTGCAGTCTCATGACGAGCGTGACCAATCCGAATTCTTGAAGCGAGATCGGGGCTTAATTTGGAGCTCAAGAACAAGGGTTAACAATTCGAATCTCTCCGAAAAAGTCGTTTCCGCCGGAAGATGAAAAAAGTCGCATTCGCCGGGAGATAGGGAGCAAATGATGAATCGAGATTCTGTCGTCCAAAGGATCGGTTTTGCGCGAGTTTGTTTCTTTCTTCCTAATCTGATAACCACCGTTTACGCTATCATCCTCGGTTTTGCCATCCCGAGCGGTTTAGCCGATTTGGCTGTGGGGCAAACACTTCAGATCGGTGCTGCCCGGGTGGACATCACGCCCACGCCGGAAATGAAGGCCTCCCTTGGCGGCTACGGGGCGCGGATGGGTCGTCCGGCCGAAGGGGTGCATGATCGCGTCTTTGCCAAAGCCTTAGTAGTTCGTCAGGGGGGCAAAAAGTTTGCCCTTATCACGGCGGATATTTTGGCTTTTCCGCCGGGCTTCAAAGCTCGTTTAGTGGAGCGTTTAGCCCTTTATGATTGGACCCGTGATCAATTACTCCTGCTTCCGAGCCATTCACATACGAGTATCGATATGACGTCTTTAGACCCGCGATTTGTCCTGCCAATTCCGCAACTTGGGCAGTTTAATCAGCAGGTCTTCGATATGGTCTTAACGCGGTTGGAGGGCGTTTTACGGGAGGCAGAATCTTCCCTGGGACCGGCGAAAGTCGGCGTTGGGGCATGCCGGCTTGAAGGATGGGTACGCAATCGACGTCGCTCAGATGGATTCACAAGCCCACAATGTACGGTGGTTCGGATTGACACGGTTGAGGGGCGACCGCTTGCGGCCGTCGTTCATTTCACGGCACATCCTACGATTCTACTGCCTGAACACATGTATTTTTCCGGGGATTGGCCAGGACATCTCCAACGCACTTTAGAGGCGTTGATTGGACCGGGAACGACCGTGTTATTCGTCAATGGGGCTCTGGGGGATCAAGCGCCGGTCCTGCGTCCCGATTCAGGCTACAGCCGCTGGGAGGCTTCCGAGCGTTATGGGCGCGAATTGGCGATCGAGGCACACCGCGTTTGGGGTAGTATTATCCCGAGTGAGGAAGGCACGTTAACGTACTGCTGGGCACGGGTAGATTTACCTGAGCTAACTTGGCATCCAAAGTTTCAGGAAACGGGCGGGACCGAGTACGGGTTGACTCAGACCCTGTTGAAGCAGTTTTTGCCCCTGATTTTTCCGCGACAAACCGCGGTCGCCGGATTGAAGTTGGGATCGCTAACCCTGATAGGTATGCCGGGAGAGCCTATCGGCGAGTTGGGCCGAGCTGTAGCGGATTACGTGAAAGAATATCAGACGAAATTGGGGAAAGCCGAAACGGAGAAGGGTCAGAATCCCGGATATATCATCGTGGCCGGCTTGGCGGACGAATGGATCAGCTATGTTCTGACTGCGGAGGAGTATCACCGCGGGGGCTACGAAAGCAGTGTCAGTTTTTATGGTCCGGATTTAGGGGCCGCGCTACTTCGGGCAGCGAAGCAAGTAGCTCAGGACTTGACGCTCTCCGAGGTTCCCTAAGCGGGCCACCCGCGTCAGTAAAAGCGAAGAACCATGATTCTTAAGCACGCTTCAGAGATAAGGCAAAGCCCTTTTTTAGGAGGCTTATGAGGACCGGAAGATCGATTGGCCAAATTCCGTGGATCAAATCCCTGGTCGCAACCGCTTTCGTCGCGACGCGATAATATACGGTTCTCAGGAGTCAAGAAAGGCTTTTCAAAACCGCACGAAATCGCTTTTTTGATGGCGACAAACCGCATTTCCGCATTTAGGTGGCCAGATTTCTCCGCCGCGTTAAATCGTGGAGTTCGCCATCGCTTCCGGGCTGGAGCACTTTGAGGCGCTTTATTATGTTGTAGGTGCCCGGCAGATGTAATATACTACAGGCATGTAGATGCTGCGCACGAGTTATCGCGCCTCACAAGAAACTGCGGCACCCGCAAGGCTTTAATTTGCCGTCGGCTCCATATCAAGGCGCAAATCGTCGTGGAGAGAGATTTACGAAGGCGAGCGCCCTCACGCATTCCCACCGATTGAGATTTTTTAACCTGAGCTTAAACCGGCCTTAGAAATTAAATTTTGGTTATCGAAGAGTGTCTTTCAGGTTTGCACGATCTGTTTAATAGGCATGGCCGACAAGCCATTGCGTGCTCTTTCGACCACGACGTCAAAAGCCGAGTAGTTAATCATCAGTGAAATGGATATTAATGGTCCGTTTTATCGGTCAATAAGACAGCAATCCGGATTCCGTAATCAATTCGGAAATGAGGTACTCGCACGAAATCGGCCGCTTTCTTCCGCAGCCAAAGGAGGTGAGCCATGCAATGGTTCGAATGCTCTCGGTCGGATCGATCGTTTTCGGATGGGTCATTGTACGATCCAAACCGCGATTCACTGCGAGAGGGGGGAAGTCCGCGTCGGGACTTCCTGAAGTCGACGGCCGTAGGTGCCTCCGCTTTTATGTTGCAGACTGCCTCGGGGATAGCAGCGGAGGCAACAGAGGAGAAATTGCCTTCCATTCAGTTGGGCAGTCATCGCATCAGTCGCTTGGTTGCCGGGTGGAATCCGATAGGGGGTCACTCGCACACCACGATTACCATGGCCCGGTTCATGCGTGAATATTTTACAGTCGATCGTGTCGTGCAATTTCTCCAGAAGTGCGAAGCCGAGGGGATCACGGCATGGCAGTTTGACCACACGGAGACCGGTGTTGCGGCAATTCAGCGACTTCGCGAATGGGGCACGAAGATGAAATTAATTTGTCTTCATGCTGAGCGGGCGATCGACGCTCCGATCAAGAAGGTCATTGATGACACCGGCTGTATCGCCATTGTTCATCATGGGGGCGTCACCGATGCCATGTTCCGGGCCGGAACCCCGGAGAAAGTTCACGACTTTGTAAAAAAGGTGCATGATCATGGCGTCCTGGCCGGGGTGTCCGCTCATAATCCGGATAACATCAAGCGAATTGCCGACGAGGGTTGGGAAGTTGATCTCTTCATGACCTGTTTCTACTATTTGACACGGCCTCGGGAAGAGCAACTAGAGAAGCTCGGCAAGGTGGCCGTTTATGAACCGTACTACGAGTCCGATCCGGTGGAGATGACGGCGGTGGTCCGTCAGGTGTCGCAACCGTGCCTGGGGTTTAAGATTCTCGCGGCAGGTCGGCTCGGATGGACGCAGCGTCAAGTCGAGAATTGTTTCAAGTTCGCTTTCGAGAATCTTAAGCCGACGGACGGTGTAATCGTTGGAATGTTCCCTGTCTATTTCGACGAAGTAGCAGCCAATGCGAGTTACACTTTAAAATACGGTCGTGCGGTCGCTTCGACCACTTGAAGTTGGCGGTACCGCGGGAACGAGGTGCTGTTGTCCAGCGAAGCGATTCTGATTTGAAACGCCCTTGGCTTGAGACATTTTCCGGGGCCAAAGTTAGCCATCCGATGCACATAATAGATTGGGGCGAGGTGATCGCTCCTAGCGACCCGTTCAATGACGATCGTTAGCCACGAGTTTTTTACCAACGTACGAGAGAGATGTTGTTCCCGGAATTTGAGTGCGGTTCTTTTCGGGAATTTGATCAATCCAGGTAAGATGCTGTCGGGACTTTGGCTGAAAAAAATGTCGGGATTTTGTTGGAGAAAATTTTGAGCCCCGAGCTGAAATCGGTTTTCTCGCCAAGGTTTACTGGCAATGATGCACTTCGCGCGTTCATCTATTTGAAGACTAGCTCCCAACGAAAATCGGCTGTTATTCCTGTCGCGTTGGAATGTGCTGATTGAAGCCCGCTTTTCGCGGGGTTGATTTTTCGTTCTCAAGTAAATCCCTTGGCAGCTTGCTGCAAAACAGGTTGTAGATCAACACCAAATTTGAGAGGAATCTGAACCGGGAGGGTTCATTCGGCTTTTTGGCCTCCTGCATATAGTGGTTACAGCGATATCGATTCTTCGCTTGTGTGAACATGGGGAGTTTTCCAGACCTTATGAATTCCGCTTCATTATTTAAGAACTTCATGGTTTCGCAGGGTACGTCTCTTAGGCTTTTTGTAGCCATAACGATGGGTGTTGGGTTGTGTATCCTCGCACTTCGTTTTAGCCCGTCCCATGCAACCGGGATTGAGGAACTCGGTGGTAACGCCGCGGTATGCGCCGGGAAAAATCCGGCAAACTCTCTGGCGGAATTCCGCATGAATGAGCAGCGGTCAACCGCGGCGGTAGTCGGAATCGCAGGGGGAAGTTCGGGAGGAGTCGCCAATCACAGTACCCAGGACCCGGCTGGCTCAGCGGAAGGATCCCCGTGCGATGGTAGTAAACCGGAGAAAGAGAACGTGAACCGGGTAGTCGCGAATGCGAAAAACTCCCCTATCTTTTTCCCCTCAAATCGTCATGTGCTAATCAGCGGTAAGTTTGTGATCATCGGTCGGACCGATGAGGACGTGTTCCGTTTGAATGGCCGCGCGGGCGTGATGGAATCGGTCGGGAGTAACGTTCGGATTGCCCCAATGCAAATTGCACCCGGGACTTACCGCTTGGATGTGGAAGGCCATCGTCACGAATTCGTGGTGGCATTAAATGAGCGGGAGCACGACGGGCCTAATGGTTGGCCTGTAGTCAGGTGGCATCCCATGGAGGGATCGGCGGAAGGATGTCGCGAGTGTCATCACGGGCCGCCAGATCCGGCTAAGCACCACTGGCGTAGCGTTCCAATACCCGAAGCATGCTTCGGGTGCCATCCTGTGGTCAAATTAGAAGCGATTCACGCTCATCCGATGGAACATTTGCATCAATGTCAGGATTGTCACAGTGTTCACTCCGCGAGGGAGCCCTATCTTCTGAAGGGCTCAGTTCGCGAACTCTGTAGCGCTTGCCACGAGTCTTGAAACGCTTCAGGTGCATTGGCTCGTGTTTTGGAAGGGCATTTTCGCTGAGCATCTTTCCAGATTTGAGCATCTTTCTAGATTATCGCCGCCTTTCCCCACGCTGAGCCGGTAGCGACCTGAGGGTGCCGAATCCCACGGTGTGGTAGGTTGCGCGCCTAAGACTATCTCCTCCTTACGCTGCCATGACCCGTGTATAGCCCCGGGGCCGGACTACGTGTCCTCCATGTCTTTCTTCCCCCTCTTTCCCGCCTGTAAAGCCTTCATGCGAAATTCTGTGGAGGCCTCCTGCATTATGGCGGGGCTAATTCTTGACATGCGATCTCTCTCCCTAGCTTCACTTTTTTACGCCGGAATCCTCCTTTCAGTAGAGCCGATACGCTGATGGGTTTTAGGCAGGTCGGGCTGATCAGGGCTATCGCTCCTTCTTCTTCCTCCTCCTCCTCCTCCTCGCCGGCTTTCCACGTTTGACCCACGGGTGCGTTTTCGCCCACTGAGCAGCCACGGAGTTTTCCTCTACACCATTTCGAAGCACTTGCACACAAAGATCGGACAAAACGAGGAGAGATAGAAAAGCTTTATCGGCCTAAATAAGTTTGGCGACTAAAGGGATTATGTCGATTAGTCTAGCGGATTGTGTAGGACAGTGGGGTAATCGAGCCGCATATTCGCCTGATTCACTTTCCCAAACTCAACCGTTGTGCCGAAAAATCGAGATAGACCGCCACAAGGGTGAAACCTCGCAAAGATGAGGCCTTCAAAGCGTTCTTTGACCGGTTTGCGCGCTTTGGTCGCCCCGCAAATTGATGTGCCTTAGCCGAAGAAGGTTGCCGAAGACTAGGAGATAAGAAGATCAGGAGATAAATCGCGCCAAAGCTTAATCAAAGGCCGCATTCCTAATTCCTGGGGGGAGCTTTCGGGCCAACGTGCAAGTTTTAGAAAGCTAAGGAAAAAACGCGAAAGTGCGAATATGGTTTCTGGGGATTGCCCGTCGTTGACTTACTGAAACCGGCAGATAAGTTCCGTGTAACCTCCAGGATGACTTAATCGGCATGATCGGAACGGGCGCACAACATTCCGCAAGATCTTTGGCTTGCAGAAAAGATATCTTTTACCTCCCAGGAGGAAACTGCGTGCTAAGCATTCTTAGGGTTTCACAGTGATGAAGCCGCCCAAAGGGTCGCGAAGCGTGCGAAGGTTTTCCGGATCCAAAAAGTCGACGAAGTGACCACCAGCTCCCTCTCACTCCAGCCCGCTCAAAGTGGTTTGATGAAAGCGAAAGGAAATAGACAATGACCCGCATCAACACGAACGTCAGTTCACTGACCGCTCAGAAAACGTTACTACGCTCGAATATCGCCCTCCAACAGGCCTTGACCCGGCTTAGCACCGGTCTGCGAATCAACTCCGGCAAGGATGATCCGGCAGGGTTGATTGCCAGCGAGATGCTGAAAGCCAATATCGTGTCTATCGATCGGGCGATCCGAAACAGCGAGCGCGCTGAGCAGATGATCGCAACGGCCGATAGTGCCTTGAACCAGATCAGTTTGCTGCTGAATGATATTCGCGCTTTGGTCACAGAGGCTGCCAACCAAGGCGCAATGAGCAGCGACCAAATTGCTGCAAACCAATTGCAAATCGACGCGTCATTGGAAGCGATCAACCGGATTGCTCAAACCACGGCATTCCAGGGACGACGGCTTCTAGATGGAAGCCTTGACTTTATCCATACGGCGGGTAGCGTATCGACGATCGAGGATATCGAAATTGCCCAAGCGAATCTCGGATCGACCGGGCAAATGACGGTCGAGGTGGATATCAAGCAAGCGGCCTCTCAAGCTCAAGTGCTGAGTGCTTCAGGAACTGCCACAGCCACAACTGTGCTGCGATTCCGTCCGGGGGTTACACACACATTCACCAATAGCGGTGGTGCGGCCATTCGGATTAATGCAGCAGCCTTGGGAGATGCAGAAGCCGATGTCACGGTTACCTTCCAA
>CAKZMM010000043.1 GCA_937128505.1 uncultured Thermogutta sp.
TTCCCTCAAAGCCGAGTAGCAGGAGTGTGAGGGAAAAGCTGCGACGGCTTCTAAAGAAAAGTTTTGCAACCTTTGTAACAAGAGCCGCAGCCACAGTTATCAGACCAAATTCCGCGCTAGAGCCCAGTTGATGAGTGAAAAAGCCTTAAAGCAATCCTGCCGATTGCGGCTGCTTATGATTGGGGATGTGGTGGGGCGGCCCGGAAGACAGATCACGGCCCGTGCTGTCCCCCTGTTGCGGATTGCAGAAAACGTAGGCTTTGTCGTGGCTAATGCTGAGAATTCAGCAGGCGGATCCGGACTAACTTACGCATGTTATCGCCAGTTTCTTAACGCCGGTGTTGATTGCCTAACGATGGGGGACCACGTCTTCCGGCAGGGAGAGATCTTTCGCTTCATCGATCAGACTGACCGCGTGGTTCGACCGGCAAATTACCCGCGAATTGCTCCGGGCAAACCGTTTACCGTGCTTCGGACTGCGGACCAAATCTCCGTAGCCGTCCTATGTTTGCTCGGTCGTACGTTTATGCCGCCGGTGGATTGCCCGTTTGAGGCGGCAGAGCGCATCCTCGAAGCATTGCCGCCCGATGTTCGATGCATTGTGGTCGACATCCACGCCGAAGCCACCAGCGACAAACAGCTCATCGCTCGCTATTTAGACGGCCGGGTAAGCGCCGTTTTAGGGACTCACACACATGTGCCCACCGCGGACGAACAAATCCTTCCCAAAGGGACCGCGTTTCAATGCGATGTCGGAATGACCGGCCCGCACGATAGCATTCTCGGCCGGCGGATCGACCGGGTCATGGAAACGGTTCGCACCTTTCGCCCTCGGAGTTTCGACGTGGCCACAGGCGATGTCCGCCTCAACGGAGCTTTGGTGGAAATCGACGCCTCAACCGGAAAGGCAGTTACCATCCGACGCCTTTGCCTAACGTCGCAAGAGGTGGAAGAATTGGCGGTGAGGCTTGGAGTCGAAACTCCCGCAAGCTCCGATCCTGCGGATTCAGCGGAAGATTAGCGCGCCCGAATACGTTACGCAGCCGCGACTCCGCGGAAACCGAATTGCAGGCCCCCAAATGCTCGGCCATCAAATGGACGAGTGTTAAAGCAGATTGCTTCCTGGTAGTCCGTGTTTTATCGTCTCCAGGAATGTCACCAGACGAGATCTTCCGCCCGGAAGACGGGGCCATCCACGCATGCCCGACGGTAGTCCCATCCGCCATCCGGTGTGCGAACTTTTACCGCGCAGCTAAAGCAAATTCCTAATCCGCACGCCATCGGAGTTTCCAAAGACACATAGCACGGTACCCCGCATTCGCAAGCAATACGGGCACACTCAGCCATCATCATCTCCGGACCACACGCGACCACGTGGACCCGGCCTGTGGTTCCTTCGATTACACGACTGAATAACTCCGTGACTAGTCCTCGGTATCCTGCGGAACCGTCGTCAGTCGCCAGCAAAACCTCGACCCCCAAGGACTGAAAATCCTCTACACAAGCCAGACGTGCCTTCGTTCGGACCCCATAGCAGAGGGTAACGCCGGTCGCAGTTGGGAATCTTCGCGGCGGATTTCCATACCGGCGTTTCCCCAACACTTCGGCCGAAAAAGCCAGGAAGGGTGTTTGACCAATTCCTCCCGCTACTAAGACCCAACGGTCGGCTTGCTCAGGCGGAAAACCGTTGCCGAGCGGACCCCAGACCTCCAAGCAGCTTCCGGGGGACACCTTTGCCAACCGCCGCGTCATTTTCCCCAAAGTAATGTATACAATGTCTACCCACCGAGGCTCGCCCTTAGCATCAAGCACCACATCATACAAGGCCAAAGGGCGACCCAATAGCGGGTCATCCGTTCCCAGCAGGCGCAACATCAGGAATTGGCCGGGAATAATTCGACGTGCAACCTCCGGTGCAAGAATCCTCAAGCGATAGGTTTCTTGGGCAATCGGCTCGTTGGCAACGACATCGACGATACCATGCCACGCCTGGTCCGGATAAGCGGTTAAAGCCGATGACGATCCGGTCAATTTAGCATCCATCACTGGTGAAATTATTTGTTTGGAGGGTATTCTCGCTCAAATCGCATTTTTGAGCGCGGGTGGAAACACCGGCCGGGCTTGCCCCGTTATTCCACTAACCGAAACCGCGAATTCCCTAGCTCAAGAAACCTTTTCGACCGAAAGGCCGGCAGCCTCTTTCAAAGCGGTCACCTCCGCAGGGGTAAGGACGCGGTACTCGCCCGGACGCAGCTTTCCTAAACTCAGAGGACCAATCCCCAATCGCTTAAGCTTGTATACCTTGTGGCCAAACCGGGCGAGCATTCGGCGGATTTCCCGATTATGTCCCTCACACAATGTTAAATCTAAAACGGCACTTTGCCTATATTTCTTGAGGATGCGTACCGACTTTGCCCGGGCAATTCCCTCCGCTAAATGCACCCCTTTCAAAAGTTTGCGGATCACCTCCTGCGTGGGTACCCCAGCCACAACGACTCGATAACGCTTGGGAACCCCGAAACGCGGATGAGTAAGGCGATAAGCTAGCTCACCATCATTGGTCAAGAGCATCAGCCCTTCGCTATGCAAATCCAATCGGCCAACCGCAAACACGCGGGCCTCTGTTTCCGGCACAAGATCGATGACTCGTGTTCGCCCCGAAGGGTCGCGAGTTGTGCTCACCGCCCCCGGCGGCTTGTACACAGCGTAGTAAACAAGTTCGGGGAACTGGATGAGGAGCCCGTCGACACGGATTTCACTCCGCGTGGCATCTGCTTTCGCCCCGAGCTCCGTGACTACCCGGCCGTCCACCTCCACCCGGCCTGCCAGAATTAGCTCTTCACATTGGCGCCGAGAGCCGAAGCCCGCGGCTGCGAGCAATCGCTGTAGCCGCTGAGTTCCCTTGGGTACCGCCTTCCCCGGTAGCGATATTTGCCGGTCGGGGCTAGGTACCGACTTTCGACCACGTTTTTTTGAAACCATTGAGCACCTTACAAAAATGCCGAAGCCCACCGTTCGGACCACTCGCGTCTACTCTTTTTTTGAATTGGGCAAGAATTGCGCAGCCTCACCCGGCGGCTCATTCGTAAATCCAACATTCAGGGCTCGGCACGCTGGGAACCTTCCCGCTTAAACCGCTCGACAAACCGCCGCGTCAGCTCCAAATACTTTTCGCCGTGCTCGACCGAAGGTTCGATTTCGCTCCCTTCGTGCCATTCGTTCCATGAGGTGATCAGGATCCAATCCGGATTGGCTCGGATAGCCTCTTCCCATTGTATCTGATAAAGCAACCCATCCATGCGACCGACGCTAATGCCCGGCTTACGAATCTTCGTGTCGTCATAGCCCGGGATGATCGTGACGGTACTGATCTTCCGATGACGATCTGCGGTTTGGACCCAACGGCGATAGCGATCTTGGGCCCATAGGCGGACTTTCTCAGCCTCGAGCTTTTGGAGCTGGCCACACGGATTATACGTGTGAATCCCGTCGAAAAAGGCGGCAGCCCGATCATCGAGGGAGTCGACAATAAACACCGCCCCCGAAGGAAAGGTGCGTTTGACCTCCAAAGCCGCTTGGTGACAGCGATCCAATCCTAATTCCTCGACAACCCGTGCATAAATAAAGATCACGGGCTTATTGAGCACGCGGAGCCAAGCAGGATGATCCGCGTACTTTCGCAGCACCTCGGTTAGCTCAGCCACAGCCCGCTCCACGGTCCTCGGCCGCACCGTCTCATAATAGACAGTGGCCACCAAGCCCGACTTGGCACACGCATCAAGAATTCGGGGCATGGCAAGATCCGAAAAATCCCCGTGGCCCCACCAGCTTACGATGAATCCATCAACACCCGATTCCTTGGCCCAACGGCAATGTTGGGCAATCGTCTCCGGGTGATGCGAGTCGTATGGCCCGAGAACGGGATAGTGGGTACTGGAAGCAATCGTGCGATTGGCCTCGTCAATCCCTTCCCAATGAGCTCGCCGCCCACTACCGCCGGCTACCGCCGGATTTCCATACCAAGGGTAATAAAACGCCAAGACCAAGCGGGGAACCGGCTCGGTGGCCGCCAAAGCCGCAGCACCCTCTTGTGCCATGGCCATGCCCATAACCCCGGGCAAGCCGAATACAATCAAGATAACCGACGAGTAAACCACGCCCTCTCTGAGCGAAGCTCGACGGCTGAGGGTGGGTCGGCTTACCGCCAGTTTGCTTGCGCTTCCACCCGGCAAGTGAGCGAAGTATGAATTTCGATTTCTCAACGTTCTCGAAAGCAGGAGGATCAAGTTATTCATGGCCGAGGCTCCTTCGATCATCTTGTAAAGTTTGGGATGTTCCCAGCCGCGGTCAAAAGTTTCCCGGCCCGTTCCAGATACCTCGACTGGGGGGCTGCAATTTCCGCCAATTTGGCATCCCTTTAAGCTTACCCAGGTCTTCCGAAGGGGCATCGAATTCAGCCCGAAGAAGATAGTTTATATCAGCAACGTGCGTTCCTCAACTTCTGATGCTTCGGCAACTTCTGCGGCCTATTGCCCCGGTTGGATCTTTGCTGAGGATCCTCAGTAGCCGGAAGGCACTAAAGTCCTTTGGCTGAACCCATTGGAAGAACGCCTTGCCTACAGCCTAGGCTATTCAGCCTATTTGAAATATGAACCTCAAGCCTCAAAAAGACCGCAAGGCTCGGCTACCTTGCGGGCCAAAAATTCCGATTCTAAAATCCCGCTTAAATCGGTTTCCTCATTGAGTCTACATTACAACGCCTTACACCCGGAAATCTAGAAACGAAACCCGCCGATGAACCTCCCCCCAAGCATCGCCCAAGCCTCGGCAAGTGTTTGGATGCTGCCATCCGCGAGTTTTCGAAAATTGCAACCTCACTAAGTGACCATCCCTGCCTTCGTTTGCCGGCTACCCACAAAGAGAAAAGCTGGGACTTCGGCAGATTTCAAGTTGAGGAATACTTTGGTGTAAAAAAATTTCGTGTTATCGCCCTTTTGCAGGAATCAAGTGCGGATTGTCAGAGTTGGCTGCTCAAGACAATCACATGGTGTTCGCTCGCACCTCAAGGAGACAGGAAAAACATGAAAAAGAATGGTTTTTCGGGCATAGAGACCACTTCTCCTTCTGGCAGAAAGACCACTTCGAATGAAGTTTCACGATGCGGGTGGTGGAGGCTAATCGCATGGGGGCAGGACTTGCCCACCGCAGAGCAAAGGATGACGCAGCATCCCGCGAATGATGCTGGTTCTTGGTATGGATCAACCCGCTATGGATTAACCGGCTATGGATTAACCCGCTATGGGTCAAGCCGTAATGGGTCTAGCGTTGTTCAAACGCATTTTCACTGGCACAACCAAACCCGCATAAAAAGCCGCTCGCGGTTTCGGATGAGACCATATTCCATATCAGCCTTTATAAAGATCGCACTGATCTTGGCCCTTATTATGCCGATAAGTGTGCGGGCAACAGGGCAAGATCGCTCCACTGACGGAGCGTCCACGCCCTTGCCTCCGCACCCACGGCTGCTTTTCAATGCTGAAGGTATTAAACAGCTCAAGGAGCGAATTGCTAGGGAGGCTTGGGCCCGCAATCGCTGGAAGCACTTGCTCGAGCAGGCGGAAAAAAGCTTAACTCGGCCGGTCGAACTCCCGCCGCGCGGGGGTAACTGGTATCACTGGTACTCGTGCCCCACGCATGGGGCGGCACTACGTACGGGTCGTAGAATCGGCCCGTGGCAGTGGGAACACCAATGCACCGTCGGCGGAGAAATCCTGGCCAGCGATCCTAATAATCCGGAGCGCGACTATGACGGCGTGGTCATCGGCTCGGAGCATCACGGTTGGTCACAAACCGTGAAGAATTTAGGAATTGTCTATCAGGTGACGGGAGATCGTCGCTTCGCCGAAAAAGGTTGGGAAATTCTGCGGGCTTACGCGGAGCATTACCCAGGGTATCCTTTACACACGATCCGCGGGGAAGCCCGCATCGGTGGGGGAAAAGTCGGCTGCCAGACCCTCGATGAGGCCACGTGGTTGATTCCTTTGGTTCACGGAGCCGACTTGATTTGGCCCACATTGTCCGAAGAACAGCGAGGGTTATTGGCTACAGGAATCTTTCTTCCCGCAGTAAGAGAAGTGATTCTCCCACACCGGATGGGGGTACACAACATTCAGTGCTGGAAAAACAGTGCGGTTGGGCTTGTTGGGTTTTTGCTCGGCGATGAGGAGCTAATAGCGGCCGCCATTGATGATCCGAAACAAGGTTACTGGGAACAGAGCTCGAAAGGTGTTTCGCCCGATGGAGTATGGTGGGAAGGAGCTTGGGGTTATCACTTTTACACTTTGTCGGCATTATGGCCTCTTTGTGAAGCAGCGCACAACTGTGGCCGAAACCTGTATGGTCCGGAACTGAAACGCCTTTTCCAGGGCCCCTTGGTTTTCGCCACGCCCCATTGGCGGCTTCCGGCCTTTAACGACAGTGGCGAGGTGGCCCTGCGGCATCTTCGGAAACCCGGACAATGGGCCGTGGCCGTGCCGCTCTACGAACTGGCCTTTGCCCGCTTCAAGGATCCCCTTTTCGCAGAACTGCTGACTGGGGATGATCGCGAAAACGATTTTGCCCTCTTTTTCGGAGTGCCTCAGCTTCCGGAAGTGTCCCCCCGTCAGTGGGGTCCAGCAAACTATGAAAATTCGGGCTATGCCATTTTGGCGGCTGGTGAAGGTCTATCATCAACTTGGCTTTGCTTTAAATATGGACCGCACGGTGGCGGCCATGGTCATCCTGACAAATTAAACTTCGTCCTCTACCATCGCGGAAGAATGCTGGCCTCCGACCCGGGCACAGCGCGGTACGGTGTTCCGATACAAAACGGTTGGTATCGCACCACGCTAGCCCATAATACGCTCACTGTCGATGAACGATCTCAGCAGCCGGCAACCGGCCGATCTTGCGCGTTTGGGTCGACTGGGGAACTGTTGTTCGCAATGGGCGACGCCGGAAAGATTTATCCCGGAATCCAATTCTTCCGAACGATGCTTTTAGCCGGTCAAAGCTATCTCATCGTGGTCGATCAAGTAATCGGCGAAAAGGAGCACCTTCACGACATTGCTTATCACGCACAGGGTACCTGGCAGAAACGACCTGGGGGCCAAGCTTGGCAACCCCCGGATAAGCCGGGATACCGATATCTCCGCGATTGTCAAATTGCTTCTGCAACCGCCGGTCCGGTGGCCAGTGTCGAGCTAGAAATCTTGGGGAAACCAACGTTATCAACTATTGGAGTGGTCGGCGAGGGATCGGTGCAAGTGATCACCGGCACAGGGGTGGGACACCACGCCGAGGATCGAATTCCCGTGATAATCTTCCGCCGCAAAGGAAACCGGATGGCCCTCGTGTGGTGGATCGGATTGGATGCGGAAAATCCCTCGGTTCGGCAACTCGAGGTTCGCGACGCCGAAGGGCAGGCCCTCCACCCGGCAGTTGCGTTGGCCCTGGAATTGCCGGGGGCAGAGCGAACCTATACCGTCCTGGTCAATCCTCAACTTCGGCCAATCTCCGTGTCACTCCCGGGAGGCGAATTGTGGGAGTCGGTCGAGCCGGTGGCCGTCCGCACCCGGACGCCGTGATTTCCTGAGTGTTTCGGCGCAAATCTGGCTGGAAATTCGACCGGTATTGCCAGAAATCTTTGAAACAGGTTTAGCGGCCACCCTTGCCGCGAAGATCTGCCTCCACCGTTGCCGCCGAAGTTTTTAGAGCAGCAAGATATAGACCCAGCAGTTTGCGCCTTGTTGCGGTCTATTGAAACCTTTACTCCCCTATTAATATTTCCCCTTTTTTGCGAGGATTGTTTCCCAACATTTTCCGCGTTCTTGCGAAATAGCTTAGGGAGAGAGATAGCAACAACATTCTTAAGAGGTTAAAGAATCCGGCGTAGAAACTTTAGAGATATCTAGCGCAGAAACTAAGGGATATTCGGCAAGGAAACCGCACCCATGGGTTGCTAAACCCGGCGGAGAATGCTGCACGGTGTTCAGCTTTTATTTTTGGACGATTCTCAATGGTGTCTCAAAATGCTTTCAAACACAGTAATGCCTTTGCCTGCACGTCATTGCTTATGTTTCCTGATAAGTTTCCTGCTAAAGGACGGGACCTTGTGAGGGAAAAGAGGGAAAGAAACTGTTACCAGGAGAACCCAGTCTCTAAAAAAGAGCATTTGAACGAACGAGCTGATGCGGAGGAAATCTCCCCCAACATCAATGACCCGGAAAGACGGGATTAACAACGGTTTTCGGCTTGCGCCTGTCTTTTCTAGTCTATGCGAAAATGAGATATTAGATTGTTTAGTGGCATATCCAAAGTTCTCGGACGCTTGAGATTCACGAATTTCGTCTGATCCGACACTTTTAACTTTCAACCCCTATTTCACGGTTCTTGGAGCTTATCCTAATGCCAGAGCCAAAGGAGCATGCTGCCCGGCGGAACTGGGTGGAGACGATCTTGCGGTACATTCCCGGTTTCCGCGGTTATTTGGAAAAAGAATACCGCCGCGAAAGCGACCAATTGGTTCGTCAATGGTTGGCGGGCCGGCTCGCTCAGGCCAAGCGTGCTTTGGACGAATTGTCCCGCGGATTAGCCGAGGCGGGACACCTGCATTTGTTGACACAATTGGACCGCCTGCGACATCGCATCGACAAACTCTCGGGACGAATCTCGGGGGCCATGGCAGGTTACAGCGGCTTTTTCGACTACGTTCGCATCACGGAGCGTATCCTCGACCGCATTTATGAACACGACCTGGGACTCATGGCCGCCGTCGATAACG
>CAKZMM010000044.1 GCA_937128505.1 uncultured Thermogutta sp.
TCGTATATTTGTGGTTTCCCCTTCCGTTTTCCCTACCTTTTTCCCTTTTTGGTTTATCCCATCCTTGCCCCGAAAAGCCCGGCGTAAAGCCGACTAATATCTAATGCGCACCCTTTAATAATGAGCGCACCCTTTAATAAGCCCGCCAATAACTAACAACTAAGAGGACCCGCTGCCCCCCTGCCAAGGCGCCGTATGCCCGATCGTACAAAAGGCCCCTTTCGACGCCACTGCTAAGGAATCCCCAACGAGTCTTCGCCTCAGCCCCCCAAACGAACCATCACGAGTTTGAAAAAATTCCTTACGCCGGGAATCAGTTTCCGACCCCACCGGTACAGTAACGGAAAGCGGTGCAAATGCCGCTCGTAATACGGCCGGTCGCCGAAACCCACCACCTTTTCCACACGAACCGGCCCCTGCCAGCTCTCCAATTCCCGCGGATTACCTAAACTCCAAATCAACTTCGAGTTTCTCAAAGGGTGTTTCCACCGCGAGTACCACAAGAACCAAGGCGACTGACAATCGAACAAAAGCCGCATGCCCGGCCACCGACTCGCGAACCGAGCGAAAAGTTCCCGCAACTGCCCCTCGGTGAAGAAATAGAACACCCCCTCGGCCACCAACAAAAGCGAGCTGGGCTCTTCAACCGCGATTTCCTCCAGCCAATCCTCTTCCAGGACGGAAACGGCGATCATTTTTCGTCGCGGCGATTCCTGGAAAAAACGCCGTCGAAGCCCCATCGCCTCCGGCAAGTCTAAATCCACCCATCGAACCGCGCCGTTGTCCACACGCTCAAATCGGGCATCCAGCCCCGCCCCAATCTCCACCACCACCGCCTGAGGATGCCCCTGGAGGAATTCCCTGACCAATTGATCCATCACGGCTGCCCGCGAACAGTAGCCGACCGGATCCACCCCGCGATGCTCGAATCGCTGAAAGTCGTAGTCCAAAGCCGCGACAATTTCCGCCGCTTTTTCGTCCCGCAAAATAGGCTCCGGATGCCGCGCCTCTTTTGCCCGGGACCAAAGCGGCATCAATAGCGTTTCCTGCACCTCGCGCAAAGATGCCGATGAGATTTTCGACGACCGCGGACCCGCTTCCGTCAACGCCTCGACTCCTACCTAGAAAGATCGCTGAATTTCCTATCTGCTCCTACGCCCCGCGAATCGATGAAAATCCCCGGGAACCAGCCTACCCCGCCCCCAGGAACCCTACTCCGCCAGAGGCCAGCTGCTGGATCCTTCCCGAATCCTCTGCAAATTGCAATCGCAAGCTTTTAGCAGCCGCCTGGCTCCCAAAATTTGCAGCCGCAAACTTTTTAAATGAATTCCCTTGACCGCAACCCGTATCATAGCAACCGTGCCGCCGGGGTGGCTGCCCCGCGTTCCCATTAAAGCAAGTTCCCTCGCGGCAAGAGGGCACACCGCTCAAGGAGCCTCGGGCAAACCCCGCGGCTTCAATCCTGCCTTTTGATACACGGCATCAATCACGCGCATATTGGCGACGAAATCTTCCGAACCGGTCGGCAACGGCTCACCTTGCCGAATGGCCGCAGCAAAGGCCCGCAATTGACATTCGTAAGTGCTCGGCCCCGGCACCGTCTCCGTGATCGTCGTGTTTGCTGTCCGAATTCGGATCCGATGAAACACCGTATGCGGGGCGTACGGATTGAGCACATCCATCCTTCCTTTTTCGCCCCAGATGGTCGCACTCGAGCGGAGCAAAACCGCCGAAAAAATCGAGGCAGTTACCCGCCCGCTTACCCCGCTGGGAAACCGCAACTCGGCTTGCATCCAGCGATCGACCTGGGGTTTTGCCAGTCGAGCTTGGGCAAAAACCACTTCAGGTTCTTCCCCCACCAAAAATCGGCACAGGTGGATGGCATAGCAGCCGACATCCATCGTCGCCCCACCCCCCAAGTCGTAGCGATACCGGATCGGATCCGGAAACACCAGCGGGACACACAACCGAGCTTCCACTCGCTTGGGTGCCCCGATTTGCCCACCGGAAACCAACTCTTTAAGCCGCTGGGCAAGCGGATGATAGCGATAATGGAGCGCTTCAGCCAGAATACGCCCCGTGCGGGCGGAGGCCGCCGCCATCCTTTCCGCTTCCTGAGCATTGCATGCGATCGGCTTCTCGCATAGTACGTGCTTGCCCGCTTCGAGAGCCCGAATCGACCACTCCGCATGGAGCGACACTGGGAGCGGGTTATAGATCGCATCTAGCTCCGGATCCTCCACCAGGGCCTGATAATCCGGCATAACTCGGGCAATTCCGTACATTGCGGCCCAACGCTCTGCCCGCGCTTTGTCCCGCGAGGCGATCGCCACCACCTCCACCCCCAACCCTTTCTTTGCCGGCCTCAGAACCGCCGTGGGGGCAATACGGGCACAACCCAGGATTCCCAACCGTATCGGTCGCTCACCAGTCATCATCTCGAGATCCCTTTACCTGTCAGGGCGCAGCGCCCGGCAAACATTCGTCGCCGTGCGCATGGCATTGGCCATTATCGTAAGGGTGTAGTTTTTGGCGGACAAGCAGCCGAGGGCCGCTCCATCGGCAATCCAAACCTGCGGACACCCCGCCAGCCGACCGTCGGCGTAGGTCTCATAGCGGCTTCGGGGCTCCGCGCGGAGAGGCAAGCACCCTCCATAATGGATCGAGCCACCATACACCGACCGCTCGGCGAAGGCGGCAAATCCGTACAACCCCAGCCGCCGATTCATCCGCAATGCCCGCCGGATTACCCACCCGGGAAGCTCCTCCCCCGGTCCCCGGATCTCCAGCACCCCATCGGCCCGTAGCCGCAGTCGCGCAGGAGGTAAAGCATCGCTTGGAAAATAAAGGATCACCACCACCATCGCCGGAAGTACGTACTTGATCAAGATCAAGTCTGTTCGAGCCGAAAACGGCATATGTCGGTAAAACTCCGCCCGTGGCACCGTCATCGTCTCGAACACAAGCCCTTGGAGGAAAGAAGAAAACTCGGGCCAATCATAAAGAAAAGCTAAGGTAGCGAAACCGTAGCCATGGATATCAAGGGCCCGGCCCACCCGAGCGGGCAAAAAAGACGGCATATAAACCGCCGGATTATCCAGCAGGGGTAAGGCCGTTTCGTAATCGGCGAAGGATCGAAGCACGATTCGCGCGGTGTTGACCGCCCCCGCCGCCAAGATCAAATGTCGGCAGCCCCACCGCCGGCAGCTTCCGTCGACAAGGCTCCGACCGTACACCTCCACATATTCCCCGTTTGCTTGCCATCTTTCCACCAAAAACCCCGGTTGGTACTCAACCCGCCCCTGGGCAATCAGCTTATTGAGCGTAAAGACGGGGTTATAGAAGCAGCTCAACCGCCCAAACATGTCTGCATTGGTGTACGGATACGGCTCGCGGCCATCGTGCGGCACGGTGAGCACGGCCGACCGCATTCGCCCCACATAAACCCCCCGCCGATTGAACCACGCCTTTCGCCGAAGATAGCTTTCGAGGATTCGCTGCGAATTGATCGGCAGTCGCACCGGCGGAAGCAAACCGGCCGTAGACCCGTAGAAAGGCGTAAGATCATCTTCCGTGCCGTTGATTCCGATTTCTCCGGTCAAGAAATCGTAATAAGGATCAAGCTCCCTTGCGCGCAGCGGCATATTGCGCAAATCTCGATCGGTATAGCGGTACGCGGCAGCCCCCCAGGCATTGGCTAGTCCCCCCTTGGCCAGCGACTGAACGATCGAAACCCCCTCTTGCACAATGGGGCATAACTGCCCCACCTTCTGCCGCACGAAAGCATACTTTGGGACCGTCAGCAAAAAAGAAACATGCGGATTCTGCGGATTCAGGTTGTATAGGCCTTCATATCGGCCCCCCACCAGAAGATCGAAGCATTCCCGACTCTCTGCGTAATCGTAAAAATTCTGCTCAATGCACGGCGGCTCCTGGGGCGCGGTGAGCCCGGCGTCTAGCATCACCGGCACCACCCCCTGTTGAGCACACCCCAAAGCAGCCCCCACACCGCCGGGGCCAGAGCCCACGATGATTACCTCCGAAAAAAGCTCCGGCCGATTAGGTTGGGGCGTGGCGTTCATGCTTGCAAATCTCACACTCAAAGATTCAAAGATTACCGGGGGGAAATTCTGGCAGAAAATCCCCTGAGAAAATACCGTCAGAAAATACAGACGGAATCCTCATCAAATTCCCTATGAGCAAATTCCTCATGAGCAAAATTCGGTAAAGCCTCGCCCAGGCAAGCCACCGGCGATCGCGCCTCCAAGAAGTGCCTCCTTCAAGTCATGATCTCGGACAATCCCGATGAGAAGAATGCGGCTGCTAAGGAAAGCTGCTTTCGCGCATGCCTCGCATCACTCCGTGCCTTATTCTCGTTGACTTTTCCTGCGGATTTGTTTGCTTTCTTTTTGTTTTCTCGGTCGGCTCGACTGATCGCTTTACGATCACCCTAAACGGGCTTTCCTGAATTGTTGCTTCTGTGTACCCTCTGTAATTGCTGCCTTGTTATCTTTTGCAACCCTTCCGACTGCCTCTTTACCTTAGTCTCTCGCACCTTGCCTGGTTGCACGCCAGGTTCAATTCATCTCTGTTCGTTCGACTCTCTCTTTTTTGTTCCTTCGACTCTTTCCTTTGATCGATGCCCCCAATTCGATCACCCGGCTCATTTCTTTCTAACGGTGATGGGGACACCGTGCTGAAGTCAGGACACCCTTCTCCGGCTGGTCAGCACCCCGTTGTGAAACCCCGTAGCACTCTCCATGAAAAAGCGGTGGAAATCTCCAAGAAAGGGCTCCGGTTCGACCCCGCTTTTTATGGTCCGTGCCATCGGATGAGCATCACCAGCCCTTTGAGCAGCTTCCAAACGCTCCGCACAATGTGCCCCTTTAGACGCATCAGAACCCAAAACCGGTTGCAATCCGAACGATTCACATACCACGAGCGCAGCTCGGGCACGCACTCGGCCAAATGGATCATCAGTTGAAATTTGAGCCGCAGCAAGAGATTGCAACCGGCAACCCGCGAGGCAACTTCCAAGGCTTCCAGATCCCCCGCTTCCGTCATAATGCGGCGATAATTGGCCCGCATTGCCTCGGTCAACGGCGGAAAAATATCCTCGGGAGCCCGGTCGAACCATTCCGCTAATACCGGCGGAATCGGCTTTCCGAAAATCGCCCGAAATATCCGATCGGCTTCGCCGCGGATGGGCTCCGCTTTCGACGAGGATGCTTCCACGGCTGGCGAAGGCACGTCTGCACCCGGTATATTTGCCCTAATTGTTTCTGCCACAAAATGCCCTCCCTCAGGGGGGTCAACCAACTTGCCGGCACTACCAGTTTTGTCCCGAGCCTTTTAACCGGAATTGCGGTATTCGGAACTCCGCACTCGAATGGCCTTATCGAGAACTCCGCAAATCAAAACCTGCTCCACTCCGCGATCGAACGGCACAATTATTGTTCCACAGTTTACCGGAGAAGGCAGAAGCAGAAAATCGTATTTAGAAATGGACCCACTTCGTAGTAAGATTGCTAACCGCAAAGAGCTTTTGCTCGCGCGTTAGCCCGCTACTTAGCCGCGGGGTCGATCAGCGTCGGGAATCCGAGCCAACCTTGGGCGGCGAGCCGTTACTGGGCCTCCGCCCGCCGTGCCACCCCCAATCGCTGTGAGCTTCGAATCACCGAAAAGCATCTTAGCCGAGGAGCAAATCATGAATCGGTATATTGTGGGACGAGAAGATTGCGTGGAAATGCACCCTTTTGCCGGGGTGACCATGTTGGCTACTTGTGGTGAGAAAATGACCCTTTCCCTGGTGGAGATGGAGCCACACTCGATCATCGCCGAGCACAGTCATCCGCACGAACAAGTCGGCTATATGATCGAGGGAGAGGCCGAGTTTGTGATCGCCGGGAAAAGCTATCGCGTTCGCGCTGGTCAGATGTGGCGACTGCCGGGCGGCGTCCCTCACAAAGTGATTGCCTTAAATAAGCCGGTCCGTGCTGTGGATGCTTTCTACCCGATCCGCACGGATATGCTTAGCCCAGAATCCTGGGGATCGTTATCGCCGCGAGAAAACCCGCCGGAGTCCGCAAATCCATAGTTTTTGTTTTTTCGATCCCTTGGTTTTTGTTTTTTCGCTCTTAGGCCACCGACACAGCCGACAGATCAGGAGTAATTCGCATTGGGGATATAGGCATTGGGGGGATATACGCATTCGGGATATTCGCATTGGAAATATTTGCATCACGAGATATTTGCATTAGGAGCTGTTCACATTCGGAGATATTCACACTGTGAAGCACGGAACCAAATTGCTCGAACAACCCACCGCTCCACTGCCCGAGGCCGAGTGCAACCACCCGGGCCCATCCTCCGCGGGAGCTCGCCGGGTAGCCCGGCTTACGCCCATCGTGCTTGTCATAGCCATGGGGCTACCCACGGTGCTGGCGTTAGTTTACTTCTTGTTTGCGGCCAGTTGGCCGGGATTTTTGCAGCGGGCAACCTGGGCTGCAAGTAAACTTTTGCAATTCGGCCTGCCGTTGGCCTGGTTTTGGCTTGAGCGACAATCGGGCGCGCGACCGGCCTCTGCGATCGGTCCACGGTCGAAAAAGGCTTTCGTCCGCGGACTTTGCGAGGGGATACTCTTTGGGCTAGGGGTCTCCGCCGCCATGGGGGTCGGTTACTTCGTTTTGGGAGCCGATATGACCTGGCTCCGCGTTGCCGGGAAAGAGATTGCCCAACGGCTATCGGGTTTCGGAATCACACTATCCTGGGAATACGCGGCCGTTGGACTCGGCTACAGCCTCGTTCATTCGTTTTTGGAGGAGTACTATTGGCGCTGGTTTGTGTACGGATGGTTGCGTCGCTGGCTGCGCATCCCAGCGGCGGCCACGGTGGCGGCCCTGGCCTTCGCGGGACATCATGTGGTAGTACTCGGGTTATATTTCGGCTTTTTCACCTGGGCTGCGTGGCTAATGTCCGCGGCCGTCGTTCTCGGCGGAATCTACTGGGCATTGCTCTATGAGCGAAGCGGCTCCCTAATTCCGCCTTGGATTAGTCATATCGTGATCGATATAGCCCTCTTTTCCGTAGGCTACTTTTTAGCACGCCCGTTTTTCCTTGGTGCCGACTGAATTCCGATAGCCGAGGCGATATCTGAGGCAATATCATCCGAGGCAATATCCGACGTCATTATTCCGAGAAACGCCCTTATTCCGATCTTATGCTCTTATTCCGATGTTGTTCCGAAAGATACCCTTGTTGCGATTGTCACTCCGATAGGTGCCCTTAATCCGACTATTTAACGCCTATTCCGATATCTGACGCCATCTCCTTTCGGCGATGCGAAATATCTCACTTTTTGCCTTATTTTTCGCTTTTGGCTAACGATCTCGCTTCTAGCATATCTCGCTTTTGGTCTTTGTTGAGCGAGGGCAACTCAACATCAAAAATCTACACTCGATCAAAGATCTACACTCGATTCCGCAGCCGGGGGTCCAGCGCATCGCGCAGCCCATCTCCCAAGAAATTTAGGGCCAAAAGCGCAAGTCCGAGCGCCAAGCTCGGGAACACCACCAGCCACCAGTACGTCTTGATGGGCGTGATCACCTGAAGTCCCTCGTTGGCCAGTAGCCCCCACGACACATCCGGCGGTTCCACCCCCAGCCCCAGGAATGACAAAAAGGCCTCGAAAAGCATGACCCGCGGAATCGTGAGGGTCAAATAGACTATGACTACCCCCCAAAGATTCGGGAGGATATGCCGAAAGAGGACCCGGGCCTGAGAAGCCCCCACGGTGCGCGCTGCCTCCACAAAGCCCTCGTTTTTCAGTGAGATCACCTGACCGCGGACCACCCGGGCCATGGTGAGCCAATAAATCGCCCCGACGACGAAGTAGAAAATGACCATCCGATTGGCGGTCACCCATCGCTCGCGGGTTTGTAGGTAAAGCTGAAGTCCATTTGCTCGCTCCAAAAGGTAAGCACGACCGGTGGGCTGTTCGATCCGCCACCGCCGCCCCGGATCCACGACTTTTACCGTACTTTCCGGATCCAACGGTGGACCATAGCGAGCCACCGCGGCCCGGAGCGCCTTGGGTAAGCGACTGCCATCCAACAGGGCGACCCACTGGGCAAAAGATTCTGCTTTTTGCGGGAATGAGGCAGCACGATCCGCATTCCCCGAAGTCCTCGTGGCTTGCCCCGCGGTTTCCGCCGATTGCTCAGCTTTCATTTCCTCACTTTTCTCTCGATGAAGCGCAGCGGCATCCGACTCCAAAGTAGCGGTCAGCTCATCGGGCCGCAAAATCGCCGCTACGTGACGCAGCTTGGTTGTTTCGGCGCTGAGCACCGTAATCAGGAAGATCACGATAAAGATAAAGGGAATCGAGTACAGCACATCCACAAACCGCATGAGCAGTTCGTCCACCCAACCCCCGATATACCCCGCGGTAGCCCCGTATGTCACTCCAATCACCACAGAAACCAGTGCCGCGATGATCCCCACGGCTAACGAGACCCTGGCCCCCCAAAGCAGCCGGGACAGCAGATCGCGTCCCAATTTGTCGGTGCCACAAACCGACGGAATCGACCAATCACCAAAAAGAGCTAACCGGCAACCGAGGAGCCATCGGCTCACCGGATCAAGCCTGCCGAATCCCTCGGCGATCTGTTCCTCCAACACGCGCGAGGCCCCGGATACCGAGTTTTCCGCCGATAACCACCTCGGGGCCGGCTCTCGCCACTGCGGCGGAAGAAACTGCCTCGCCGTATCGATCCGTCTCGGCGGCTGTAATGGCAAAAAAGGAACACTTAGGGCCGTCAACCCTAACCCGGCAAGAAACAAAAGCGAGACCACCGCCGCCGTGTTGCGTCGCAGCCGTCGCCAGGTTTCCGAGGCCGGACGCTGCCCCGTGCTGCGAGCTCCCACCGCCTTCTCGTCCGGTTGATCGGTGCGGAGTGGCTCCGGCGGGCCCGGCAACTCCGACAAAACGCCACGCCCCTCCTCGCTCCGCCTTGCTTCTGAAGCGGGGTTCTCCATCGGGGGGCGTTCAGGGGGGTTGGAAGCCTCGGGGAAAGACATCGGGTCAATCCAAGGTGACTCGCGGATCGAGCAACTTGTAGGACAAATCCACAATCGTATTCATCACAAATAGCAGCACGGTGTAGACCAAAACTAAACCCATGGCCAAAGTGTAATCACGCTGGGTAGCCGCCTCGACAAAATGCACTCCTAAACCCGGGATATTGAAAATCTTTTCCACCACCAGCGAACCGGTAAGGATCCCGGCAATCGCCGGTCCCAAGAAAGAAACCACGGGAAGCATCGCCAACTTCATGGCGTGCCGAAGAACCACCACCGAGCTACTCACTCCTTTGGCGTAGGCCGTGCGGATGTAATCTTGAGAGAGGACTTCCAGCAAGCCGCTCCGCATCAGCCGGGCAATGGATGCCGCGTAAGGTGCCCCCAAGCAAAAACCCGGCAAAACGAGGTGATGCAACGTGCCCCAGCCGGCCGCGGGGAAAAGCGGAATCATGAAAACAAATAACAAAATCATTACGGCGGCAATCACAAAATTGGGCATGGCGATTCCGATGGTCGCCAAGGTCATGAGGCTCACATCCAGCCAGCTATGCCGCCAAACCGCCGAGACCACACCGGCCGGTATCCCCAAACTCAGAGCCACCGCCACCGCCACAAGTCCCAAGGCGACAGAGATGGGCAAACCTTGGGCAATGATCTCGCTTACCCGAAAGTCCGCCAGGCGGTAGCTATACCCTAAATCGAGCACCGCCACTCGCCCTAGCTCCCGCAGATATTGCCGCCACAAGGGTTCATCCAGAAAGTACCGCGCCTTCAGATTGGCTTCGACTTGCGGGTCCAATTGGCGTTCACGGTCGAAGGGTCCCCCGGGGACAATCCGCATGAGCAAAAAACTCAGCGTGAAGACCACCCAAACGGTCACCGCCATCCAGCCAACTCTTCGTAGCAAAAAACCGATCACTGCCGTGGCTCCTCGCCGCGCAAGAAGGCCTTGAGCGACCGATCGATCCAAATCGCTTTCAGCGGATGATAGTCCTGGAGATTTGGGTAAAAACCCTTCACATAAGGCTGCACCAGGTTCTGCGACACATATCCGTAAAGCGGGATTGCCGGCAACTCCTGCATGAGAAGCCGCTCCGCCTCCTCGAGAACACGGAAGCGTCGGCCGCGATCCGGTTCCTCCCGCGCCATCTCAAGCAGTTGATTATACTTCGGGTGATTCCACCGAGTGTTATTCAGCGGGCTATCTCCGGAGAAGAGGTCCAGAAAGGTGATCGGATCGACATAGTCGGCCACCCAACCGGCGCGAGCGACGTAAAAATCCCCTTGACGTCGGCTGTTCAAATAAGCGGCCCATTCTTGGTTTCGCAGACCGACGGGGATCCCCAAATGCCGCTGCCAATGAGCCTGGATTAACTCGGCGATGGCCTGGTGGGCCTGGCTGGTGTTATATAAGATGTCGATGGGCGGGAACTGACGGCCTCCCGGATACCCGGCTTCCGCCAAAAGCCGCCGCGCTTCTTCCGGATTGAAGCTCGGGCCCGATTGCGGCCGGTAATCGATCCACTCGGAGATTGTCCCCGGCACCATGCTATAGAGTGGTTGCTGCCCACCCCGGGTAACTTTCTCCACAATTTCCTGCCGATCGATTGCCATCGATAGGGCCCGGCGCACCCGGGGATCATCGAGCGGAGGCCGTGACGTGTTGAGCAGATAATAATACGTCGCCAAGAGCGGATAAGTATGGAAATCCTTTTCCGGCCGGGCGCGAAGCTCGCCGATTACCTCCGCCGGTACTGCCGGAATCCAATCCACCTGCCCGGTCAAATACAAGTTTAAGTTCGTCGCATAAGACTCCACCGCCAAAACATCCACCACTTCGAGGCGGACATTTTCTTTGTCCCAATAATAGGGGTTTTTGACCAGGCGGATTCGGTCCCGAATGCGCCGCCACTGGAGCACGAATGGCCCGTTAGTGACGATATTTTCGGGCTTGGTCCAGGCGGGATAGCCGTGTTTTTCGATACAGTGCCGGGGCACGGGACTCATGGGGTAAAAACCCATGAGGTTCAAAAAGTAAGGCACCGGATGCCGCAGCGTAATTTGCAGGGTGTAGCGGTCGATGGCCCGTACTCCCACCTCCGCAAAATCGTACAGCAGCCAACGATAATCCCGGGTTCCCGGGCTCACTGCCCCCTTTTGGAAGCGGTATTCGCGACCGTCGATTTGCACGCGGTAAATCGGCGGGTGCCGACCCTGCGAGTCTTCTCCCCCCGAGGAAGGGGCCGAAGCGGCGGCCTCAGCGCCCGAGCTCCCCGGAGCTCCCTCCGCATTGCTGGCGGAGCTACCTGCCGAAGATTGACCGCCTTCCGCGGAAGCATCCGAAGATTGACCACTTTCGCCGGAAGTGCGGGTACCGTTCCCGTGGCTTCTATTCCCGGCCGCGATTGCAATGCTTTCCGCGGAAGCGGAGGTGCCGAGGTGATCATCGGCAGGATTGCCCCGGGGATTGCCCCTATTTCCATCTGCCGTCTCGATCGCCACCAATCGGCCGCGGAGGATCTTCCCGCAGGCAAACGCCGGTGCACCGGCCGGCTTTTCCGGGAGCTCGATTTCCACCGGATCTCCCACATCGACCTTGCCGCTGGTGAACTTTTTGGCTCCCACGATGTACCAAAGTTCCGGGGCATATTCCGCCGCGGTTTCCGGATGAAGAAATCGCCGAAACGACCAAACGAAATCCTCTGCCCCCAGCGGCGAGCCGTCCGACCATTTCGCCTCAGGTCGCAGGAAAAAGGTGTAGGTCAATTGATCCTCACTCATCTGCCAGGCATGGGCCACCGCCGGCTCCGGCTCGAGGGTTCGAGGATTCCAGGCCGTCAACCCCTCGAAAATCGCCCATACCACGCGGCCTTCCGCCTGACCGGTCACCAGGGCAGGGTCGACCGTCTTGATCTCCCCCAAATTCGAAAACGTAAAATCCGCCGGAGGAAGTTGGGTGCGATTGACCGCCCAGCTTAAGGCCCCAAGGCTCAGCACAATCAACCCTATGAGCCCGATCCGCCGCAGGCGTGGGCCCCACCACCGGGCGCCCCCCTTTTGTTCATGAATCCCCAGGGAAATCTCGTGACCGGCACGTTCATTTGCCCGGGATTGAACCTCGGGAACCATGGTCATTTCCCGACTCCTTCCAGTCCCGTAAAACCTATGTTGGGTCCATTCGAGCCATCTCCACAATCGTACATGATCCCCCGCGATACGGCGACAGTCCGCCTGGATTTTCCACCCCGCCCACAAAACCCGGATCCGTCTTTCCGGCGAGCTATTGTCCGAGGATCACACCGGCTTTAGGAATATTCTGTAAACCTGCGGAATTGACGATCAAGTTTTGTGGAACTGACTAATAGTTTTTCGCAACTGAAAGTAGTTTTTCGCAACTGAAAATAGTTTTTCGGAATTGACTAATGGTTTTTCGGAAATGACTGCCGGGAAGGAACACGAAATCGAACGTTCCCGCTTCGCAGCACGGAGCTTCGAAGAAGCTTGCTTGCAAGAACGGCCGCGTCTATAGAATTCTTAAAACGACCGTTAAAAGAACGCAGATGCCGGGGACCGCTTCCATCGCCGAAATAGGGAGGTGTGCGATAGCCACGCGGAGACGTCCCGGCATTTCAACGAATGAATGGTCCGATTCCGTCACTGCTTGCATCTCAGCGGTTTGTAGCCGGGCATCTTGCAGTTCAGCCGTACCCGACTGGCGGCTGCCGGCCGGCATTTGCCAAGGGTATCGCCGTCAAGAGCACTCTGAGGGATAATCGGTAAACCATGTGATCAATAAACTGTGCGGGGCTTGACTCATGGTCGAGACGTGGTGGGATCTGTTTCTGAACCTGCCAGTCTTGCTCCTGGGGCTGGGGCTGGTTCTGGCAGTGCTTGAAGTGCTTCTTCCCTCCGGCGGTTTGCTCGGGGTAGTGGCGGCCGGAGTGCTCACCACGGCGGTGATCCTTGCGTTCACCGAATACGGCGAGGGCTTCGGGCTGCTTATCCTCTTGGCGGTTGCCGTGGGGGTCCCGATCGTTGTAGTTTGGGGCTTTTCCTTTTGGCCCGAGACACCCCTGGGTAAGCAGATGCTCTTGGAGCCCCCTCGGGCCGAGGATGTGTTGCCGGAAATCCACACCCCCGACTCGCTGCGGCGATGGATCGGAGAGGAGGCGGAGGCCACCTCTCCCTTAAGACCCAGCGGTGTGGTGCGGATCGGCCGAACGGAACTTCCTGCCATCAGCCGGCTTGGGGCGGTGGGCTCCGGGCAGAAGGTCCGAATCGTCGATGTGCGTGGAGCCAATCTGATCGTGGAACCTGCCCCGGAGTCGGAAAGAATACTCGGCGAAGGTTCGGCCTAGCCAATCCGGTACCGATCGGCCCTTGTCGTGTTCTTGACAAAGCGATTGAAGGCCGCTGTAAACGGCTTCCCCGCATCGGTTCCTTACCCTTTTTGGCGTTTTACGCTTTTCGGCGTTTTGCGAGCGCTCCCATCAGAACTGGGCCCACCTTGGGCTGCGCACGTTTTTGCCGGCGGAAATGCCGCTTGGCGGCCGCTTCCTACCGTTTCCCTGCTTTTCGCGCCCTTGAGGCCGGCAGGCTCTTTTGCGAATGCGTGACTGACCTCATTCGCCAGATTAAGATGCAAGAAGTTACCGCAAAAAGGCGGAAAATAAATAGCCGAGCACTTGCCGCGTGGAAAGCTTAGCTATCTTGCGGCGTGCATCCCGGGAAGGGGGGCGGCATGCGTCGCCAGGATGCATGCGGCGTGTGTCACGGCGATGTCTGCGAAATGCGTCACGGGACGAAGATGCAAAACATTGGAGCGCCTTTTACCGTTTTCAACCGGAGCCAACCGGCGGCGATAACCGGTGATTAGTCAGTCGCAATGATTCCTTCCCGGCACGCGCATGGATCAGGGCGCCTTGAGCAGGGTGTCGCCGAGCTTTTGATCCAGATAGTGGGAAGCTCGCGGGAACTGTGATCCAAAAAGTGAGAAAATCGGCGCGACTTTGATCCAAAACGTAAGAAAGTGAGAATTTGAAGTGAGAGTCTGACGGAAAAATCGGGGGCAATTCTTGGGGTCAGTAGTGAAAATGAAGCCCGGGGAAGACAAACGGAGACCATGAGCCATGCTCAAGGCTATTGCGAAGCTGCTGGCTGCGGGGATGATCTTTTGGGGGGGGCTGAGCAGCGAGAGGGTGCTCGCAGATGACGCCGGGGACACTGGCGGTTGGGAGCAGTTCTTCCGGCTTATTCCCAGTCGTGGAACGGTCCTGTGGAAGCGTTCCCTTGAGGGGGTTGCTGAGAGAGCAAACGAACTTTTGAAAGCCGCGGATTCAAATGGCGACGGCCTTCTGGATGCCACTGAGCTTGAGGCGAGCAAACACCCGGATAAACCCCCTCGGCCACTGAGTGATTTGGACCGCGAAGCCGACGGAAAACTCGGCCAAGACGAGTTAGTATTCGCCCTGTTGGACAAAGATCAAAGCAGCACTTTGAGCATCGAGGAAATCGGGGTGGGGCTCGATGTGGCGGAACGAGAAGAATTGCGGGCCATTCTCGCCCCGGCAATGGGCCGGGATTCCGTGCTGACTTTCGGGGGTTTTCGCACCCAGCAGCTCAAGGTGGCTGAGGAAGGCCGCTGGGTCCTGGTCAGCCAGACGATCACGCTAGTGGTGATCATCGCCGCGTTTGTTTTGGGTTTGCTTTTCCTCATCGTTTTCATTTACTTTTTCCGCCTATGGATTCAGGCCAAAACCACCCGTGCCGGCATCAGCATTTGGGAACTTTTGGGGATGACTTTCCGGCGGGTCAACGCTGCGGAAATCGTTCAGTGCAAGATCATGGCGGTTCAGGCGGGACTCAATCCCAAGGAGATCACCACCCGGGCCTTGGAGTCGCACTATCTGGCCGGAGGCAGAGTTCGCGATGTTGTTCGCGCCTTAATCGCCGCCCATAAGGCCGGGAATATCCCCTTGGATTGGAAGCTGGCCACCGCCATCGACCTGGCAGGCCGAAATGTCTTGGAAGCGGTTCAGATGAGCGTGACGCCTCGGATTATCGACTGCCCCAGGCCGGGCTCGGGGCGCGATTCGCTCGACGGTGTGGCAGAAAACGGCATCCAACTGAAGGTCAAAGCGCGGGTGACGGTGCGGATCGCTTTGGATCGCCTAATCGGCGGAGCCGACGAAGATACGATTATTGCCCGGGTGGGCGAAGGGATTGTCAGCGCTATCGGTTCTTCGAAAACCCATCAGGATGTGTTGGCCAACCCGGAGCTGATCTCTCAAACCGTTCTCGATCGCCGCTTGGATTCGCAGACGGCTTTCGAGATCGTTTCCATTGATATTGCGGACATTGACGTGGGAGAAAATATCGGCGCTCGCCTTCAGGCCGATAAAGCACTCGCAGATATGGAAATCGCCCGGGCTAAAGCGGAAAGCCGGCGTGCTGCGGCGCTGGCGGCGGAGCAAGAGTATCGCGCTCAGATCGAACTGAACCGCGCAGGCTTGGTGCAGGCTGAAGCCGAGGTTTTTAAGGCCATGGCGGATGCTTTTTATTCGCGAAAACTCGGGATTGACGACTACTACAGACTGCGGAATCTCCAAGCGGATACAGAAATGCGTTTGGCCATTGCCGGAGCAGGGATTGAAGAGCTGCACCCAACCGGCTCAAGCGCCGCCGTCCCTGCGGCGGTAAGTCCGCAGCCGTATGTGGGCGCACCGGGTCGGTAGAGGGGTCACCGGCTGAAACGGCGGCGGTCTGGCCACCGCCGCTAAGTATTGAACCGCCGTTAACGATCTAATCGGTGCAACGTATGTTACCGCCGCGATGTGTCAAACGGCCGCCAATTATCGCTCATTTATTATTTGCTATCTAATATTTAAAGGAACCCTTTGATAGATTCGCTAACGATCGATACCCCTGCAAACGATCCTGTGGGAAAGGCTTACTCCATGGAAACTCCTAGCTTCTTGCCGCGCCCCCGGACCCCTTCCACCCCCTTGAACACGCTATCCGACCAAGCGGTGGTCCACTCGGACTCAAACCCGGAAAAGCCACGCGGGCCTGCCGGCGAGCTCATCCCTCCGTTAGCATCCGCGGCTCAACCGCGGGCTGCCGGACAAAATCTCCCCCGCACACTTTTGCATTGGATGCGCGATCACCGATTCCTGCGACAAGCCTTGATCGTGGCGGAAATTTTGCGACGCCCATTGTCGAGATGATAAAACTTCCCTCCCTACTAGGGGCGTTCATCCTGCAACTTGCCGCGGGGCCCCTTCGCAATTCGCCGGGCTTGTGTATCTTTTAAGGCGAAAGAATGCGTCTTACGAAGTCGGTGAGCCTCGTGGGCCGAGAATTTTCCGGAGCAAGCCTCGCACAGATGCGGAAGCTAACCGAGGCAATTTTCCGAGGCCGAATTCAACCGTTTCCGGATGCTAGTATTTTGCGACGCAATAGACGTAATAGATCGACGCCAATAGAGTTTCTGTACAGCAAATTTCTGTACAGATACTCCGCATAACAAATTTCCCGAACAGGACCTCAGCAGGAATCGCCAAATTAACCCTTAGCAAAAGGAGTGTTCGAAGGATGACACTCGAACTTGCCGCACCGGGTAAGAGCAGAATCGGCTGGATCGGAACCGGCGTCATGGGGAGCAGCATGTGCGGTCATTTACTGGCTGCCGGCTACGGGGTGACGGTGTTCAATCGCACCCAGGCCAAAGCCGAATCCCTTCTCCAGCGCGGCGCTCGCTGGGCCGAGACGCCGAAGCAGGTAGCCGAAGCTTCAGATATCGTATTTACGATCGTTGGCTACCCCCGCGATGTGCGTCAAGTGATTCTGGGCGCTGATGGGGTGCTCGAGGGTCTGCGCGCCGGCGGCATTGTCGTCGATATGACCACCAGTGAACCGCAGCTTGCTCAGGAGATTGCCCAGCGAGCCACCGAGCGGGGCATTCATGCCGTGGATGCCCCGGTAACAGGAGGGGACATTGGGGCACGACAGGCTACCTTGTCCATTATGGTGGGAGGGGCCGCCGAGGCAGTCGCCGCCATCATGCCCTGCCTGGAGCGGATGGGTAAGACGATTGTCCATCACGGCGGACCTGGTGCCGGACAACATGCGAAACTGGCCAATCAGATCGTCATCGCCGGCAACATGATCGGCCTTTGCGAAGGATTACTGTACGCATATCGGGCTGGACTCGATCCGGAAAAATTCCTTCAATCGGTCGGCTCCGGTTCCGGGTCAAGCTGGGCAGTAAATAACTTAGGACCGCGAATTTTGAAAAACAACTTCGACCCGGGGTTTTTCGTCGAACATTTCATCAAGGATATGGCGATTGCACTCGACGAGTCGCGGCGAATGGGGCTGAGTCTGCCGGGCCTCGCGCTGGTGGAACAAATGTATCGGGCCGTACAAGCTCAAGGACACGGCCGGTGCGGTACCCATGCTTTGATGTTGGCCCTTGCCTCGCTTTCCAAAATCGATTGGAAGTCTCGACAAGGGGGTTAAGCCGGGCGAATGCCCCCGGAGTGGCAGCACGTTTTTTAACCGGCGTGGCAGCACATTTTTAAGAGGTCTTATCGCTTCGGCTTACCTGTTTTTTTTCTTTATTTCCTTTGCGCTTCGGCCGCTTACCCGTTTTATTACTCTCTCTTAATTATTCGCTGTGCTTCGTTTTATTTTTCTCTGCGCTTCCGCTTTTTTTAATTCTGTGTGCTTCGACTTTCTCTGTGCTTCG
>CAKZMM010000045.1 GCA_937128505.1 uncultured Thermogutta sp.
GTGAACGCTCCTGCTGGGACAGCTTCTGGCACCCGCCACCCCAAAACGCCTACCTACAAAACTGACGCACACACGATTCATGTCGGGAGCGCACATCCTGCCGCAATGAACGGGCTAACAAATTCGGCGAAACGGTGCCGGATTTTCTCCGAAGGGTGAGCTTGCTATAAACTTGATGGGAATTGTTTCTTGCCTGTTGAGCTGCTAGGTCAAAACTCAAAAGTCACTATATTACTGACCTAGGTGTTTGTTCGGCGTCCCGGAGAACACGTGAGGGAGAGCGTCACCAAGCAGGCGAGATGCTCAAGGCGTGAACAGACGACCGTCGAGCATCAATTACGTATCTGAAAGCAATCGGATACGTATCTGATATGCACTGAATGTGTATGTGAATTGAATCGGAAATGAAGTTGTTTAAGACTTTGGGAAATTTACATTCACTTCTGACGCTTGACAGGATGTAGCATAAGCGCGAAATTCCTCTGCGTAAGCTTGCACTAATCGCGAGACATTCCCCAGCAAATTGACAAGATTTCTAAAGCTGAGAATGGATCCACCACCAATAAAAGCTTTGTCGGAAAGGCTACCTCGCTCATCACCTGCCGCTAGCTCAACACCGGCTTTACAATCTCTCAAAGGAGCGTATACTCCCGGAAGTAGGTGTGCGAAACTTAAGTCATCACACAGATAATAAATGTGATCATTATAGTCGCGGTTTGACACCTTGATGGTTGGTTGGGGTCAAATTAGGTAGTGAGAATCGCTTACTTAGGATGAAGAGGTTAGCTGGTTTGTGCCCGGTAGCGAAAAACTGGGTTGGTGATGCATTATTCTATATCTCTATTTTTAGCAGTATTTGAGCCAAGCAGTATTTGATCGCTCCCACCCTTGGGCCCAAAATGCAGTAAATGCGAATTAATGCAAATACCTGTGGTTTTAACGGGCAAGTGAGTTTGGCTTAGTCAGTCGGAGTGCAAATCGAGCGTTAAAAACAAAAAATAGGTGAAATCCACGGCCCACGCCGTAACGTTAGGGCGAACCTTCGTTATTAGAATTTTTAAAAATCGACTGACACAGGGTTAATGTTATTAAATCGACTAAAAATATAACGTTTGTTCATGATTTCGAGAAGGATGAAGTAAAATTCTGGATAGTAGATCCGATATACGTCAATTGCTAGAAACGTTAGGCATTACAAGGTTCAGCTTCGCCAGAAATGTCACTAAAGGGGTAGAGATATATATGAGTACAGATCGTATCCCGATGACTCGGCAAGGTTTCGAAAAGCTCAAAGCCGAATTAGAGCACCTAAAAACGGACGTTTTAATGGATGTCGAAAAACGCATTGCCGCGGCGCGTGCCGAAGGCGACCTTCGAGAAAACGCCGAATATCACGCCGCCAGGGAGACCCAGGCGATCCTCCTGGAGAGAATTAACGCGCTTCAGCGGAAGCTGAGCCGAGCCTATATTGTGGATAGCCTCGACATACCGCCGGACGAGGTCGGTATGGGCCGGACCGTCGTGCTGCGCGATCTGGATACCGGCGAACTCGAAGAATACACCCTCGTTGGGGCGGGCGAGGAAGATTACAAAGCCAATAAAATCTTGGTTTCCAGCCCTTTGGCTCAAGGCTTGCTCGGCAAACGCCGGGGTGACCAAGTCTCGGTCTCAGTTCCCATGGGAACCCTTCGGTTGGAAATTGTCGACGTCCGTATTGCGGAATGAAACTCCATTTTTCTTTCATGAAAACCCCAAGGGCCTTTATCCGGTCTGCGGTGTGCCTGTCTCCTCCTGCCGAACCATGGATTGAAGGAGGCTTGCTCCATCAACGCAAGCTGGCGTGAGAGGGTAACAATCCGTTTCCGCAATAACCCTTATCCGCGTGGTTAAGGGCTTTCCAAAGGAGTCGAACACCTGATGCAGCATTGGAACCCGTCCCCCCGCGGGTAGGAGCTTTCCGTGTCTGCTAAGTGCTTCAATGTTAATGGAGGAATCCTCTCTCCGCGGGTAGCGGATTTCGTCTTATTACCCGCGCAGTTACCGCCGAGACTCAGGCCTCCCCCCACGGAGAGCAGGTTTCGTCGCCAGGCTTTCATTATACCGATTGTATTCCCCCTCTCTTCGCGGGTAGGGGCTTTCAATCTTGACCGCGGCTACAGTCAGCGACACGATGGCCCTTCACCCCGAAGAGAGCACAATGCGGAATTGACTTGTTACTGCTGGCCCTCTTAGCCTCGTTCCCAATAGAATTAGCCTCGTGCCCAATAGAAGAAGGTGAGCTTGTGGCAGAAGGCCGCAGAATGCATTCCGGATCCTCGCTCCCCCTATACCTCCGAAGCCCGGTGAATAGTTATTTACTGTTTTACTGTTTATTCGACCTTCACCAGTCGCATTCGCATGGCCGGGACCTGCGCCCGCAATACCCGCGACGAGCATTCCACCGCTTCCCCGGTTAATGCGTCGAGTGCTTTGGCGGACGCCGGTATTGCAGGATCCAGGAGCTCCACCTGGATTTCTGAGTCTGCCTCTTCCGAAAGATTGCTGATTACCAAAAGCCATTGGGCCTGCTGGTCGCGTTTTTGCCGATAGCCGCTGACTTTGGCAAATTCGCCGGCTACCCGCAGGAACTCTTGGTTTCGCCAGTAAGGGAACCACTCCGCCTCAGCCACACCAAATTGGTCCAAGGCTTCCCAGATGGGGGCGATCCGCTCCAACATCGGCCCCACGCCGAGCGGGCGAACCCGAACGTCGTGAAGCAAAGTAAAGGCCAGAGCTTTTTCAAAAGTCCAATGGGGTGGGCGCTCGTACACTAGGAATTCACATGGAACGCCGAAGTTTCTGCCCATGAATTCCGCTCGAAACGTCGGCAGCGACAATTGCTCAAGGGTCTTCGCGGCCAACTCGCCCTCACCAAATTGCTCGCCGTCCCAGTAACTGTCGGCAAAGCCCAGGGTGGCTGTCCCGCAATAAGTGCTTTGATGGGCATTGATGCGTTTGCCGCGGGCATGAAGGGCCATGTACAGGAGTCGCATAAAGTCGCGAACGGCAAAGATTGGATAGGTGGGCTTCAACTGTCCATCTGCGGTGCGCCAGCCGCATCCGTGCCTTTGGTTCGCGCAAGCAAAGGGTTCAATCGTGCCGTCCAGATAGACGCCGTCAAATCCGTAGCGATCGATCGCTTCAATGATTCCCTCCAGCAATCGATCGGCCCAGAAACTCTGCAAGCACACGATATAATCCCGCTGCGGCGGATGGCGGTAATATCCGCCCGTGACGCCGCCGTCGGTACCCAAGCTGAGCACTTGGTCGGCTACGGCCGTGTATTCGGGGTTGAGGGTTGCCAGCTCATACCCGAAGTAGAGCCATAGTTGAATTCCGTGCTGATGACAGGCTTCGATAAGGCTCCGTAATTCCTCTTCGCGGTCGGTCCGCCAGTAGTTTTGAACAGGCGTCCAATGCTCATGAAAAACCAAGGTCCGGACGCCCAGGCGGGCAGCCTTCGCCAGAACGGATTCCGATTGAGGGGAACCCGCCAGTGGCTTCTCCATGCCGTAGTTGGCCCCATGACAAATTCGCCAACGATGAAAATCGCTTGCCCACGGTTTGACCGGGGTGGCCTGAATCGCGAGCGTAAAGGTGCATGGAAGCCGCGGTGGCGACGAATCTAAAATATGCAGCCGAAGTAGCGTGGCTTGCGTTTCGGGAAGTATTGCAATTGCGGCCTGTGGGTCCTGCGGTAGCCAACCGCGGTCGCTTTCCGCAAAAACGGAAAGCCCGCCATCCTCGCAACCCAGCCACAGTACGGGTTTAAAGCCTAGCCGCATTCCTTCTTGGGGCACAGCTCCGCTATTGAAGGCACTTCCCCAGCGACCGGGCCAAAAATGAAAGAGTTGCGCGAATTCTTTGGTAAGGGGGATCTCCAGCCATAACCGCTGGAGTTTACGCTTCGGTTGCGGGGAGGGAGCAAGGACCATGTCGATGCGAATGAGTCCGTCAAATTCCGCCCGCAATGTGAAATTCACGATCAAGCCCTCGCCCGAAAGCCAACCGAGGAGCGTAGCTGCTTCGGGCTTTTGCTCCCAGGGGATAAGTCCGGCGTTGGTCCACTCAATTCTTCCGCTGTCGGTCTCCCCCACAAGCCGTATCGGTTCGGCCAGGAGCGATCGTCCCTGCGAGGTAATCGAAGCTGGAAGCGGCGAATTGGGAAATTGATAAACCCTCCCCCAAACACCCACCTCTAGGAGTTTTTCGTCGCGATGGACCTCAAGGGGCGTCCAAGGATCCGGCACTGTGGCCCCGGCTTGTACGCCGCCGAAAAGAAGCGGTATCAAAAGCCAAAGGCTGCGGGTGAGAATCACTCCGGCGTCAATCGCTCGAGATGCCTCGCGGGGCGTGATCTTACAGCAAGCAGTTTTACGGGCGATTGTGCACCATAGGGTCACCAAAGCTTTCATAGCAAACATCCCTCCCACTTCGTGGTTCAGGTGTGAAGTCATTGCTACTGCTTTCCGCGGAGCCATCAACAGCATATTCAGCCGGTTACCCGATCGATTCAAAAATAAGGGGTTATTCCGGGCCGATTGGATCACCTAAGGCCCGCGATTGATTAAAATAGTTCTTGACGACCAAACTTCGGTTTGCCCGATCGTAGATTTTTCCGTAAAGGAATCCTAATTTTATGAACCGATCATCCAGCAACTCTGAGGAACAATCGCGCCCTCAACTACTTGGGCGTCAATTGGGAGGCTACCGGCTTTTACGGCGTTTGGGCCAGGGGGCCATGGCCGAGGTCTATCTTGCCGAACAAGGGGCACTTCAACGACAGGTGGCCATCAAGGTGCTCAAGCCGGAGTTAGCCACCGATCAAAACTATATTCACCGCTTTCAGCGCGAAGCACAGGCCGCGGCAGCTTTGGTCCATGCCAATATCGTTCAAATCCACGAGGTGGGCTACATCGACGGTGTGCACTTCATTGCCCAAGAGTATGTCCAGGGGCTCAATCTGAAGCAATGGATTGCCCGGAATGGTCCTGCCGATTTACGAACGGCTCTTGCCGTCATGCAACAGGTAGCCGCCGCCCTGGCGAAAGCGGCCGAACGTGGGATTGTTCACCGCGATATCAAGCCCGAAAACATCATGATCACCAGTAGCGGCGAAGTGAAGGTGGCGGACTTTGGGCTGGCTCGCGTCCCTGCCCGCGGCGACTCCGTGGAGCTCACGCAGGCCGGTATCACCATGGGTACACCTCTGTATATGAGTCCGGAGCAGGTTGAGGGGAAAACCCTGGATTGTCGGAGCGACATTTACTCGTTCGGTGTGACTTGTTACCACATGCTGGCCGGCCGCCCGCCGTTCGAAGGGGAAACGGCTTTTAGCGTGGCGATCCAGCATCTGAAGAAAAATCCCGAACCGCTCGAGCAAAGGCGGCCCGATTTGCCCCGCTCGCTTTGCCGGATTGTGCATCGTATGCTCGCCAAACCTCGCGAGCAACGGTACCAAACCCCCAGCGAGCTTCTGCGCGATCTTCGACAAGTGGCACGGGAATGTCTGGGCGAGGATGCGGCAGATCTACTTCCGGCGGTTGACCTGGGCTTATCTGCCGCAGGCGAGCTGGCCCTCGAAGCCCCCACTCAACGTTTGCAGGCGGCAATGAAAGTCGATTCAAAGCGGTGGTCCGGGGCTTGGCTGGCCGCCGTTTGGGCCATGGTGGGTTTCGCCGCATTTGCCTCCGGGGCGGGAATTGCCTTTTGGGTGTTTCGGGAAGAACCCTTGTTCAGTGATAACACCTCTCAGCCCCTCGGCGTGGCCAAAAAGGATTCCATCGGTGCTCAAGTCCTTTACGCCTTGCATGTGGGTTCCAAAGAAGCCTGGGAAGCAGTGATCCGCTACTATCCGCAGGAAACGTACTATGTGCTTCGGGCCAAGAAACAGCTTGCCTGGCTCGCACTCATGGAGGGGGATGACCGAACCGCGATGCAGCTTTTTCAGGATTTAGCCAGCCTCGATCAAACCGAGGCCGAACTCCGGGCCTTCGGTTTAGCCGGCCAATACTGGATTCTCAGCAGGCAGCGTCAATACGCGGAAGCAGCAGAAGTGCTTGATCAATTGCTCCCCCTGCAACGGGAACTCGAAGACGTCGGCATGCAGCAACTATTGCGCGGCGCCTTGGCAGAAACTTTAGAACGAAGCCGACAGGTCCCTGGTGCCGAAATGGCCGAAAAGTGGCGCGATTGGCTGGAGAGGCAAACCGCCACAGAAGGGACCGGACCTAGCCTGGAATAATCGGGCTTTTGTCAAGCTCAAAACCTTTCACGTTAAACCTATCGAAAGTTTTTCGGGTTCTGCCGCGATCAGGAAGTCTTTCACAGGGTACGCGGAAACAACGGGGAACTTGTTTTCGGTAGCTTTTTGACCCCTTAGCCCGAGCTTTCGGATCGCAGCGACGTAAGCTGCACGCACTTCATCAAGCTACCTGAGGAGCCCCGCGGAAAACGCCTGCTTCGTAAGAAAAGTAAAACTCTACGCTGCATAAGCGAGACGCAGGGGCGGCTTTTGCGCAATCCATCGGCTCCCGAACCGGAAGGATTGGTCTTAACCCTCGAGAAACCCCGTTTTCGCAGCGTTTGGTGCCGGCCTGGGCCTGACGACGTTTTCTCCCCGGGGCAAATCCTGCCTTGCGTATACCAGACTTACAAATTTAGCAGGTTCAAGATTTCCGAGGTTTCCTAGAAGCCTCGCTTTCCCCTGCGGTTAGGCCTGGCTTGTTGGGAAAGACCGCACAGCGGGACTTCGCTTTGGTTTTCTGAAAAGATAGACAATCGTTACGATCACTGTAGCGTTGATGTTGAATCGATTAGGATGATGAATGGATGAGTATCGGACTTCGGCGGGAACACCTTGAAATGGGCCGAAAATCGCTTAAAAT
>CAKZMM010000046.1 GCA_937128505.1 uncultured Thermogutta sp.
CCCGGGGCCGAACTTATAAGCAATTTCCCACCTACAATCAAGACGCACACACTGCATTATCGGTAACCGACCTTGACCTTTTCCGAGGGCTTTCGGTACATACCCACCAACAAATTCGACGTATTGTCGAATCGGCAATTCCTCCAATAGGCCGGACCTCGTAGTCCGGCCTTTGACCGGGGGAAGATTTCCCACACACCGGGCTTTTGACGTAGCTCAACCACTTTTTCTTAAACAGTCTTTAAACACCTTTGTTGTAAGGGAGCTGGTGTCTCCCCCGCTCACGCCTTACAGGAAGAAGTAGACCATCCGAAAGAACTCGGAAAAACGTAGATTCTCGGAAAATAGAGTCTCGGAAAAAAATAGAGTCTCGGAAAGTGCTCGGAAAGAAGTGAGCCCCAGGCGGCCTCGATATCCGCCGGCTAGCCGAATCTTTTGCCGGGGCACAGCCGCGAGGTTGATTGGAGGACCGCTACAGATGATTGCTACAGCCCTCGGCCTACCGCGTGGCTCGTGGCAACCTCCTCAAAGAGACTTTGCCAGCATTGCGTGAGTCGTTTTCGACTAGTCTTTTTCCCCCTATTCTTGGTTGCGGTTATCCTAGCGTTAAGAGTTTCCTATTCACGCCTTTTCCGATTTGCTGGGTTGCGTGCGAAAGCCGGTCGAACGTCGGCGTCAGTCGGAATTTGGAACCAATTTTCGTATGCATTTAATTTGAAGAATTTAATTTGAAGAATTTAATTTGAAGAATTTAATTTGAAGATTTTAGTTTGAAGATTTTAGTTTGAAGATTAAGCGGAAGCATTGAGCAATTTCATTGGAGGATCCTGCGAAAACCCATTCCCGATAGAGGATTGTCAGGCTATCGCGGCCCCAGACTCGGTGGTTATCGGCCCTGGCACAACTGGGAAGCCAAAGGGCGAGCCACATTTGCTTTCAAACACCGCAGTGAGGCAAATCAATTAACTTTGGCGGCCAGAAAGTGACGAGATCCAACTGCACTCTTTCAGCTCAGCCGGCTTTGTCGGGTATTGTGCGGCTGCTATTCGTCAGTGGCCGGGAAAGGATTGGGGCTTGGCTCGTCGAGTCGCTGGCCAAGGAGATCCCGGGCACCGTATGTCGGGATGAAATAAGCGGATCGGTCGCCGGCTTAGCGAAACTTCGTGAGGAGAATTACGATCTTGTCTTTCTAAGTCACGAGCCGCCGGAGCTCGATGCCCTTCAACTGGCGCAAGCTGCCCGGGCAAGTGGCGCCGATTGTCCCATGATCGTTCTGGGCAATCAGAGCGAGCAGGAACTTTCGGTCGTCTGCCTCGAGCACGGGGCCGATGCCTATCTGTGTGCCCATACGGCGGTGGTACGGGGACTTCGATGGGTCGTCACCCGGGCCATTGAGTGGCGTCATTTGGTTCGCGAAAGCCGCCGATTGCTCCAGAACGAAGAGCAGCGGATTCAGCGGGAACATGAAGAAGTTCAGCGACTTCTTCAACAGCAGGCAGCCCTAGCCCGGCGGGGAAAAGCTGAGTTGGCCGGGGCAAGAGCCCATTGTAGTGCAGCGGCCCACCGACTTGATCCCAAGAGCGATCCGTGGTCGAGTGCGGCCGAGCAACCGGCTGAAATCACTTCAATTCCCGTTCTCCCGCTTTTGCCGCCCGCTTTGACAACCCATTATCGGCAATTGTTGCGCACTTACGTCATCATGGGTTCGGGGAACCTTGCCCGGGAATTGAGTGACTTAGTGGCCATTCTGTGCGCCGCCGGTATATCGGCAGCACAAGCCCTCGAATTACACGTGGCGGTCGTCGCGGAATTAATCCGAGGTTTAGGGCAGCGGAGTACCCGGCATGTGCTGGCCCGGGCCGATCTTCTGATCCTCGAGCTGATGATGCGTTTAGCCGACAGTTATCGCACCCGATACCGCGAGCTGCGCTCCGCCGCCGAACAGCCATTTCTACCGGGCCTTGAACCGCGCATGCCGCAGGCCGCTTGATGAGCTGAGCCGTTTAATCAGCAAAGCCGGATGGTGAAATTTTCTGCGCTTCGGCGGTCGGTTGCAAAACCCTACCCCGTCCTCCTTTCAACCCGGTATTTGCTGCCTAAGCCGGGAGTTACTATCCGCAATATTGGTCTGCCGCCAAAGGTATAGGTATTGGTTGCCCGCCCCGGGAGTTACTCCCGGCGTGCAGCATGCTCCGAGGCGATCCCGGAGGCCATCCGCCGCTTTATGGGGGCTTCCTCCATCGCTGCGGAAAATCGCACCGCTCAACAGGTCATCCACGCCTTGTGGGGGGCTTCTTCCCTGGAAAACAACCGTTCGATTCCGAATTGCCCACAGAAAGCAAATCCCCTAGGATTAGCCGAGAGAGCCCGTACCATTAGCCGACAGAAAGGGAGTAACGAGGGCCGACGGCCCTTTATGCCGCGAAAAAGGCCCGATGAACTTGTCGAAATTGCCTGAGAAAGCTTGCAGCCGAAATGAAGCCGACCGCTTTTTTCCAGAGTGAGCCTCTCGGTTCGATTTTGGGAGCTTTGCGGTGGGCACACATATCCGATATCCGGTCTATTGGGTGTCGGCCGGGGCCCGAATAATGTCGGGACTGCATATCAGATTACGAGGTGGTTTGAACTATCGACGCGTTTTCTCAAATATTCTGAAAGCCTTTTGCCCGGCCCGCTTCAACGAGGTTTGCTATAAAGTCGGAAAAGATAGCGTAAAACGTGTGGCCCGGCCGGAAGCCCATCACCGGAAAAAAATCGGAATCGCATCACCGGGGAATAATCGGTGAGGCCCACCGTACAATTTTGTGTAATAATCTTAGGGGGGACCCTATTCTCCTGGGGAGGGGGTAGCGTCGGAGGGGATGCGATCTTCCCTTCGGCAAGTTCGCGGCTATCGATCGCGGAGCGTGCCTACCGGCCCTCTTGGCGGGAAAGCCACACTTGCTGTGCCCACCACAATGACGGCGAACTGGTGGTGCACTTTGGAAAAAGAAGCGACGAAGGGGGCCTGATGCCACAACGTTGAATCGTAGGTGCCTCCCTAGCAAGAGAAGCGGCCGCTCACCTTGGCCGGATGTGTTGTAAGAGACGTCAAAGTCCCCCGCGCAGGAGAGGTGACCGCCCGCGCCAATTAATTTTGGATGTTTTCCCGAAAATCGGCGTCAAACTCCCGCCGTTCGATGGGGTCTTGCTCCCTGGGAACCGCAGCGTTGATGAGCAGACATCGAGAGAGGAAGGTGGACCGTGATTCCAACCGACAAAGATCCGATCGAACCTCGGTCAAATAGTTCGGGCGAAATCTCACCCGCGGATAAGACGCAGCCACCGGTACCCTATCATTCTGCCCTTGAGGAGCCGGGCGAGGACAGCATGCGCCGGGTTTTCCGGCTACTGGATAACGTGCCGGCCATGGCGTATCGCTGCCGGAACGATCCTTCTTGGACCATGGATTGGGTCAGTCAAGGGTGCCTCCCCCTCACGGGGTATGAACCGGAAGATCTCCTGCTGAATCGTCGGGTTGCCTACGGCAATTTGATCCATCCCGACGATCGGGGGATGGTTTGGGACACTGTGGAACAGGCCTTGGCTCGCCGCGAGCCTTTCGAGTTGGTCTACCGGATCCGAACCGCCGCCGGTGAGCTTCGTTGGGTTTGGGAGCGCGGTTTCGGGGTTTTTGGCCCCACGGATCACCTTCAGGCGATCGAGGGCCTCATCATCGACATTACGGCCCGGGTCGAAGCTGAGGAAAAACTTCGTCGGGCTCAAGAAGACTTGGAACGGCAAGTCGCCCAACGCACGGCGCAGCTCAGCGAGACGAATGAACAACTCAGGGTTGAAATTCAGTCCCGCATTGCCGCGGAGGAAGTCCTCCGATCTAAGCAGCGGCTTTTAGAAGACGGACTTGCCGTTCAAGAACGCGAACGCCAGATCCTCGCCTACGAGATCCACGATTCTCTGGCCCAAGATCTTACGGGACTATTGATGCTCCTGGATAGTCTGCTTGCTCGCGGATTTGATCTTCAGGCCGAGCTCAGAAGCGGCTTGGAGCAACTGCGCAAAGGGCTTCGTGCGACACTCGAGAAAACCCGGCTACTCATCAGTAGGCTGCGTTCGCCGACTCTGGAAGATGTTGGACTGAGTGAATCGGTGGCGGAATTGATACGGCAAGCCCTATTTAGCCACAAGCTCGATATCGAGCTCCAAAGTGAAGGTCCTTTGGATGAACTCCCCTCCGCCATCAAAATGGCGGCTTTTCGCATCGTGCAGGAGGCATTAACGAACGCCATTCGGCATAGCCGAAGTGACCGAATCCTCGTGCGGATGGCGGCCTGGCCCACTAGACTGGAGCTTGAAGTGCGGGATTGGGGTGTCGGTTTTGATCCCGACCGACCGGTGCCGGAGCACTTCGGCCTGGAGGGAATTCGAAAACGCGCGGAGCTACTCGGCGGAAAAGTCACCATCTCCAGCACCCCAGGCGGCGGCACTCAAGTTCTGGCGGAATTCCCCTTGGAAGGGGGGGCTGCCCCATGAGCTAACGCAGCGTAGGCTCAACGCCCTGACTTTCCCCCCACAAGAAGGGTATGCTCTGTCTAACCTAAGGTCCGTCGTACCATAGGGATTCGCTGGTAGCGGCATCCGACAGGGCTAAAGACAGCACTGAGCTCCGTCAGAGCAGGGATCTTTCCCTTTTTTAGAAAGTGCGCGTACCGATAAAGCGTCGCTTTCCGCCGAATTGGGAAAATTCCGCTTCGCAAAAGTCCGACAACGGCACATCCCACGTTACCCCATAAATGGGGGGATGTTGCGCAGTCCGCGATTTCAACTTTTGGGAATCCGTCGGCTTTTAGCACTCGAAAGGATCCACCGCGAAAACCGGAGGGATGCCGGCACCACAATCGGAAGGATGTCGCCAGAGCAGCCACAAAAGGGGAAAGGATACCGCCATCAGAACCGCGAGGATCTCGCCGTACCAACCGGGAGGATGCCGCCACAAGAAAAGGGGGACGCCGCCATATGAAAGGAAAGGATCCCCATTGCCAGGGATCCCGTGATCCCGCAAGCCCCGCGGCCGCCAAACGATCGGGGCCCCCCTTGTGGAGGGGCCCCAAAATTCCATGAGCTTTCCGGAGATAAAATTCTCGACAGGAGAGCTTGCGCGAGGCCGTCCTGGCACCGGCGGGTCATTTTCCTCCGAGGTCTCCGAGTCCGCGCAGCTATCCTATTACTCGGAGCTGATCGAATATCCCCGAGATCCCCGAGTCTGCGAGGCGGTTTGTAATGAGGCCCGCTCAAGCATTCTCACCTGCTGGGGCAGGATTGGGGCTTGGCGGAGATGGCGGCGGCTGCTGCGGTGCCCGAGGACTTTGTTGAGGTCCCCTCCGTGGCGGGAGGATGGGGCCCCGTTTCCGCAGCTCCTCCACCGATTGTCGCAGCTCGTCAATGCGGCGCTGCAATTCCTCCACGCGCCGCTCCAATTGCTCGCGCAATCTTCGCTCTTCTGGCCCCTCAAACCAGGGGAAATCCCAGTCAAACGTCGGGCCTCTTACGCCCGGGGGTTCCGGTCCATGCGGCAGTTCCTTTCCTCCACGAAGCATTCCTTCGACATGCTGGCGGATATCCGGCGGTAGCTGGCCTAACTGATCCTCCGTTACCTCCCAAGTTTGACCATCCCGTTTAACAACGATTTTTGCCGGTTCATCCCCCTTCTTAGTAATAGTGATGGTCAAGTTTCCGGGTAAAGGCGGGTGGGCCTTCGCCCCAGGCGGCAAAATCCGGCCCGGATACCAAAACCGGAATCTCCATTGTGGGGGGGTAGCCGGGGGCCAACCTTCCCGCTGCCAACGTTCGAACCATTCACGCCACGGCTCAGGAATGGTAGGCCCGGGCTGTTGCGGCCGCTTTGCCGGGGTAACCGAGAGCTGTTGCTTTTGCCCCCGACGGATTAACTCGAGGGAAAGCGGCTGATCCTTCGCCTCGTTTATCGCATCCACTAAGTCCTGCACCTGGCGCAGTTCCTTCTCTCCGGCTTTTACCAGCACATCATATTTTTTCAAACCTGCCTTGGCCGCCGGGCTATCCGGCACGATCTCGATTACCACCACTCCGATGCCCTCGGCAAGATTCAGTTGTTCCCGGAGTGCTTCATCAACTTTTTGGCACTCAACACCGATCCACCACTCACCCAGCTTGATAGGGCCACCCCAGGCTTTGCCGAAAAATCCTGGGCCAACGAGCTCGACTTCCACGGGCCCCATGACGGCTCCTGCGGCTGGACCCTCAGCCAGCCAAAAAACTCCGGGTGTCGGCATGGGGCCACCCATAATCCCACCCCTTGGAGGGGGCTCGGCAGTGCCTCCGGGCGGCGGCGGAGAGACTCCTTCGCGAGCTTCACCCGTCGTTTGCTGACCAAGCAATGCCCCGGGGAAAAGCAAGCCCAGCATCCCCAGCAGAACGACCCCGAAAAGCCACCTCGATCCTACGTACGCATACCACCTTCCCATCGCTTGTACCTCCGTCAAAAATTCCAGTGCTATCCGAACGATTTACCCAAGTTTCTGTTGGCCGTGCGAAATCCCGCAGGTTCTCCGTTCCTCCGTCTATCTGTTCAGCCCTTGAAGTCGGTCATTCCGACCGAGCCGCCCTAAATGCTCTGGCTTAATTCCCCTAAAACTTCAGCTCTCCTCGTGGATAGGAGGCGTTCATTGAAAAACTCGATTTCCCACAAAGTCAATTTGCACCTCATCCACAGGCAGAATGACTTGGCGGCCATCCTCTGTAAGCCACTCTAACAATCGGCGCTGATGAATCACCTGATGGCCAGAATGCAAAAGCTCTCTCAGATCCATCCATACATTCGGGGGGGTAAAAAAATCCTTCCAATCCTGATGAGCGGCGGCCACTTCCCGGGCTGGCACCACGACGAATGCTGTGGCTTCGTCCGCGGAAGTCACCGGAATGTTGACCCAAGACCACGCAAGCTCTCTATCCGTGCCGTGCACCGGCTCCGGTACCGTACCGCCATCAACCCCCGAAGCGGTTCCGCTTTGGGTCGGCATGGCGCCCGCAATTTGAGCAGCCGACGAATCTTCAGAAGAATCACGTTCGTCGACGGCCCACGCGCCGGTTTCAATACCCGTGGTGCCGGCGGCAGAACCCTGTTGAGTCGCTAAGTTCACTTCGCCGGAAAAGCCCGAGGTATTCCCCACCGCCACCGCCGCCGCACCGCTTGATTCGGCACCGAGTTCGCTCGAAGCAACCTTCAGCCCGGCACCGGTCCCTGGAAACTTTCGGACAATATCGTATGGCAACAAAGCCTCCCCGCACCAGCGGCCTACCCCAAACCCAACCAGCATACTGGCTGCGATCACCAGGGCCAGCCGGATAGCTCGGGCAACTGGTGAACCGGGGAAACCCCGTTCGGAACGAGCTCGAAAAGCCTCAGATTTCATGCCGGCGTTCAATCCGGCGGCAAACCCAGATTGATCGGCCGGAAGCCAATCGTCTGAGGAATCGAGTCCGCAGCCGCAAAAGCCCGATAGCGTAACCGGGTGCTCCGTGACCGGAGGCTGATCGCTTTTTTCCTTAGATAGCGGCCGGGTGGAAACGGGATCATTCCTCCCGGCGGGGGATGCATCAACCACAGGTGCGGAGATCTCTCCTACAAACACCGACAATTCCCGCCGCCAGCGCTCTGCCTCCAAAAAAGCTAAAGCGCATTGACGCCACCCACCCGGGGTTTGTTCGAGTTGGGTCAGAAGATCCCGCTCCTCTTGCGGGGCCAATGTCCCATCAACCAAGCGGTCGATCCGCTCGCGGATCGACATGTCGACTTCCGCTTGCCGTGGAAGGTCGAACGCTTGGGCGATGGAGAATCGCTCCGGACTCTTTTCATCAAAATCCGCTTCTCTCCGACTCATTCCGTCCACCTTCGCCACGGATGTTCCGGCGATTGCACGCGGTCCCCAGCCGGAGCAACAACCTCCGTGTGGACCGCCGGCAAATCGCGTAATACTCCCCTCGTCGTCTCTCGGCCTTTTTCGCTTTTAATCTCCCGATTTAATCTCCCGAGGCTTCCGGAGTTTTAACCTGAAGGCAATCCTCGCGGATGATGGGTTCCCCTTTGGCTGATAATGGCGGCGGGCTTACAGGATGCAATCCGGTGATCTTCGTCTTGCTTTTTCGGTTCGGGCACCCGCTCGGTCGCTGAGCGGTTATCCGGGCCAATTGCGCGCGAAGCCGTTCGCGGGCGCGGTGCAATCGAGATTGCACGGCCTCGGGGCTTAGGCCCAAATGGGCAACCAGCCGTGCGTAGGACCAGTCTTCGCCATATTTCAAAAGCAAAATCTCTGCATCTTTCGGAGGGAGTGCGGCTAAGGCTTCGCGGAGTATGCTTCGCCGTTCGTCAGCCAAAAGCCAGGACAAAGGGTCATAATTTGTAGATGCTTTTTCCTCGACTTCCCGCAGCACCTCAGCAGCTTTTCTCTCGCGGCGCTCTTCCCGGCCCTTTCGCCGCAAGTAGAGCAATGCTTGGCGAACGGCCGTTCGATACAGCCACGCTGCTGCCGCGGCGGGCTCGTGAGGCAGGCGACCGTTTTTGCTCAAAGCCACGGCGATCTCCTGCATCAATTCATCGACGACGTCTGCCCGACGAACCCTGACATAAAGCACGGCGCGAAGCCAGCGCGAATGGTGGTTCAGAATCCGGGACCATTCGTCCCCGGAGCTTTTCCCGTCGGAACTCACTTGCCCGCTCTCGACAGCTTTATCCATATCCACCCTTCAAAACGGGGTGATCTGTCAAAAGATTTATTGCCGCCGCGGCATTAATCTTTCGCCAATTTTTTGGGAATTTGCTGGGGTGATGGGCAAAGGGGTTTGCCTGACCTGCAGAGTGTCAATTTAGTTGGCAATGCTTGTGATCTTTGTATAGCTGGAGAGGATATGAAAGCTAATGCATCTAATGGTGCATGCAATAAATAATGTGTTGCTGTAAACAATGTAATGCATTGCTGTGAACTTACCGTGTCGCTGAAACTTCTACGGGCGGCAGGAGCTCTGGATCCGAGGCCCAGGGATTAATAAATCGGTGAAACAGTCGCTTTCGCGGAGATGTTTGACACTGCTGTCCGCGTGAAAATAATGTCCGAGTCAAAATCATTTGTCGGCCTGGAAATAAGCGCCGGGGCCTCCGTCGGGCAGCCGGTCGGTTGATTCTGTACCACTCTCATTCATCTCTAATTCATCGCTGCGCACGACAGCCTCGTAATTCCGTAGGCGGGGTTACAAACCGCTCAATGTTTTAAAGGTTTAAAGGGGTTAATAGGTTTTAACACTTTTTTGGGGCGGTGAATTTCCTATGGCGGGCAATTTTCTTAGAGCGGGGAATGTTTGAAGAGGTCAATTGGGTCGGATGGAAAAGATGGTCAAACATGAAGGAAATCTAGGTAATTGGGGAAGCAAGAGTGAAATAGAGGTACAGTGCGGGGGGTAAGTTGCCGCGATGACGCAGAATGTCAAAAAGGCAGGGCAAAAGGGAGATGGGGTCAACCGCTTTGCAAACGTGCTGGGAATACGGTTTGCCGCCACCGGGAGGGGGCGTCGGATAGGCTGCCTCCATTCTTAACTCTGCAAGCGTACTGGGTATACGGTTTGCGGGCACCGACCTCTTGCATTCACAGCCTGAAAGAGAAAAGTTCTGAAAGAGAAAAGTT
>CAKZMM010000047.1 GCA_937128505.1 uncultured Thermogutta sp.
CTTAATCTCCTATTACAAGCTTCCTATTACAAGTTCAAGTTAAAGAAAGCTAGACGATTGATCGCTCGAGAGAGGGGTGAACTCCGTTGAGGATATCCGTTAGGCATAAAAGCATGGCCGCGTTTTTGGAGGGCCACTTTCTGCGGGGAAAAGGCCGGGTTGTCTTCGGGAGATGGGATAAGGTCGCGCGGAATAGGGCTACTCGTGCCGCGATTTTGGCGCTGTGCGTTTTCACTTTTTTTTCCAATCCGGCCGATTGCCAATGGCAAGAAATCCGCTCGATCGGCCTGTTTGAGATTTGGGCACAGTTTCCCCTGGCGGAGGTTGAGTCGGAGCTTGCACCCCTTCTGCGCTTGCCGGAGGATTTGCGGCGGGCTCTTTGGATCGAGACCCCTCCAGTCTCGGTGGTTGTGCAAATCTTCAAAAGTCGTGCCGAGTACCGACAGCATTTAGAGAGTTTTTACCCGGATGTACCGTTTCGGCGAGCATTGTATGTACAGCGGCAAGGTCGAGCGGTAGTCCTGGCTTATCGCAGTGGCGAGCTGCTTACCGACCTGTTGCATGAAGGCACGCATGCGCTTCTCCACCAATGGCTGCCCGTGGTTCCACTTTGGCTCGATGAGGGGCTGGCAGAATACTTCGAGATGCCGCCAGGGCGTCGGGCATTCGACCACCCGCATCTGGAAACTGTGAGGCGCGAGTTGCGGTGGCGTATGTTGGTAGATTTGGAGCGTCTAGAGAATCTGCGAGATATGAGCCAAATGGGAGGGAAAGAATATCGTGGTTCCTGGGCGTGGGTTCACTTCTTCTTAAATGGTCCGCCGGAGGTGGCGGAGGAGTTTCGAGCTTATCTGCGAAATATTCAGCATGGCTACCCTAATGGTCGTCTTTCTGAAAGACTTGCTGCCCGATTTCCGGAATTAGAGCGAATGGTGAAAAGCCATTTCAGGTCTTGGCAACCGTGAATCTGGTAAAGCTTCGTAGATTGTAGGGAGAAATGTGCGCCGGGCATCGGCACGATTTCCGTCGCCTCCTTATGTCATTTTGCTTTTTCCTACATTCCCCTTTTTTCCTCCAGTCCCAACTTCTCAGAAAGGCTACAGCGCGTTTACCCCGTGAGTTTGTCGAAGGCAGGGGGCCCAACGGGTAAAAAACCCGTTTTCTCTTCCCACTTTCTCCTTTAGAAATGACTTCCGTACGTTTTGCCGGGAAGCCGTGCCCTTCGAATACTCCGCGCATGTTTAGACAATACACACCCGCGTAAATGCGGTTCTCTTTCGCGACGCTTGCGCGACGGCTGCACTTCTTGGTTGTGCGTTAATACGCGGGTGACCTCATAATCGATGAAATGTGCAGGCACACCGCGGCGAATCTGTTGAAAATGAATAGCCTGCGGTGAATAGACGGGATCGGAAAGTGCTTGTCTTATTTTTTTTAATCTTCCTAGTCGACACAAACTCCTCATCCTAACAGTTGGCTCGATATACCGAATTTCCCTGTGGAGATGCGATAGCCACGAAAGCAGGGAGGTTCTGGGAAAACGCAGGCTAGTTGCACTCAAGTTATTGGGGAGTGGGTGCCGATACCTTTGACGAATACGTGATTGCAGCACCTTGCCTGGGTCCAAGGTGCGTTTTGGCTTTGGTTCTTTAAGGAGAAGTAGTCCCATGACACGGATGCACCATTCTAAGTGGCTGATCATTGGAATGCTCATAAGTTGTTTTATTTTTCCACGCGCCGTGATGGCCACGGGGGTGCCTGAGCCAGCAACCAATCCGAGTAGTATCCGGGACGTGGCCCTGAAGGATGGTGGCATTCTGATCGGCCGGGTTGTCGACACGAATAACGTGCCTCAGGCTAAGGTGCCGGTAAGTTTGATTGCTGGCGACCGTCAGCTCGCCGTAGGAATGACCGATGAACAGGGTTACTTCGCGTTTCGTGGGTTGAAAGGTGGGGTATACCACTTGGTGTCGGCGAAAGGGTTGGCGGCTTATCGCGTTTGGGCTCCGGAGGTTGCTCCACCTAATGCGCAGCCTGGAGCGTTGGTCGTGGCCGGCCAAGACTTAGTACGGGGTCAGTTCGGCGGCCGGCTGGGCATGATCTTGACGCATCCGCTCGTAATCGCGGGAGCGGTGGCGACGGCAGTTGCGGTCCCGATCGCAATCGCGGCGGCGGATGACGACGAGGAGCCTCCCGCCACCCCGTAGGCTCGCCTTCAGAATGTGTTGCCAACGGATATAAACGGATGGATCGGCACAGATCCAAAGGCTAGAGCTAGCGAGAGTTGCGGCAGGCAAATAAACCCCTCAAAACTGAGTGAAAAGTTAATCGTTTGGAGAAGCGAAGCTAACGATAACCTAGACGTTATTTAGGAGAGACGAAACCAGCACTCGAACAAGCTAAGGTACGATAGTTCTCCCGCAAGTTTTCGGTGAGTAAAGGGGGCAAGCGGGTTATAAATCCGGTTGCTTCCTCCCCTACGGTGCCCCCTCCGTGCGCCATGCGTGTAAGCAGTCAGGTAGGCCACATCGTACCCGCGTAACCTACACCCTCCGGGCGCCCTGCGTGTAAACCCCGCCTTTGAAAATCCGTTGAGTTTGATCCGCCGTAAGTGTGCCAGGATGTTCCTGAGGTTAGAGCCCTCTTGGCATAAGCGGTGATTGGCGGTGGCAACGGGCATCAATCGGCGACCAGGGAGTACCCCGGGACCGCTGGTAAGGAGGTGGTTTGCAGGCGGGGACTAATTACGGGAAATTGCGGGGAAGAACTGCGGGGGATTTTTGTCTCCGCGGTTTGCCTTCGGTCCGTAAAACGTAGGGGGTCGCAGAACCCTCGGCACGACGGGGTAGCTGTTTAAGCTAAGTTAAGCGGTTTGAGCTATATTGAGTGACTGAACCGAAAAACTAAGTGAAACCGAAGCCTATGAAGGCTTTAGAGCCCCGGTACCCCCGGGGTTTTTTTGTTGGTGTAGTGGGGTTTTGGCATCGATGCCGAGTGCTCTAGCTCTTGTGTTGAGGCGGTCTGTCATTACGCCGCGGGCGATGAAGCGTACTAAGCCAAATTATTAAGCTTGACCCGAGTAGTATGCTTTTCGAAAGTCGTACTTTCGTCGAATCGAAAACAGGGTGGAATCCAAAGTTGTATTGTCGTCGAAGAGCGTGTGAATTTGCGCCGCGTGTTGGATCGGTTTCTCTTTTTTGTAGACCGGTTACAATCTTTTCAGAATCTTTGGATCCAATTTGGTGCTTACCGGCTCGAGGGGCTTTGATCTTCGACCGGCAGGGGCTATCTTGAGAAGCTCTTTTGGTGGGATACTTCGAAACGTAGGCGATCATCGGAACGGGGAAACATAAGATGGGTGTTGGGCGAGCAAAAATCAGCATCATTGGCGCGGGAAATGTCGGCGCAACCACGGCTCTTTGGTGTGCGGCTGCTGAGTTGGGAGATGTCGTTCTGGTAGATATTCCGGAAGTGGAAGGCATGCCACAGGGCAAAGCCCTCGATCTTTTGCAAGCTTCTCCAATCGTGGGCTTCGATGCCCGGATTGTGGGGACAACCAGTTACGAAGCCACGGCCGGAAGCGATGTAGTGGTGATTACCGCCGGAGTTCCGCGAAAGCCGGGGATGAGTCGCGAAGACTTGCTGGTCACCAATGTGCAGATCGTCACGAAGGTGGCGGGGGAGGTTCGTAAAAGCTCACCACAAGCGATCGTCATTGTCGTGAGTAATCCCCTGGATGCGATGGTCTACAGAGTGTGGCAGGTGACGGGATTTCCCCACCATCGCGTCATGGGGCAAGCTGGGGTTCTAGACACGGCGCGGTTTCGCACGTTTATTGCCCAGGAGCTTGGCGTGAGCGTGGAGGATGTTTCGGCGATGCTCCTTGGGGGGCATGGGGATACTATGGTCCCCATTGCTAGTTGCACATCCGTGGGGGGTATCCCGGTGACGCAACTTATCCCGGCGAAGAGACTCGATGAGATCATTGAGCGGACACGCCACGGCGGGGCCGAGATTGTCAATTTGTTGAAGACTGGTAGTGCCTACTATGCCCCGGCTGCGGCAACGGCGCAGATGGTCGAGGCGATTGTTCGGGACAAGAAGCGTTTGATTCCCGTGGCTGCATATTGCGACAAACAGTACGGGGTGGGGGGCTTGTTTGTCGGTGTTCCTGTGGTGTTAGGAGCCAATGGAGTCGAACGGATTATCGAGTTGGAATTGTCGCCGAAAGAGCAGGTTGCCTTCACCAAGAGCATTGGCGCAGTCAGAAAACTGGTCGAGCAAATGAACGAATTGTGTCCCATTTGAGCCGCGCGAACCCTGTCGCGGCTTTGGTGGCCTTTTGTGGACCTTGGCCATCGAGCACTAATCGATGTGGCCGGTTGCCTTGGGGGATCGGAGACGATCGTTTTGAAAAAAGTGGTGGGTCGATTAAAGACGTGGTTTTGAGGGGGGTGGTTGGGTTCCCAAGGCCGCCTCCGCCAAAGCGTCAATCTAGTTAAGCGCGCGGAAAGTTCGATAACCGTGGAGAAGAACTCTCGAAGGAAAAGTGCTTTTGGTCCTTCGGGCCGGCGTGATTTTGAGTTTTAAGGCGGCAACGTTATGAACGGGTGTTTCGGATATTAGGTTGAAAATCGCATTTGGCTTGCAGTTTGCGTATATCTTGTTTCGGATATTTTGTTTCGGATATCTTGTTTCGGAGACGGGGGAAGCTCAGATCACCGGGGGAGATATTAGCTCTTCTAGCGTCGCATCGATCGGAACAATGGTCTTATTGAGCGACTTTTCGGCAAACAGCTATTTTCTTTTTTCGAGTCCTTTTTCCGCGGTTGATCGCACTCAGGGATGGCGGCAGAATTTGTGCTGGCGCAAGCAGATTGTGTACGGAAGCCTGCCGGCGATCAAATCCTCCTTCTAAAGGCGAATACGCTTTTTCGATTGGCCGGAGTTGACACAGGAGGCTTCCCAAGTTTAAAGTTTTGCCCGTCGCAAATTCCGATGCGCGTTGGGTAGCATTTCAGGATCGTCTTCTGGGCAAAATCTCCTTCTGGAGAGCCTGGTCGAATGATGGGTGGAAACACCTGTCGGTAAGGGCCGTAATGCGCTCACTCGGTTTTGAGGAACTTCCGCATTCAGGGTTTTGTGTTCAGACGCAAGAGGCGAGCGATTAATTGGATCAAAAGGCAAGTGGGGTGGCCTATCATGGAGCCTTCCAAGTCTGCTTCAAATAGATCGTCCTCCAAAAAACGCTTTCGAAGTTCGTCAATAGAGGGCGGGGTCTTTCGCCATTCGCTTTGCGAATCATCCTATGTCCTATTCGCGCCGCAGCATTATGAGCCCAATTATGCATACCCATTGTTAGTGTGGTTGCATAGTCCGGGTTGCGACGAGACACAACTGCTGCGAATCATGCCTTTTGTGAGCTTGCGCAATTATGTAGCGGTAGCTCCCCAGGGATTGCTCCGGGAAAATTGCGAGGAATCTCGTCAGGAGGGCGTGGAGGCCACGGGGGAAAAAGGCTACGATTGGCCTGAGACTGCTGAAGATGTTGATTTAGTGTGGACCCGAGTGCTGGATGCCTTGCAGGCTGCGCAAGGACGTTATCATATTTCGCCGCAGCGGGTTTTTATTGCAGGTTGTGATCGCGGCGGGACGATGGCCTTGCGGATTGCCCTGGAGTGGCCGGGGTATTTTGCGGGGGCTGCATCGGTCTGCGGGGCGTTTCCGCAGGGATTTGCCCCGTTGAGCCGGCTTCGGCAGGCGCGGCATCTATCGTTGCTATTGACCGTGGCTCAGTTCAGCCAGACCTATGGCCCGCAGCAGGCGGCCCGGGATCTGCGATTACTCCACGCAGCGGGCTTCAACTTGCTTTTGCGTCAATATTCTTGTCCGCATCAGCTCCATGAAGTGATGTTGGCTGATCTGAACCGGTGGATCATGAGCGAGATCACCGGCACGGATCATTTCTCCAGCGGTAGCCGGCGTGTTGCTTGGGGATAGTAGCTCGAGGATAAGCGGCTTCTGAGAGCGGGCAGACGGTTTTGTCGATTTTGTCGATGGTTAAATCTCCTTTGCAATTAAGCAAGGCATAGCGGCGGGCCTTGGCGGTTTGGAAAGAATGATGGCGTAGGTCAATGCAGCGGCGGCAGAGTGTTGGTCGATTGAGAGAACTCGACTAAGAGAAGTTGCCCGCTACTCAGGCGGCGCAGGGTTTCGATAATGCCGGAGGTCACGGAGGACCTTTCGATGAAACGATTGTGCTTTCGATGGATCGGCGTTTTTTTCCTGCTTATCATCTTTTGCTTGCCGGCATCCACTCTTGCGCAAGGGCAGAAAACGAGACTGGATGCCGCCACAATTAAAGCGGGTTTGAGGACGGAAACCCCGGAAGAAAACGGCTACATCGAGCAGGTGCTCGAAATGGTTCGTCGGGGGCAATTGCCTCGGAAGCTTGTCGAGGCAACGTTCTTTTGGGCACGGCGCAAGCCGGACCATCAATTCCAGTATTTTCAGCGGGCTTTGCGGCTTCAAGCTACGCGGCTTGGCTTCGATGCACCGTAAGTAAGAAGGCTCGCCGATTTTCCGGGGGGTTCTTATCTTTCAATTTTCGCGGCCTTGATCCTCTAATTTTCGCGGCCTTGATCCTCTTTTGCCCGGCGGATCTCTTGCGCCAAGGGAAGCTCGAAAGATCGTTTTTCGAGCCGTATTTGCGTTTTCGCAACGAAGAGCCGATGAATCGGCTTGAAGCCCTGGCGACCTGGGGGATGCGCCGGCCTCGAGGCCGGCGGCTTCTATCCGGCGGCTTGATTCAAATCACCTCATGAGACATCTGACGGAGCCCCAATCGTCTTGATGTGCCCCCCTTTGAACTGATTTGCCTGCCTACGCATCGTGCCGGATCGAAGTCGCCGTATTGGCGCCTTCAACTGAATTGACGGCAGAGGTCCGGCTCTGATCGAATGACAAAGCAGGAGCTTAACCGGTCGGAGGTGCAGCCGATTGTGGAGGGCAAGAAATCGGCTCATTTCGTCCCAAAGTCTGTCAAACCGGCGAGGTTTTCGCAAGGATGGATCTGGGCCGCGCGCTTATGACAAAAGCCCGCCAAGGCTGGGTAAGGCTTAGTGCAGTGGCATCTTGCCCCCGTAGTTTTCCCCGAATATCCTCGAAGATGGCTTTTGCGGGGGGATTAGTGAATCGGCACCCAGGCTCAAACCCGGGGAGGAAAACCCATGGCTTCCTGTCGTGAAAAGATGGTTGTTAAGAGGAGGTCAGAGGCGGGCCAAACGGTCGGCTGCAAGCTGTGCATGAGCCGGCGGCGATTTCTTGCCGCCGGATGCGTGGGCGGTTCTTTGCTGGCCACCGGCGCTGTTTGCCCGGCAAGGTGGTGTAGCGGTCATGAGACGGAAAAGCCGCGGCCGAAAATACGGCTAGTCTTCGCATGCTGGAGTTTGGTTCAAGATCGGCCGACTTGGCCCCATTTGGGGTTCGACATGCGGCCGGAGATCCAGCGAGTTCAGGAACAATTGCCGAAGCTTTGCCCGGAGTTGGAGTTTCTGCCGGTTGTCGTTCATACGCCGGAGGATGCCAGCAAGTTACTAACGGCCGACGAGCGAGATGGGATCACCGGTTACATTGTGTATCAGATGAATAATTGGATTCAGGTGATGCAGCCGATTGTGGCCGCGGGTCGGCCCACGATCGTGGCTCAATTTATTTACGGGGGAAGCGGCGGGTTTTTGGTCTACACGGCTGGGTTGCGGAAAAAGTATGAAAATATCGCGGTCATCAGTTCTTCCAAGATCGAAGATTTGGCTGCCGCTGCGCGATGCTTCCGGCTCATTGCCCAAGGGGCCAGCCCAAGTGAATTTGTGGAAGCTTGCGAACGGGTTCGGCGGGAAAGCACGCCGGCGGCTTCGCGATTGGCCGGTGTGGCCGATTCGTTGCAATTGACTTCGCCCCGCGAGGTATTGGAAGCTTTGGCAGGGAGCAAAATTCTTGCCGTGGGGCGGTATCAGACAGCGGTGGCAGGCTCTTTAGAGGAAACGATGAAAATCAGCGTAGTCCGCGTGGACTTCCCGGAGTTTTCCGCGGCTTATGAGGCTACGGATGTGGAGGAAGCTCGGGAAATTGCGGCGCGGTGGCGGAACCAGGCCCGAAAGATCGATATTCCCGAGCCGGAAGAGACGCTGGAAAAGTCCGCGCGGGTCTATCTGGCGCAACAACTCCTGCTGGAAAAACACCAAGCGACGGCTATTACGATCAATTGTCTAGGGGGGTTTTATGGGGGACATCTGGCAGGCTATCCGTGCTTGGGGTTCGTGGAGCTGAACAACGCGGGTCAGATTGGGGCGTGCGAAGCGGACCTCATTTCCACGGCAACGATGATGGCCGGATGGCATCTCGCCAATCGCCCCGGTTACATCTCGGATCCGGTGCTCGATAGTTCGAAACGCCAAATTATCTATGCCCATTGCGTGGCACCCACGAAGGTTTTGGGACCTCAGGGGCCGAAATGCGAGTTTGAAATTTTGACCCATAATGAGGATCGCAAAGGGGCGTCCGTCAGATCCCTTTTGCCGCTCGGTTACATGACGACAACCTGCGAGATCCACCCGGTGCGGAAAGAGATTTTGTGCCACCGTGGTGTTGCCGTAGAAAACGTCGATGAGGACCGAGGATGCCGCACCAAGCTGGCCGTCGAACCGTTAGGGGATTACGAGAAGCTCTACACGTACTGGGATCTTTACGGTTGGCACCGCGTGACCTTCTATGGGGATCTTTGGGAACCGTTGCAGGAACTGGCCAAGGCGTTGGGATTTGCGTTTGTGGCGGAGACATGATGCGGAAGTGCCGCGTGTGCGCTGCCGGCTTTTGCAGCCGTTCAGGGGGTTCTTTACGGAGTGCCTTAGGCTAGGTTGCCGGCAGTAGTTCTTTGTGGGGAGAGGCGACCGGTTGTGGGCAAAGCCGAAGTCTCCCGCATACGCGGGGGGAAGTCCCAAGCACCGGACGCGCGTGCAGCATTTCGTGCAAGCCTTCCGCACACACAGGGGGAAATCGGAAGAAGTGCTTTTGCTTGTGCAGGTACGGATCAATTCGCCCCGGGGGTGGGGTAGGTCTGATTTACGCGGGATGGATGACCCAAGATGATCGCTCCCGCCCTCAAGCGGGGGAAGATGTCGCATCTCTGGCACCGATCGCTGCGGCATGAATGAGTCCCGCGCTTAAGCGGGGAAGATGCTGCCTGCCGGTGCCGACGGTTGTGGTACAGCACTGCCCCCAAACGTGAAGAACGGTGGAATGAACGGGCCCTCGCGGCCGGAGGGGCGTATCAATCTTTGTCGAATCGCCACAGCCCCTCTTCGCGGGCAATGGCGACCGCTTGCCTATACTCTTCCCAGGTAATTGGTCGGGCAATCTGCGGGTATCGGGCTGCGTTGCCGGCCGGGCGGTATTGGGCCATGATGTTCACGTAAGTGTTAAGGGAGATTTCGCGGGCCAAAAACCGCATCAGTTCCCGGGTTCCCGCTAAGTTGTTCGGCATGACGAGATGCCGCACCAAAAGGCCGCGTTGCGCGATCCCTTTCGAATCGAGAACAAGGTCCCCCACCTGCCGATGCATCTCTTTCAGTGCGGCGCGGACCACCGCAGGATAGTCCGCCGCATGAGCGAGCTCGCCTGCCACCGCGGGATCGTCGAATTTGATGTCCGGCATGTAGATGTCGATGACGTCCTCAAGCAGGCGGAGGGTTTCCACTCGATCATAACCACCGGTATTGTACACCAGGGGGAGCCGTAGCCCTTGGCTAGCGGCAATTTCGACGGCTTCGAGAATCTGCGGCACGACGTGGGAAGGAGTCACGAAATTTATATTGTGACAACCCCGGCGCTGAAGCTGAAGCATCATCCGCGCAAGCTGCGATGCCGAAATCGGCTCGCCGTCTCCCAAATGGCTAATTTCGTAATTCTGACAGAAGACGCAGCGGAGGTTGCATTCGCAGAAAAAGATCGTGCCCGATCCTCCGTAGCCACGCAAACATCGTTCTTCGCCGAAATGGGCGAAAAAGCTGCTGACAAGCGCTTCGTAGCCGGTACGGCAAAAACCGGTTCCTTTCTCCGCAGTACGATCGGCGTGACAATCCCGCGGGCAGAGTGTGCATTCCTTCAGCATGGCCCGAGCAGTCTCGACCCGACGCCGCAGTTCGCCCGATTCCCACAGGGCAAGATAGCTCGGCACTTGCACAGAGTGCGGTTGGTTCATGGAATGGCTCCGGATACGAAAGCTGAGGTCCTTTTCCAACTTGCTGAGCTGTCTACGTCCCAAAAACGATAGTTAGTTCCTGTGATGATTCGCTTATCCATTCGCCCCGGGTAAACGTTCAGGAAGTGCCGTAGCAAAGCTTCCTTGAAAGCAGTTTACCAGAGTATTTTTTCTGCGTATGCCGCTGGCAGTGGGCTAGTTTGGCTTCCGGCATTTTGAGCGGGCGAATCTCGTGCCAGAATGGCTCCGGCTTGTTGCGTAGGTTCTTTGCGTAATGGAGCCGCAAACGTTTGTGGTTACCGCCAAGGGCGGAATACCGGCTACTCGGTCATGGCTTCATCTTCGCTTCGTTTGCGATTTTACTCGTTTAGGGCGAAGTTTTATGAATCTTATTCCGGGGCTTTTAAAAAAGTGAATGCCGCCCGTGCAAGCCGCAGTGGGGAGTTGCTCCATAATGCAAGGTGCAAATCACCCGTAGAGAATCGGGGCGGACGCAGGGGTTTAGGCGTTGGTTATGCGCCGATGCATTTTGATCGGCTTACCCAGGCAAGGCCCGTGGCGAGAAAAGTTAAAGCGGTGGAAAAGAGCACGAGGGGTAACTGCGGCATGGTAGGTTGCCGGGGGCCAAGGAGGCTGCTGGTGGAGCATGCTTTAGGAGTTCGACCCCACCCCGTGGTTACATTCTGAAGATGTGCCACCTCCCCCTGCCCTTTGCGGTTTGAAGTTTGTAAGCACCCAGAATAAGGCGTACTGAGCGGCCTCCGGCGCACATTGGGGTATTGGTCGCGCATCAGCCGGAGCCGCTACCGGTGATCGAGCTTCCCCTGGTAGTTTGGGGTTTGCCGCAAGTATTCGGAGCGGAGAACTAAAAGTAAAAGGGCTCATCTGTGGCCGAAGGATTGACGTTGGCCCCCGCGAGAGGTTACATTTCTTGCAACCGCTTGAAGCAGTTTCTGCAGACTGTCGGATGAGCAAGCACCATCTTGTCGGAGAGCCGGGCCATGTTCGTACTGGAAAGCTACCCGTTGGCGATCGCCTTTTGCGTGATCACGATGCTGTGCTGGGGATCGTGGGCAAACACTCAGAAGCTCGCCGGGCGTAATTGGCGATTCGAGCTCTATTATTGGGACTACGTGTTCGGGATGCTGCTGATGGCCATCATTTTCGCCTTCACCATGGGAAGCTTCGGTCAGGGAGGTCGCCCATTCCTGGAGGATTTGGGCCAAGCGTTGCCGGAAAACATCGCCTCGGCAGTGATCGGGGGAGCCGTGTTTAACATCGCTAACATCTTGTTGGTCGCTGCGATCGCTGTAGCGGGTATGGCAGTGGCTTTTCCGGTGGGGATTGGGACGGCACTGGTCTTGGGGGTCTTGGTGAATTATTGGTATGAGCCAAAGGGTAATCCGTGGATCCTATTTCCGGGGGTCGGATTGGTGACCGCAGCGATCATTCTCAATGCCGCGGCTTACTGGCGGCTTCCAGGGCAAACCCGAAGCGGCATTCTGCGGGGTTTGATCCTGGCAATCCTGTGCGGTTTATTGATGTCCTTCTTCTATCGCTTTGTAGCGGCATCGATGCCTCAGCCAGATCCGAAGGAATTCCTCGCTCTCCCGCCGGGTAAACTGAGTCCCTATACGGCGATGGTCTGTTTTTCCTTAGGAGTGCTGGCGAGTCAGTTGGCGTTCAACGTATCGAAGATTATCAGTTGGGCCACAAGCGAGCCGCTTCCTCCGGCGGAGTACTTTCGGGGAACGACGCGAGATCATCTTTGGGGGATTGTTGGCGGCATGATTTGGGCCGTGGGGATGACCTTTAGCATCATTGCCCTGGGAGTGGTGGGGGCGGCAATCTCGTACGGATTAGGACAAGGTGCTACGATGGTGGCGGCATTTTGGGGCGTTTTCATCTGGAAGGAATTTCGCGGTGCCCCTGCCGGGACAACCCCGTTGATTGCTGCCATGTTTGTCACTTACATCGTGGGCCTAGCCTTGGTGGCCAGCGCGACCGGCTAAGCTGAAGACCGTGGGTAGAATCGCGAAGGCGGATACATTGATCCTGGTGGCCCAACCGAGAAATCTCACTGGGTTCTAACCGCGAATTCCAGGGCGATTGATAAGATCTCGACTGTCGAGATACATACGGCCGTGCGTGAATTTGCTTGCTTTTTACTGGGGAAAAGATCGGCTGCTTGGTGGGGAAAAGATCGCCTTTTCCCGCGGTCCCCGGCGAGGGAGGCCCTAGCCCCCAAGGTTTGAAAACTCGCAGGCAGGAGTAGCCGTTAAATCGCACCTTGTTGGGGCGGGAAGTCATCCCATGGCAATCCGCTAGGCCCCCTGCTTTGGTCCGGGCAAAAAAAGCGGACACACCCTTTCTTTCGGACGATTCGCGACACCGACAGGGGCTGGGTTACCGAAAGCAGGCGGGTTCAAAGATCCGCCGGCTTTCCTGGCGGCCAATCTAAGAACAATAGGATAACAATAGGACGCGGAGTACCGGCAGCGGAAGGAATTCCCAGTTTCCGCGCTAAAGCAGCTTTGCTATTGCCATAAAGTAGTAACGCGGCTTGCAGGGATCGTGTTTGCCGGAAGAGTATGCCCTTTTGGCCATCACGTTGCTTGTGCCCTAGGGTAGGAAAAACACTTGCAGTTGTCGCGGGCCAAGGTGGGGCTGCGCGGTGGATGCGCTCAGTTCAGCGTCGGATCGGAGGGGAGACCTTTGAGCTTTACGGCCGACATCAAAATTTGTCGACCCACTTGGGTAGTAAGGCGGTGCCACATCTCGGATTCATCGCCGAAGACATCTTCGACGCTTGCCGGCAAAGTAAACCAAGCTCCTTGGCGGAGTTCTCGTTCCAACTGACCCTTCCCCCAGCCGGAGTGGCCAATGAAAAGCCGCAGGGGTTGCTTTTCACTTTCGACAAGTTTCTCTAAGTGGTCCCGTTGAGCGGAAAAGTAAAGGCCCGGCAAGATTTCGATTTCCGCGATGTCCGGGTGGGTGTGGATGGCCATGAGGGGGCCGCTCACCGGACCGCCGATATTCACGAGCTGTTCCAGCTTGCAAGTTCTCTTGGTTATGTGTTCCCACAATTCGCGGATCGAGCTACTGGCAATCCGGTTAACAACGACGCCGAACGCCCCCTCCTCGCTGTGGTGGATCATTAGGACCACCGTGCGGATAAAATTCGGATCGGTCAGGTAAGGGGATGCCACGAGAAAATGACCTTTCAGCGAATCCATGGGGGCATCCTCCTTAGTGGGCAACTTGAGCCTAGATGTTCCGCCCCAAAAGGGGCTAAGTGGATTCGACGTAGTGTCCTTTTGGGTTGGTTCGGCCGCCGGGTCGAAGGATCCACAGGGAACTTCCCTGGGCTTACGCGAAAATACATTTTTCTATCAGCCTTGCCCCGTGGCCAGTAGATTGATTGCTATTTTTCTCCGATGTATTATACGTGAAAGCCGCAACAGTTGCCGTACTTTCACCCGCAGAAAATTTCCCGCCTGATTCTCTGACCACAGGGAGAAAACAGCAATCTTTCCCGAAGGTAGATGCTAAAGGACGACTAACCCCCCAATGCCACTTTCACAAATCAGCTTTTTCGCGGGGGGCCCGTGGAGCACCGCTGATTTGGGTCGCGTCGCTCACGGTCGGCTTACCTCGTGGCTGATGTGCCGGTGCAAAATTGTGATGGTCGCTAATCTGGGAAGATGAAAGGGGACGTGGAAGGCGTTAATGAGCTCGTGATACTGAGACGAGCTCCAAATTCTGAGCTCGAGATTCGTGGAAACCCGGAGCCATTACCCCGAGATTGATCTCGGTATACCCGGAATGTGAGCCTCGGATTTTTAAATTGGTTTTTTGGTTATGTCGGGGCAAGGTTTCTGAAAAGCGTTACCGCTTTGATCTTCGTGAGCGTTTTCGGATTGATCTTCGTGAAAGTTATCGGATGATTCTTCGTTGAAGCATACAGGAGCGAAAAACGGTGAACACGATGAGGCGTTTTTTCCCCCAACAAGCTGCGGGCGGAGCCTGGTTTTTTACCGCAGTTTGTTTGGCATTGATCCTAACTTCGTGGCCTTGTTGGGCGGAAAGCTGGAAAGCGGGCGTGGCCCGGGCCAAGATCACGCCGGAGCCGGGCATGTGGATGGCCGGCTATGCGCTTCGCGATCATCCGGCAGAGGGGACCCTTCAGGATTTGTGGATCAAGGCTCTGGGGGTCGAGGATGGCCGCGGTTGTCGGGCGGTGGTCGTCACGTGTGATTTCTTGGGGTTTACGAGGGCATTGAGCGAGGAAATTGCCGCCCAGATCGAGAAACGCTTCGCGGTCCCCCGCGCCAATTTGATGTTTACGGCAAGCCATACGCATTGCGGGCCGGTGATCGAAGGGGCTTTGTACGATATTTATCCGCTAGACGAAACCCAGCGAAGGCTCATCACTGAATACACGCGGCAATTATCTCGAACGGCGATCGATGTGATCGCGGCTGCGTTGGGCTCGATGGAGGAAGTAGAACTTTGGGCGGGAGAGGGCCGGGCCGAGTTTGCTGTCAATCGCCGAAATAATCGAGAGGTGGACGTGCCCGCTATGCGAGAAGCGGGTCGGCCACTGGTGGGTCCCAGTGATTTTCGGGTACCCGTCCTGTGCGTTCGGAGCAGAGATGGCCGTGCGAAGGCGCTCGTTTTCGGTTATGCCTGTCATGCGACGGTTCTCAGTTTTTATCAGTGGTGTGGCGACTATCCGGGGTTTGCGCAAGAAAATTTGGAGTCGCGGCTGCCGGGGGTAACCGCGATGTTCTACACCGGCTGCGGGGCGGATCAAAACGCCCTGCCCCGTCGCACCGTGGAATTGGCTCAAGTATATGGTCGGCAATTGGCCGACGCGGTGGCGGCGGTGTTGGAGCGGCCAATGCGTCCAGTAAGCCCGCGATTGAGTACGAGTTTTGAGCGAATCCGGCTGGATTACGAGGTGGTGGACCGCGAGTATTTGGAAAAGTCAAGAGCCCAAGGCGGATATATTGGGCGATGGGCCGAGCGATTGCTTGGTCAATTGGCGGCCGGTGCGGTGTTTGCAAATTCGTATGAATATCCGGTGCAAGTTTGGCTCCTCGGAGAAGATCAGTGGTGGATCGCTTTGGGCGGGGAGGTTGTCGTCGATTATTCGCTGCGGTTAGTCGAAAAGTACGGACCGAGCACGTGGGTTGCCGGCTATTCGAATGATGTCATGGCGTATATCCCGTCTCGGCGCGTTTGGGAAGAGGGTGGATATGAATCCGGCGCTTTTACGGTTTATGGACTGCCGGCGAAGCGGTGGACTAACGACATTGAAGAGCGCATTTACGCGGCCATTGCGGCGGGTATGGAGCAATGTCGACAACTGACCGCTTGTTCGGCGACGGTCGGAAGCGCGGGCCAAGCTCGGTGAGTCGCGCAGGGTCATACAGGCGGATGAGCATCAAGACGGCCTAATACAAGGAGCGAGGCGATGAATCGGCGAATTTCGCGGCGGGTTTGCCTAAAGGGAATCGTCGTCGCAGGGGTGGTGATCGCACCGTCGGGAAGTGCCCGGAGTTACTCGGCGAATGAGAAGGTCAATATCGGGATCATCGGGGCCGGTGGGCGTGGGTCGGCCAATACCCAGGGAGTGGCCCGTGAAAACATCGTGACTTTGTGCGATGTGGATCGGGGGCATTTGGCGGCCGCAGCCCGCCGATTCCCATCTGCCAAAACATACACCGATTTCCGCAAGCTCCTCGATGAGGAAAAGTCGTTGGATGCGGTGGTGGTGAGCACCCCGGACCACACGCACGCGGTTGCCAGCATTCGGGCGATGCGTCGGGGGCTGCACTGCTTTTGCGAAAAACCCTTAACCCACAATGTCCGCGAGGCTCGGTTGATGGCCGAGGTTGCTGTGGAGAAAAAGCTTTCCACGCACATGGGGACCGGCTCGCGTGGGGATGAAAGCACGGTTCGCACGGTGGAAATTATCCGCGCGGGTGAACTGGGAGAGGTCACCGAGGCCCACTTCTGGACCAATCGGCCGATTTGGCCACAGGGTTTCGATCGGCCGCCTGGCGAGGATCCCGTTCCGGAGAATTTGGATTGGGAAGGATTTATCGGGCCGGCAGCGATGCGTCCTTTTAAGGGGCGGTGGCCGCAGGGGCATCCGGTTTATCAATTACCTCCCCCCCAGCGTCATGCGAATGTTTATCATCCGTTTGTTTGGCGCGGCTGGTGGGATTTTGGGACCGGGGCACTCGGGGATATCGCACCCCACATGTGGTCGTCGATTTATTGGGGGCTAGATCTAAAGGCTCCGCGCTCGGTGGAAATTGTGGACGTTTCGGGCCCAGTGACGGAGATGTTTCCTGCTTGGAGCATCCTCAAATTCAATTTTCCCGTGCCCGGGACCGACCGCATGGTTGCCGTGTATTGGTATGACGGCGGCAAAACACCCTCGCCCGACCTGGTGAGGATGCAGAATGTACCAGACGGTGGGTGGATCATCGTCGGCACAAAAGGAATTCTGGGTATGGGGAATAAGTCGCCCAATGCCTTTCCGAACATTCCGCGGACGTTGCGTCGTTACGGCGACATGTACGAAGAATGGCTGGCCGGCATCAAATCCTCCGACCCGGAGCGGCCGAGCTGCCCATTTAGCTACGCCGGTCCTCTGACCGAAGCCTATTTGTTGGGAAATATCGCGCTTAAGGTCGGTCAAACGATCGAGTGGGATGCGGAGGCGTTCCGCATCACGAATTGCCCAGAAGCCAACCAATATCTGACCCGTGAGTATCGCAAAGGCTGGGAGCTCTAAGCGGGATTCTGGTCCGGGTCTGTGGTTGAATTCTCCGGGGGTTTATTCTGAGGAAGAAGTCTTTGTGAATCTTTGAAACTTTAAAGAGGTTTAACGGGAAAAGCTTTGCCGGTTGTCTCCGGTGATTACCCTGCCGTAAAGCGCACGCGTTTTTGGGGTCTTGCCCAGAGAGGTCCGGGGTACTACTCGCCACGGATTGTTGCATCTGCTCGAAATTCAAAACCGCACGGCAACCCGCTGCTGCGGCGCAGCATATGCCGCTTCCTGAATGGGATCGGGTCTTTTGATCCGAATGGAAGGTTCAACCTGCTCAGTTAGGCACGAGTAAGGGTGTCTGGGAACTCAGAGCACGTTGAGGATCGAGCCGAGTGACCGTTTCGTTTCTCTTGAGGACGGCGATCGGCCAATCAGGGATTTGCGGCTTCGTTTTCGGCCCGGTACCGGAAATTGGGCGTTCGGCTTGTTGGAAGATCAATCTTCGCTTACGTTTCCTTGATTCGGACCGTTGTTGCGGCACACTTTTGTGTTTACGTACGAAACATAAGCCAACATCAATATTTCACTTAGGTCAATTCAATTCAACTCTGGGATAGGCTGAGGGATGAGTGGGTAAATCCTGTTGCTCAAATTTGCGTAGCAGAATCCTCCTTGCCAAACGCAAGCGTAAAAGCTTGACGGAAAAAGTCGAAAAAACCTTGCTTAACCGGGCATAAATGTGTCAACGGGATTGGATAAAGCCGGCGAGCTGAGTGTTCGAATTGGCTTGGTTAGATAGGCAAAGATTTGTGGCCAGGGAAAAGCAAGAAGCGAACGACCGTATGCGAACGGGTTGAGATTCCCGGAATGAATCGCGATTGGAAAGATCTAGAGGAACGAAGCATGACAACCTTTGGGCACAAGATTTTGGGAACCGCGGGCTTTGTCTTTCTGGTTAACTGGGTCATGGGGATCTCGTTATTTTTCCCCAATTGGACCTGGGTCCTCGCTGAAGAATCGCTGCCTCCGTTAGAGGCGGGTTTCGTCCGGCTGGATAATGGCCGTGATTTGGAGGGATGGTATCCGGTGCGGTTCTGGGGTATTCCAAGCGACGACTACTCCGGCTGGAGTGTTGTGGATGGGGCCATCCACCTGGAGTGCGCGCAAGCCAGATTCAATTTGTTCAGTAAACACAAGTTCAGTAGGAATTGCATCATTCGGCTCCAGTATCGGGCAAGTCGAGGAGCGGATTCCGGTGTGTTTATCCACGGCAATCAGTTTCAGGTGCGGGATTATCCCCATTCCTACCCCGATACCCAGCGATATGCCCCGTATGCAAAACCCCATGACCAGTGGAATGAGTTGGAGTTCGATATCACCGAGGGTATAGCGGTGGTGCGCCTGAATGGGCACGTGATTGAGAAGAAATGGCGGATCGGTGATCGCCCCGATTTAGGCCTGGGTTTACAGCGGGAAGTTGGTAACTTCGACTTCCGCTTCATCCGCGTGGCGGAAAAAGAGGAGCTCAAAAAGCTTGGACAATAAAGAATGTGAGGCTGTCCCCCTCTGAGAGCGGCTTTCCCCCTGAAGAGCCGAGTATCTTTTCAAGTTCAAACGGCGAGTAAAGACCCTCAACAGAACATTTGTGGGTCATATGTTTGTGGAGTGTATTTGTGCGGTATAGGTTTAAGGGGCTTGGCAATTGCCGAGTAACATATGGGTTTTGGCAACTGCCGACTAACAAATCGGACTCGACAATTGCCGAGCAAGCTATTGGGAAGATTGTGCGGAAGCTTTGAGCTATGGATCGAACCGGAGATTGCACCCTCATGTCTGGAGTGGCAATTATCTTGCTTGCGCTATTCTGGGGGTTTTTCGGCGGGATTACCCTATGTTTGAGTGCGGACACGGCAGCTTCGTCACCGGGAACTGAGCTGCCCAATGTGCTGCTGATTATCGGGGACGATCAAGGGTGGACGGACTTCGGCTTCATGGGACATCCCATTGTTCAGACGCCTCATCTTGATCGCCTCGCCTCAGAAGGGCTGCTTTTCACCCGCGGGTATGTGCCGTCGAGCTTGTGCCGGCCGAGCTTGGCGACGATTGTGACGGGCTTATTTCCCCATCAGCATAAGTTAACGACGAATGACCCCCCGGATGGTTTGCCCCGGGCGGAGACCTTAAGGCTTCGCGAAGCGCAGATTCGTTACATCGAGCAAGTGCCCACGTTGCCGCGTCTTCTGGCACGAAAGGGATACCTCAGCTTACAAACCGGCAAATGGTGGGAAGGACACTACCGACGGGGTGGTTTTACCCACGGGATGACCCACGGAGATCCCAGCCGTGGTGGTCGTCACGGGGATGAAGGGCTGAAGATTGGCCGCGAGGGTCTACGGCCGATTTTCGAGTTCATCGAGCAAGCCGGCGGCAAGCCGTGGTTTATTTGGTATGCGCCTTTCTTGCCTCATACCCCGCATAATCCGCCGGCTGATTTGCTGGGAAAGTACCGTCAAAAGACCGATTCTCTTTTCGTGGCTCGATACTGGGCCATGTGCGAGTGGTTTGACCACACCTGTGGCGAACTGATTGAATATTTGGAGCGAAAGGGGTTATCGCGGAATACGCTTGTGGTTTTCTGCGTCGATAACGGCTGGATTCAGGACCCGGCATCAAACAATTTTGCTCCGAAGTCCAAGAGGTCGCAGTACGACGGCGGCATTCGGACCCCAATCATTCTGCGTTGGCCCGGGGTAATTCCCCCGGCTCGGGACGAGAGTACCCCGGTTTCTTCCGTTGATTTGGCACCGACCATTCTCCGTGTTTGTAGCGGTGAGCCCACGGCGGATATGCCGGGGATCAATCTGTTTGACCCCGCAGCTCGGGCGGAAAGAAGCGCGGTTTTTGGGGAGGTATTCCTGCACAGCGCTTTGGATATTCACGACCCGGTCAAGAACCTCATGTACCGGTGGTGTGTGGACGGCTGGTGGAAACTCATCGTACCGCATGCCCCGAATGTGCCCGCAGGAAAAATTGAACTTTACGACTTGAAAAATGACCCGCATGAGACGGTTAATCTTGCCGTGGAAAAGCCGCAGATTATGGAGCAGCTGCGGGTTCGGTTGGAAAAGTGGTGGGCAGTGCCGTAAAGTGCGGCCGTGACCGGAAATTTGCCTTAATGTGAACCCAAACGTGTGCCCTCAAAGTTCGAGATCGTATTCGACGCAGTCATCCATTTTTGCCTTTGGCTTGATGTGAACCCAAAGGTCTGCACTGGAGGAGTGTCTTACTGGGCACTGAAGGCGCGGCTTGCGAGCACGAGATGCGCAGCGGAGAAAGAATCGCTTATCTCCGAGTGTGTTCTGCGGGTTGACTTCGCCGATTGATTCCGAGGAAATTCTGCGGGTTTCTGCGGGTCGGTACCAGCTCGCTAAGACGCGGACAAATTGCACACGTCTTAACTACGGCTTTTTGCACCCGTCTCAACTACAGCTATTCCGGCAGCACGACGGTTTGCAATAGATCCAAAATGAGCAGTGGGTACTTGCCGCGAACTACAATCCGCGTTGGCACCGGTTACCGGACTTAAGGCAAAAATACGGCGATGGGCACCCGCGTGTTTTGTTCCACTGTTTGTGCGATCCACTGGATTTCAGGTGCATCCAGAGGGGTGACGAAGCTTTCTGCCGGCCTACGTGCCACGGTATAAATCTGAACAAGCTTGATCTTGCCCCCGGCAGAAAGAATCTCGTTTAAACGGTCGCAATAGGCCTGGAGTTCGCCCGCCGAGGGAGGTTGCCCGTGGATTCGCATGAAAAGGGACTGAATCACAACGGGGCGTTCTCGGGCGGCCTGCGTGATGTTTTCCAAGATGAGTGAAAACTTGATATTCGCGCGAGCCACAAGCCGGTAATACTCCTCGGTGCCTGCGTCGAGTTTGGCCCAGATTTCCCCGTTGTTGGCATCGAGAATCCGCAGGCCTTTCCGCACGTTCTCCCGATGAAATAGACTTGCGTTAGTGATCAGGACTAGCTTCAGTTCGGTCAACCCGCGGTTTGCCCGAGCGTTGGCCGCCAGTTGTACGGCTTCGACAAATTGCGGGCAACTGGTGGGCTCGCCATCGCCGCTGAAAGCGATGTCGCGTGCCGCGCGTAAGGTCGCAGGTACCTCCCGGAAATTTGGGTGTTGAAATAACTGGCCCGAAAGGACCGATTCGAGCATGTCGTCCAGTTCTGCTTTTAGCCGCGGCAAGACCACAGCGCGACGGGAGGGGGAGCCGCGGCGGTCAACCTGACAGTAGATGCAATCGAAGTTGCAGATCCGATCCGGATTGAGATTCACCCCAATGGAAACTCCCCCCGCTCGACGGCTTACCACGGGGTAAACGTACCAGTTCTCCTCGAAATTGCGAGGATGAAGCAAAAAGTAGCGCCGAAGGGCTGATTTTTCAGCCGATCTATCCATCGGAGAACCTGAAACTTTTCCGGATCCTGGAGTCTGCGAAAATTGATCTTTCGGCCAAACGACTAACTCCGCACTTATAACGACTAATTTCGCAATGAAATTCTACGCTTTCTTTCGGTAGATTTCCCGCAACCACGTTTCAAGTGAGATCGAATCCTCGCTCAAATGATTGACATGATCGCGAGGCCGGCAAGCCTGCGGGGTGCTTGGAAGTTTGAACCCCGCAAAATACCAATTTGCCAAGAGGTGAGAAAAACATCCCCGCAAGACGCGCTTGAGAGAAAAGCAGAGAAAGATTCAGAGTTATTTCCCGCCTGCGGGTAAGCAGCGAACTTTACGGAAGCTGATTGCCCATCAGCTTCGCTAACCAGATTAGACCCCTCCCCCTGGCAATCGTATGCTCCCGCCCCTTAAGCCCGACGCAGGACCGTGAATTCGTCCAAGGTGATTACTGTCAATTCCCCGTCCGGCAGTTCGAGTAGAATGACGTCGCTAAAGACCTCATCGTCCTCTGCCCGAGCGAAATGCAGTCCGTGGCGCTGTCGTTCCGTTCTTACGACGGTTCCAACCGTTTTCACTTTCCAACTTTTTGTGCCGACCGTTACCAGATGTTCCACCTCGATGCGATCCCCCGGCTTAAGTTCCTCGAATCGCGTCTCCAACGAAGCGTTGTCTGCTGCCATGCTTGTGCCTCCTCGGTGAGGGTTCCTGATTCCAATTTTAGCGAAATCCCCCGGAGTTTTAATGTCAAAAACGCTTCGAGCTGTCGAAACTGGGTTGCCGAGTCAATCCGCCCCCGGGGTGCCCAGTCTAAGCTAAGCACGAGGAGATTTTCCAAAGCAGCTTAAAGCGATAGCACGATGGAAAGTGGAGGAAAACAGCCGCTAAAAGCTCGTCAGGCTGCCGACGGCTTGCGGCGCAATTGCCGCCTCTCGCGATGGATCCGACCGACTTCGAAAGCGTGACCAAACCGCCGAGGCTGACTGGCCCAAAAATATTGCAATTTGTCACATTTTATGCGCGATCAGCGGGGAGCTTGGGCGCCCGTAGTTTAAACCGCTTTGCCCCTCATTTTGTGGGGCGTGCGGAGATTTTTGGGGGCTATACGGAACCATTTTAGGGGGTTTAAGGAGGCATGATCATGGACTGGGGACAAAAGATCTTCCTTTCGCATACCGCGGCACCACCCGTGAGTTGCTCCAAAGCTGCCGGGGGTTTTCGGTGAGGACCGATGATCTGCCGATCGATCTCCCGACGGCGCTGATTTGTCAGCGATGATTGTTTGGTCACACTTCCTTCGCGTCGATCCACGACATCATCTTTCGCAGTTTTCGGCCTACCTGCTCAATCGGATGTTCTCGTTCCCGCCGACGCATTGCCTTAAAGGCCGGGGCATTGGCTTTATTTTCGAGAATCCACTCTTTGGCGAATTGCCCACTGCGAATTTCTTCCAGGATTCGCCACATTTCCTCTTTTGTTTTGTCGTTAATGATACGTGGGCCACGGGTGTAGTCGCCGTATTCTGCGGTATTCGAGACGCTATACCGCATATAACTCAGCCCACCCTGATAAAAAAGGTCTACAATCAGCTTCAGTTCATGGAGGCATTCGAAATAAGCCATTTCCGGTTGGTAACCGGCTTCTACCAAGACCTCGAAGGCGGTCTTGACCAAGGCACTTACTCCGCCGCAGAGAACCACCTGTTCGCCGAACAAATCGGTTTCGGTCTCTTCCGCGAAAGTCGTTTCGATGACGCCGGCTCGGGTGCCGCCGATTCCCTTGGCATATGCCAAGACAAGCTTGAGGGTTTCCTCCGTGGCATTCTCACCCAGTGCGACCAAACACGGCACACCGGCTCCGCGAACGAACTCCGATCGCAGGAGGTGTCCGGGCCCTTTCGGGGCAACGAGGGCCACGGCCACCCCGGGTGGGATATCAAACTGCCCATAGTGTACGTTAAAACCATGTGAACAAATGATCAATTTACCGGGAGCAAGATTCGGGCGGATCTGCGTACGGAACACATCTGCCTGAAGTTCGTCCGGGATTAAGATCGTAATGATATCCGCCTGCCGAACGACCTCTTCGGTGGCTTCCGGCTGAAACCCGTGCTGAACAGCGAGTTGGTAGTTTGCCGTTCCCGGGAGCTCTGCAACCAGGACACGAATGCCGCTATCGCGGAGGTTCTGGGCATGAGCATGTCCTTGGGAGCCGTAACCCAGAATTCCCACTGTTTTGCCCGACAAAAGCCCCAGATCCGCATCGTGATCGTAATAGATCTTAGCCGGCATTGTAGAAAGCTCCTTTCCGTTGACAGCTTGAAGACCCACTGATCCTGCGACTGATGATCCGTTTAATCTTTGAACCGTGTGTTTTTTGACGATGTAGGCCGATGGTTTCCGGCCACTAACTTTTTCTTGTTTCTCGCGATAGTGGCACCAACCTGGAAGTGCGAAGTTAAGTCGCCGACCTTGCGATCACTTTTTCCCGGCCTCCGACCTCAGAATCGTCGAAACGATACTCAGCTCTATGTCAGCCTAGTCCTCCCGAAAACTGCTCAAGTGAGAGAGCATTATGGTAGCCTAAGGCGGAAAGCGGGTAAACCCATTCGAGAGGGCGGTTCGGTCGGCCGGAGGTACACGCGCTTGGTCGGCTTCTCCTTGCGGGGCACAAGGGTCATTTCCGCGGTGACTCAAGCCGATCTAATTTCTCAAGTGCGAGGGTGGCGGTAATTCATGCTGGGCAGCCCGTAGCGCTAATTTCTGATCTCTTCAGGTGGGGGGTGCTGGCCTGGGAATAGGATGTGGGGGTTAAGGAAGTCAGCACGTTTTTGGAGACAAGTTGCATGGAAAATGGGACTAAAACGCTAGGAAACAATGCATCAGGAAAGAAGGCGTTAGCAAATAGGACCTTTAGAGATAAGGCGTTCGGAAATAAGGAGTTTGGAGACAAGGCTGATTTTCGGAAAGCGTAAGCGGCTGGCCAAGCCAGGATTTGACTCGTGGGCAAGGCGGGCGAAAATCCTCCGGTTCCGTGGAAAAAAAGAACGCAAAAAGAAAAGGATTTGTAGGAAGCTAACCCGGGCGGGCCCGATGGATATTGCCGGGGCAAATTCATTTTGGATGTGCGGGGAACAACTTGGGCACTGGGACCGTTGCCAGTGGTTTAAGCTCCTTTTTTATTTTCGTTTAAGCTGCTTTATCTCCGATAGTTCTGATTCGGATCTCCGATAGTTCAGGCTCGGCTCGGCCGGACGGATGAACACGGCATACGCAAGCCGATGAACGCAGCGTACGTAAACCACTCGGCGAACAGGCAGAGGGCTTTGCGTTGTTTAACTGCAAATGACCGCGGGTAAAAGTTGAAAAAGGGGTAACCCAATTAGAGAGATTGCCCGGTTTGGTCTACCGCCTAGCTCAACTCCCAGCCGGTTCCAAATCCTGACCATTGGGCGGGCCGACCTGACTTCCCGGACCCCGGATCAATGCAATTCGCCCAGTTCGGGCCAACTCGACGATCCCAAAGGGCCGCATCAATTCGATGAAAGCCTCGATCTTCTTTTCCGGTCCCGCGATTTCGATGATGACCGTCTCCGACGACACATCCACGATACGGCCCCTGAAGATGTCGGTCAGCTCGCGAATTTCGCTGCGTTTTCCGGCGGGTGCCTTTACTTTGATGAGCATGAGGTCGCGTTCGACGCAGTCCCGGGAGCTGATATCGTCTACCCGCACCACGGTCACGATCTTTTCCAGTTGCTTGCGAACTTGCTCTAAGACGGCATCGTCCCCCATCACCACGAAAGTCATCCGAGAAAGACGTGGGTCTTCTGTCTCCCCGACCGCTAAGCTGTCGATGTTGTACCCCCGCGAGGCCAACATCCCCGAGATATGTGAAAGAACACCGGGGACATTGTGAACTAGAGCTGACAAAATATGCCGCATCGCTATACCTCGTTTTGAAATCGTTGCGTCGATTGTGGAGCCTTCGGAAAGGGGGTTAAATCTATTGTCTCGTACAGTATAAGACAATCCCAGGTGCGGTACGGTTCGGTTTTTCGGAGGATGGATCGGCGTGAGGTATTAGAAAGGCGGAAACTCAGATCGTTCGAGATCTCAACCAACTACTCTCAGCGATTAACCTTTTTGAGAGGCTTGCGCCGGCTTGGCTCGCCGTTTTCCGGGCATGTGCAATCAATCTTAAGACGGGCCGACCGAGTATTTGGGTTCGCGGATGGAATTTGTCGAAGCAAACTCGGTCGGCTAACCCTTGTGCCTATTGCCGACAAAGTACGGGGTAACTCGGCCAACGATTGCAAGAGTTCCTCTCCAAGGCGTAGACGCTGGTCTCCCATTACTTAATGTTATCTTTCATAGTCAATGTAAGTAATACCAGGTAATTCATAGTCGATGTAAGCAATAGTAGATAATACCGGATAATATCCGGCGAACTGTGTGACCCACTTTATGGCCAAAAAACAATAAGCTTAGAAATTTTTTCCTTCGTTTCGATTGCTGTTGGTGTTTCGGTGCTTTTAATTCGCCTTTTCAATTCGCAAAAAAGGGCGGGGAAATCCGCAGAAAAGGCACGCATGGATGAAAAATTTGGTATGGCTCGAAATTAAAGCACGCAGGGATGAAAAATTTGGTATGCCTCAAAATTCTTACGATGCGCCGGGATGGCGGCATAATGGACTCAACCGCGAGGATGTTCAACACGCGGATTATCGCCCTCAACCAAAACCATAAACGGGTTTAGAAAACCGCGAGGAACCGGGCTCACAAAATCACAATCCATATGAGTTATTTACTGATCTTTGTGCCCAACTTGGGGTTTGAGATTCTTTGAGATTCTTATGGAAAAACTCGTAGAAAAAAACTTGCCGGCAGCTCGGTTTTAGGGTTAACGTGATAAGAATTATAAGCTTTATGATAACTATAAGAGTATTTCGGTCGCCCCCCTCTCTTTCTCTTCTTTTGGCGCTCCGTTCACCTATGCAAGTCGACTTCTTTGAGCAATTCGGATCTTTTCGTTTCGCAGAAAGATCAGAAAAAGGGGTGTCTTTCAAATCCCTGCAAGCGTAGTGCGCCGGCTCGCTTTGTCCATTCATGTTTCGTTTCCAAATCGGATGCGAATATCCGCATGCGTGGTACACCGGCACAGCGGGGTTTAAATTCAGCAGTTTCTCACGGGACATCTTCGCCCCAAATGGGCACACCAATGCCGCGGATCGGAAATCCGAGGCGTTTATCGGTCACTAAATTGATCAATGGTTGCCCGGTAAGCCAGCGCCGCAAATTGTGACAAAATAGCTCCGTTATATCGTCCGCTCGTCGGGCACTTTGGCCGCCCACGTGTGGCGTGATGATCACGTTCTCAAACTCCCAAAGCGGGCTTTCCGGGGGTAAAGGTTCAGGATCGGTCACGTCCATGACGGCGCCGGCAATCCATCGTTCTCGAAGGGCACGAACCAGCGCATCATGGACGACAAGCCCGCCGCGAGCCACATTAGCCAGAAGGCCTGTGGGTTTCATTCGTTGAAATCGCTCCTCGTTGAAAAGTCCCTGCGTACTCGGGTTGAGAGGAAGTGCGAGGATGACGATGTCGGACTCACGCAGGAGTTCGTCCAGGCAGTCTGCCGGCCAAAGGTGTTCCACCCAAGGGGGCTTATTCACGGGGAAAAGATCGGTAGCAAGGATCCGGGTCTTGAAGACGGAGAGCAACTGGGCCACTCGCCGCCCCACCCCGCCAAAACCGACAATCCCTACCGTTGAGTGGGTCAAATCGCGGGTGGGACGACGGACAAATTCCCGCTTCTGCTGGGCCCGGAAAAATACGGGTAAACTGCGGCACCAGGCCGTCAGGAGGGCGATCGTGTGCTCGGCCACTTGGTCGGCGAGCACGCCGGATGCGCTTGTGACAACAACGGGCGATTCAATCACGGAGGGGACAAGCACGTGGTCTAACCCGGCTGCGGAAGACTGCACCCATTTTAAACGGCCTTTAGCGACCACAGAGTCCCAGTCGATGGGGACCTTCGCATGGCCGAAGAAGATGTCGGCCGTGAAGATTTCCTCGGCGATTCGCTCCTGACCGGCATCGATAATCTTAGCCTCCGGAGCGATCTGCGAGATTTGCTGCTCGTGACGCGGTTCATGCGGATAGCATAGGACGATTCGCACGGTTAACCTCAAACTAATCAAAGCTGGCAGCTAAAACAAATTTCGCAAGTTGTAGGTGAGGCAACCCAAACTGTGCACGATCGGGCATGCCCTCAGGTTTCGAGGGCTCACGATGACGGTGAGTTCGTTTCGCCGATGCGCGTGAATGACCCGCGGGCTGCCTGGCTGAGGAGCGTTAAAGCATCCTCAACACCCTACCCCGTTACTACGATAACTGAGACGCAAAAAAGTTTCACGGGGCTAGGCTTGGCATTTGGCAAGCCGGGTCGGTGAATTCTGCGAGGTCCGCTACGGCGGTATGCCCTCGTGCGGCGGAGTGCCTACACACTTTCGAAAGCAAAACAAATAAATAAGGGTAAGCCTAGCAGGATTCAAATACCAGGTGCGCGGACGAATTCGAGGAGTGTTGCGGTTTGTCTTCCGGAATATTCGTATTCAAGCAGCTCTCCTCAGAATATGGTGTGGTTGCGGACTTGGCCAGCACAGGCGCCACATAAGAAGATCGCGAGGAAGAGCTAAGCCCGCCCGGGTGCGGGATGATCGCGGGCTACCCGGATTGGCTGGATTTAGGGTGAATAAGTGCTCGTGGATCAGTTTTCGGAGCGTAGAATACGCGGCTTTGTGGGCGAATCGTTGCGTGGGCAAGGGTTTGCGGGCATTCTGGTCCTGAGGATCCGGGTGCTAGATTGCAGGACTACCAACGATTAGAATATGTTGAGGAGTAAGATGTTGTGGCGAGCCCTACCCTGAGCGGTCGCCCCTCGAATGGTCGAGCCGCTGCCCGCCAGTTTTTTTCCCAGTTGGAGATTCGGTGCTCGCCTGCCGCCCGAGGTCCGTTTCAGCGGGCAGGCCGAGTCCAGGGTGCTAAGTCGGGTGAGTGTGTGGGAAAGGTTGAAGGTTTTTGGATTTGAAGGAGTCGTCCTTGAACGGCTTTGCTGCGCGAATCGGCCTAACTTCTGTTGTTCTGCTGGTATTACTGCGGATAAGCATCGGCTGGCACTTTCTTTATGAGGGTGTTTGGAAGCTGGTGCAGCCGGATTTCTCCGCGGAATCCTACCTGCTGGTGGCCAAGGGTCCGCTAGCGCCGATGTTTTATGCCATGGTTCCGGATTTGTACGGGCGTCAACGGCTGCAATCAATGTCAGCAAAGGGGACCGGCGATTCTGAGATTTCCGCGGAATGTTACCTAACGGCTTGGCGGTCTTTCAAGGACGAAGCCGTGAAATTTTACGCGATGGATGAAACTCAGCAGAAGGCCGCCGATGCATTGCTGAGTCAATACGAAACATCACTGAAGGAATACCTCCGGGATCATGGGTCGGCAATCCGCGGTTATTTCACCAGCTTGGAGCTTTTCGAGGCCCGCGAACGCGCTGGAACCAACGGCGCGATCCATGAGCAAGAGCGTTTGTGGCAGGAGCAGCGAAAACTTTGGGCCGAGGTGCGACAGTGGCTCGATGAGCTCGACGGCATGGGACGTGATTTTCAGGCGGGGATTTGGGCCCTACTGAACGAAGATCAGCAACAAAAAGGCTTACTGCGGCGGCCTGTGCATACGGCAGGGTTGCTGCCGATTCGTCTGCCTTTCGCTCAAACGTGGATGGAGTTGATCAATTTTTCGGTCAGTTGGGGGCTGACGGCTATTGGCATCTGTTTGATTGCCGGGCTATTCACGCGATTGGCGGCTTTGGGCGGGGCGGCGTTCTTGACTTTCATCATCATGACTCAGCCCCATTTGCCGAATATCTACCCATTGCCGCCCGAGGTGGTGGGCCACTTCTTGTTTGTGGATAAGAACTTCGTTGAGCTCGTGGCCCTGTTGGTGTTGGCAAGCACGGCCGTGGGGCAGTGGGGAGGCCTGGATTTCTTCGTGTACTGGTGGGTAGGCCGCCCGATTTTGCGTTGGATCGGTTGGGTTTCGGACGAGGCCCCAGTTCACCTGCACGCGGCGGATGCTGCTGCCCGAGTAAAATGATGTAGCTACCTGCAATCACACCCAATTGGTGCAGTGTGCGAGACTTGGCGCGAACCTACAAAATCAGCATCGTGAAAGCGGGGTGATTTTTATCCACAGCGGGCTTTGAAGTGAATAGATCGGTGTAATGGGCGTACAAATGCTTACCGCTGAGGTTGGGGAATCACGCTTCCGGGATAGATGCGATCAACTGGGTCGCGTGGTTAGGGTGTGGTTAAGGTGTGGCAAAATTAGCGATCATTTAGTTGCGAAAGATTCACCAAGGAACCTCGCGTAACAGGTTCACGAAGGTCGCTTTAGGAGTTTGATATGATGCACGAAGTTTGGGAGCCGCGAAACGATTTCTCCCGACGCGATTTCATTAAAGGTGGGCTGACCGCGGCTTTGGTCTCGGGCGGAAGCTTGGGGGCTTTCTATTTTGGATACGAGGCCACGTTGAGCCGCCCGGTACGGGTGGGGGTATTGGGAACGGGGGATGAGGGATCGGTTTTGATTGGGTCGATCAATCCGGAATATATTGAGGTGCAGGCGATAGCGGATGTGCGGCCATACAACATACATCGGGCCTTTCATGGGGATTGGTACAGCGAGGCGGCATGGAAGGCTCGTCCGGGGTTGCTAGCGAAGTATGGGTGGAAGACGGAGTCGGAAGCCCGGCGTCATGTGCGGGTGTATGGGGATTATCGGGAGTTACTGGAGGGGGAGCGAGGACGGATCGAGGGGGTGATTATAGCGTTGCCGTTATTTTTGCATGCTCCGGCGGCGATTGCGGCGATGAAGGCGGGGTTGCATGTATTGACGGAGAAGCTGATGGGGCACACGGTGGCCCAGTGTAAAGAGATGGCACGGGCGGCAAAGCTGGCGGGTAAGCACTTGGCCACAGGGCATCAGCGTCACTACAACATCCTGTATGCCGAAGCGGTGGACACGATCCGCCGCGGTTTGCTCGGGGACATTCATTTCATCCGTGGTCAGTGGCATCGGGGGAATTTGCCGGGCAACGATAGCTGGCAACCACCCATGCCAAAGGGGATCAAGCCTCAAGATCCTTTGGCCGATTCGCTGCAGCGGCAACTGCGGAGCTGGCGGGAAAAGCTTAAAGCAGCAAGGGGGCGGGAAATCGAGCTTTGGCGAAAGCGGGTGGCCCAGCTTGAGGCTCAAATCCGCGACGAAGTGCTGAAGGATTCCGCCGAAAAATTCGGTTACGAGTCGAAAGTTTACAAGGATGCCCAGGGGAATGCTCTCTGGGAAAGACCGGCTGCTGAGGAGCTGATCCGGTGGCGGCTTTGGGATCGCACTGGGGCTGGCTTGATGGCGGAGCTGGGAAGCCATCAGCTCGATGCTGCCAGCATCTTTATCGCGGCAACTCACGGGGGAGAAAAGCAGTATCCCTTGCAGGTGGTGGCCGCGGCTAATCGACCCATTTTCGGTGCGGATCGCGATGTGGAAAGCCATGTGGCTTGCGTGATCGATTTTCCGGCGCCGGGGTACGACCCTCGCGATCCGATTGCGGAACTTAAGCGAATTTCGGTCCAATACGCCTCGATTAACGGCAATGGCTTCGGCGGTTACGGCGAGATCGTTTTCGGAACAAAAGGGACGTTGATCCTCGAGCGGGAGCAGGTGAAACGGCTTTATTTGGACTCAGGCGGCACAACGGTAACCGCTACCGCCGGAGGGGGCCCTGCCCTAGATACCCTTGCCACCGCTCCGCAACAGGCGGCTGCCGGCGGGATGATGGGGCAAATGGCCGAAGTCAGCCGGGGCTATCGTGAAGAGTTGGAGCATTGGGCCTGGTGTATTCGCCGAAACCCGGATCTAGCCGATCCGGAGATCCAGCCGAAATGTCACCCGAAGGTGGCTTTGGCCGATGCGGTCATCGCTTTAGTCACCAACATGGCAGCTAGGCAAGGCACGAGTATTAAGTTCAAGAAAGAGTGGTTCGATCCCAATCGGGATGAAACACCGGAGGGTACGGTACCCGACATTTCACGATACGCGTAGTCTTTCCGGATATCCCTTCGTTTTTCTGATATTCGTTTCAAATACTCGGCGAGAGGACGGAAAGTGATTCTTGAGAATCTCGTGATTCTTGAGAATCTCGGAGGATAAAGAAAAGCGACTCTTAAGAATTTTTAGGGATAAAGATTTTTAGGGATAAAGAAGGAAGAATTTTTTGGGGACAGAGAAATAAGAATTTTTGGAGGGTAAAGAAATAAGAATTTTCGGAGCATAAAAAGATAAGAATTTTCGAATGAGAATTCTCGGAGGATCAAGCAAGAACGAAGACAACGAAAAGAAGTGACCGGTCGCGGAGGCTAAGAAAAAGGAAATGGGCTGGAGCACAGACCGACCAGTTTGGATGGGCGCCCAAATCTCGCGCGATGAGTGCAATCTCTCCATCGATCAATTCAATCGAACAATTAATGGATGCATATTGCGACGCGAAAAGTTGGTTGCTCAATCGATTCAACCTACGGGATACTGAAGGTGGAATAATCGTAGCTTACGGCGTAGGGATCGTAGTTTATCCCCGAGTGGGGCCGGACTCTCAGAGCGACCCATAGAGTAGCTCCCTACGTCGAGTAGTTCCTTAGCGCGGAAATTAGGGAGATATGAAAGGGCAGAGGACTGCCAAATAGGGGACAAATAAGGAAATAGATAGACTAAGCGGAAAAGCACAGTGGAGCAAAGCTCACTGGCGAACGACAAGTGAAAAGTTCCTTTGCGGGGGTTGCTGGTGATGGATTTGACGTCTGAACATAGGACGATCGGTAAGCAGAATTTTGCCGCGGCGGTTGCTAGCCCGCTCGTTCGGCGTGATTTCTTGTTGGGGGCGGTGCGGCAAGGGCTGAGTTCCGGGCGCGGTTTGGGGGTTTATTACTTCGGCTATGAACCCAACATCGAAAAGCCGGTACGGGTGGGGGTATTGGGAACGGGGGATGAGGGATCGGTTTTGATTGGGTCGATCAATCCGGAATATATTGAGGTGCAGGCGATAGCGGATGTGCGGCCATACAACATACATCGGGCCTTTCATGGGGATTGGTACAGCGAGGCGGCATGGAAGGCTCGTCCGGGGTTGCTAGCGAAGTATGGGTGGAAGACGGAGTCGGAAGCCCGGCGTCATGTGCGGGTGTATGGGGATTATCGGGAGTTACTGGAGGGGGAGCGAGGACGGATCGAGGGGGTGATTATAGCGTTGCCGTTATTTTTGCATGCTCCGGCGGCGATTGCGGCGATGAAGGCGGGGTTGCATGTATTGACGGAGAAGCTGATGGGGCACACGGTGGCCCAGTGTAAAGAGATGGCACGGGCGGCAAAGCTGGCGGGTAAGCACTTGGCCACAGGTCATCAACGTCACTATAGCATCCTGTATGACAACGCCCTGGAATTAGTCCGCAGAGGGCTGATTGGGTCTTTGCACTATATTCGGGCGCAGTGGCATCGGGGGAATTTGCCGGGCAACGATAGCTGGCAACCACCCTTACCGCGGGGGGCTAAACCGGACGATGCTTTGGCGGGCACCCTGGAGCGGGAATTGGCGGCGTGGGAAAAAAGGCTGGCTGAGCTCAGGAATAATCCAAAATCATCTCCGACCGAAATAGAGCTTTGGGAAAAACGGGTTGCTCAGAAACGGGCACAGCTGGACGACGAGTTGGTCGCCGAATCGGTCAAGAATTGGGGCTACGAGGATGCGGTGATTGCCGGGCAGTATCGTCGCCCGGCTATCGAGGAACTCATCCGGTGGCGGTTATGGCAGCGGACCGGTGGGGGATTAATGGCTGAGTTGGGGAGCCATCAATTAGATGCTGCCAGCCTGTTTATCGCTGCGGCTCATGGCGGTGTGAAGCAAAAGCCTTTGAGTGTGGCTGCTTTGGCCAATCGGCCGCTTTTCCCGCCCGATCGGGAAGTGGAAGATCATATCTACTGCATTTTTGAGTTCCCGGCACCCGGGTACGACGAAAACTCGGAGGTCGACCGTCTGAAACGAATTACCGTGGCCTATTCTTCAATCAACGGCAACGGTTGGGGAGGATACGGCGAAACGGTCTTCGGGACGGAAGGCACTTTGATTCTCGAACGCGAGAGCGAGGCTTCGCTGTATCGGACGCACGAAGTGGGCAGTTATGTTGAGATCCGAGGGACACCGGAAAAACCAAAGTTGGAAATCGTGGACATGCCGGATGAACCTTCGGTGGTTATCGGCCAACACGCCTTGCTGGAGGTGACCCGCGGCTATACGGAACAGCTCGAGCATTGGGCTTGGTGCATTCGGCGGAATCCGACGGCTTCGGACCCGGATGTTCGCCCGCGGTGTCATCCGGAGGTTGCCTTGGGGGATGCGGTCATCGCGCTAACGGCCAACTTGGCGGCTCGGCGGGGAGAGAGGATCGATTTCGATCCGGCTTGGTTCGAGCCGGATCTAGATCGAACTCCGGAGGGAATTGCTCCCGATTTAGCGCGTTACGCATGAGCTCTTTCGGTGTCTGCGATCACAATCCGGGAGCCGAATGCGTTTTTTCCCTCGGTATTGACGTTTTTTGGTATTGGGAGGCGTCGGCGTCACCGCAGCAATCTCGTTGGGAATGATGTCGTTGGGTACCGCTTGGTAAGCGGCTATGGTGGGAGGATTTCTTCGTTTCGGGACGTCCGTCATGGGTTGAAGCTTTTGCCCCGGGTAAGCGGTCTGCGGTCCGGGGAACGCTGAGCCGGCAGCACCGTGGGATTATCGACCTTTGAGACGTTGCTCCGATTGGCTCAAGGTTGCCGAAAACAATCGGCTTCGTCAAACGAGAAGTTCTTGCAGGCGTTACGTGCATAGTGTGGAAGCGGCCGAGAATTTGAACGCCAAAAACGGAGGACTGTTGGGATGAAACGCCGAGAGTTTGTATGGGCTGGTGCGGCGGCATTCGGGGCTTCGTTTTTCCCCATCGGTTGGAAGGCGGCGCTTGCCGGGTGGAATCCAGGTCGTAAAAAGGTCCTTTATTTCACGCGAAGTGCGGGATTTGAGCACTCGGTGGTACGTCGTGAAGGGGACCAACTGAGTCACTCCGAGGTAATTCTCACCGAACTGGGTCAGCGGGCCGGCTTCGATGTGACATGCACCAAAGACGGTCGGGTCTTCGACGAAGATCTGGGTCAGTTTGATCTCATTGCGTTTTACACCTCGGGGGATTTAACACGACCCGACAAGCTGGGCACTCCGCCGATGACCGCGGATGGCAAAAAACGACTTCTCGATGCCGTGGCGAATGGGAAGGGATTTATCGGTTTCCACGCTGCAACGGATACGTTCCATTCGCGCGGCAGCGAGATCGATCCGTTCATAGCGATGATTGGCGGCGAATTCATCGTTCACGGTAGGCAGCAGGAGGCCACTTTGCGGAACACGTCACCGCGCTTCCCGGGTATGGGGAATGTCGGTGAGACTTTGCGACTTATGGAGGAGTGGTACGCGCTCAAGAATTTTGCCAAGGACCTCCATGTCATTTTCGTCCAAGAGACGGAGGGCATGGTCGACGATTGCTATCAGCGGCCACCCTTCCCGGCGACCTGGGCCCGGATGCACGGAAAAGGGCGGGTGTGGTACAGCTCGTTGGGGCACCGCGAGGACATCTGGACCAACCCTTTGGTGCAGGAGATCTTTTTGGGAGCGATCGCTTGGGCCTTGGGAAACGTGGACGCCGACGTTTCGCCCAATATCGATCAGGTTACCCCATTGGCTCATCAATTAAAGCGGTAATCTGGGACTGAGGGCTTGCTCGCATTCGGCCTGTTGCCCGGCGGCCGAAGGGTCCCCGGTTTGCCAACATTGATCATGGGGTATATGGGTGATTACGGGGCGGATGCAATCGGGCATGTGTAGTAAGAAGCGGACCTGCATGTGCAGGGAAAGTGGGGGATCGGGTCGCGCCGGTTGCGGAAACCGAGGTATCCGCATACCGCAGTGAGGCATGCCCCGATAATAGCCGTAAAAACGTGGGATCTAACGCAAGGGAGACGCAAAGCGATCCTGTTTCCTCTCTGCGAAGGGGGCAATCCCGGTTGCAGGGGAAGACGTGCGGCAACGCTTTGGTCTCGGCGGTACCGGGGCTCATCAGCTTGGGATACGGGAAGGGCTGGTATCGTCTCGCTTGGCGTAAGAAGTACGTACGTTTTTTCGACATAAAGAGGGGTTTCCCCAATCTAAAAGCACAAATGGTTGAGCTTTCGTTATTTCGGGGCAAAGACGCGGGTGCGAATTTGCTTTCGTGGGCGATTGAACCCGATCTGGTGAGAAGGCAGCTCAGGCTTTCATTTCCATGGCTTTGATTTGCATTTGGCCTTAAGTATTCGCATTGAATCATAGGGCGATTATTTGGATGTGGCCTGATGGGGATCTTGATCTACTAGAGGTAAAGACATGAGTGCGCATCTCCGGCGGCTAGTTCAACGAATTCATGGCCTCGTGTTTATTTTGGGGGTCATGCAGCTGATCGCGGGGCATGGCCCGAGCGCTTCGGCAGAGCTGCTCTTGGAAGAACAGGAATTCGAAGAGCTTGTGGCCTCCGGCGCGCAGGCGCAGGTACTCGGTTCCGGATACGGATTTTCCGAAGGACCGGCGGCCGATGCGGAAGGCAATGTGTACTTTTCGGATGGGCGAAATGACTCCATCTACGTTTGGCGGCCAGATCGGGGGGTAGAACTTTTTGTTGCAGATAGCACTGATGCCAACGGCATGATGTTCAACCACGCAGGCGAATTACTTGTTTGCGAGGGGGCGGCCTACCGGATAGTCGCCTTCGATATTGAGAGCAAGCAGAAACGCATCTTGGTCGGAGCCGGAGCGCGGCAATTCAATGAACCCAACGATTTGGTGATCGACGAGGTCGGTGGAATCTACTTCTCGGATCCCAATTATCGGCATCGCGGTCAGGAAACCATCAAAAAGGAGATGGTGTATTACGTGGCCCCGAATGGAAGCGTGACGGTGGTTTCGGAAGTATGCCGGCGCCCCAATGGTGTGCTGCTTTCTGCGGATTCAAAAACCCTATGGGTCGCCGACAATGCGGAGCGAGTGATCTACCGGCATCGGGTCTTGGCTCCCGGCAAGCTGGCTGAGGCGGAGCGTTGGCTCGAGCTTGAGGCGCATCCGGATGGGATGACTCTCGATAGCCTCGGCAACTTGTATATCGCGTGTGGTCGGGCAGGTGTACTGATTTATAGTCCGGGCGGGAAAAAACTGGGGATGATCGATCAGCGGTTCGGCGTGCCGTATGCCTCGAACTGTTGTTTTGGTGGACCCGAGTTCCGAACCCTTTGTATTACTTCTCGCGATAAGTTCCTCGGCGTGCCTATGCGGGTAAAGGGTCATCTGCCTTGGCCAGCACGTAAGTAGTTCAAAAGACCCCGGCAAAATTTGCTGCGCGGCTGCGGCTTGCCTGGAATTCTGCCAATGGGCACCGCGCGGCGGAGTGTGGAACTCACTGCGGCGCTCCCTGGTTGCGATTCGCCTGAAGTTCTACCGATCGAGGAGCGGGCTGGGGGGTCGGCGCACGGCTACTCCCACCGCTTGCCGAGCAAGCGCGCAAGCTCTTTTTGGGTAAAAAGCAAGTAGCAAATCATCCCGAGGCCGACCTGCACCAAAAGCTCCCCCCACGCGGCAAGATTGATCTTTTCGAGAATGGTCACCCGCACGATCAGCACGATAAACGCCATGGCAAGCGCACTGCGTGCCGGGGGCCATAAGGTCTTTAGGAGGGCAATCCAGGAAATTTCGGCAATTCTTAGGACCATCGCCATATAAGGGGGCAGAATCACAAGACCGAGCGTACCGGTGTATGCCCACGCTAGCCCCCAAAGCGGTTCCTCCCAAAGGCTCCCCAGCGCAAGCCCTAAAACCATCATCGAACAAAGTAGGATTGCCATGGCGACGGCGGCCCGGGACAGAAGATCGGCTCGGCCAATCGCAGCCAATACCGTGCCCAACGATTGAACAAACCCTTGGCTGAGGATGGTGGTCGCCAGAATGGCCAGAATCGGGCCCGCCGCACGCCACTGCGATCCTCCCAGGACTTCGATGGCTTCCGGGGCTACGATCGCCAGACCCAGGCCCATCGGGAACATCGTCAGGCCGATAAAGTGGAAGAAGCCCAGGAGAAGCTCAGCGAATTTCTGTGGGTCGGCTTTCGAGCGCGAAAGTGCCGGCATCATGAAGGCACTTACCTGAGTCAGCACAAGTTGCACAGGTTTCGAAGCCAGGTTGAATGCCTGACTGAAGAGGGCCACGGCCGTAGTTCCCAGAATATGCCCGACGAGAATCTTATCGAAATGAGTAATCAGAAAAAACATGAGATTTCCCACCGTGCAATGTCCGCCGAAGGCGATCATTTGACGGGCTCCAACACCTCGCAGGCGTAGCCGGGGTCGCCACGGCTCATAAACCCAAGCCAAAGCGGCCAAGATCAAGAGTTCCAAGTAAAGTTGCAACACGAGGGCCCAAACCCCCCAACCGGCTAGCGCAACCCAAACGGCCGATGCTGCCGCGATGACCAGGGCAATAAGGCGGATAAGTGCCAAAGTAGGAAGCGAAAGTTGGCGGCGGAGCAAGGCGGTATGTTGCATTCCTACAGTCATGGTTAGCGGCAGGCCGGCTAGCGCCACGGTGACCGGTGTTAAGGTGGCCACTCCATAAAACCAGGCTACCCAGGGGGCTAGGACCACAAACACGAGGCCCATCATTAGGGCTAAAACCTGATGAATCCAGAAAAGGGCCGACACCTGATCCGCACTCAGTTCCTGCTGCTGAACCGTGGCCACATCAAGGCCCGAGCTGATCAAAATTCGAGCCAAGGCCAGCAAGGGGGCCACCATCGCGATCAATCCATAAGGTTCCAAACCTAGCAAACGATATAAAATCGCGAGGAATACGAGGTTGATCACCTGGGCTATGGTCTCGATGATGGCCACGATCCAGCCGCCTCGGCGGACCAGCGTGGGCACTTCTTCCGGCAGCGGGCCATTTAAATAGAGGCTTGCCGGTTGATCGATGGGCCATTGAGGGGCGGGTGCTTTCCAAGGAGATTGGTCTTGTTGGCTCACGGATCGGTCCTTTCGGCCCCCAAAGGCAACCACTTGTTTGCACCGCAGCCCGAATGTTTTACCGATACTTCCCATTTCGGCGAGTTTGAAACCATCCTCTCCATTTCCGCGTGTCGAAGAACATCATGGCTGGAACAAAGTAAGGCTAACGGTGGCCCTTATGAAAACCAGACTTACCTTCCAGTTGAAATTAGGGTGGCCTTTCTCCCAAAAAAACCTTTCTCCCAAAAAAATTGAATCCCTCAATAATACGATAGTATGCGAATCGGTTAAGAAAATACGCTACCGCAAAGGGCTTTGCCGTCCGCAAGACCGTGTGAACCATCCGCGGAATGCTTTCTGATGAGAGATTTCCCCGGACCGTTTAAGGCGCTGCCAAGAACTTCGGGAGGCGGCCGCCCCCGGGTGGCCCGATGCAGCAAATTGGTCGGCAAACCCCGCACGGCTTTTGCAGAGCTGGCCTTGCAGAGCGGCTCCCTGCTTCGGGGGGAGATCGTCTCCGAGATAGGATCGCAATCCTTTTACAAGTTGCTCGGCGCGACCAGGCGTGGGCAAGAAATTAAGCCAAAACCTAATAAGGCTTTCTTCTCCGCATCGACAGCCTGCTTTGGAAGCACTTAGGGGGATTGGACTCAAGGGAAGTTTGATCGGCTCTGGATGCCAACCGGTGCCCGAGGGTTCATTGGACCTGAATGATCTCGATATGTAACTGGATGACACCGGGTTGACCTTCAGCAGGTTGCGGCACAACGTAGGATTCAGGCTGAGCGGGATCCTGGGAAAATTTCTCAGGGGGAGTAAGCTGAAGCACTTCGTCCGCCGGGCAAAGGAGCTCATTTTCCAACGGTAACGGCTCGGCATGATCTAACCGTGCTGCGGTCGTGCCTTGTTGTGGGCTTTCGCCGCCCGGCAAAGGGGCAACCGTGGGCCGATTGTCTGCGGGAATCTCGGGGGCCTTTGCTGCGGGCCTATGTGAAAGAACCGTCCGGGGTGGCCCGACTTCACAATTTTCCGCAACCGCGCTTGCCGACTCTTGAATTTTGAGCGGCGGGGCCACTCGGGGGGTGATCTCGGAACTTGAACCCCGCCGTTGCAGCGGCTTTATTTGCAGAGGGGTTAACGGAGCGGTTTCCTCCGATAAAGGATGGGCCGACTGACTTCGGACAACATTCTGGCCCGATTGCCCCTGATTGCAAAAAGGGCTTTCACCCACTTCCTGACCCGGAAGGTGTGACGGGTTCGCAGGATAGTCGCCCCAGAAAACCACCAAGATCCGCGGCGAGAGGAAGCTTCGGATGGCTTCCTCGGCAACAAGGCACCAATATTGGGATTGTGCGCGACACCAGTCAAAAGGGGTGGCCGATGAAGCGCTAAGCGGATCAAAAATTCGAGGCAGCGAACAGATTTCGGGGAAGCTATCGATGGGGCGATGGCTTGTGAAGGTATTGATCCGCAAGACGTGGTCGGGCAGTGCGTAAGGGCCGGCGTAAACTCCAGGGGATATTTGAACCTGTGCAAAAAAGCATACCAACAAGCAGGTTAGGGAAGCCCGCGTGGCCTGCCTAACGAAAATCGGGCCGAAAACCAATCGCATGTTTTCCCCTTGTTCTTCCTACGCCGAGGATGAAGCAGCCTTGCTCCTGGACCCTGATTAGAGCGGGGCGATCAAGAGCGGGGCAATCAATAGATTGGGGCCATTCTAATTGGGTGGCTCGAATTCTCAACGAAAAACATTCGCCAAAAAAGAACGAAAAAACATCCGCGAAAAAAGCCCGTCCGCTGGTCGTACTCGGTATGTCTTTCGCTCCGAACCGACGTTATGCTGCTTCGCCTTGTGTTTCGGCCCCTAAAAAAGCCGAGCCAGCCGTCGAGGCTGACTCGGCTTAACGTATCACCCAGAGGGACGGTCGTTCGCAAGGCCGTGCGAGGTGGAGAGGAAACCCTCTCGCCACCGGAGGCTAATCCAAGAAGCCCGCCAGTTCTTGGCTGCGCGAAGGCTGCTGAAGTTTACGCACGGCTTTGGCCTCGATTTGCCGGATTCGCTCCCGCGTGACGCGGAAGATCTGCCCTACTTCCTCCAGGGTATAGCAGTATCCGTCGCCCAAGCCGTAACGTAACTTGATGATTTCCCTCTCTCGATAACTGAGCGTTTTGAGAACTTTGTTGATCTTGGCACGCAACATTTCGTGGCCGGCTTCTTGGGCGGGGTTCTCGGCATTGCGGTCGGGCAAAAGGTCGCCGAAGTGGCTATCGTCGGTGTTACCCACCGGACGATCGAGGCTAATGGGATAGCGATTCATAGCCAAGACCCGCCGGGCCTCCTCGATGTTTGTGCCGCTAGCCATGGCGGTTTCCTCAAGGGTCGGCTCGCGGCCTAACTCCTGCTGAAGCTGTCGCGCCACGGTGCGGACGCGCGACATGGTTTCCACCATGTGCACCGGAACACGGATCGTTCGGCTTTGATCGGCCACCGCACGGGTAATTGCCTGACGGATCCACCACGTTGCATAGGTGCAGAATTTAAAACCCCGCCGGTACTCGAATTTATCCACTGCCCGCATCAACCCCGCATTTCCTTCCTGGATGAGGTCGAGGAAGCTCAGGCCGCGGTTGCGGTACTTTTTGGCAATCGAAACCACAAGCCGGAGATTTCCCTCGGACAATCCTCGTTTCGCCTCCTGATACTGTTTGTACACCTCTTTGACGTACGCGACCCGGCTACGGAGACTTGTCGGTGTTTCTTGAGTCGCTTTGAGGATGTTGCGATACTCGATGATCCACGGCTGGCGTTCCTTGAACGGCCCACCGGCCCGCTGATGAACCTGAATGCGAGCTTTCAATTCGTCAACGCGGCGACTGAATTCCTCCAGAGTTTGGATCATCGGCTCCAGACGCTGGTTTCGCAGGCCCAATTCCTCCATCAACCGAACAGCACGCCGACGGCTCCGGTCCAACCTCCGCCATGCGGCCATCCGCTCGGGCCAGGGTCGGCTTTTACTCAACGCGATGCGATAATCTTGCCGATTCCGCTTTAGCAAAGCCTCCAGAGTTCGCAAATTGTGCGGTAGACGTCCGAGAATCTGCTTTTTCTCCAGGCGATCGGTCACCGACACCTGAACGGTGCGGTCGAACGGCAGATCGCCCTCGTGAACCCGCCGCAACGCCCGGACCGCTTGCTGCATCACGTAATCGCATTCCAGAAGCTTACGGCGAAATTGAGCACGCGTTTTTTCGATCTGCTTGGCGAGGGCGATCTCCTGCTGACGGGTCAGCAACGGGATTTCGCCCATCTGAGTTAAATACATCCGGACGGGATCGTCTGACCAGGTCTCCTCCTCACCCTCGGCCAGAAGATCGGTACTGAGGTCCAAATCGCCGGTCAGATCGACCTCCGGATCGGTGACCTCGGCCTCGAAATCCTCCAACAAAAAGTCTTCTTCGTCCGTTTCCTCAAGATCTAATTCCTCGAGGACCTCGGCGGTTTCGTCTTCGAATTCCAAAAGTGCGTCCGGATCGTACAAAGGCGACCTCCTCATGGTTCGTTACCCGAACTGCTCCTAAGTTCTTGCGTATCCAAAGTTCCTCAGATCTCCCAATCCTCTTGCCGGAAGATCCCTCCACGACCTGCCAATACCAGTTGCCAATACGACTTTAGGTGTTGACTTCAACAACCTGCTGATGCGGCCAAACATCAAAATCTTGTTCGGAACCGTTTCCAATAGGGCCAAACTGATTAACAGTTCCCCCAAAATCAAACGTAAGCACGTCTCTAAATCAACGAGGTTTGTTAGTCCTCCACATCTTTCGCTCAAACGGCTTTTCCCTAAGCTAACCCCCCTTTTTTCGCGGCATCTTGAGCTTTGTCGCGCCAAGGTCGGAATCGCTTCGGCCCAATCAAACATCATCCGGCGCCGAAGGCCCTGACCGCAAACCAACCGCTAAATGCGGTCAGCGGCAGGAAAAGTGCGGAAACGTCGAAAAGGCATGCGAGCGATGGCCTCAGACAGAACTCGACCCCCCGCGGCAAGGACCACAAGCCAAACGGCCACAAGACCGCGTGGGTCTTACCCGAGCGAGAGATTGTCTCATTGCCCGACGAATACCTGTACCTTCCCTGCCTCGGCGATGGCGAGCTACTGGACCCCACCCCCAGGCGATGCGCTGGCCCGGCTACCCGATCTTAATCGTCATTGTTACAACGATTCACCTCCTGAACGCTGCCAAAAACCCGAACTTCTAGACCGGTTTCGCTACCGTTCCCCACGCGCTTAACACCCCCAGATTAAACCACGCTTTGGACCGCTTCGTCTTCCCCAAGACCGTCGAGGCTGCCGCAGTGATCAGGGACCATTTTTTTGCGATGAGGGCCGCGATTGGCTCACGTGCCCTCCAACAGTGTGACTGCTGCACCGACGATGTCCCACCGATCTGTTGCGGCTAGCCCTCCGAACCGTTCGAAACACAAAAACCAAGCTTCAAAAAACAAAAACACCTCTTAATTCTTCAATCAATCAAATCTCTCCCGCGAAATCCGGTTTGGTGGAAGGTTGGTACATCGGCCCAAGCGCTCTCGGCTTGTCCAAACCACGCAGATACCACTTTGAAGGAGCGATTCCCCCTGATTAGGCAATGTTGGGGAGAGCGAAGTTGATTCTCCCCCACGGCCTCATCGCCGAGGCTGGTGTGGGTCAAGGGGATTAACCCATTAATTATACCCACCGCAAATTCTGTTTCTAGCAGGGGCAACAGAATTCTGCGAAAAAATGGCTTCTCTGGAGGTTGCAACCCAAGCACGCTTGAATTCAGTTTCCCAGATCGCCCAATCTCCCGAAATAGTAACAGGCCATCGCTGTTAATATGGATAATCTGCGATATATAGAAAAACTCTCAGAGATAGTTGCGGCCGTGGGTATCCCACCTATAAAATCGCGGCAGAAGATCGTGAAAACTGCGGCGAAGAGTCACGACCTATTTGGCACAGGTTCACGACTTAGGCGGAGTGATATCCGGGTCAAATACGATTCAGTAATTTTCACGGGTAATCCGCCTTTGCCCCTCGATTTGAATTCCTTGCCTATTTGGCTGTAGCGGAGAAAGTTCTTCCTTTTTTCTCAAGGGAAAAACGGGTAATCAAAGGGGCGAAGCAACGTTTGGAGCCGAAAGTGCCCCGGGCAAATCAAAGGAAGCCCCCTCAGGATCGAGCGAGAGCTTTGAAGGAAAATTCGGCTATCGGTTTCCTTAAGCCAGGAGCCATCGTCATGCCACTGCTGGGCGTAAATATCGATCACGTGGCCACCCTTCGGCAGGCACGGCGGACCTATGAGCCAGACCCGGTTTGGGCGGCAGCTTTGGCCGAGTTGGGTGGAGCGGATGGTATAACCATCCATTTGCGCGAGGACCGTCGCCACATTCAGGATCGGGATCTCCGGCTCCTCCGGGAGACCGTGACCGTGAAGCTCAACCTCGAAATGGCCTGCGCCGATGAGATCGTGGATATAGCCTCCCGGGTTCAACCGGATCAAGCCACGTTGGTTCCCGAACGCCGCGAAGAAGTCACCACCGAGGGGGGGTTAGACGTCGTTAATCATCGCCAGAAGGTGGCCGAGGTTATCGCGCGATTGAAGGACGCAGGTATTTCGGTCAGTCTTTTCCTGGATCCGGTTGCGCCTCAAATCGACGCAGCGGCAGAGTTAGGAGCTGATGCTGTGGAATTGCACACCGGGCAATACGCTTTGGCCCGCAAATCCGGGGAAAAGGCCCGCCAATTACAGCTCCTCTACGAAGCCGGGCGGCGGGTGCGCGAGCGCGGGCTTGTGCTCCATGCAGGACACGGGTTGAATTACCAAAATGTCATTCCCATTGCTCAAATGGAAGGAATGCATGAGCTTAATATCGGGCACAGCATTGTATCGCGAGCCGTTTTCGTGGGATTAGAACGTGCGGTCCGCGAGATGAAGCGTTTGGTTAGCGGACCGTGGCCGAATAACCATCAGTTTGTTGAGGATTGAGTGCTCATTTCCCGCGGCTGATTTTTGGTTAAGTACCCGCGCGGTTGGTTCCCCGGGTAGCAACGAAAGATCCCCGTTAAGCAAGCGATGATCTCTGTCAAGCAACCAAAGATTTAAAAAGACGTAACTTTCGTTTTTCTGGGCATCGTTGATGCGCCCGGCGTGGTGGGCTCCAGGGAAAAATCAAGCCAATCGGTTTAGGGCGACCCCATGCGATGGTCGGCTCGGGCAGGTGGCTGGGGCGCAGAGCGGAGGAGTGGCAGAATCAGCGGCAAGATCCGTGGGAAAATACAAAAGTTTTAGCGAGGAGTAGCATCGACATGCCAACACGTGCCGAGGCGTTTGCCGGACTATCGGTGGCCATGGTCACGCCGTTTCGCAACGGCGAAGTGGATTACGATACCCTCCGCAATCACGTGGAATTCCTCATTTCAGCCGGCGTGACGTGTTTGTGTCCGGTGGGAACCACGGGCGAATCTCCCACGCTTTCCCACGAGGAACACGAAGCGGTAATCGCCGCGGTAATCGAGGCGGCTGCCGGGCGCGTGAAAGTGATGCCCGGTACCGGTTCCAATAGCACGGCAGAAGCCCTGCGACTTACCCGGTTTGCCGCGCGTCATGGAGCCGATGCCGCGCTGGTGGTCGCCCCGTATTACAACCGCCCCACTCAGGAGGGGCTATATCAGCATTTCCGGACTTTGGCCGAGGCAGTAGACATCCCGATCTGTGTGTACAACATCCCCGGTCGAACCGGCCGAAATGTCGAACCGGAAACCATCATTCGGTTGGCCGAAATTTCCAATATCGCCATGGTCAAGGAGGCCAGCGGTTCCATGGACCAGGCCTCACAGATCATCGCATCCACGGACCTTACGATCCTCAGTGGGGACGATACTCTGACCTTACCGCTGATGGCGATCGGTGGCCGCGGCGTCATCTCGGTTGTCGGGAATCTTGTGCCCCGGGATATGAAGGCGATGATCGACGCTTTTGACTCGGGAAATCTGGCCGAAGCGCAGCACTGGCACCGGAAACTTTTCCCCCTCTGTCGCGACCTGCTTGGCTTGGCTTCCAATCCCATCCCGGTGAAAGCGGCCATGAAAATTTTGGGTCGGGACGCTGGTGAGCTGCGGATGCCACTGACACCCTTGGGGGAGGAAGGACTGATCAAACTGCGTCGGACCATGGCCGCCTATGGGTTGATCGAGGCCTGAGCTTTTACTTGCCTTTGTTGGCGAATCAGTGACCGGAGACGCCAAGGCCTCTTGATGGGATGGCCCGAAATTTGAAAAAAGCCCCGTATTCCGAGCCTGCATCCGGATTGGGCAGGTCTGCGAGGAAAAGTTTTGCGGACACTCTCGCGATACAAAGTAAGTATCTGTATCTGCGGCGTATCTCTATCTGCGTTAGTGGCCGGCCAACTGGGCCGAAATCTTGGTACCGACAAAATAGTTCATCGGCTCTCCAGTTCATAAACTCTTAGCTTTCCGAAATCGGCCTAGAGCTTGATCCGTACGAAACGGCTGCCAGGGAAAGCCCGCAACCCTTGCACCGGTATTTGACCCAGGAAAGATCAAGGAGAGGAGATCATGCACCGCAGCTTCTGCGAACCCGAACGACTTTTGGCGGCCATGCGGTTGAGCCTCTTGCACGGGGGGGCCTTTTTGGAAAGCCGACTGGCTCCTCGCGGGCCGATCATGCGCGAGCGCAATCTCAGCTACATTCACAAAGCCTGCTGGGGCTTGCATGCGGCCGGCTGGGATTCGGCGGTGATCGCGCGGCTATTGGACTGGGCTCGGAAGGAAGCTCTTCAACCCAATGGCGACTTCTATTTCCCGGATGAGCCCCCGGAATACAAAGATATGCAGCGGGTTTATCGGCCGCTGACTTTTCTCCGCGTCGCCGCCTGGATGGGACATCCTTTGGTAAGCGAGCCGGTGGTGATCGATCGCATTATGCAGTACCAGCATCCGGTGAGTGGCGGGGTGTTTCATTGGATCGGAGAGGATCCGGATCGGCCGGCTTATCCCCCGACGATCGGCGTGCTCAATACGACCTTTTTCGGGCAGTTGATGATCGCGCTGGGACGCTGGGAACCGGCCATTGCCGCCGGTAATTGGGTGGTACGTTGGATCCAAGCGAACGCCGAGCATATGCCGCGGGGACTCATCTATACGCAGATGACTCCCGAGGGCCAATTGGTCACTGAAGTATCCCGCAGTGACCGCATCGGCAAACTGGTAGACACGCACAACTACAAGCAAGAATTTTGGCAGGTCGGCACGGCGATCGCATTTCTCGCAGCCTTGTACCATGCCCTGCGGAGCCGCTGCGGGCAATCTCATACCCAAGCCCAAATTTTTCTGGATAGTGCTTTGAAGCTCCTGGAATTCGAGAGCACCATGCCCCTGGAGACCTATCTATGGCCCTCGAAATGCAAAGTGGGCTGGGGGGCCGGCGAATTGCTGCGAGTTTTGGTCCGCTACCAACTGGCCGATGAACCCACCGTGATCCTGACGTATCGGATCGCGGAGCGCGTGGCCATTTTCACCTTCATGGATGCCCAATTGGCCGACGGGGGTTGGCCGTGCATGCATTATCCGTTGGCGGCCGATATCCCGGAGATCGCTTTTAACTATCGGCCTGTCAAAGGACTCCTCTATGTGCCTGACCGCCGGATTGCAGAGTCGAAGACCATTTTCCTGCCTCGGGAGGAAATCACGGGCGAATTCCTCGGCGAGATGAGGGCGATCGAGCTCGGCGTTGCGGAGTGGTTGGCCGCTGGCCGGAAACCTGAGTCTGTGGCTCGCTGAATTCACCAGGTGTTTTGGCAAGCGAGTTCCGCAGGGTATGCCCTCCGCACATGGAGAGGGTTC
>CAKZMM010000048.1 GCA_937128505.1 uncultured Thermogutta sp.
GAAGGTCGGCTCCGTATTCAGCGACGAATGTAAAAAAATTCACCGATTTAACGACCATTTGCAAATCCCCTAAATTATTTTGCAAATTCACCAAACTATTATCTGTTGCCGCTATGTCAACCAAGCTGTCCGTCCATCAGCCGCCGGAAATTCCAGAACGCACCGCGGCTATTGTGTGGCCTTCGATTGCCCAGTTTCGTCTGGGGCGTGCCATCGGCCAAATGGCCCAGTTGCCCTGGGGGATTGGCCCGATTTTTACGCTGGGAAAACTGCTTGTGCTACTCATGATTCCGGTGGCTCTAGTGCTCTACCTCGCAAAGTTTTTGCCAGGGTTGTGCCGACGATATCGAGTAACAACCCGCCGGGTGATTATCGAGGGTGGACTAAGGCATCGAGAGCTGGCGAGCATAGCTTGGGGAGATTTCGACTCCATTAAAGTGCACTACCCTCCGGGTGCTGCTTGGATGAGGGCCGGAGATCTCGTTCTTTATCGCGGCGACCAACCGGTGTTTCGTCTGCCGGCGGTGCCGACGCCCGAGACGTTTCGCCAAATCTGTGTGAAGGTCCGTCGGACCACTTTGTCGTTTGAGGAAACTTTGGAACGGCTTCATCAGGCGGGGACAGCCACTGCTACAAAATCGGGTTAATTAGGCGAATACACCATGGGAATAAACAGGCGAATTTTCCCGCCCCTGAACATCTCGCCCATTTCTAGCTCGTAATCGTAACAGCCGCCCAATCCAAAAACCATTCACCACTTCCCCGGGCATTCTGGCCCCGGCAGCCCCCCGTGCCTCAACTTTATGCCTCAACTTTGCGGCCCTTGATGCGAGCGTTGAGGAAGCGTTCTTTCGCAAGCTCTTGTTCCGACACTTTCTTACGACCCAATGTCGGATCATGGCCGTTAGGGTCGGCCCGCCCCGGATGATCAATGTTCCACGGGTCTTCGTCGTCTGGAAGAGGACTCATAATCCGCCATATTCCGCGGGGCAAATAAATTCCAATTGGGGTGAACCCAGGTGGAAGATAACCGAGCCGGGCCGCTACTGACCATTGCTCTCTCCGTTCAGCGCCCTCGTAGCCTCGGAGAGCTTTCATGCGGCATGCCACGGGGATCAAGACTGCGAAAAAATGGGAATTCTTAAGCAGTCTTTTACCATCGGCAAAAGCGGAAGACTTTCGGCGGATTTAATTCGAGGAAGTTTGTCAAAGGAGGCTTTCCAAAAGCAAACGCATTTTCCGCATCTCAGCGAGGTGATCAACTCCCTCTTGTGGCAGCATGTCCACGCAAAGAGCGCGGTTGTAATTGAAGCGGCCAAGATGGTTGATTAGCCGCCCGTATTCCACGCTCCCCTGACCGACCCGCACTTGAAAGGCATCCTGCCGAGTGTCTCGCAACCGCAAGTGGCGTACAAACGGGTAGATGGGCTCAAGCTTGATCGGGCGGTCTATTCCGAAAATGTAATGACTTGGATCGAAGGTGATTCCCAAACCTCGGACGTGCCCGCAAAGGCCCGCGGCCGTTAAGGGATCGTGACTCATCCGCCCCTGCTCACTCAGCATACACACTTTGACCCCTTGAACACTTGCCAGCCGCACGAGAGTTTGTAAGCGTTCGATCTCCGCATTATACGGGGTGCCCAGTTCCGCTGCGCGCACGGTAAGGGTGACGATCTTTAAGAGATTGGCCAACTCACACGCGGCTTGGAATTGACGGAGAAATACCTCCTCCGGTGCACTGCTATCGAAACTAAGGGCGATAGGCACCAGCCGCATCGTATTCCGACAAGAAAAAACAATTTTGTCGAAGTCCGTCAGCAGGTCATTCGGCTTGAGGTGACCATCCTCATCATGGAGCATTATTTCAAGAAATGAATACTCCAGTTCGGCCAACCGCTCGATGGCAGCATCCCAGCCTAGGTTGCAAAAGCACCGCGTTGTTGCCGCAACAAACACGCGTATCCCCTTTACCCAAAAATCCAATTGTGATTCGAGAATCAACCTTTTTGAAAAACCAACCTTTTTAGTAAGCGCAATCTTTCAAAGGAATGAAATTTGTGATCGCCCTTTTTCGCGCCTAATCGCTGAGTTTTTGTGTACTTGATCGAGAATTTGGCGTTGTCAATCGAGCATGAATCGTCCATCAACATTGAATTGGTCAAGGCACCTTTGAACGAAACCTACCTGCGGTCTCAGCCCGCGTCCCCATGACGGAGCTAACCTCGATTCCTTCGTTTCAAACCCGCGAGCGAATTATTTCAAAGCTTACTTGCCCTTCGACCGGCCCTCACTTCAAAGCCCACAAGGGCTGCTATCTGCTACATTTTGCCAGAAGTTTCCACGATCTGGCTAAGTGCGGACCTTGATTTGCTGCGTCGCTTCGGCGTTTTGCTAAGCGGATGAACTGCCTAACTCCGCGGCTTTGCACTTTCGCGGCTCTCCCTTTTATGGTCGAGGCAGTAGTCGACCATAAACGGCCTGCTTCGGTAATCTAGGTACACTCGTGATCTCGCGGTCACCCTTACCGGGCGAAGGCCCCCGCTTCCGCGAGCCAATTCGGCAGCATCACCGATCCGCCATGAATCCTAACGCAAAAAGCCTAAGAAAAAGCTGAACACTTCCTCCTCGTCACCCGGCTCCGTGGAAACGGGGAATGCAAAGTCCAAGGCAATTGGCGCAGGTCCCATCGCGGGAATAGTAATCCGCAGACCGAACCCTGGGGCCACCCGATACCGTTGTGTCCAGTCATCAATCCTTGGCTGCACCGTGCCGCTGTCACAAAAGATGACAAGCCGTAAGGCATCATCCGCGGTCAGAGGAAACATATACTCCGCGGAAGCCAGGAGCATAAACTCACCCCCAACGCGCAAGCCCGTTGCCGGATCCCGGGGACTTGCCCCGCGGAAGTCGAATCCTCGGAGTGTCGAATAGCCGCCGGCAAAATAGTGTTCGTAGATGGGAGTGTTTGGCCCGGTGTAAAAGACTCTTCCGCTGAGACTGAGGACATGCCGCCCCGAGCCATCGGGATGCTCCCGCAGCAAGAAATATCGCCGCAAATCCATTTCTGCTCGGGGATAATCGAACGAACCGATCACTTGCTCGAAACCGATCTCAAATAAGTGGCCTTCGGTCGGCAGAAAAGCATTGTCGCGGGTATCGTGAGTTAATTGAACGCCGAAGCCCAATAGTGTGTTCGATCCAACGACCTCGGCTAGCTCAGGGACCAATGCAGGGGGAACCGCGGGATCGTAGATTTTGACGTTGGCACCGCGGAAGGCAAAAGTGCCCGATAAATCGTGGGTAAACTGATAGCCGAATGCGACCCGCCCCCCGAGCCGGTCTTCATCCCATTCGCGGTATTTCCGGTTATAGTAAAAGCCGCTTAGGCCCAAGCTAACATTGGTGTTGAGCCAGTAGGGTTCCTGAAAGCTGGCCATGTAGCGCTGCACCTCGGTGCCCGGTACCGCTTCCAGTCGAAATCGCTGCCCTGCCCCGCGAAAGGCGGTCCCGTCGATAATCTCTTGCCAGCTTCGCGGCCAGCGACGCCAATCGAAGTTTTGCTCGTCCACAATAATGGAGCCGATAAATCCGGCATCGGAATTGATACCGGCACTAAGCATGATTCGGCCAGTTCGGGCCTCTTGAACCTCCGGCTGAAGCGGGACGTAAAGGAACGGATCTTGGTCCGGCGGTTCACCCAGCAAGGGGGGCGCCGGCACAGCGGGCCCTGCGGCTCGCGGCGCCGAAGGACCTGCGGGTAAAGTCCCGGTGCCACCACCCGGCACACCCCCCCACGCAGTTCCCCCGTTGTTAGCCGGTGAAGCCGTTCCTGCAGCCGCGGGAGCGCTGACTTGCCCTGGTGGCGTCCAAGGAGTCGCGTAAAAACTGCTGCCCGCTTCAGACGAAGTCCCCTCCAAAGAGCCACCATTTCCCGGGGTTGTTGAGAATGAGCCGGTCCCTGGGCCGGCGGACTGACCGCTACCACCTAAGCGATTACCGGCCGAGTATCCGGCTGGCGGAGCACTTGCAGAAGGAAAACCGGCTCCAAACGAGGAGACCGCTTGCGAGTTCGACGCCGTTGCTGGGGCAGATAAACTCACCGCGGGTGTGGGTTGGTTCACTCGAAGCGCTGGGTCGGCTACAACGGGGGATGTTGCGGAACCAGTATTTCGATCAGTGCTCGCACTCCCTTGAGTTCCGAAAGTGCCGGGGGAAACAGTACGCGTTTGCGGACGTCGTGACCTAAGGGGAGAAAGACTAACCCCTGAATCTGGCGAGTACTGTCCGCGAATTACCTCTTGTGGCACCCTCATTTGAGGCGCGCCGGAGGGAGCCGCTCCCGCCCCTTCCGCCGGTTGATCCACCGGCTCAAGCTCCCCGATTGACGACCGGGATGGATCAGAGCTGCCCAGCGGATCGCTGCCTTGCCGCACCGCAATAGCCGGGTCGAGCAAAGCTGAGGGCGTCTCCGAGAGCTCCGAAGCCGTGGCATTCCTCGAGATATCACAACTTTGATTAGCCGAGAGTTGCCCTTCGACTACGAGGACGACGAACTGCTCCCCAGGATTGACGGCGTTCGAAGAGGAGCAGCCCCCTTCTATATGAGGCTCCCCAAAACCCGCATGCGGGGCATCGACGCAACGAGCGGGATCCCCAGGTATTTGGGACGATAGTGGTAAGCTTTGCGGCTGAGGAACCGATTTACCAAGGCTCGAACCGTTAGGCCAAGGCGGCAAAAAGGCGACGCGAGATTGACTTTCCGGAGATTGTCCGCGGATTTGACCGGCAGCACGCTGTCGCGCGATAGCGGCCTCGACTTCGTCGGCATCCGGGGGCACTAAGACAATCTTGGGACTAATGCCGCGGCCTGGATCGACCTCAAAAATTCCCGACGCTTTCAGGCGTCTTTCGCTGGCCCGAAGCTCACGAATATCTACTATATCTCCGGGGGCAAGGGAGAGTCGGTTGAGCACCGTGGTCCATTGGGTGTGTGTCATATTGCCGACGGGGTCTTTGATCGCTACATCGATGCGCCCCACCCGGCACCGTGCCCCCTCTTGAATCGTGTATACCAAGTCCAATAGGGCCGGCTCCTCCAGAAACCGCGGCTCGGCTCGGATATCCGCGAATACGTACCCGATGCTTCCATATCGTTCTTGAAGGGTGTTGATATCCGCTTGCATCTCCGCCTGGTTGAAATAGCGGCCCGGCCCGGTTTTCAATTCAGGGAGGAGCTGCTCTTCGGCAAAGACCATGTTGCCCACCACCCGCACTTGACGGATCTGATAACGCGGCCCTTCGTCGATGACGAAGGTGATTCGCGCCCAGCTCCGTGATGAATTGTACTCGACAAGTGGTCGCCCAATCCGAGCCCTAAAAAACCCCAAGCTCCTGTAGTAATCCACGAGGCGTTGGCGATCTCGTTCCAGCTCCTCGGGGTCTAGCTCTCCTTTAAAGATCCATAAGAACCCCTGCTTACTCTGAATCTTGGTGCGGAGTTTGGCATCGCTGGCTATGGTATTGCCGATGAAGTCGGTCCAAAGAATTCGTTGCTTTGGCCCTTCGTGAATCAGGAAAATGACACCCGCATCAGTGGGCTGGGAGCCTTCGGCCAAAGTCACCCGGGCTTTTGCAAATCCGCGACTATGATAAAACGACTCCAAGCGGCGTCGGGCCTCTTCCACGGCGAAAAGGTCGAAACCGTCTCCGGGTTTAATGCCCGCTTCCTGCGCGAGCCTGTTTTTCGGGTAGGATTCGTTTCCGACGTACTTCACATACTGGATGGTGGGCCGTTCCACGACTTCGAAAACTACAACTCGCCCATCGCTTCTTTGCTGCCAATACACCCGGACGGTAACGAACCACCCCGTGAGATTTAACCGCCGAACATCCTCCTCGATTGTTCGGGAATCGAAGGGGCGGCCGGGCCGAGTTCGCAGTTGTCCCAGGATCTTATCCTGAGTGATCCGCTCGTTACCCACGATTCGAACTTCGGCAACAAGTTCGTCGCTGTGCTGGATGAAGGGAGCGGGGGCAAAGCTTGGAGGCGACGGGACCGGGACCGTGGGCCAGTCTTGCGCATGGATGGCCGAGAGGAAAACGATTCCCCCCAGAGCCACTATTCCAAACGCGGTGTTCGTCGACCACATACTCGGTGGAGGCACGGGCTTGCTACGTTTAGGTCCTCGCCCTGTCGACCGCTAGTGCCGAGCCCGGTTTACGGTATCGGACGGTTCCCGGACTCCTAAAGGCGAGGAGAAAACTGTTAAAGAAACTGAAATTGGACAAGCTTTAAGAGCTCTTAGTTGCGAATCTAGACGTAGCGTTTTAAGTCGGTGTCGACAGCTTAACGGTTATCAGAGTGTTTAAACAATCTCGGAAATTAACCGTAATTGATCAGGGCAAGTAACACTAATATCGCGGTTAAATCCGGTTCTCACCTGGGAATGCGCAGGAACATTTAGCCGATGAGGGTTTAACATTCCCAATCTCCAAGACGAAATTTCATACTTCAATTTTCCGTGAGGTACTTCTACGCGCATTTCAGGGTCCACTGCGATATATGATAAGAATTCGTTATTGCGTTCATTTACACAAAATGATGATTACTTAGTTGACAAGCTAACGACAGATGAGCCGGCATCAGTTTGTTTGTCAGTATTGCCGTGCGCTCAGCTAATGGCGATCTTTCGTGTTTCACGGAAGGCCGTCTTGGACATCGCGGGGAGCGCCATTTTGTGAAGGGGTTGATAGCGTTTTCCCGCCGCGGTGGCAAGCCGAGTTAACCACAGTACCTACGCCCGTGTGACACTTGCCCGTTGACTGCGGAGATTCCCCAAAGCAAACTACAGGCACACTAAAGTGGCGATAAATGTTTGGGACCGCCGCGAATGGAGATATTTCAGTTAAAGCCCGGCTGGCCACCATTTCATTTTCATTATGTCGAATGTTCATTATGTTGAATGCCGCGTCGATTTTCTGTAGCTCGGGTTTAGAGAGGGATGGCTCATGCAAGATGTTGGACTGAAAGAGCTCCTGGAAAGAATAAAAAGCCGAGATCCAAACGAGCGGACCGCTGCGTGGCAGTCGGCCGGCAAAATCGGGGCATCGGCAATCCTGGCCTTGGCCGAGGTAATCGTCGAGGCCAATACGGCCGTTGATCGTTTGAAAGCCGAGGGGAAAAACGACGAATTGGGCCAACCACTGGAGGTAGCCCGGGCGGCAAGGCGGGCAATTTGGCAAATCGTTCGAACGGTAGGAGCGCCCGGCAAACCCACGGAAGACAAAAGAGCCGTGGAAGCGGAACTAATTCGCTTGATTCGCCCGGAATACCCAAGGGAACTCCGCCGCGAAGCCGTTTGGATGCTCTCAGAAATCGGGGGCGATGCGAGCATTCTGGCAATCACCGACATCCCGAATATCGTCGAGGATGCAGGCAAGGATGGTGTCGGCGGCCTCCGCGAGGACGCGCGATGTTGCGTTCAGCGGATTGGAACTCCTTTGGCGATTGAGACGTTGACCCTCGGGATGGAATTGTCCAAAGATGACTTCCGATTCGCTTTGGCCGAGTCGCTGCGGGCTCTCGGTTTGCCGGTTGACCCCGAGAAATATCCGTCTAAGAAACTCGTCCCCACCAAGGAAACCCAAGTGAAATGGCCGAGCGGAAGCTAGCACTTTTCCGGCTTTGCTCCCCTCCGAATTACTGAATCGCAATACTGTGTTTTTTCCGTGAACCGGGACGAAAGTGTGCCACTTCTTCCCTGATTTACCTGGAGACTTTGTTTTCAAGGAGTCCCATCGACCTCCTTGCTCAAGGTCTTTTTAAGATGAACTCCGCGGCGCGTCCAATCGTTGGTTGCGGTCAGCCGGCTCCCGTTACCTTGTTGGGGGTAAGCTGAGACCCGTAACTGTGAATCTTCAATTGTGATCATCTATGATCATCATCCATTTCATCATGCCAAACCGTTGCTTGGAAGTAACTGCTTTGCGGATTGTTTACCGGGAAAATCACTGGGAAAACCGCCGCTATATCGTGTGAAGAACTTCGTGACATCGCAGATCTGCCACGGACGAGCATGGTGCAGCCGATCATGGGGCCGTCGAATTCTGCGACTTTTCTCCAACGATCGAATTCATTTTCCATACCTTTACCTTTTCATTTTCATCACCTACCTTTTCATTTTCATCACCTTCTAAGCGGTTTCATTACCTTGTAAAGCATCCTAGCAAGCTAGCTTTTTCGGGCTGCTCCAACCGAGGGACCTACCTGGCCGGTCGGGAAATTGTTTCCCGGAAGACTTCGGCTTGCTACCCCAACTCCGGCTGTGTGCCTGCAAGTTTCTGCGGCGGGTAATTCCCTGTTTCTTTTTTTCTCATCAGTTTTTATTTTCCAACCGATCCTGAGCCAATCGAGGAGCACAACTCAGCCATTAGCCGGCCTTGAAGGGGTGGTGCGACCTGAAGGCGTCAATCGGCCCAATCGCGGATTTGGCACGTTAATTTGGGTGCAACAGAAGTTAATTTGGGCGACAACGAAAATTTGAATCGTGGAGTAAAAGCTCGTTGTATTGGATTTTGCAATTTGACAACTCGCATCGAATTTCAAGCTCAAAAGTTCTCAAGGTTCGCTTGTCAAATTCAATCAACTCAAGTTGCCTATTCAATTCAGATTACCTAATCGCAACTAACCGATCGCAGATTTCATGTTTTCAGCTTCAGCAAAGTCCCTTGCATTTGAGTGAGCAAGCTGAGTCCGGCACACCACGACGGGCGGCAATCCTCCCGTGCAATCCCGGATTCGAATCATCACCGACATTACGAGTTTATTTGAGGTTTGGACCAACTTGGCTGCACGTGAAGGAACTGGTGGAATCTATGGAAAGATGAGGTTTTCGACTCTAGTGATCAGGAAAGTCATCTCCTCGGCTTACTTATGGGGTTTAGGGGTTTGCGCCGCGTGGTATTCGCTTGTACTTTGGGGACCCTTAAATACCCCGACTATTCGCAGTTTATTTGCCGATCATCCCCTGGAATACGCGGCCACCGTGCTCTTTTTCATTGGTTTGGCCTATTTGGGGATTCGATGGCGAGAGATTGCCGTGCAAAGAAGCTGGCTGCGATCCGATCGCTTGCCCGCTGCTTTATCCGCCGAAGGATTGCCCCTCGAGCCGAAACGTTTGCTCTCCCGGTTGGAAGAGTTGCCTGAACCGCTGGCCAACCACCCATTGGTAAGGCGTTTGAGCTCTGCCCTGCAATACGTGGAGGCAGGCGATAATCCAGCCGGTTCCATGGAGGAGCATCTTCAGTATTTGGCCCAGCGGGATGCCGAGGAGGCGGTATCCCGGTTTGGTCTGGTACGAATGTTCATTTGGGCCATTCCGATCGTCGGGTTCCTCGGGACCGTCGTCGGCATTGCCATGGCCATGGGAAAACTCGCGCCACAGCAGCTCGAAGCGAGTCTTCCGGAGGTGATGGCCAGTCTGACGGTGGCTTTCAACACAACCATCCTTGCTTTAGGGCTGTGCTTGGTGCTTTATTTCGCACTTTTTTCGGTCCAGCGGCAAGAAGAGCAGTTCCTCCGGCAAGTGGATGACATGGCCTCGCGTGTGATTCAAAAACTTCAGCTTGGCCCAGCGGGGAGGGCAGTTGCCCCCGCGCTGGGATTCACTCAAGTTCTTGAAGCTTTGCGAGGCGTTGCTGCGGGAATGGAGCGGCTGACAGAAGAACTCGGCTATCGCTTCGTCGAGTCGCTAAAGCCATTTTGGCAGAAAGCAACTCAGCAAATGGTGGAAGATATTCAGTCGGGGTTGACTCAAGCGATGGCGACTCAACTGGAGATACACGCCGAGCGGCTTGGAGAACTCGAACGGCAATTGCTCGAAGAACAGCAACGGCGTTTGCGAGCTCAGGAGGCGGAGTTTCAGCGGCACAGTGAACATGTCATGGCCTTGGAACGAGGGGTGGAGGAACGCACGGAAGTTTTGATTCGGGCCTTAGACGCCGCCCAAACATTGAAGACACTCCAGGAGGCTTTGGCGCGCAATCTCGCCGTGCTCGCAGCCTCGCAGCAATTCGAACAGATGGTCATGAGTTTGACGGCCGCGATGCATCTTTTCACGGCTCGCTTGGATCAAGTAACGGGGACAGGCCTAAAACCGGCGGACGTTTTCCCGGTACGCAAAGCCGGCTGATGTTGTGTTTGTTCTCGTTAGGTGCCCGCTCTTTCAGATGGGAACGTCCCTGGTGTAGAGGCATTGTACATGGTGTCAAACACGGTTGATCCTTCAGGGAGGAATGTCTGTTGTACGGGGTTGCTGTCAGTAAGTGTGAGTGAGACAGTGTGTGTTTGCGAAGAACTGACTGGCGGAAATTGCCTTGATGGCGGAAATACTCTTCGTGCAGCGGGAAGGCTGGCAAAACTTGTGTCAATGTGACCGAAAAACACATTTTTTTCATGGGATGGAAACCGAATATCAGATTTCATCGGATGCAAACTGAAGATTACGAATGTTTTCATTGGATGAAAACTGAAGATCAGAATGTGGGTTTTCGGGCATCCCCGGATGATGCGTTTCAGACTACCGATAGAAAGTCCTGCTCATCCGAGGGGAGCTAGCCCCTTTCAGCGGAAGAATAGGCACATTGCGTTCGCGACCTTTCATACGACTTTTTGCGGCAGGAACTGCTTCGTGCAAATGCAATCGGCTTCGCAAAAACGGTACAGCAAACAGTGCAAGGTCAGAGATGAAATTCGGAATATTACTTCATGCCCAAGGCGTTCAAAGCCTGAGGCAACCTCAGTCCTAAGTGACTGATGAAAACAGCCCTCGGCGAGTCATGAGACCGCTGAAATCGCCCCGCCGCCAATTGAATCATTCCCCCGTTTCCGGGGGCTCGCTCTTTCCCTTTCTCGCCGTATTGATCTGCACGATGGGCGCTTTGATCCTGCTTTTGGTGATTATCGGGCGGCAGGCCCGGCGTCAAGCCACGGTGGATCACTTGCGTCGGCAGCAGGAACTTCATCAAGAGCTTAAAGCTGCAATCGAACTCGCTGAGTATGACCGTGAGGTAGTTCGCCAATCCCAAAATGCAGGCTATGAGCAGCTCCAAACGGCCCGATTGGCCTTAGGCCACCTCGAAGATCATACGCGGCGACTTCGCAAAGAGCTTGCCCAGCTGGAAGCGGAGTGGCAACTGTTGCAGGATTCCGAACAACTCAGCACCCAAGATAGCTCGCAGCTTCAACAGGAGATCGACAAGCTCGAAACGTTGGCCAATTCTCTGCGGCAAGAAGTGGAAAACCTCCGTCGGCAGCTAGTCGCGATTGAGGGCGGATACTGCGTGATTCCTTATTTCGGGCCCTTCGGCACGGCGCGTCGGCCCATTTACTTGGAGTGTCAAAAGGATGCAATTATTTTGCAGCCGGAAGGCATCCGCTTTGAACCGAAGGATTTCTCTGGCCCCATGGGGCCTGGTAATCCCCTCGATTCGGTCTTGCGGGCCATTCGGGAATATTGGCTGCGTCAAGACCCCAGCTCCGCATCACCGCAGGTGGAGCCGTATCCCCTTTTGCTTGTGCGGCCGGAGGGAATCACGGCGTTTTATGCAGCGCGGACTGCGCTGGAGTCTTGGCGGGGTGAATTTGGGTACGAACTTATTGAAGAGGATTGGCCGCTGGTATTCCCCCCGGCCGATCCCCGGCTTGCCGAAGAGTTAACTGAGGTTGTAACCCGAGCCCGGCGACGGCAAGAGCTCCTTTTGGCCAGCCTACCGCGAAATGTACAACAAGGGGCAAAGCGGTATGTGTTGGCCCCTGGCCGCGGTGGATTGATCGCCGAAGATGGCGGCCCGGCCCGGGTGCCGGCTCGGCCCACTCCTGCACCTCCTCCGCGGGCAAGCCAGGAAATTGTGCCGAATGCCTCCGTGCCTCAAAGCTTCGATACGCCCTCCGCGTTTGCAAATAACCAGAGCATGATCCCGGCTGACCAGAACAATATCTCGGCCAACACGTCTTTTGCCCAAGAAGCTTTCCCGAGCGGACCGATGGCGAAGATTCCGTTTGTTGGTCACGGAATAGACGAAGGCCAAACGGCAAGTTTCCCGGCAACACCTCCCGCCGACAACCTTTCGCCCAATCCTCCTGAACCCTCATGGGGAAACATTCCCTTACCTCCCGCTGAAGGGGCGCCGGGGCGGCTTGGGGCGGCATCTTCCGATCCAACATTTTCCCAACCTCAAAGGGGTGAAGGCCCCCCGGTTGCCCGCCTTGGCCGCAGCGGCCAAAGTCTGGCTGCGATTCGTGGGCCAGACTGGGCATTACCCCCCGGAAGCAATGCTCTGGTACCGATCAGCCGTCCGGTGCGGGTTCATTGTTCCGCTGAGCGATTGATCCTCGTGGCGGAGCCGGGCCTCGGGCCGAACATCACGATTCCGTGGGAGGAAGATCCTACTCGGACCGTTGATCGATTAGTCAGCGAATTGTGGAAGTATGTTCAGCAATGGGAATCGGCCGGCCGGGGCATGATCTGGCGACCGGAGCTGGTCCTGCAGGTCACTCCGGATGGCTGGCCCGCCTTCGAAAAACTGCAACAGCTATTGGCCGGAAGCGGGCTTAATGTTCGATTAAGTAACCAACCTTAGTCGAGGATTCCCTGTGTACTCGCTTCAAGTTTTTTAAAAAGCGTAACATTTCGTTTGGGAGATAAACCATTCCTGGCTAATGGCCTATCGCCGAAAGGTCCAGAGCCATCAAAAATGATTAGCATTCATGCCAAATCCAGCGCACGAATTTGACCAAACACCGGGCCAAGACTCGTTCCTAGATATCATCGCCAACATCGTGGGGATTCTGATCATCTTGGTGTTGGTGGTGGGAATCCGCGTCCAAAAGCTGCCCCCGGCGCAATCCGGCGTAGATGCTGAGCTGGGTGCGCTATCGGCACGCCTTCAAGAGCTCAGCAACGATCTCGGAGCACGGCGCGCGGACCTTGCAGAACTGGCCAGGCAAGTGGCGAATCTCGAATTCCAGGCCCAGTTGCAAGAGGCGGTCCGCGACCGGCTTGCTGCGGCTGTGGCCTGGATGAACCGACAGCTCTCTGAAGCGAGGGCGCGGTTGGACCACGATCGTCAGGCAGGTTATTCGCTTCAAGTTCGGATCAACCAGCTCCGGCGGGTGATTCGTGAATTGGAGGCGGAAAAGGAACATTTTCTGAGTAGTCCGCCCCAAGTGACCGTCATCGAGCACCGTCCTTCACCCCTCGCGAGGGTAGTGGAAGGAAATGAGATTCATTTTCAGTTGCGGCAAAACCGGGTTGCCTATATCCCGCTGGAATCGTTGATCGAACGGGTCAAACAACGCGTGCGAGAGGAATCGCCCCGCCTGATCACTCAGCCCGAATGGACCGATACCGTGGGACCCGAGGGGGGATACCACCTGCGCTTTCTTCTGCGGCGATATGACGCCACGGTGGAAACCTCGCCCACAACTCGACAAACGGCTAGTTTTGTCCGCGTGGAATACTGGGAGTTGATTCCCAGTACTCCCGAATTGGGCGAGCCGATTGAAGAGGCGTTGCGCCCGGAGTCCAAATTTCATCAAATCTTGGCTCGACAACCTCCCGGGCGAACAACCGTGACTTTATGGACCTACCCGGAAAGCTTTTCGGCATACCGCCGGTTACGCGACCGTATTCACGAGTTAGGATTCACCTGTGCGGCTCGGCCCTTGCCAACGGGTGTGCTGATCGCAGGTTCGCCTCACGGGAGCCGATCCGTGGCCCAGTAATTGGCCAGCTCCAAGAACTCGTATGAAGCCGTGAGTCATTCAGCTCTGTTATCCCACCCCGTAACGCATGAGCGCGGACGACGGACCGACGTCCGGTCGATCAACTGAAGGAAGACCTAAGGTCTCCCGTTTTCTGATTTTTTTGAAAAGCCTTGCGAATGCCCATTTCCGGTCTTCACTTTCGCGCAAGCAATTCCGCTTTTTCACCGCAGTGATTCGGGCACTTCGAGCTACGTCCAAGCTCCATCTTTCCTTCCATACTTTACCACTTTCATACTTTACCGCTTGCGTGATTCGCGCCCTTGTCTGACAATTTTCCATCGAGCTACCCGGATTAATCTCGCCCGAGGCCGACATGGTCCCCAACCACCCTTCCTCGAACTCCCAATTTTGTAACCGGTACAACCGCTCTAAAAAAACTCCATAACCGCTGCACTTGCTCCGCAGAAACTCTTGAACCGCTACAGCCGCTCCAAAGAAACGAAGTAAGCACCGAACTCCGGTCCCTCGATCGGGATCAGCCAGGTTTGCAGGAAGGTGGGACCGGCTTCCAAATCCAATTCGAACACCGCGCAAGGCTCCTCCGGCGTCAGCTGGCAATCTTTTGTTAGACCGCCGATTCGCAACCGAGCTTTCCGGCAGTCCATGGGCCGCTTGAGGTGCTTGGGCCAGCGATAGAGCTCGATCCTATACCGGCCTGCCTTCGCCACATCGATGGCCCACGGCCCGTTGGTGGCCAAACGCTTCGCAATAAGCTCTTGACTCCACGGGCACTGCTCGGTGGTTGGCACCAACCAGTCATGAGCGCAAAGCCAAGCGGGATTCTCGGCATCCGAACCGACGATTATTCGGACCACTTGATCAAACTTCGGCTCCAAAGATTGCCACCAAGTTTCGTGGGCCGCGGTCAACCGTTCCACAACCTCCGGATATTGATCGGCAACATTCCGCTGCTGGCCGGGATCATCAAAAAGATCGTACAGTTCCCGGCCGTCCACGAACCGCCAACGCTCGGTCATCACGGCCGTTTGTCGCCATTTCACGGGACGATCGACCCGTTGCGAATGGACAAACAATATTCGATCGGGCCAAGCTGCATTTTCGCCGCGAAGCAACGGGACCAAACTCCTCCCATCAAGCGTCGTACTACGCGGATGCGACAGACTACACAACTCCGCCAGCGTCGGCAAGATATCGATGTGAGCGGTCAGGACTGCGACGTCGCGTCCGCCGACAACCCCCCCGCGGGGCCAGTAGAACCAGCAGGGCACGCGGTGCCCCCCTTCGTACTGGGAGCCTTTTTGGCCTCGCATTCCTGCATTGAAACCGCGCCATTGATCGGCCTTGGCCTTGGGCGCTAAGCCCGCGGCAGTGCCGTTATCGGTGGTGAAAATTAGCAGAGTGTTCTCGGCAAGGCCCCAGGCGTCCAAAGCCCGGCGAAGTCGCCCCAGGTTCTCATCGATATTTGTGATCATCCCATAAAATTGCGCCATAGGCTCGGGGACACCCTTGTCGGCATACGGGCGCCAGTAGGACTCCGCCACCCGGTAGGGGCCATGGGGGGCATTGGTCGCAAGATAGCAAAAGAACGGTTGCCTGCGGCATGCCTCGATGAGTCGCATGGCCTCCTGAAACCAAACGTCCGTGCAATACCCGGAAAAAGATTCTGGAACCCCATTCCGAAAGTACACGTCGTCAAAATAATCGTTGCCCCACCAGTCGGGTGCCTGACCCACGCCACCCCCTTTGTGATAAACCGCCAACTCGAAGCCCTGATCCTGGGGGCGGAGCGGATAATTGTCCCCTAGGTGCCATTTCCCAAACATGGCCGTCCGATAACCGGCGGACCGAAAAAGCTCTGCTAGCGTAATCTCCTCGGGATCCATGAGCGACCGACCCATGACGGTGTGCCAAACCCCGGTTCGGGTCGGATACCGACCTGTCATCAGGGCTGCCCGGGTTGGAGAACAGGTGGGATCTACATGAAAATTCGTGAATCGAATGCTCTCGCTCCATAGCCGATCCAATTCCGGCGTGTGAATCATGGGATTGCCGTGGGCACCGATGTCACCATAGCCCTGATCGTCGGTGATGATCAGAATGACGTTGGGTCGTCGGTCCTCCGACGCCGACGCAGTGGGGACGGATACGCCGCCGAAATAGCCCGCGAGATTGCCGAGAATTAAACCGAACCAAAGCAAGCCGAACGCCTTTCGAACCATGGGGAGAGTCTTTCGCTTCAAGTTTTTCGAGGTTTTCATGGCATATCTTTCGAATGCACATTACGATGCGTTAAATAGCAACTGCATTCCTCTCCGCGGCGTCATGACCGTAAAGACGCTCTCCTGTACCCAACCAGATCGAAGAATTGCAACGATTTGTTCCCGGCTTATCGTTCCAAACAAATGGTTCCATCACCCCCGGGGATTTCCAAAAGCTCGAAGGAACAGCCGGGAGATGACCCTTGTGACTGAGTGCGATTTCTTCGACCGGCGTAAGGCTTTCTCCCGCGGCTTGATGGCAGAGACAATTGCCCGGCGGCGATTGGCCCGTGACACATCGCCCATTACTTTATCCGAAGTATATCAGTTTATCAGAGGGACGTAGCCGCGAAGCTACTAGCCCAAAAGGGCTAAAAAATTGGGATCCGATCGAATGGGATCGAAGTCGGTTTCGTCCTGCGCCAGGCGACGGAAATCCGGATCCAGCGCGATCGCTTGGGCCAACTCGGCCAACGCCTCCGTTTTCTTGCCGGCCAAGCTTAGGTAGCAAGCCAAGTTGTAGTGAGTTAACCCGCTTTTGGGGGCGATCTTGACGGCTTTCTCGAGTGCTGCGATCGCCTCGTCCAAACGGTTGGTCCGTTTGGCACACCAACCGATTGCAATCCAGGCGGGCAGAAGCTCCGGCGCAAGCTCGGTTGCCCTGCGTAACGGCTCCAAGGCCTCTTCGTGCCGATTTAGTGTACGCAGGATCTCGCCCAAGAAACACAACGCTGCGGGATCATCCAATATGAGCGGACGTACTCGCTCCAAACTCTCCAACGCGAGATGGGGCAGCCCCAGCTCGTGGTAACCCTCGGCGTGAATCAGGGCCTGCCGTACCTTGGCCTTCTCTATAGGCTTAAGTTCATCGGTTCCCAAATTCTTTGCCACGGCTGGATTCCCTGCGAGCACCAAGCCCAATGCGAATCATCACGGGTCGAACTTAAACTCGGAACCGAAAAAGCCCTTCGGCGGCGCACCATTATCGTGCCTAAACCCGGCACGGACAGGACGTGAAACGGCGTTTCCAATATCCACCATTCAGGCCCAGGTCAATTCGTTGGTTGTTCAAATCTCAGAGGTTGTTCGTGTCTCAGATAGTTAAATCACCCAAAACCAACTGCGAACGATGATTTGGAAGAAGTCACTCTCCCCACAAAGGCTATTGAAGCAAACCGAAGCAATATGAAAACCGTAAGCTGAGCAAACCCCAAATTTTTTGTAATCACGAACGTTATCGGGCCTTGAGCCTGATACCCTAACACTTTTGTACGTGAGGGTGGCGAGCGCGGATTAAGTCGGTGCGAGGCCAACTTTTTATTAGACCGATTTCTATTTGCCCGAATACTACTCAGCCCAATTATTACTTTGTTAGTGTTTACACTCGTGTATGATTCGATGGCTCATGGCGATCAAAAAAACTTTAGGCCCACTCTCCACCCTCTATAAGGCGGCGAATCTCTAAAAGTTGTTTGCGGTTCCGCCCTCCGGGAGGCGTCTCAAATATCCGATGATTCTGAACCTTAGGATTCAAAATGGCCGCGAGAAAAAACTCTTCCGGGTTTCGTACATAGCGCAGCCACGGATCCCTTCACTCCTTTACCCGGGCCGATTGCGAGGCTAACGTAAATAATCAGGGTGCCCCCATGCGGATTCAACTTACCTGAAGATGCCCGCCCTGGACGTTTGGGCCGTCTCACCATCAGGAAATTCTTTAGTTCGCTCAAGCTAGATGCACGACGCTTGAAATGGTTCGATCCCTGTCCGCCAGACCACTCGTTGCTACTGAAGGCTCTGCGAGAGACTTTGCCAGCCGTTCCCAGTGCGAATCGCTTTCAAGCCAGATACTTACGTCTGTTTTTGATTTCCGGAGCAAAAAGACCGCTCCGACTTTGATTCCGATATCCACTGGGTTGCCCTGGGAAAAACCGGCCTTTCCGGAAAGCGATTATGAGAGGCTGAAAGAACAAAATTAACCCTTTTCAAGAGGCTTAAAGAAATGCAAAAAAACGTATCGACCCCGGCTTACGGCCCCCGAAGAGCGTCGTGCTGTTCTTCGCTCGAAAACTCGTGCTTAATGTTCCGTTAATAGATGCCATTTAAATGCTTTTTCGACCCATTCGCGAATTGACGCTACAGGATAATCTTTCGGGCTAGGAAGCATGATTCGGGGAGGACGAAGCACGGAGGGTCGCCATCGCGAGGAGTCGACTCCGGTCCTGGACCATTTTGGTTCAGGTTTGGTTCAGGGATCGTTCGATCAACCATTCCCAATTGTTCAGATAAGGAATTGATTTACAGTCCGAGTGATTCTTTGGGTGTTTAGGAAGGCTGGGTATACTGGAAAATATTTGGTCAGATTCCCAAAGAGTTTGGTCGGCTGGTGGCAAGGTCCCAGGAATCATAAGCGCGATGGGTTAAAAGAGGCTTTAATCTTCGACCACCATTGGAAAGCAAAGAACCCAAAGCGATTCTGATTGGTCGGCACGAAAACTCGCAATAGCTTCCGCCGTACGAATCCGACTTACAAGGTCTGCTCCGTCCGGCAGGGCATGAAAAGCTTCATTTGTCCGTAGCAATCGTGCTTAGCAATCCGGCGGCAATCGCCGGCTCCAAGCCGCGAGGGAATCCTTCAATTCCGTTGAATTACGACCGTAAACATGAATTTTGACCTTAAACAGTTTGTTATGTAACTGTGGCGATATACTTGATGACCTTTCGCAAACAACCGACGCGTCTCCCGTCGTTTGTCACCCTGAACCAGACACGAAGCGAAAATTCCTTATCTCCTTCCAAAACGAGGCGGATGGTCATGTTCAGTCATACCAACGGCCGTTTACCGTCTTTCAACCCGCCTGTCGTTCAGGTTCTGTTGATCCTGCTTGCTTTCGAGCTGGTCCCCGCCTGGAGAATCGGTCCGGTGCTTGGCCTGCAAGCAGAACCGCAAACGGGGGCACGGGAAGCCGCAGTGGAGGTTCAAGGTACCGGTGCCGGGAGCTCGGCCGCTCAACTGGCCTCCGCCGAGAAATCAAGTGTGGGGGCGCCGGCTGCCGCGGAGCTAGGGGGTCCTGAAACACCTGAGTCGGCCTCTTCAACCGGTCCTCCCCGACACCGGGGGCAAGGCGAGCGAGAAGCCTCCGGCCCTATCGCAACGGCTGCCGTTACCTCGGGAATCGCTGCGCGTCCCCTCGAAGAGTTAGGGAATCCCAATGTAGCGGAACAGTTGCGGTTGTCCCCCTCTCAACGGGCGGAGATCGCGGCGATACTTGCCGAGCGAAAAAGCCAGTTAGAACCGGCGGATGAAAGCATTCGTCCTGACATCATTCGCAAGTTTGACACGAAGCTTTGGGGCGTTCTGACTCCGGAGCAAAAGGCCGCTTTTGCGGCCGGTGAGCGGGTTCCGGTCTTAAGATTTCAATTCCGCTTTCAGCGTTGGGAGCATGTGTTGGAGTGGCTTGCCCAGCAGGCGGGCTTGTCCCTTGTTCTCGATGCTCCGCCGCCCGGAACATTCAATTACACGGATAACCGCGAATATACTCCGACCGAAGCCATCGACTTGGTCAACAGTGTGCTGCTGACCAAGGGCTATGCTTTGGTGCGGCGGGAAGGGATGCTCATCCTGCTTCATTTAAAGGGGGAGTTGCCTCCGGGGTTGGTTCCCCGGGTCAGCTTGGAAGAGGCCCGGCGGATGGGGAAGCACGATCTGGTCACCGTGAGCTTTTCCACCGGCCGGCGCAATTCCGAACAGGTCTCTCAAGCCGTGAAGGCTTTGCTGGGGCCATATGGCAAACTGCTTGCAATACCGGGGACTAATCAAATTTTGGTGACGGAAAGAGCGGGGACGATGGATGCAATCGAGCAAATCATCCAAAGTATCCCCGAACCATCCCCACCTCCGCCACAACCTAAACCCCGGGAGCCTGAACCGTTCGAAGTTCAGATTTACCCACTAAAAACGGCGGACCCTAACGCCGTACTGAGCGTGCTGACCACGCTTTTTTCCTCAGCCAAGATCGTGCATGATCCTAAACTAAATCAGCTCAACGTCTATGCCACCCCCAGCCAGCACAATGGCATCAAATCGATTTTAGCGAGGATGGAATCGCAGGAGGCCCCCGAGCGGGCCCCGCGGCTGGAGACTTACCCGGTAGCTACTCCGGGCGATGGAGAATCCCTGGTAGCCAATTTGCAATTAGCAGCCCCGGCGGCCAAGTTGCGGTACGACGAAGAAGCTCGCCGGCTGATTGTTTGGGGTTCGCCTGCCGAACATGAGGCGATCAAGCTCAGCTTGGAGAAACTCCAGGCGGCAACCGCGCCGGAAACGGCCGTTCAGCTTGAGGCGTATCGACTCCTCCGCACGGACCCGCGCCAACTCGCGTTGTTGTTGGAAAAGCTTGTACCGCGGGCCAAAGTTACTTTCGATTCGGGACGCAAACAGCTTTTGGTCCTGGCCACCCCGGCCGATCATGCCTTGGTTCGCGCGACCATTCAGGAACTGGAGCCGACCGTGGTCGACTCCCAGACACCGGAGCTGCGCATCTACGAGCTTCAGCGGGCCGATCCAGAGCTTTTAGTGGACCCATTGAGCCAATTGGCTCCGCGTGCCCAGATCACGGCAGACGAGAAAAATCAACGGCTGATTATTTTGGCCCCTCCGGAGCTGCATGAAACAATCGCTAAGGCGATTCGTGAAGCTGACGCAGCCCCTGGCGGTCAATTCGGTCGACGAGTAGCCATCTATCCGCTTCGGGGGGTAGATCTTTCGGGCTCAGCCGGGAGAGGTATCGTCGGCCTAATCGAGCGTTTAGCCCCCAATAGTCGCGTAACCGTCGACAGCCAGCGAAACCAGCTGGTCGTTTACGCCAGCGAGGAAGACCACCGCGTGATCCGCGAGGCGTTGTCGCAGTTGGGGCACGGTGTCGACATCACGGCAGCGCCCACGATTGAGGTCTATCCGATCCGACGAGCCGACAGCGCGGCCATTGTGGAGCTTTTGCGGAATTTGGTGCCCGGCGCACAGGTTTCCGTGGATTCGCGGAGCGGGTCGCTCGTGGTTCTTGCAACGGCGAATGATCATCAATTGATCAACGAAACCTTAGCTAAATTGGCCACGGGGCAGCCCGGTGGAGAGCGATCCTTGGTGCTCTATCCTACGGCAGCCGATGAACGAACCCGACTCCAGGCGGTCTTGACCAGTTTAAGTGCAGAATTGCCCGGCCTGCGGGTGATCAGCGATGCGGTGCCCGGAAGCATTGCCATCTGGGCCACGGCCGAAGAACATCAGTTGGTTTCCCAAATTTTGCAGCAACTCAAAACCGGGTTGCCGGAAGAATCGCAATACCAATTGGTGGCGTACCCGTTGCAGTGGGCGGAGCCCAGTAGCACGCTCCAAGCCTTGCGGCAACTTTATCCTCAAATCCAAGTCGTTTCCGAGTCTGCAACGCGTCGACTTTTGATTTGGGCATCTGCCAAGGAGCACGAAGCCATTCGGAGTTCCTTGGCGGAGATCGATCGGCCCGCACCGGAGGGCAGTCAGCCGCGTTTCGAGACCTATTATCTGCGTGGAGCCGCCGGCAGCACGGTCCTGAGTACCTTGCAGCAGTTGGTTCCTTCGGCCCGTTTGGTGCTGGAGTCAGGCGGTCGAAAAATCGTTGCCTGGGCCACACCGAAAGAGCACGAAACGATCCGCGCGGCTTTGGCAGAATTGGGCGAGGGAGATTCTCCGGAGAGATCTCCCCAAATGCAGATTTATCCGCTGGGCAATCTCAACCCCTCGAGCACGATGACTTTGTTGCAATCATTGGTTCCCGATGCCCAACTGAGTATTGATAGCCAAAGCTCGAGTTTAGTCGCGGTAGCTTTGCCGGCGGATCATGAGGTAATTCGCGCCGCCTTGGATCAGCTTCGGGTAGCGCGGCAAAAGCCGGCCGGGATGGAGTTACGCTACTATCCTTATCAAGTGGAACCGGCGCAAGCTCTCCTCGATTTGCTACGGACCTTAGCGCCCTCCGCTCAGGTTACGGTGGACCGAGAGCGGAAGCGACTGATGGTTGTGGCCTACGCCGAAGATCATACTCTTGTTGAGAAGACGTTGAAGGACTACGAGGCAAATACCCCAGCCGAGTCAACGCGCCGAGTGGCCGTCTTCAATCTTTCCCCGGCTGAGCGCAAGCGCTTGGAGGCCCTCTGGCCGAGTTTGCAACGAGATCTACCCGGTGTGCAACTGCTGCCGGAGAGCCGGCCGGGGGAGGTCGCCATTTGGGCTCGACCGGAAGAGCAGCAGCTTGTGGCGGAAATCATTCGGCAACTGCAGCAGACTCCGGATGTTTCCCGCAGTTTTCAATTGCTTGTTTATCCGATTTCTGCCGCCGATCCGCAAAGTGTGCTCACGATGGTGCAAACCCTTTTCCCGAATGTTCAGGCGGTGCTTGATCAGAAATCGCGGCGGGTCATGATCTGGACGCCCAGCGACGAATATCCCCGCGTACTCGAAGCCCTCCGGGAAATCGATCGGGGAACGCCGGGTCAGTGGCAAGAACAACTTCGAATTTATCCGGTCAGCAAAACGGATCCGCAAGTTGCCGTCCAACTGCTTCGGGAGCGGGCCCCCGAAGCTCGCATTACCGTCGACAGCCGGGCCGGACAACTCGTCGTCTGGGCCACCCTGGCCGATCACAAAATTATCGAAGAGACCTTGGAGCAGTTGGAGGCCGGACCGGGCGAAAAACACAAACCGCGGTTGGTGGTTTATCCGGCGGGGAAAGTGGATACTTCGGCCCTCGCCACTTTGCTCCGAAGTCTGGTGCCTGAGGCGCGAATTGCCGTTGATAGCAAAACCGGAGGACTTGCGGTTTGGGCCAAGCCGGAGGATCACGAGCTCATAGCCGAAGCAATCGAGGAGTTATCCCGCGAGGAGGTAGCGGGTGCCGCCCCCGTGGTACGACAATACGATTTACCAGGGGCTGTTCCCTCCAATTTGATGTCGATCCTCGCCGGGGCTTTCCCACTAGCGCGATTCTCCCTGGGAACAGCTTCCAATCAACTCATCGCTTGGGCCAAGCCGGAGGAGCATCAGCTCATCGCCCAACTGCTTGAGGAGCTGTCGCGCGCCGAGTCGTCGGCTACCGCTCCGCGATTGGCCACGTACACCGTGCAAGGGACTACCGCCAGCGAAGCGGCCCGCATCATTCGACTTCTCGTACCAGAGGCAACACTTACCGTCGGGAGCAATCCGCAACAGTTGATTGCTTGGGCTCGGCCTGCGGATCACGAAAAGATTTCCCAAGCTCTCCAGCAATTGGCGCAAAGCACTGGCGGCGATGACGCTGCGGAGTTAGTGGTCTACAACCTCCGTTCCGCCAATGCCTACAGTGCGATGCAATCGCTGCGGATGATTGTGCCGGAAGCCCAATTAAGTGTCGGCTCGGATATGAAGCAATTGATCGCCTTGGCAAGACCGGCAGAGCATCGGCGGATTACTGCCGCCTTGGAGCGGATCGATGTTCGTCCTCCCGAGGAGGAAGAACTTCGGGTTTATAGCCTCGAGGGGATGACGGTCATGAGGGCGATCTATGCGATGCGGCTTCTGCGCGACGCGGTCCCCGAGGCAACGATGACCCTCGGTTCCGACAGCAATCAGTTGCTGGTGTGGGCTCGGCCCGAAGATCATCAAAAACTGCAAGGTTTGCTCGATCAATTGCTGAGCAAAGGGCCACCGGAAAAGGCTCCGCAGGCTGTGGTCTACCAACTCCGCTCGATCAGTGCCAGTGCGGCAACTCAGGTTCTTCGGGCTGCCATACCGGATGGAACATTCGTGCCGGATGCAAGCGATCCTTATCGCCTCACGGTCTGGGGCTCGCCGGCCGATCAGCAGATGGTGGAGCGGGTTTTGAACCAAATCGATATTGAGGACCAGAGGGAAGGTTATCGCTTGGCCACGTATGAATTACAGGGGATTTCTCCCAGCTACGCGATTCAGCTTCTGACTCGGGCAGTGCCAGGGGCGCAGCTTCTGCCGGCAGCCGATCCGCAACAATTGATCGCTTGGGCCCGCCCGCAAGATCACGAGAGAATTCAGCAAACCCTCGAGGACTTGCGGCGCTCCCAGGCCCAAAGCGAGCGGACGGCGGTCGTCTACACCCTCAAGACGCTCACTGCCGCCACGGCCATGCCCTTGATTCGGCAAGTTCTCCCTCAAGTGCAACTGACTAGCGGGACGGATGCAAATCAGTTCATCGCTTGGGCCAGCCCGGCCGATCATGAAGCGATTCGACGACTCTTGGCGGAAGTGGATTTGCCGGGCAATCGGGGGATGGAAGTGCGCGTCTATCGGCTTGAGGGGATGGATGCGAGCCAAGCATATTACGCACGATATTTCTTGATCTCATCGTTCCCTAATGCGAGGGTGACAAGCGGGGTGGAGGCTGATCAAGTTATCATTTGGGCCACCCCGGCGGATCACGAGCAAATTGCCGAAGTCGTGGGCCAATTGACGGCCAAGGAGCCCCCCGAAAAAGCCAAACGGGTCGCCCTGTACACTCTTCGACATATCCCGGCAAGCCAAGCCGTACAGGTACTCCGCCCGGCGGTACCGCAGGTTTCGCTTTCTGTCGATACGACCGATCCCTATCGGCTGATTGCCTTCGGTTCCCCGCGCGACCACGAATCAATTGCCGAGATCTTAGGAAGAATCGACACGGCGGAGTCGGCCCTGGGACAACCTACGGCAGCCACGTACACGGTCGAAGGCCTATCGGCGACCTACGTCATTCAGTTTTTGTCTCGGATTGTTCCGACCGCGCAATTTTCCATGGGGAGTGACCCGCAACAATTCATGGCCTTTGCACGGCCCCAGGAGCACGAACGAATTCGCGAGACTTTGGAGCAATTGAAGACGGCGGGACCGAGCGATCCGCGCTTGGAAGTTTATCCTCTGGAAACCGGGGATAGTCGCTCGGTCTTAACGTTAATGCAATCGGCAGTACCTACCGCAAAAATAAGCACTTCCAGCGACGGACGGCAACTCCTGGTCTATGGCCGCCCCGAGGAGCAGCGGCGTGTCCAAGAGATCCTCGACACCTTGGCCCGACAATCAAAGACCGAACCGGCGGTCATGGAGGTGTACACGGTACGTCCGCCGGGCAATGCTTACAGCATGATGCAGCTTCTGCGGGATGCTTTTCCCCAAGCAAGGTTCGCCCTAGGGAGCAACATGCAGCAGCTTGTGGTTTACGCAAGTGCGGAAGAGCATCGTCAAATCTCAGAGGCTCTTGCCCGGCTAGAGCAAGGGGTACAGAGCGATCCCCCAAAAATGCGGGTGTATGACGTGGGAACCGCCGACCCCTCGCGGTTGACGAGTATCCTCGCGATGGCTTTCCCGAATGCTCAGTTTGCTCCGGCGGGCGACCCCGGCAAATTGGTAGCCTGGGCTCAGCAGGCCGATCATCGATTGATTGAGCAAGCGGTGGGGCAATTGCGTGCGGAAAGTTGGGGCGCCGAAAGCCGGGTAATGTTGCTTTTTCCGCTGCGGAGGGCCGATGCCCAAGCCGTCATGCAGGTCTTGAGCCCTACGCTTCGAGAACATGCGCAGTTTGTGGTTGATCCCACACGCAACGCACTGGTGGTCTGGGCCGATCGTCGGTTTCACGAAGCCATCCGCCGCGCCGTCGAGCAATACTTGATGGCGGCTAATGAAACCCCCGAAATGGCCCCTCGCGTATACCGCTTCCGGTACGCGGATCCATCCACGACGATGACCGTGCTGCGGACGATTGTGCCGGATGCCCAGATTGCCCTCGACTGGGCGAATCAGACCCTCGTCATCAGCGCGCTACCCGAGGAACACTTGAAGATCGAGCAAACCCTTGCCCAAATGGATCGGGAAGATGCTGGCGGTTTGCGTCCCGTGTTGCGGGTGCACCGGATGGACGGACTTGATCCGTCGGAAGTCTATAGCTCACTTCGGCAACTGTTCCGCTACGATCTAAGTATTCAGCTTGCCCTTGATGAGCCGAATGAGTCGATTTTGGCGATCGCCCCGCCGACCAAGCACGAGGTAATTGCTCGGATCATTGAGGAAATTCGGGCAGCTTCGCAACAAGGTGGCGGAGTAACGGTGGGTTTCTATTCCTTGAAAAACATCGATCCTTCAGCCGCGCTATCGGTTTTGCGATCCTTGATGCAACAGCGGGGTGTTCGCGCAGAGCTTTCGTTGGAACCGCAGAGTAACCAATTGGTCGCCATTACGCGGCCGGAATACCACGCTTGGATCGAGGCCATGCTCGAGCAGATGCGGGGCGAGGATCGCGAGCTGGAGATTTTGCAATTGGAAGAGGTGGATGTTTACACAGCCCAAACGGCGATCCGCCAACTGTTTGCCGATGAGTCTCAGCCCCCGGAGATCGATGTCGATTATTCGACCCAACAACTTTTCGTCCAGGCGACGGCGGAGCAGCACCGCCGCATCCTAGAACTTCTGGGCAAAATGGGAGAAAGCCGTTTGGCGTTGGTGGCTTCGTTAGGCGGGAAAGCGAGCCGGGTGATCCGCTTCGAAGGGGATGCGGAAGCGGCAGTAAGGCAGATCGAGCGGGTTTGGTCGCAACTTCGTCCCAATCCACTTCGGATTATTACTCCCGCCGCAACCGCCGGCTCTGTGGATGCCCGAGAAATATCCCCGGGAGGAAATCCTCGATCCACCGGTCCGCGCATCGAGCGTAAACCGGCGGTTCCCGCTGCGCCGAATCCGCCTCAAAGCCCGGGGGCGAAACCGGCGGACGATCCCCAGCAACCGGATCGAGGATCGGGAAACACCTCGTGGTGGCAGAAAGGTAGGCAGGTTTTGGCGCAAGCCGAACAAGATTGGTCGGCTCGTCTCTCCATTGCCTCTTTCAGAACCTCGGGTATTGGTGGAAAAACGGTATTGATTGAGGCACCCTTTGATTTTGCCGATGCCCCTGGCGCGGAATCGACCCAGTCGTCGCCCTTAGCGAGGGGAGAGGCCACCGTTTCGGAGCGGGCTGCTGGCATGCCGGAATCTGCTGCGGGAAATCCGGATCAAAAAGCCTCGAAAGAAGCAGAAAAATCCGTAGATGCCAAGGAAGCTCAAGATGAGAAGGGATCTCGCGAAGGAAACGAATCGCGAGAAGCCAAACATTCTTCTCAAGAGGTGAAAGCATCTGCTGAAGCGCAAGCTACCCTAGAAAAGCAATCTGACGAGATGAAAGGTGGAGAATCATCACAATCTACAGGTTCAAGGGAATCGGAGAAGAATACCGAATTGGACGAAGCTGCGGGAGCTCAAGGAACCAAAATTCCAGAAGACACGCAGGAAGCGAAGGCTGCCGCAGGAGGGGAAATAGCCTCTGAGTCCGCCAAAAATCCTGCCATTGAAGCCGTCGAAGTTTCGGCGTCCACCACTTCATCAGAATATTCTTCATCAGAAAAATCTTCCTCACGACTTCCTTCGCCTGAACATCCTTCGCCTGAGCATTCTTTATCTGAACACTCTTCGCCTGAGCATTCTTCAGAGCACGGCAAATCCCCGGTGACGGCTGCCCAAGTTCCGGCAAGTGGTCAAACGGGAGCCCCCCCTTCGCCGGCTTCAGAGGGGCAAGGCATTACCCCCCAACCGCAAGAAAAAGCCGAGACCACCGAGTCGGTTTCCCAAAGCAGCACGTTCGAATCTCCGGGGAGCCCTGGGGCGGATCGTCCGGCAAGTCCACAAAGGCAAGCCACCGAGGCGGGGGCACCGCCGGTGTACCTCATTCCCGGGGAGGGGACTATTACCGTCGTATCGGACGACGAAGAGGCGGCCGAGCAATTGGAGTCGTTACTGCGCACGCTTTCTCCTCCTGTAGGAACTGGTGGCCGAACGATCACGGTATACGAACTGCGGCACGCGAGCGCTACTGTTGTGGCGGAAACCCTCCAAGATTTTCTGCGGAGCGGATGGTACGGGTGGCGGCGCGGCTATGGAAGCTTGGTCATCGTTCCTGATGAGCAGCAAAACACCATTCTTGTACAAGCGAGCCGAGCGGATCGGGCACTGATTGAAAGTTTGCTGAAAGTTTTAGATGCTCCCCAACTCCCGGAGGCAGCCCAAGCCAATCAACCGCGAATTATCCCGGTGCGGAATGCGGACGCCGCCCGGGTCGAAGAGGTAGTTCGCTCGGTATTTCGGGCCCAACTGAATCCGCCAACCGTTCGCGCTAGTCCGTGGGGGGGATATCGACAGGTGGCTCCAGGGCCGACGACTCCTCAACTCACGGTCGACCCCACAACAAATAGCCTTGTCGTTCGCGGCCCACCCGCTTTAGTCAATCAAATCGAGGAGTTCATTAAGCAATTGGACGAAACGGCTGCTCAAGATCCCTCACGTAGATTGATCCTCATTCCGCTGGAAAAACTTAATGCAACCCGCGTGGAACGGGCTTTGGAGGAGATTATTCGCCGATCTCGCTGGCGGGGTTACCCATAGCCTGAAAACGCTCGGCGGCAACCGGCCTCTTGCCTAAGCTGCGGCGTCAATCTGCATCTTGATCCTCTTAAAGTTACCACGCCTTCGCGAGAAGAGTCCCCGCTTTTCTCGGCGCATAACACCTTGCCGAAGGCGATTCCCAATCCGGGGTCCAGAATCCCCGGGTAGATCGGGGCGAAATGCCGCCATCAAAAGGTTAGCATCAGGCTGCCCACACGGCCGACAGCATCAGCATTCGGAGACAAGCTCGGCCGGTACGCATTTGGTTGGCGGGTCAATTTGCGTTTAAGGGGGGGTTCGGAGGTCCGACCGAGCGAGCGTCTGAATGATCGACATTTTGCTTTGCTTCGGGCTCGGCGGATCCATTGGTGGCATTCTCACGCGAGATGGGTGCTTCGATCTCGCGAGGACCGGCTAAGCACTCTTCAGGGGTGATTAAGCCATCTGAATCGCGATCAAACTGCATAAATTGACGGAGTTGACTGCCGGTAGGCTGCGGAGCAAACTCCGCCAAAGTGACCTGCCGATCTCCATCTTGATCGGCTTCGAGAAACCACCGAGGCAAACCTTCCGGGAGTTGCTCCGGGGGGACATAAAACTTCGGATTCCTTCGCGGAATTTGTTTCCCCCGAAGAGTCGGCAGTCCCGAACCAGAGGATCCCGTGCCGGAACTGCTCTGCCCGGCGGCCTGACGTGCTGAGGTATTGCCCCCGATGGGAGGCTCTGCCGGCGTTCCGGTGCCCCGGCTGGCTCCTTCGCCACCCCCCACGGCCTCAGGGGGGACAAGCATGGGAAACTGTGGAAGGTTGACGCTTGGCGCCACCAGTCTGATCCGACGCCGCTGAGCGTATCGAGCTACCCAATTCGCAAACTCTTCCACGCCAATAGAGCCGCTTTTATCCGAGTCGATGGCCCGCCATTGCTCCGCCTCGATTGGCCATTCTTCGGGGTTGATGAGCCCATCTTGGTTTGCATCCCGCGACCTCACACGCCAGGTAGCATAACGGAGTATCTTCGGACTGATGGGGACGGCACCTGGGCCCGGTGGGGCAAGGTAACTCCCTGAGGAGGCATTTTCGGCCGAGGAAGCGGGTGCGGATGCCGTCTCCTTAGACGGTGCGGTACTCGCTACTTGTGCTGAAGTGGTAACGCCGGCACGTAACAAAGGTTCATCTGCTTCTCGCGATAGTGGAGTTACTCTTTCCTGTGACGGGGCTTCCTGAGACGAAATCTCCTGTGACGAAATTTCCTGCGCCGGAGTTCCCTTAAACGGAGTTTCCTTGGACGGAGTTTCTTGGGCAATAGCAACCCAAGCCCCGAAGAAACCGGAGGGCAAACCAATCTGTAAAAAGCAGAAACAGAAGAACAACACACCCCAATAGATGGCGAAAAGGGGAGGCAACCCACGCTGCCCCTCATGCCGAACGACATGGTTCGGGGCCTCCCGCTGGGTTACGCTTCTAAGATCTTTAGATAGGGGCAAAAACTCGCGAACCATTTTGCCGACAACAGTAGCGATCAATCGGTAATCTCTCACGCTTCAAAACCGCGGGCTTGATTTCAGTTGAATCCCCATCATGCGGCCGATTGCAGTATGTCGACGCTCCTCTCGTTGGCATTATTTCAATTGACAAGTGCCCAAATTTCACTGGACGAATGCCCACCTTTTACCAGCGAAAATCGTGGGTGTGATCTTTGAGGTCCCATGCGACAATCCGTCGGAAGCCTCAAGCGATGCTCATTATCTTGGGCTTATTCCCATGTAGAAATTATAACTTCGGGCATCGCGCTTTTCCTCATGACTCATTTTCGGCGAGAGTTCTCGTTTTCGGAAGGCGGAATCTGGACTCCATTGCCGCGGATTATGTTTGTGCACCTGGGGAATAAGCGACAGGTTTTCCTCTGGGCCCTCACCCCCACGAGTTTTCTTAACTCCAGGAGTTTATGGACGGGGCATTCTGCGTCTTCATCAAGCCTTTGCTCCTTTTGCGACCGCTCAATTTTTTTGCAGCCGCAAATTGAAACCTTCGAAAGACACCGAGCCAGCAAGTGGTATTCAGACGTCCAGTAGATCGTTTTGCTGGGATCATACGAAATCGAAATTTGTCCGCTTTTGCGGAGTCCTAACTGTCGGCTCATATTTCTCGCCCGGCTAATCTTTCAACCTTTTCTTGCGGATTGTCTCACGAAAGGGTCATGAGCCAGTTCGCAACTGCACTTTACTCAGGGTCAAAAAAGCGATTTGGGGTAAAATAGGGGAGGATGTAAACTCCATCCGAAAAAATCTTGAACTGTTTGAACGTTGTGAGCTTTCAGCATATTGAGCTCTATCAAGAAAAATTCTGTGCTGAACCGGCAGGGATTTTGAACGGATCAAATGGCAACAGATTTGATAGTCATAAGTACTGAGTTTCCCCCGGAAAACGTTCCAAATCCCTGGTATTCCTAGTAATTCTAGCTTTGCCAGATTCTCTATTTTTATCGTTTTATGAATGTTTTTTGTGAAGGAGAGGGACCTAGGCATTGACGTCCGCTTCCCGCCGGCTAAAATCACAAGTGGAAATCGTCCCTCCTTTTAATGCTGTTTGAAAGAAAGATTTAAGGGGATCGGGGCCGGTTTTGGCCTTCAGATGTTTCCCACCTGATATTCCCGCCTCAAAAGGTAGCTGGCTCGCCCTTTGTGCGAGGAAGCAATACTGGCTACGGAAGGCTGCATGGCAGAGTTTGGAGCGTAGTTCATCGGCATTTATAGCCGGGTGAATCTTGCCAACAAAACTTCCTCGATTAGCACGCAACAGGATTGGCGATGATCACCGTTCGAACCCCTCGAAATAGTTGGGCTCTTGAGTCGCAGCACCTTGTTCGAGCTCGGGAAGCGCTTGAGCGGGATGGTGCCCTGGATCAATTCGCCGCCGAGATGGGTTACGCCACCGAAGAGGAGGCGTGGCGGGCGGTGGGCGATGCTTTGGGAATGGACTTCCTCGACTTAAGTACGGCTAAGGTTGATTTTTCACTCCTGCAAGATTTCCCCCTGCGTTTGATTCATCGTTACAACGTCTTTCCCATCGCCTTATCGAACAACGCGTTGGTGGTTGCCACAGCGAATCCGTTCGATCTAAACGCTTTGGATGCAGTTAGTGCCGCGGTCAAACGCAGCGTGATCCCCGTATTGGTGATGCCGAGCGAATTGTCGAAGCTCATCAAAAGCCGGCTCGGTGTCGGTGCGGAAACGATCAACGACTTGCTGGCCCAACAGGAGGAAAGTTCGCAGGTCGAGTTACTCGATCAATTGGAGTGGGATGCCAACGAAGCGGCCGAGGCCCAGGAAGCCTCGGTCGTGCGGTTGGTCAATGAAATCCTGGTGGAGGCCATCGAGGCCCGCGCAAGCGACATTCACCTCGAGTGCCAGGCTTCGGGAATGCGGATCCGGTACCGGATCGATGGGGTGTTGCAAACGCAACCGGCCCCGCCGCAAATCAACCGCTTCAAGAACGCGATCATCAGCCGGCTTAAGATTATGGCTCGACTGAATATCGCGGAAAAACGCGTCCCGCAGGACGGACGAATTAAGTTGAAGGTCAACGGCCGCGAGGTGGATATCCGGGTTTCCGTCATCCCGATGCTGCACGGCGAAGGGATCGTGATGCGAATCCTGGATAAAGACCGGATGGAGTTCAGCCTTCGTGGCTTAGGGATGGAAGAAGATGTCTACGAACAATTCCAGCGACTGATTCGGTTGCCGCACGGGATTATCCTGGTGACCGGGCCGACCGGCTCGGGTAAAACGACGACCTTGTACAGTGCCCTGAACGAGATCAAAAGCGAAACCACCAAAATCATCACTACGGAAGATCCGATCGAATACCACTTAGAGGGAATCAATCAGATCCAGGTCCATCCGAAAGTTGGTTTGACATTCGCAACGAGTTTGCGAAGCATTCTGCGTCATGACCCCGATGTGATCCTGGTGGGTGAGATTCGCGATTTAGAAACCGCCGAAAATGCAGTGCAGGCCTCGCTGACCGGTCATCTGGTCTTTAGCACCTTGCATACGAACGATGCCGCCGGTGCGTTCATGCGCTTGGTCGATATGGGGGTAGAACCTTTTTTGGTGTCGAGCACGATCGAAGCCGTGATGGCGCAGCGCTTGGTGCGGACCTTGTGTCCTGAGTGTCGCGAACCTTACTACCCGGCTGCTGATGAGTTGCCGGAAGATTTTCCGCTCGAAAGGTTCGCTCCGCGGCGGCCGCTGTTGTATCGGGCTGTTGGGTGCCGGGCGTGTCGTCAAACGGGTTACCGGGGGCGAATCGGCATTTTTGAACTGTTGGTGGCGAGCGATGAAATCCGCCGTTTAGCCGGCGAGCGAACCCCGACGCATGTTGTGAAACAGGTGGCCATGGCCGGCGGAATGCGCAGCTTGCGACAGGACGGCTGGATCAAAGTTTGCCGTGGACAGACAACAATCGAGGAGGTTTTGAGGGTCACCAAATCGGACTGAAGAAATCGAACCGCCGGTTGAATCGAGCGGCGGGGCTCCGCTGGTCGCAAGGTGATCGGTGCATCCTGCTAGAGCGGGGAAAGGGCCGAGATTTCGTTCGACAATCGCGGTCACCTTGCTACGGCTTGAAAAGTTCCGACGGGTAGCCTGCATGGACCTGATGATCCGAATGACGACATGATTTCGGCGGCGAATGGCCTTGGTTTGACCCACGACCTTCCACGGCAAACTGAATCAATAGACCCGCAAGGCGCATGTTCTGACAGGGCTTCCTCCTAACCCGATGCCTGAGTTTAGTTACGTAGCGCGCACCGCGAGTGGAGAGGATGTCACCGGGCTGCTTGTGGCAGGCAGTCGCCGCGAGGCCATCTGCGCACTGATGGATCGCTCCTTGTACCCGCTTAAAGTGGAGCCCGTTTCGCAGAAAGTCGGGGGTTGGTTTCGGCGTAGGGTGACTGTGGCTCAGCTTGCAAGCACCCTTACGCAACTGGCTGATCTTTTACAAAATGGTGTTCCCCTTTTGCAGGCTTTGACGGTCCTTGCCGAACAGTCGGTGCATCCGGAGCTTCGGCACGTCCTGACGCAGGTGCGCGACCAAGTAGCGGAAGGCGTTGCCATCGACCAGGCTCTTGCTGCCCACCCGAAGGTGTTTAATGAACTGGTGGTCAGTATGGTTCGGGCAGGGGCTGAGGGGGCTTTTTTGGAAGATGCGTTAAGGCGGACGGCAAACTTCCTGGAAATGCAGGAGGATCTGCGTTCCCGGGTAAAAGGAGCGATGTTTTACCCGGCGTTTCTGGCGGCGGTCGGGACCATTATCACCACAGCTTTGATTGTGTTTTTCGTCCCGCGATTCGCCGAGCTTTTTGAGAAGTTGGAGCGCGAAGGTGGCGGCCTGCCTTGGGCAACGGTGATGCTTTTGGGGCTAAGCAACTTTTTGGGACGTTTCGGTAGCCTGGTGATGGTCGTTTTGGTGATGGGAACTGTGGCGATTAAGCAGGCTGTGGCCAGCCAACAGGGGCGATTGATTTGGGATCGTTGGAAGCTGCGGATACCGTTGTTCGGGCCGATTTTCCTGAATTATGCCGTGGCTCGGTTTTGCCGCGTTTTGGGAACCCTATTACGCAACGGAGTACCGTTGCTGAAAGCGCTCGATATTAGTGCCCAATCGGCCGGCAATCGCGTCTTGGCCCAAGCCATCCGAGACTCAGCCGAGAATGTTTCCTCGGGGGAGACGTTATCGCGACCGCTGGCCCAATGCGGACTGATTCCTAAACCGATTATGGCGATGATCTCGGTGGCAGAGCAGGCGAACAATCTAGACGAAGTACTCGTGCAAATTGCTGAGGGAATTGAGCGAAAGATGTCGCGGCAAATCGACATCATGGTCCGCATGTTGGAGCCGATGATGCTCCTCGTCATGGGAGCGATCATCATGTTCGTGCTGGTAGCCTTACTTTTGCCGGTGGTGGAAATGAGTACCTCTCTGTAGCCGCACGAATTTTTGATTCTTTTACTCATGAGTTTTTGATTCTTTTACTCATGGAGGCATGTTGTGTAAGATGCGGTTCGTTTTTAGGGCACCCGGTTCTTTGGAGAGGAGCAACGAGAGGTAAAAAGCTATAGAGCGTGAGAGTTTAAAGCCGATACCCCGGGGCCCAATGGAAATAGTGAGATTTAAAGACGGGCGTCATAAAGCCTGAGAGTTCAGATCGAACATTAGGGGTGTTCAACAGGCGGTGAGTTTATTTGGAATAAATGTAGCCCTCCGGCGGCGGAAAGTTTCCTAGTGCTTCGCGGATCATAAGGATTAGAGTGCACGAGTAACCCTTTGAATTTCGCCGCGCGAGGCAGAAGGAGTTTGGCCAAGTATTGGCGAATTCTTCAAGTTGGGAAAGAAATCGGCTGCTTACAGGCGTGGAGGATTGGTGGTTAAATTGACCGGCCGAGAAAGTCAGCTCGCTGTCGCCGTAATATCGCTCTTTATTTGAAGTCAAAAAAAGAATCTGAAGTCAAAAAAAGAAAAGGCAAATGTCGGTTTTAAACTTGAGCACAAAAACACGTGTAGGGAGGTTTTTCCAATGAAGCGGTCGTCTCATTCGGCGTGTCGATGCCCTGTGCATCGTGGTTTTACCTTGATGGAAATGTTGATCGTGTTGGGGATCTTGGTCATGCTGATCGCCCTAGCAGCACCCCGGTTCTTGGGGGCTCAGCGAAAGGCGGATATCCAGGCTGCCAAGACGCAAATCGGCCTTTTCCGGGGGGCGTTGGAGCGGTATGCGCTGGACATGAAAACCTTCCCCGCGACGGAACAAGGCCTCCAAGCCCTCCTGACCGCACCGGCGGAAAGTACCGCCGCGGAGGGTCAAACGGCAGCGGCCGGTAATTGGGACGGCCCGTATTTGGATAAGACGGAGATTCCAAAGGATCCGTGGGGAAACGACTATCAGTACCGCTATCCGCCGGAAAGGGGCACGGGCGATTTTCCCGATATTTGGTCCTATGGTCCGGACGGCCAAGACAACACGGAAGATGATATCTGTAGCTGGGGAACTCCTCAGGCAGGTAGCGGCAGCGGGCAGCCGATCGAACCGGGGGCCGGAAGTTTTGATCGGCCTCCTATGACCCCGCCGCCGGCTCCGGGTCCGGCTACTCCCCCTGGGGGCGCAGCACCACCCCGCAGACCCACGGATATCTAGAACCCAAGGCAGTAAAGTTTTGCCTGGGGTTGAAGTGCCGCCGCGTTGCCCGAGCGATGCCCTGGGCAGCGCGCATGTAGGAAAGTTGTATTCTCGAAATAGACTTGCCCCTAGTAACGGACGAAAGGTGATGCCGAGATGATGCGCCTCACAGTTCGCCGGCGCAGGAAGCATCCCGGCTTTACCCTCGTCGAGATGCTTATCGTCGTTGCCATCGTTTGTTTGGTGTTGGGGCTTAGTTGGCCGGCGTTGCGACGCCCTGCGGGGAAGGCAACCCTTCGTGAAGCAGCCAAGCAGCTCCGCGCCGATCTGGTTCGCGCTCGCCTCGAAGCAATGCGGACCGGGGTGCCATGGATTCTGCGCTGGCAGGTAGGGGGGGTGCGGTACCATATTGGACCGGTCTCCGCAGTTGCCGATCTTTCCGGGGACCTATCGGGATCCTCATCGCAATCGGCCCCGAAAGCAGACCAGGGGGGCTCACCCGGGGATCTGCTGCCGGATGACTCAACTTCAATGTCGGCTTATTCTTCGACAGGGATTGCGCAGGCCGCGTTGAGTCGGGGGGAGCTTATTGAATCCACCCTCATCAGTGGAATTCGCTTTGCTGCGACTGAGTTTATAGAGGAAATGCGGGCGAAGGCGAGGGGGCAATCACCGGTGGGGCTCGGGCAGGGAACCGCCGATGGTGTTACCGCTGCTGCGGATGGGCTCGAAGGGGCAACTGGCGTAACCGGGGTGACGAACGAACTCGATGTTTCGACCGGCCGCTTGGGTGCCGTGGGCGAAACGGGTGATCTGTCTCAATTTTCCGGGAGAGAATCGGGGCTCTGGAATCAGATTATCTTTTTGCCCCACGGTCGATCCACAAGTGATGTGTTCTTAACGCTTCTTGATCCGGGTGGCTACTTCGTTCAACTCACCCTGCGATCGGCGACCGGCGGTGTGGTGATCGGTCCGGTAATGCGCATCCAACCTCGCGAAAGCTGGCCCCATGCCGGGAGCACTTTCTTGGGGGGGCAATCCGGGACACCTCGGGGGAGTGATTTGGCTTCAAGGGTTTTGCAATAGAGCCTGCTCGTTGAACAAGCGGAGCATGGTGCATTGAGCATCCTCACGGATCATATCATAGCGAGTCCTCCCTGACCAAGCGGGGTTTGGCCGATGCATGGTAGCACGCTGGGGTATTTGTTGGTGTCCGCCCCGAGTAAACAGCGTATCGCTCAGGATTTACAGCCCAGGATCTATGGTTGGTTCGCGATTTATTAGTGACGGGGAAAAAAGTGACGGGAGTTAAAATTAAGGAAGATGTCGCATGAAGTCGCAGTAAGTGTTAATTGGGACGTCAGAAAGATGCGTGGATCATCCTTCCGGCGAAGGTTCTGCAAGGCCGCGGGCAGAGTGGGGGCATTGCCCCCTGCCGCTGGTTTTTCGCTCATGGAGGTCTTGCTTGCGGTGGGGATTTTGCTGGCTTGCGCGATCGTTCTGGGTCAGATCGCCGGTGTCGGGCGGAAGCAGGCCCAGAAGGTTGAACAGTTGACCAAGGCCCAATTGCTTTGCCAAACCAAACTCAATGAGCTAATCTGCGGCGCGACACCCGTTCAAGCGGTTCGGGAAGAAAAATTCGCCGAAGCTCCCGATTGGCGATATGCCGTGGAACTGGAGTCCGGACAAGAATTCGGCTTGGCGCGGCTTACGGTGAGCGTGTGGTATCAGCCAGAGGGCGAAGAGTTGACCTCCAACAGTAACCGTGTCGCTTCGGTCCCAACTGGAGATTCGGCCACCCCACGTCCCGGGGAATTCAGATTGACCCGTTGGATCCGCGATCCGTCCGGTGGCGGCGATTCCGGCGGGAGGTCACTGCGTGAGCGGCTGATGGCTTCGGACGAAAGATCGCCGAGCTCAAGCCCCGGATGGGGGTCGGGAATCGGGAACCTATCGCCGGTTTCGGGCGAAAGCAGGCGGAGTTCGTTCGGTTTGCGTGGACTCCGCGGACAGCCGCAAGGGGTGTGGAGCACTCGGGCGTTTGGCTTCGGAGGGGCTTCCTTGGGCGGCGTACAGTCGGAAAGTGGAGAAGATGAATCCTTAGAGGACTAGTTCCGCGTCCGATTTATCGGAGCTTTCCTAGTGATCTCGGTCAAAAAAGCGGGGCTCTTGGTATTAGTGGCCAGATTGAAAGGGAAAAAAGGGCGGGACTGAAAGTAAAGATGATGGACCAACCGCCATCAGCATAGGCCCATGAGGCAGTTACCGGAGGATCGCTTCTCGTTTGCGGAAACCTTTTACACTTTTACCGTTATGATGTTGGAAGATGTAATTGCGGTGCAATCGACGCAGTGGCCTGGGTCGCCGGGCCTAATCTGCCGCAGGGGAGCGGCACGTGAGGCCGGGGTACAAACGGCCGATGCTTCGGCTACACCGCTTAACAATCGTAAGGTTCGTGGGCTTTTCGCGGGCGATCGCGCGGTGGGCCATCGGGGGTTCACCTTGCTCGAGATGCTCATCGCAATGTTTTTGACCGGGGTCCTGCTGACGGCCCTGTGGACCCTGCTGCATATTTACAGCCGCCTTTTCGAAACGGGTTTTGCCCTGGCCGAACAATCCAATTTGGTGCGGGCTCTGGTGGACCAGCTTGCGGCCGATTTGCAACATGCCATTCAGGATCCTGTGGCGGGCATTCCGCAGCGGCAAACCGGCCCCACGCCGGTCCGCCGATTTGGTCTGTACGGTACGAGTACGGAACTACGTGTGGATATCCTCCAGTCAGATGCGGCAACTCCGGCAATGCCGGATCCGGTGGGCGAAGAAGTCATTCAAGTGTCGACAAGCCCGGGAAGCGGTCTGCAACTACCGCGGGTTCCCGAATTGCGCACGGTTGAGTATCGATTTCGCCCGCCTTTTTCGAACGACGAAAGTACGGAGGACACCCCGAGCGACTCAAGCCCGACGGCTCACCGGCGGTTCGTAGACTCACTACCCGGTCTATTACGTTGGGAAGTAGACTACGAAACTCCACACCGATCGGAGGAGGAGACTCCTACCGCCTCGAATGCAGCTGAGATCTCGTCGGCGGGATCGACCTCTACGGCTGGGGGAGAACCAAGCAGCTTTAATCGAGCGTCCTTCTTTGAAGATTTGCCGGGTTTAATGCAGCAGGTAAGCGCGGGATTGGGGACCGGAGCACTTTATCTGCCCGAAGTCACTGAGTTCCAACTTCGGTATTTCGACGGTCGAGGTTGGTCCAGCAGTTGGGATAGCTTATCGCGTCGGGCACTGCCTGTGGCGATCGAGGTGACCTTCCGCATCACACCCTTGGAAAAACTTCAGGCTGCGGCCATTAGGAAATCGGGCGAGGCGGTTTCGGCCGGGTCCGAGTGGAGTGAGATCTCTTCTTCGGTATCGGAAAATGTGTCGGAAAATAGCACTTTGCCGGGGAAGGTATATCGGTTGGTCATTGATATTCCCGGGTCACCGAACCATCCTGCGCCGCGAAGCCTGCGGAGAGAGTCGGAAAGATCGGTCCTTCCCCCACGGATCGAGCGGCCGCCGGTTCCCGTCTCCGTCCCCCTAGTGCGTCCGATTGCGCCGGAGCGTCCGCGGAGCCAGCCTGACCAGTGGATGAGGGCCACCCCATGAGTACCCCGCTGCAAGCTTCGCGAAGCTGGCACCCGGCGCCTGGCCGCCGTGGTATGGTCCTACTCATCGTGATGGTCGTGGTGGCCATGCTTTCCTATGCAGGCCTAAGCTTTCTGACCAATATTTCAGTGGAACACAAAGCCAGCTTTTTCGAAGGGCAGCAGCTTCAGCTGGAGCAAGCGCTTCTTTCAGGGGTGGAATATGTGAAAGCCTTTTGCGAGCAGTCAGCTCAGGAGCGCGATTCGGCGGGTGGCTTCGGCGAAAGTTCGCGGATATTCGAAGGTGTCCCGGTCTGCGACGATCCGGCCTTTCTGGGAAAGTACCAATTCACGGTGTTGGTGCCTGAGCGGCGACGAAGCATAGCCGGACCGCGCCAATTTGGGGTGCAGAGCGAGTCGGCAAAACTTAGTCTGGCCGCAATTTTGGAATGGGAGTCTGCCCGGTCAGGCTCGGCCCGCGAGGCCCTTTTGAATTTGCCTGGGATGACCGAATCGATCGCCGACTCGATCCTGGATTGGATGGATGAAGATGACCGGCCGCGGGCCCAGGGGGCGGAGGCCGACTATTACGCCGGGCTAGGATTACCATATCGACCCCGAAATGGCGTCCCATTTGCGCTTGAGGAGTTGCTTCTGGTACGTGGGATCTCTCGCGCGCAGCTTTTCGGCGAATCCGGCAGCCGTCAAAGGGACACAGTCCCAAGGGCGGCGACGAGCGTCACAGGAAATAATGCTTGGTCCGGCGGAGAGCTACCCTGGGCCAATTTTCTGACGACTTATTCGGCGGAGCGGAACACAAGTTACGATGGTCGCCCCCGGATCTACCTCAACCACCCCGATCTCACTCAACTGCATGAGCAACTGCGGGAAGAATTCGGCCAATCGGTAGCCGACTTCGTGGTCCTGCTGCGTCAGTTCGGTGCGGAAAGTCAAGCGAGCGTTCAAAGCCCGGATCAGTCGGCGTCATCGCGTCGCAGCCGATGGGGGCGGTGGGGAAGCCGGAGGCGAATCTCGGCTGACCAGGAACCGACGGCAGAAGCCGAGCAGACCTTTCCGATGCAAGCCTCGGACTCCGCGGGATCGCAGGTAACGATCGATTTTTCCCAACCGCTGCGCTTTCAGCTTGCAAGCCCCCTGGATATTGTGGGAACCAGGGTCCGTGTCGTTCGCCCCAATGAAGAAAATCCCCGGTTCATAGCAAGCCCCTACACTTTGGAGCCGAGCAACCTGGCCAATTACCTCCCGAATTGGTTGGATCGGACAACGACCTTTCGCGAACCGGTCATCCGTGGCCGCATCGATGTAATGCTGGCCCCGGCCGAGGTACTGCGGGCTATCCCCGGGTTTGACGAGGCGATCGTTCAGCGGATCCTTTCCACGCGTGCCTCCGGGACGGAGGGCCGGTCCTCTCACCGAAAGAGCCTAGCGTGGCTGGTCACCGAGGGGATTGTGAGTGTTGGCCAATTGCGCTCGATGGAGCGTTATATCACGGCTCGATCCGATGTCTTCTGCGCGGAAATCGTGGCCACCGCGGATCAACTCCCCGGTTTATCGCTAGCGGCTCGGGTAATCGTGGATGCTACAAACATCCCCGCTCGCCAACTATACTGGAAACAATGGTTTATTTCGGGGGAATGATGAGTGATTCAGCGGCTTTTGGCATTGGATTGGGATGAACAGGAAGCTCGCTACCTGTTCGCCACGGCCTTCCGAGACAGGCTAACAGTTCGTGCAGCCGGCACCGTCCCTTTGGTGGATGTGGGGCAGGCGGGGGGCGTACCGCAACCGGATTTGGCCGGCTCGCTCCGCAACGCGCTGGCCGGGTTGGTGAAGTGGCGACCTCGGCTCCTCCTTGCCGCGGAGCGTTCGCGGATTGAACTTCTTCATTTCGAGCTTCCTCCCGCTCAGGACTTCGAGCTGCCGGAGCTGGTGCGCAATCAAGCGGTTCGTGAGCTACAACTTCCGCCCGAACAATTCGAGGTCGATTTTGTCCCGCTGCGTCAGCCGGTAGCGGCGGCAAACTCCCTGCGGAAAGTGATGGCGGCGGCGATAACGCGGGAGGAAATCGACCGGATTCGCACTATTCTCGCGAGCCTCCGATTGAAGCCCTACCGGATGCTCCTGCGACCATTAGCCGCCGGTTCCCTACTGCTGCGCGCCTTCAAGGACATTGCTGAGCCTTGTGTGGTAGTCAACAAGCTTCCGTTAGAGGCGGATTTAAGCATCATTAACTTCGGGCAAGTGATCTTTTCCCGAACGGTTCGCCTTCCGGGATCCACGGCCGCTTCGCAGGCTCAGCGTTTCGTGGGGGAAATTGAACGGACGATCATGGTTGCCCAGTCTCAGGAGTTAGAGGGAGAACCGATCGCGGCGATTTATCTGCTGGGCAATCAGTCGGAGCATGAACAACTGTTATGGCAGTTATCCGACCGGGTAAGCACGCCCGTTCACTGTCGGGACCCCTTCGAGGTGGTTTCGGCGTTTCGCTGCGCGGTGCCGCCAGAATCCGGCCGTTTTGCTGGGCTGATCGGCATGCTTTTGGACGAGGCAGCCGGGGCGAAACACCCAGTCGATTTGCTTCACCCGCGTAAGCCACCCAAAACCCCCAGTAAAGCGCGGATTGCCGCCGCGATCGGCGGTATCCTCTTTTTGGGGCTGACTGCTTGGGGCTACACAATCTGGTCGGAGTATGCGGAGATTGCCGGTACGAATGCCGCACTGGAGAGTGAGCTGAGGGAGTTGAACGAGACCGCGAGCCGGGCGGCCCGTCAACAGCGGTTGATTAATGCCGTGGCTCAATGGCAGGCTGCCGATATCAATTGGTTAGATGAATTGGGCGACCTATCCCTCCGCCTTCCTTCAGCACGGGATTTGGTCGTAGGACGAATGACGATGAGCGTCTCCGGCGCTACCGGTAGCATTTTCCTGCAAGGCCTCATTCGTGATCCGAAGATTGTTCACGACATGGAACGCTCGATCCGCGATTCTTACCGACGGGTACAAACTCCGCGGATTCAGGAGCGGGAAGTATCGGGCGACTACGCCTGGGTGTTTGAGACAGCTTTGGCCGTAAGTCGACGTCCGCCGCAGCAGTACGTACTCTATCAAGCAACCTCACCTACTCCGGCTGTAGAAAGCGACGAACTAGCCGATCGTACCGCTTCTGCTCCATCTCCGCCGGTTGAGGAGCCGGCACCCCAACAAGCAAAAACTGCGGCGAGTTCCGGCCGGGTGGCACAGACAGTCGGCGGAACCGGGCCGAACCCTGTAGTTCCGGCGAGGTCGGGCCAATGAGCAAGTATCGGCAGTATATCCTCGGCAGCATTTTCCTCCTCATGGTCTTGTACTACGTGGGGGAGCAGTTTGTCGGCCAGATGGTCCGACGTCCACTGGAAGCAGCAGGGCAGCGCACGCAGCAATTACAAAATGCCATTGAAAAGCGTCGAAAGGAACTGGCGGCTGCTCGTCAGGCAGCGCAGCTTTTGGCACGGTGGCAATCGCAAGCTTTGCCGGCGGACCCAGAGCTGGCGCAGTCGCTGTACCAGGCCTGGCTGGTGCAATTATGCGACGAAGTGGGGTTAAGCAATCGAAGCCTAAATGTGGGAAGCCCTCGAACCATCGGAGGTCAGTTTCAGGTACTTAGTTTTTCGGTCCGAGGGCGGGGCTCCCTCGAGCAACTCATGCGAATGCTCTTTGGCTTTTATCAGACCGATCTGCTCCATCAAATTCGGAGCATCAGCTTGACGCCCTTGGAGCAGGCCAATCAGTTCGATATTTCAATCTCCATCGAGGCAGCAGCGCTTCCCGGGGCATTTGCCAACCTTCGCGATACGGAACAAGTGGTGCAAGAATTCACCGCGCGTACGTGGCGGGGCTCCGACCGATTGGCCGCGAAAAACCTCGAGGATTACCGGCTAGCCATCCTCGGCCGCAACCTTTTTCAGTTCAGTGCTCAGCCGGACCCTCTCGATTATACGGTGCTGACCTCAATTAATTCGGTGAATGGTCAGCCAGAGGCTTGGTTCAACAATAGAACAAATGATCAGTTGCTTCGCCTGCAACGCGGCGAGACCTTTGAAATCGGCTACTTCCAGGGCAAAGTGCTCGAGATTCTTGAAAGCGATGTCATTGTCGAATCCGATGGCCAGCAATGGCTGATTTCCTTGGGGGAGTCTATCGGTCAAGCGGCCGCACTGCCGACCGAATAGCTCTGCGCCTAATCGAAATGAACTCCCAAAAGCCGGTCGAGCCCTCTGGGCAAGCCTAGAAAAGCAAAACCCGGCAGGGCCGTTCCCTGAGATGTCTCCACGTATCACCGCATCTTACTGCAATGTGTGTCTGCGAGGTTGAATTTCTTTACGATCCTCGGTTTGCACTCTGATCATCTTTTGTTTCTTACACATCTTGTGCGCAGGCGAGATCGGGGTGACGGAATCCGTTTGAAGTGAACTACTCGTACCGGCGGCGGGGTTTCGCCCGGTACAAGAAGCTCCTTTGTCCCTTGTAAGATGCCACTTTCGCTTCCGCTCCGCCGGCAGTAGTGGTAGTTCTGAGGCCAACGTGTAAAATCCGGACCCGACAAGTAGCAGGTGGAATACAGGCCCAAATTGGGGCAATTCGGTTTAGAGCGCTTGCGTGCGAGAGACACTCTAGGGGGTAGGGTCCACAATTTCCCCCTTTGGTGCCAAAGTTTGTCGCCGGTGCGAGATCTGTGGAGTTAACCCGGTCGTTAAAATGAACCGGATAAAAGAAGGGTACCCACGTTATCCGCGACCAAATCAGTAAGAATTCGACCGGTTAAACTGCGACCTTCGGCGGAATTCCCCTTAGCCGGCAGGATATGCCAACCGACGCACTTGGTTTGGCCGAGGGACGGAATATGTGGATCAAGCTGTTCGAAGACCCCATCCTGGTGGTTACCTTGGGCATGATGGCCGAGATACTTTTGCTGATTGTCTTCATCAACACAAGGCACCGGGGGGTGTTGGGGGCCATGGGAGCGATCCTTGTTTTAGTTGGAGTCCTGCTTGGGACTGAGTGGCTGGTGGTCACCGATCGAGAACGGATCGAGCTGTGCCTGGATCAAGGGGTGGATGCCTTGGAACGCGGTGATCTTGAAACGATCTTCGATCTCACGGCTCCTACCGCCGCCCTTACCCGCGCGCGAGCTCGATGGGCCCTAGCCAATTTCAACTTTAGGCACATTTCTCTTAGAAATCTCCAAATCGAGCTGAACCCTTTGACAGTCCCCCCGACAGCGAGGGCCAGTTTCCGAGCCCTTTTCTCCTTCGAGGACAAAGCGCGGCGAATCCCCCGCCGATATCACGAGGCAGGTTTTGAGGTCGAGTTTGCCCGGCACGGTGACCGCTGGCTTGTGACCGATCATATCGAATATCACGAATACCCCGGTCCGTAAACACTCCCCTCGAACGCCGGCATGCGGAAACCGCGAGGTTACATCGTCGATTGAAAAGCTAACCGAAATCTGATCTGTTGATCACCGCCCGCCTGCTTCCGATTAAGCGTCCCGAAAAGTACGCTTGATCCGGAACCAATAAGCTCGGCGCCCCGAAGAGATTTGTTTGCATACTCGACGAGGTTTCTTTTGAAAACGATCTTTGTGCGTGCAACGCAGGCCTCCGAGAATCTGAGGAAGAATTCCCAATAGCCGTGACTTGGAAGCACGCAGAAATCAACTTACACCCGGACTTTGGAAAGCAAAAGGGCACGCTGAGCTCGCCGCGTGGAGCTAAATTGACCTATAAATCATCAAAGCAATCGGTGGTTGATCGGGGCGAATTTCGCCGCAAAGCCCTGCCGCTATTTCATCAGAAAGTCGGAACTTATGCCTTGTGAACGGCGGAAGCCCACCTCGTGTGTAACATCCCGATACGCATCTTCAACGCTGATTTCCTCGGGAACCACAGGCGCTGCGAAGCCTTAACCCTCGGGACCTTCATTTAACCACACGTTGATGCCGGGTGCTTTCCACGTGTAGGGTTTGCCGACGATATCCGGCCGACCGTCGCCATTGAGATCGGAAAGGCGGGATTCATGGTTACAAATTCCTAACGAGATAACTTCCGCGCGAAACCGCCCTTTACCATTTCCGTAAAAGACCCACTGCCTACAACGATCTCCGGCACCGGGGGTATGCATCTCGGCCGCGTAGATGTCCAGATGCCCATCACCATTGATATCGCCAAGCTCGAGCGTGTGCCCATGGTCCACATGAGGGACGAGGATCGTTTGATGCCAGCGGTCGTTCCGAAATTCGTATAAGGCTAATGGCCCCACGCCATCGCCCGAATTGAGAACGACTTCGGGTGAATCTCCCTCGATGAGATCCCCCACAGCACACCGGGACGAACGATACTCATCGATCAGGTGTGGCACAAATCGGTCGCCGCCCTCATTTTTGAACCAGTAGCCACCGCCCACAATATCCTCCTTTCCATCGCCGTTGATATCCGCCCGGGCAAGGCCCTCATACGGGGGGCCAGACCAAGACCAAACTTCTTTTAACTGCCACCGCTCCTGCGCCGTGGGTTGCTGCGGTATGGGAGCCAAAAACAATGTCCGAGCTCGCTGATTGAAGAAGACAATTTCCGGCCGACCGTCGCCGTCGAAATCCGCCGCCAATTGGTCATGATGCTGGTTCGCCCCCTGGGATTTAATGACATGTCGCGGCCAAGGGCCCTTGAATGGTTTCCCGGGATTTTCCCACCACCACAGTTCATTACTTCGATAGTCACCCCCTAAAACCAAATCCAGCCGACCGTCGCCATTGATATCGCAGACCGCCCCGCCTGCCTCGATGGGTAACGACGCCGGTTCGATGATCCAACGCTCCCAACCATCCGCCTCCCATTCGTAGCCGACGATTGCAGGGGAAGCGGTGCGCTCCGCGATGGCAAACTCCTGCCGTCCATCCCCGTCGAAATCCGCCACCACGCAAGCCGTTTGTTGATTCCCGACTCCAGGAACCGGAAGCTCGCCTCGGGCAGAACTTTGGTGCCGCCACCGTACCTTCGTCGGCGAAACATCGTGGCCGCACGCGACTTCGGCACCTAACCAGCCGATGAGAAGCAAACTCATCACCCCGAGTTTGAACGCAGTTGCCACTGGAGATTCCCCCACTTCACTCAAGGGTTACAGAATTCTTACTATCCGCCGACGATACCCCCCAAAAAGATTACTTAAATTTTCATTAAGCCAAAGTTTTCCGCCGAAATGAAGCAGGAGTTATGGAGCCATCGTTTGACGGTGACCTAAAGAACCAACGTCGCAAACCTGCGCGCAACCCCTTGCATTAATCAGACTGCTGGAAAACAAACCACCGGGACCCGAGCAAAAACATCGAAGGGACCACACAAAAGGGCGAGGCTATAGCCGAGGGTAGTTTCACGATTGTTCAGGCAAGACCCTACCCTATCCGGAGGGTATCCAGAACCGCGACGAGACCGCAGCACCAAACTCTCGCAATTGCCCCTTGGAGGGCCTCTATACAGGCCAACGCCGTCCCGTAAAAGGGTGGGTGAGGGGACTCGAACCCCCAACTCCCAGATCCACAGTCTGGTGCTCTAACCACTTGAGCTACACCCACCGTCGAAAAACCGATCGAAACGCCGGCAAACCGCGAAGGTTTGACAATCAATTGACATATTTACTCGTCATTTTACTTCGGATTGAATCCCGGCTGCCAGCGTATGTTCCTGCTTTCTGAGGGTATCTTTTCCCACAATTTTGACGGCATCCTTTCGAGAATATGGTATCACCGAAAAAGCAGATTCGCTAGCCCGGCAACTTTTCGAGAGGGCTTTCTGAACGGTGAAAAAGCGGAGAAACAACCCAGCGATCCCCCTTCACCGCCAAGGCCAGCGTGCAACACCCTTATATCATCTCCTGTTTTTTCTTACTGTCCCCGAAAGTTGCTCTTCCCTTGATATTAACCTCAACCCAAAGTCGAAGGGGATTTCCACCATTTGTGTTCTTGAGCCTTATCGTAGACGCTCACCCGTAAAGCCGCAGCGGCGCGGTTGCTGGGGATCTTTCTCCCGGGCTTACCCACCCCCGACCAAACTCACCGCGACTTCTTTGTGTTCTACTTCCTCAGTCCCTAAAACAAAGCCTCAAACGTATCAAATGAGCACATTGCCGATCACGATTAAGATCTTTCATCTTTCCTGAGGACTAACACAACAGCAGTAAGGCGTGAAAACGCACGGATTCCCCAGCCGAGAGGCTCATAGCTCTAGACCCCAGTATATTTGATATTTGCCGCCGAGTGCCAATA
>CAKZMM010000049.1 GCA_937128505.1 uncultured Thermogutta sp.
ATAAATTTTGATTTTTGAGATTTGATTTTTGATTTTGAGCGAGTGGTGAACGATAGTGAAGCACGAGCGATAGTGGCGAACGAGTTAGTAACACGTACTTACGCACCTCCAACACAGAGATAACCAATCGAAAGATTGGCTAATATCTGATGGTCTGGCGGTCAATCATTTGCCATAAATGCAAAATTCAAAATGCAAAAGGCAAAATGACAATTCAAAATTAAAAATTTTTAATTTTGAACTTTAATTTTGAATTTTAATTTTTGAATTTTGAATTTGAGCGAGCCGAAAAAGGCGAAGATAAAAATTTGTGGCAAATAATTGGCTGCCAGTAAAGGCAAGCGCAAGTTTGCCGGTTGGCGAGCGGAGTGCGGCCTATCAGCTAGTTGGCGGGGTAACGGCCCACCAAGGCGATGACGGGTAGGGGGCATGAGAGTGTGTTCCCCAACGAGGGCACTGAGACACGGGCCCTACTCCTACGGGAGGCAGCAGTCGAGAATCTTCCACAATGGGCGAAAGCCTGATGGAGCGACGCCGCGTGCGGGAAGAATGGCTTCGGCCTGTAAACCGCTTTTCTGCCGGAAAAAGTAGCAATACTGATTGTACGGCAGGAATAAGGGGTTGCTAACCTCGTGCCAGCCCCGCACCAAAGATTTTGGTGGCGGGGCGACCAAAAGCAACAAAATTTCGTATTATCAAGCGCGCGACCTATGGCCGCAAGGCCATTTGAATAACTCGGCTCATAATGCTGGAAACCTGTGAATTTTGGCTGCAAATCGCACAAAGCGATTCTTCATAGGCAATCAGCAGGGAAGTCGCCCCGCCCAAAAAGCGGAGTTGACCCCTCAGAGACTGATCTCTATCGCCGAATTGGCGAAACGAGTGAGAATGAATGCAATACGTATTCATTCAGACGCCGAGCCCCCAAATAGAAATTGGGGTGGTGGTATAGTCCAAGTTCCGTGTTCAAAAGACAAAATCTTTTGGTGACGGGGCCAGCAGCCGCGGTAATACGAGGACCCCGAGCGTTATCCGGATTTATTGGGCGTAAAGGGTCTGTAGGCGGTCTGCCAAGTCGGGTGTTAAAGCCCGGAGCTTAACTCCGGAAATGCGTCCGATACTGGCAAACTTGGAGGACGGGAGAGGCTGATGGAACCTATGGTGTAGGGGTGAAATCCGTTGATATCATAGGGAACACCAAAGGCGAAGGCATTCAGCTGGTCCGTTCCTGACGCTGAAAGACGAAAGCGTGGGGAGCAAAAAGGATTAGATACCCTTGTAGTCCACGCCCTAAACGATGCTGACTGGCTATTTGGAGAATCGACCCTCCGAGTGGCGAAGCTAACGCGTTAAGTCAGCCGCCTGGGAAGTACGGCCGCAAGGCTAAAACTCAAAGGAATAGACGGGAGCTCGCACAAGCGGTGGAACATGAGGTTTAATTCGACAATAACCGAGGAACCTTACCAGGGCTGGAAACCCGGTTGAACTCCGGAGGAAACTCCGGGGGTCTTCAAGGACAACCGGGTCAGGTGCTGCATGGTCGTCGTCAGCTCGTGGCTTGAGCTGTTCCGTTAAGTCGGGAAACGAGCGCAACCCCCGTTGCCTGTTACAAGTGTCAGGCGAGACCGCCCACCCCAAAGTCTGTAGGACTTTGGGAAATATTGATATTTCGATATATCAAAATATCCCAAAAATCTGCGGTTTTTGGGGTGGGAGGAAGGTGGGGATGACGTCAGATCAGCATGGCCCTTTGATGCCCTGGGCTACACTCGTGTTACAATGGGAGGCACAATGGGTTGCCAAGCCGCAAGGCGGAGCCAATCCCATCAAAACCTCTCCCAGTTCGGATTGAGGGCTGAAACTCGCCCTCATGAAGTTGGAATCGCTAGTAATCGCGGATCAGCTATGCCGCGGTGAATACGTTCTCGAGCTTTGTACTCGGGTCGCCGCGCGATTCCATAAACTAGCCTGTTAAAATCGGGCCGGAAAAGACGCAATTTTCCGAAGCGAAATCGCAGTCCCGACGCGTGAGCGGTCGGGATGAAGGGCGAAAGTAGCGTTCGGCAGCTTGAATAACAGTCGTGGCGCGATACATTGGCCATCCTGCGAGTACAAGGAGAAGCCATTGCGTGAAATAATGTGTATCGCGTGTAGTGTTATCGAGATGCCGAAGAAACGTTTATGGGGTTACCGCGGGAGATCTTGCGCAATCTTTCGAGTAATGCTATACTCGAGATAGGAGCGCGGGCAACCGCGCGCCGATATTGAGCAAGAAGTCAGCAGAGTCCGTAGTAGTCAAGCCCTTTCATCAAAAAGGGCGGGATGAAGGGACGAATTTATCCGATGAAATTAAACCCGTATTATGTTTCCGGTTTTAAAGGATTTAAAGAGATTCTGAAATTGAGGTCAAAAATGAGACAATACGGGAAAAAGCATCGGGTAGAAACCGCCAGGGTACGGGAAAACCGTTCGCCCGGTGGTGTGGGGCGTTGAACTCAATGACCCCGATACCGCCCGTCACACCAGGGGAGCCGGGAATCGCTTAAGCACCCCCTAAAAGGTTCTAAGCGGGACTCGGTGACAAGGGTGAAGTCGTAACAAGGCACCGGTAGCGGAAGCTGTCGGTGGATCAATTCCTATTAAGGAAAAATTGCCCGCCAAAAT
>CAKZMM010000050.1 GCA_937128505.1 uncultured Thermogutta sp.
CGCAAGGAAAGTGACCCCACTGTACAACTATTGGTACAACAAGACCTGCACTTGACCCCCGCGCAAGCGGGGTGACCACTAGTTTCAAAAACGATCTCATCAATAGCACTCGGTTGATCCGGCGCAAGCGGGGGCGGCTACCGAAACTCATTCGCGAGAATTTGGGCTGTGCTCTAATCGCTCAGCCATTGGTCGCGGTGCTCGGCGACAAATTCGTCGTCCGTCAGGTAGCCATAAGCGGCGATGACCCGATCCAATTCCTCGCTTTGTCCCTCGCTCAATTGCTCGTGGGGGTCGAGGCACCATGTTCCCTCGAGCAACCCTTGCCGCCGTAGGACCTCGTGAACACCGGGAATACAGCCGCGGAAGCCATGGGCCGCATCAAACAGCGCAGCATTCATGTCCGTGACATGGACGGCTGTGGTCAACAGCTCTTGGGGGATACCGCTGCCGGCGCGGCTCACCTCGTGACAGCGGTGCAAAAGCTCCACCGCTTTCTGGGTCCACACGGCCCAATGGCCGAGCAAACCGCCGACAATGCGCCGCTCCACCCACGAACCGTTTTTTGGGAAGCGATACGCCGTCAATAAGTCCAGAACGATGTTGTCATCATTGCCCGTATAAAGGGCGATGTCTTGTCGGCCAGCGTCCGCAATCGCACGAACGACATCGAGCGTTTGATACCGATTAAAGGGGGCAATTTTAATGGCCACAACATTCTCGATTTCTGCGAATGACCGCCAGAACTCATACGGAAGAACGATCCCCCCCACTGCCGGCTGGAGATAAAAGCCGAAGATTGGAATCACACTCGCCACCGCTCGGCAATGAGCCAAAACCTCGGAGAGGTTCGCGTTCTTGAAAGCCGACAAGCTCAACAGCCCGGCGTGAAAACCGTATTGCCGAGCCAAGAGCGCCTCGCCCATGGCCTGCTCGGTCAGCCCGCAAATCCCCGCGACCCGTACCAGTGGTTCGACCCGAGAGTTGTCGGCGCAATCGAACTCCTCTTTTGCCAACTCCAAAAGCGGTCGGTAAAGCCCGACCTTCGGATCCCGGATGGCAAATTGTGTGGTGTGGACCCCAACGGCGATTCCGCCTGCACCCGCCGCCACGTAATACCGCCACAAGGCCCGCTGCCGCCGCGGGTCGAAACGCCGTTCGCGGTCAAGGGCCAAAGGGCTCGCCGGGATGACAATCCCGCGACTGAGAATATGTCCAATCACGGAAAGCTCTGCCATTCGATCACCCCGATCTATCGTTGCTGAGTTAAATCACGGCCGCTCTTACACCTGAAATTCTCCGAAGCAAAAACCGCCGATTCAAATTTGCATAAACCGCCGGTTTTCCGCACGAATGTTCCATTTTAAGCCGCATGACCTTACCGGGGAGCTCGCTGCACGGTGCCACAAGCATATTCCGAGATCGCCGAGAGCATGTGCAAAGTATTTCGCGCCTTTTGCGTCTGGGCAACTGCGATTGGAACTGCGATAAGTTTTGCCTTGCTTCGTCCTGAAGGCAAGCACCCTGGGAGATCCGCCAATCCGACTCTTGCAGTTCCGATAAAGGTTACCGCAATGGGACCCAAAGTGTTTCAAGAGATCGTGGATACCGTTACGCCGCTTTATCTTTTGGATAACCGGCGGGCGTAAAATCCGAATTTCTCGAGCATCGTCAAACCTGCGCGCAAAGTAAGCAATTATACTCGTGGACAAACCCTAAGCACTTCGGCAGCACCCCGTTCGGTGCCCCCAAAGTGTGACGCCGCCGCGACTACTCCTTTTTACTCCGTTTTCCTACTTCTTTTCGCAGAACGAGCGTTAACCGGGGTTTCAGCAACTGAAGCTGTGGTGCCCCCTTATCCGCGGGCAGGGGTATCTCTCCAGAGTGAGAGAAAAGGCACGTACCGAAATTGAGAGAAAATGTGTGCGGGGGGAAGACGCCAAGCCTGTGGGTGGAAGAAGGGCTTGGAAATTTTTACTCCGGTATCTTGAGCGCAGTTGCCAGGTCTCGGCGATAAGCCGGAAAATCCAGCGGCCTTCCCTCGCGCAAGTGTGTCATACCGCTGGAGCCGAGCGTTTCCATAAACGGGGCAAATCGCTCTTTGACCAGGTCCGCCAGCGGTGAGCCCCCCAGTCGCCCCGCAGCCGCGGCAACGCGGGCGCGCTCCACGATAGCGTAGTCCACGCTCATGCGACCCAACCGAACCCGCCGCAACACCTCCGGTTTACCGGCCACCGCTTGCTCGGCCTTTTCCCAGAGCTGGTTGGCGGAAACCAACAGTTCATCCGTCAAGAACGGGTGGGTCACCGGAACATAGATTTGTACGTGGATATCATCCTTTTCCACACGATCGTGCAACAGGTCGATATAAGCCCGGATAGGCTCGGCCGCTTCCTCATAGTAGCCGGTCAAGAATTCTTGCATGGCTTGCTCGGCGTCATAATCGGGGTTCCACAGGAATTTCGCCGTCATATACCCGCCTAAAGCGGCCAACTCGCTATGCGGAGTCTCGTAAGTATCTTGCTCGAAAATCCCCTTAACATTGTGGGCGATGAAGAAGCGGATATTTTCGCGACGTACCCGCTGATTCGGAAACGGTAGCAGGTAATTCGCGAAGTTGGTCACGTAATCCCACACCCAAAGCCGATGAGCCACCTGAGCCCATCCTTGTACATCTTCCCGAAATCGACGGTTCGCCTCGCTCGAACAGGTAGCCAGCGGATGGGCAAAACAACACTCGATCGAACACAGCCGGATAATCACATTGGGCCGGGGCCGCAGATTCCGCGGAGGCCGCCGCGTCCATTGATACGCTAACGTCTCGACGACCTTATCGGGAAACTCCTTTTCCACGGCTTCGGCCACTCGATTGACCAATTGCAGGACCGGGCCGATCTGCGAGCCTTCCCGCTCCGCCACTGCTTGGCAATTGGGGCACTCGCAGTAGTTGTGCCAATCATTCTGGGAGACCGAAAACACCATGGCATCCGGTTGTGCCCGCATGGCCCGGCGAATCTCTTCCGTGCAAATCCGAATCACATCCTCATTCGTGCAACAAAGCTGAGTGTGCTCCCGAAGCCGTTTTCCCTTAACGAGGGAGAAATACTCGGGATGCTCGTCGAAGTATTTGCTCGGGGGAACCAGCCGATCGAAAGTGTGGACAAAGAAACCGCCCGCAAATCGGACCTTCCCGCCGTGACGCTCCTCAAGGCGCGCAGAGCTGGAATTGACCCGGTTTCTTGCCGCCCAATCCCCGTCGAAGCAATCAAAGGTGTATACCTCGCGATACTCGAGGACCGGGATCTTTTCCTCGTTGATCTGTGGAAGCTCCAGCCGCGAATACCGCGGAATCCGGCTTACATCGGGCGCAAACCACCGGCAACCCAAGTGATCTTCCAACAAGCCATAGACTCCGTAAAGGTTTCCTCGCAGCGTGCCACCTGCAATGACGAGCTTCGGCCCGATAGTTCGGATCACATACCCCTCGTTTCCCAACCGTTGAAAGTCGATCTGAAGCCCTAAAGCCTCCAATCGTCGACTGGCTCCGAGGAGGATCTCGCAATCGCGTGCCGGCTCGTTATCGGTGACAATCGGTAGTGTTGCTCCTGTCATCTTTGCGAGAAAACGCTGCAGTTCCCCGGCCCCATACTTGGTAGAAACGCTCGCATCCTGTGCGATCACAATGGCGTACGGCGATTTTCCCGAGTCTGCCAGAACGATTGCTGCCTCGGCCGCCGCAAGGTGGGCTTCCTGCAAAAAGAGGGCAAGAACAAGCGTTGCAAGGTTGAGGAAAAGCGCAAGGAGCATCCATCGACTACCCGAAACACTACGGGGCGATCCCATGACGAAATCCTCCTTTCTCTAAAAGGGAGAGAGCCTCGGGGTGAAAAAGTTCGCTCAACCCAAGAAAAATCCTCTAAAACCTGGCAGATTTTATTGCCGAGCTTGGGGGGCGCAGAATATCCCGATTGAAACGGTGCTCCTGAAGACTTAAGCCACGTGATTACAATCGGCCCCCCAAGAGGTCGGCACCGGCGGGTTTACGCGGCGTGAGTTTCGTTCAGACTCAACTAATAGGCTTCGATGAAGACGCTTCGACTGATTGATAACTGATTGATATTAGAGGCTTCAATTTCGGATGGATCCTTCGCAGAGTTGTAATCGGTTGTAAGGGCTGTTTAACGCCGTTCTTGCTCGCATGTGCAAAGGAGATAACAGGGCGAATCCATGATGAAACAATTAAGGATGAAACACTCAACGATGCCCGGCTTAATGATGAAACGTTTAAGACGACTCAACTAGACCGACTTTGCGAATCTGGTCCGGCGGCGCAAATGCAGCTCAACTCGAAGTTGGAGCTTGCACTGCGGTGGGCTACGCCGCTAAGGGGGTTTGCTCTCGCCCACGTAGGGGATCCTAAGTTGGTAGAATGAAGCACTTATTGTCGCCGTAAATGATAAACTCTGGGGGCTTCTTTTTCACGCTGCCGGCGGGCTTATTGGCGACGGGGGGTCGGCAACCGGTGGATTGCTTTTTAAACTGATAATCAGCGGCGACCACGCTGCACGGGGGATGCCGTAATATGCAGGGTAAAGCGCGGGCGAACCGCATTTAAAGTATAACTGGTAAACTGATGAAAATTGCGAATATCAGTGAGTGTACCTGTCAGATCGCACCGTAAACCTGCTATATGAAAACTATTACCCTGTCGAAACAGAATCACGACGCCGCCAAATCTCAGAGCAAACCGGTCAAGCTCGAAAATTTTTGGCACCAAAAAGCTGCGCACAGCTCATATGTATACTATTTCACTGTGGTTCGTTCAACGATCAGCACTCTGACTCCAATTTCGCGGAAACATCAGTTTTCGCGGAAACATCAGTAGTTGCGGTCAAGATTACGAGATTTGGGTACTGTAAAGACCTGGTGGATTTCGATAGAAAAAATTTGCTAGCAAGTTTGACGGCTTAATGCCCATACCTGATTGTGTCATGCAGATAAATAACCTATTGTTGATAATCCAATGTAATTTCCTGCGGTTTCAGAATGAATCAACCATCCCCTCGGCTGCGACCGGCTCCACCGTATCCACCTCGCATATACACGGGAAAATTTTCCATCTTAACTTCACCAAAGTGATCATTAACTTTACCAAATTGATCAGGAATCTCCGGTGCAATTATCCGGGAATGTAGCCATATGAGGGGACGTATCCAGTTGGATAGGAAGTATTAACGAAGCAGGACCACCGGAAAAACAAAAAACAGTCGTTAAAACGCAAAAACTCTTGGATTCCCCGATGGTCTCTGCAATCTCGGGGCCAGCATGTAAAGAACATAAAGCCCGAAGGGTCGAAGAATCAAAGTCATGACATTCGGCCGCTGAGCGGATTACCCTTTATTCGCTCGTGATACCTGCTTGCTTGTGACACTTAAAGCTTTGCAATAGAGCTGTCCAAGGCCGAAGGATGCGAATAGTTCGAATAGTCCTGCAAATATTGTAAATACTTCATAAAAGTAGTGTAGTATAGATAGTTTATACAACTCGGAAGAAGTTAAGTTCTAAAGCAAAGAAATCTAGAAATCTGACTAGCAAAGTAATGAAGCGAGCATCCCCAGTCGAACTTAGCGATTTGAATCGGTTGATCGAGGGATCATTAAGCCGGTACTCGGCCCTTCGCGAGACGGATCCGCTCCTCTACGAACTCATTGCGGAGCAAACCAGGGCCGAGGCCACCACGCTAAAGATGATCCCTTCGGAGAACTTCGCCTCCTATGCGGTGCTGGAAGCCAGCGGCTCGATCCTGACCAACAAGTACGCTGAAGGTTACCCTTTCGCGCGGTACTACGAGGGAAATGAGATTGTTGATCAGGTGGAGCAATTGGCCATTGACCGTGCGAAGGCCCTTTTCGGGGCCGAGCATGCCAACGTGCAACCTTATTCCGGCTCGCCGGCCAACCAAGCCGTTTACCGAGCTTTGTTGCGGCCCGGGGTGAAATTTATGGGAATGCCGGTGCCCGAGGGCGGGCATTTAACCCACGGGTGGAAAGTGAATTTCTCGGGAACCGATTACTATCAGATTCCTTACGGTCCGGATCCTCAAACCGGTTGGCTCGACTACGATCAAATTCGGGATTTGGCCCGAAAGGAACGCCCCCAAATGATCTGGGTCGGTGCCACGGCATACCCGAGAATTCTCGACTACGAGAAATTCGCGGAAATTGCCCGGGAGGTCGACGCGTACCTTGTGGGGGATATCGCCCACATCAACGGCCTTATTGTCGCCGGCGTGCATCCGGACCCGGTTCCCTATTGTGATGTGGTCACCAGCACTTCTCATAAGCTGCTTCGTGGACCGCGGGCGGGCTTCATCCTGTGCCGGATCGAAGACCGGCTGAAATCGTTGTACCATCCCGATGAACCGCTGAATTTGGCCAAACGGATCGATCGGGCGGTTTTCCCCGGACTGCAAGGAGGGCCGCATCTTCAGACGATCGCCGCTATGGCAGTGGCCTTCCACGAAGCAAGCACCGAGGAATTTCGCGATTATGCGCGGCAAGTGGTCCGCAATTGCCGGCGGTTGGCAGACCGCCTCTTGGAGCGGGGATACAAGCTTTCCAGCGGCGGAACGGATAACCACCTCCTTCTCATGGACTTCCGCGATAGCCCTTACTCGGGCAAATATGTCGCGCGGGCATTGGCTCAAGCAGGAATCATTTGCAATTTCAATATGGTACCCGGGGATCCTCGCCGGCCGATGGTCACGAGCGGTATTCGGCTCGGCACACCGGCGGTTACTTCGATGGGAATGAAAGAGCCGGAAATGGACCTGATTGCCGGCTGGATTGACAGGGTCTGTCGACACCTTGACGATCCTACGCCGGTGGCCCAGCAAGTCCGGCAGGAGGTGGCCGAGCTGTGTCTGCAATTTCCACCGCCGGGAATCAAGCCAAGGCAATAAAAATCGAACTGGTGAGACGCCGCTTCGTCGGTAGGCGGATGTTTTAGGCAAAGGGAGTGCTCATGGCTCAAAAGAGCGACTATTTGCGGATACCCGTGGAGCACATCGATATCAGCCGTATTCCCGTGGCGAAATTGGTCGAAGCCATGGCACACATGGCGTATAGCGCTCGGGATCTCGCGCGGGCCGCGGAAATCTTTGATCGCATGTTGGCGGATCGGCAATGCGGCGTCATCCTGTGTATCGCCGGATCGTTGGTGAGTGCTGGTCTAAAGAAGCTTTTCACCGACATGATCCGGTGGAATATGGTCGATATTGTGGTGGCAACGGGGGCCAATTTAGTGGATCAAGACTTTTTCGAGGCCCTTGGCTTTCGCCACTATCAAGCGGATCCATGGCTAAAGACCGGCATCAAAGATGACGAGCTCCGCGAGCTGCACATCGATCGCATTTACGATACTTTGATCGACGAGGATGAGCTGCGAATTTGTGACGACACGGTGCGGCAAATTGCCGATCAGCTCGAGCCCCGGCCCTATTCGAGTCGCGAGTTTTTGATCGCCCTGGGGGCGTACTTGGAAAGCCGCGGTTTGACCGCGGAAGATTCGCTCGTCTTTCAGGCCTATCGGCAAGGAGTGCCGGTGTTTTGCCCGGCTTTCAGCGATTGCTCGGCCGGATTCGGCTTGGTGGCGCATCAGGCTGCCCGGGGCGACGGACCGAAGGTGACGATTGACAGTGCAAAGGACTTTTTGGAGCTTACGCAACTGAAGATTCATTTGGGCGAAACCGGCTTGGTGATGTTGGGCGGGGGCGTGCCCAAGAATTTCGCTCAGGATATTGTCGTGGCTGCCGATGTCCTCGGTCACCAGGTTCCCATGCACAAGTATGCGGTGCAGATAACGGTTGCGGATGTCCGTGACGGCGGCTTGTCGGGGAGCACCCTGCACGAAGCTTCCAGTTGGGGCAAAGTGGATACGGGCTTCGAACAGATGGTGTTCGCCGAAGCAACCTTAGCGTTCCCGCTTCTGGTTGGCTACGCTTATGAGCGCGGCATCTGGCGGGATAGGCCCGTGCGTCGTTTAAACGACGTGCTTGCGGAACGCGTACCCGTCGGCGAGTAAGCTTTCTCGGAGAGACTGCGGGAAATACCACGGGGCTCGGTGGTGATTTTTACCGCGGGGTAGCTTTGCCCGGTTCGCGGCATCTTTGACCATCTCGCCGGAAGTTCGGTCAGGAACTATTGGCTAGTAGCGAAGTATTGGAAAGGCGTTTTTGATTTCCAGGCTCCAAAACCTCGTTCGCGCACTCTGCCGTGGCGACGCTGCTGCCGACACACGATTCGCCCAAAGTTGAGCTGTGGGGGGACTTATGCCGTAATCACGCCCGGCTCGGTACTCCTGCCTTCAGTTTCAGACAAAGCATAAGAT
>CAKZMM010000051.1 GCA_937128505.1 uncultured Thermogutta sp.
GGAGCATCGGATCGCGTCGCAAGCCGTAAGTCCCCACTCCCTGGTGATTTTCATCAGGTGAGAGTCAATCGAGAAGAATCGTTTAACGTTGGCACTCAACCGCTATCCTCGTCGGTTTTTCTCCAGAATTCGTCGGAAAGCCGCCGGTAGAAAGCCTGACCCAAATCCGTAGGGAGGCGACTTTTCCCCACCGCTGGCCAAGGACTGACGCCACGGAGTTCGGGCATGAGTTCCAATAGTTGGTCGATTAACATTTGGGCCAACCGCTGAGTGGGAATGTGTCGCGAACGTTCGCGAATCGTCATGGCCGTTTTCATGATTCGCAGCAATTGAGCACGCCGGCGGACAGGAAGCGAAAGCTCCTCATCTGACTCGACCAAAAGTTCCTGGATTGGAACTCCCAGGGCTTGTTGCCATTTGTAAAGTACGCTCAAAGGAATGTCTTCCCACTCATTCTCTTGGCGACGAATCTCACTGACAGTCGTTTTCATTCGCCTTGCCAGGGTCCGACGGGAAACCCCCTCGATCCGCCGCACCGTAGCCAATCGATGTAATCGACGACGCACACTAGAAAGGGGCACCACCGGCGGATCGGTGCCTCCGAGACTTTCTGGCGGTTTGCACGGAAGACTACTCATGAGGAGATCCTCTTGATGTACCCGTTGAGGCGAAGCCCCTATCGCTTATGATCCCTAAACAGATCGGTTTGCCGTGATGTTGCGGCGAAAAACGAGCTCCAACCAATGTTCACCTTTGCCGCGGTTGTCGGCGACTGCAGAGAATTTCCACCTGATATCATAGGTTTTGTTCGTGGCTTTTTGAGCTTCAGGCTTTCCTCTCGGAAGTCAATGAGCAACGCTTACTCTTTCTCTGAACCAGACGGACAAAGCCGTTGAAAATAGGCCAAATGAGCTAACGTGAGAAATTCTTTCGCAACCTGGTCTGCAACAAAAATCATGCCAAATCAACCACAATGCCAAAAACGCAGTTGACAAGACATAAGGTTCTACATAATGGCAGGTTGCGCCTTTCAGAAGAAAGTGTACTATGAAAGGGGGGTCAGAACCACCTAAAAGTGTGTAGCGTTTTTAGACACTTGACGCGATTTAATCCACCACGCCCAATAGCTTCGAATTTCTATCCATCCTCCACCAGAACTGCTCATACGCTAGCCTCCTCGGGATTTGGCGTGCCACGATTTTGAGGGGGTAAGATGCACTCCATCGGGGCATGCCAAGGCCTGCATATTCTTGACTGTTGAAGAGCTAGTTCCCGCACGCGTTTGAGTAGACCATATCTGTCTGAGTAGACGTAAAATCTCTGCTTGCCTCGCGGCCCGTGGATGATGAGCTTTCGAACGTTTCAGGAGGCTTGATTCGGGCACAACCGCACGTTGCCGAATCACGCCGAATTTTGGGGGGGCTTTTCCGGAAAGTGTGATATAGAAACCCGCGCGCTCATACCTATCCTAGGACTCTTTGAAGCAGCTACATCGCGGCAGGAGGGTTCCTGCCCTTAGGCTTTCTATGTCAGCCGGAAAGTTAGACCGGCCGCCCGGGGAAACAACCGGCGTCAGTGTTTTTCCCACAAAGCAGGTTCGAAATTCGGGAAAAATGCAGCCAAGTTGGAAGAATTGATTAAGAGGTTTACGACCCCGAGTGCCAATTTGAATGAGATGAAATTGCGGTTTGGCGCGATACGCGTGGTTGTGCACCGAAATTCACCCGTTTAGGGCGGAAACGCCGACCGGTATTCTACCCAAGCTCCCCTCGCTGGGGAGTTCTAGGAGTTGCGAGGCCCCTAGGGGAGCTTTCAAGAGGGGTCTCATCTCGGAGAGAGAACAGCTTTTCCTCGTTAGCGAACACCGGCGTTAAGCGGAAGTAATTCACAAATGGAGGGTTATGCGCTGAACTTACCTCGCGCCAGGATGATTCGGGGTATTCACCGGCCAAAACGACATTCTGCCCTGCCCTTCAATACCAATCATGAGGGCTCGTCCAGGCAAAGCTTGCCGCCGTGGGATATCTGCCCCTAACCCGCTTCAAGCTTTCCCTAAGAGGCTGTCTGGTTCAAGTGAAAGCTGGGGGATAAACTCACTAATTGACACTCAAGATATTGGGCCTAAGATAGCGGAGCAGTCGGAGTTTTTAATCTCCGGTCATTTTTCGGGGGAGCCCGCGTTCTAATCTCGGTCCGAAAATCCGAACGTTAATTCGTAAGGGGTGCAGCGGTGCGAAGGCAGCCTTTGACTCAATTTGAAAGCATTGCCGTCCGCAAGAAAGGGGACGTGGCGATTGTGGAACTGATGCACCCGCGGGCCGTCGACCCGGCGGACGTCGCACTTCTCAGAAAGGAGCTTTCTGCTTTGGTCGAGGATGGAAGGGCCGCCAAGCTTATCATCAATCTCCATCGCGTGCAATTCCTCCCCAGTGCGGTGATTAACGTCCTGGTAGTTATGGAGAAAAAGGCGCGTCAACAAGGGGGCGGAATCCGGCTTTGTCGGCTGCGACCCGAGATCGAAGAGGTTTTGAAGATCACCGGGCTCGATAAATGGTTCAAGCTCGATGTCGACGAGGAGCTGGCCTTGGCCGCATGGGGAAGGCAGGGATCTTAGTTGGAAATGACGGTGATTCAGCTCATGAACCGGCCGGAGTGGCTTTGGCAATACCATCGAGCAATTCCGAGCCTCCTTCGGGCAGGCGGCCCCGTGCTGGATGAAATTCTTCGGCAACTGCAAGTTCATGGTTGGGGAGAGCAAGACATCTTTGCCGTGCACTTGTCTTTGGAGGAGGCGTTGGTAAACGCCATCAAGCACGGAAACCGAAGCGATCCTCATAAGACCGTGACAATCCGTTGCTCGCTCAGCGCTCGAAAGTTCCTTGTGGAAATTGCCGATCAAGGACAGGGTTTCGATCCCAACGCGATCCCCGATCCCACGGATCCAGAGCATATCGAGTCCCCGACAGGTCGCGGACTCATGTTGATGCGGACTTTTATGACCAAAGTGGAGTTTAACGCCAAGGGAAATGCGGTACGCATGGAAAAGGAGAAGTCACCCTCTGAAGAGCGAACCGACAAACCGGCAGAAACTTAGGGCTCCAATCCCGTAAAGAGTTGACAACGGGCTCATCAATTTACGGCGCACCACAAGCATTTTGTTCTTAGCCCCAAAGTCGGCAAGTTGGAAAGTTAAACGATTCGCGTGCCCCGGGGGAAACGATTCACAAGCTACTGGATTTGGTCCAAACTAAACATACTGCCTGTACGACCTAGGCGGGTTCCCAAGCAGCCGCAAATTCCCCGTTTTTGCTTCGGGATATACAAGAAGCTCCTGCTACCACCCCGATGATTCTGCTCAGTGGGCTCCAACGGTAGGCGAACGGATCATTATTGCAGAGCCCTGCACCCAGACGTACTTGCTTGTTTCCTTCGGCAACAGAAACCCTCAGATGATTCCGCGCCTTTTTTCGTAGGCGGTGATTTTGTCTTCGTGCTGGAGTGTCAGTCCAATATCGTCTAGGCCTTCCAGGAGGCACCTCCGCCGGAACTCATCCACTCGGAATTCGAATGCCAAACCATACCGATCTGAGATCTGGCAATTCTCCAAATCCACCGTCAATTCGTACGGTAAGTGCTGCCGAGCCTGACAAAATATCTGCTCTACATCCGCCTCGGAAAGCACCACCGGGAGCATCCCGTTTTTGAAACAGTTGTTGTGGAAAATATCCGCGAAACTAGGTGCGATGAGGACTCGAAATCCATAATCGCTTAGCGCCCAAGGGGCATGCTCTCGGCTGGAGCCACAGCCAAAATTCCGCCGTGTGACTAGAATACTTGCTCCCTGAAATTCGGGCCAATTCAACTCGAATTCCGGGTTAGGCGAACCATCTTCGCGGTATCGCCAATCATAGAACAGAAACGGCCCAAAACCGGATCGCTCAATGCGTTTCAAAAACTGTTTCGGAATGATTTGATCGGTATCCACATTGGCCCGATCCAACAAGGCTACTTTCCCTGAATGGCAACGAAAAGGTTCCATCTGACTCGATTCTCCCAGATCTTCAGTCGCCGCTTATGGGACTACTCTTAGGGTCGGATTGAATAACCGCCGGATTATGCGCGGTTAAGCCGCGGAACAATGTTTCATAGAATCCTCTTGGAAACAAAGGGAAGCTCTTTAACTTCGCGCAAAAAATGTAAGGCCACGATGCGCGATTCGGACCTGCTATTGCATGTTGCCGCGATTAAGCTTGCATTCGAACGTAGATCCGTTTGCGCCCTAACTACCGAGATACGAGATATCAGCTTCTCGAAAGTCTCGCAGCCACCGGTGGGTTAAGTGCTGTCCTAGGATAGGCCACTTGCGTGCATCTTACGCCTGCCGCTCGAAGCGGAGTTGAGTCCTGCGAATTCATGGGCAATCTGAGGCCGTAAATTTCCCGGAAGGATGAAGCAACCTAACCAAAGAAATACTTCGAATCAAACCACGGCGGATGACCTTTTCATTCCGGTGCGAAACCCGCTGGGAATTTGCCTTATTAATTTGGCCACCTATTTATACTCCCACCGACGAACATCGACGAAATGGCCCATTACCGCAGCCGCGGCTGCCATGCCGGGAGAAACCAAATGGGTTCTACCGCCCTTGCCTTGCCGCCCTTCAAAGTTGCGATTAGTCGTTGAGGCACACCGCTGCCCGGGCTCCAGTCGGTCCGGATTCATCGCCAGACACATGCTGCAGCCGGGTTCCCGCCATTCGAAGCCCGCCTCTCTGAAGATTCGGTCTAAGCCCTCCTGCTCTGCCTGCCGCTTCACCAAGCCACTGCCCGGAACTACCATCGCCGATACGTGGGGGGCGATGCGGTAGCCCCGCACAACCGCAGCTGCTTGCCGTAAATCCTCAATCCGGCCATTCGTGCAGGATCCGATGAAGACGCGATCTATGCGAATTGACTCGATGGGGGTACCTGGCTCCAAACCCATGTATTCCAAAGCTTTTTCCGCTGCTTGTCTTTCCACCGGATCGGCGAATTGTGCGGGGTCAGGTACCCGCTCGCTTATTGAAGCCACTTGGCCGAGATTGGTCCCCCAACTGACCTGTGGTTCAATTCGCGCTGCCTCGAACAGTAGGGAGCGATCAAACTTAGCGCCGGGGTCTGAGGGAAGCCCTTGCCAACGCTTCACGGCCTGTTCGAACGCTTCTCCTTTCGGCGCGAACGGACGCCCCCGAAGATATTCCAAGGTCTTTTCATCAGGGGCAATCATCCCGGCCCTTGCCCCTGCTTCGATCGACATATTGCAAACCGTCATCCGCTCTTCCATGCTGAGTCCGCGGATGGTCGAGCCGGTGTACTCGATGCAAAATCCGATTCCTCCTTGCGGTCCCAACGAGCGAATAAGATAAAGAATCAGATCCTTAGCGGTTACCCCAGGGGCCAATGGGCCGTCGATTCGTAGCTCCAGGGTTTTTGGTTTCTCTTGCAAAAGGGTCTGAGTGGCCAGAACGTGTTCGACCTCGCTCGTGCCGATTCCGAAGGCCAAAGCCCCCAAGGCCCCATGGGTAGAAGTATGGCTATCGCCGCAGACGATTGTCATACCCGGAAGCGTTAACCCTAATTCCGGCCCGATGACATGGACAATACCCTGACGGGGATCGGTCAGATCGAAAAGCTGAATCCCAAAATCGCGGCAATTGGCCCGCAAGGTTTCCACCTGCTGACGCGAAATAGGGTCGAGGATCGGCAGGTGCCGATCCGTCGTCGGCACGTTATGATCCACGGTTGCGAAAGTACGTTCCGGGCGGCGAACCTTGCGGCCAGACAGTCGAAGCCCCTCGAAGGCCTGTGGGCTCGTGACCTCGTGAATTAGATGAAGGTCAATGTAAAGGATAGTTTGTTTGCCATCTTCAGAATAAACGACATGATCTTCCCAGATCTTGTCGAACATCGTTTTGGGGGAGTTACTCACCCGTTTAACCTCCAAATAAATCTGCGACGTACGGATTTTCTTTTCTTCGATCTCGTTTCTTTGCGGTCTCGGCGGCCAACGCGCAAGATTGAGAGGGCCCGCGCCGGATAGATCGGAGGGCTCAGGCCCGAGAGAAAGTCCATCGTTCTTCCGAAGGATGATTCCTCCGAGTTATTCCGCGGGATGATTTTTTCAAATTCTTGCGCAGCATGACTTTTCCAAATTCTTCCACAGGATGATTTTTCCAAACGATTTTGTAGCTTGTGCAAGTTTTACCGAAATTTTACCCGGTTCCTCCCGTGGGAAATCGATAAATCTAATACTCTTAAGAAAATCTAATACTCTTAACACTCTCGCGACCCGGAGTTTAGTCGGGCGGCAATTCCCCGGGTTGATTTCTAAAATCGCTAGCCATTTCTCGCTGCGCAGTCGGGTCCATCTTCTGAGTGCTTCAAGATGCTGGGGAAAGCCTTCGGGTGCTCAGCAAATTTCAGTCACCCTCTGATGAGCGTCACCGAGCTCACGATATCCTAAAGCCAATATCCTAAAGCCGTTTACCACCTTGCGCGTTTCTGCGGTTCTAAGCTCAATTTTGCCGCACGATTTCCAGGGTAAATACCGTCTGAATCGACGTTTAAATAACCGTCTGAATAATTTTCGAATCTGGAGTATTGTCGAATTCGGGCCGCTACACTTGTAAACAAGTACTCATCGTGGGAAAAACGGAGGGAAATGCGGCGTAACCGAAGAGCTTAACGATCCCTTCATCACCGAGTTAGGGATGAGCCCCGGCCTCGGATCATGATTTCCATCTAAACATCGTGAGTTATCCACAGATTTGCACTTGCCAGCTTGTGCATTAATGTTACACCCAAAAAAGTGTCAATTGTTATTGAATCACTAAAAAACAAAATTTTCTCGCGGACTTGCTAAATTCGCAGTTATTGCTTATGTCATATTCTCCTCGAATCATGACTATGTTAGTTCAGGTTGTCGTCTTTTTTGCGGTGCCGGACTCTTGGGACCAGATGGACACAAGGTCTCGTCGGCCGCGAGGTCCAACCATGAAATGGATGGCGATCCGCGATTGAAACCCGACGCATTGGCACGACGTTGGAGATGTCGCGGGTTAGAAAGATTGCGAAAGTTAAAAGCGTTTGAGGCAGGAGCTGGAAGTAAGAGCGCTCCCTCTATCCACGTTTCAAATTCCGCCAAAAGGATTACACATCCCCGGTAACTTTTAGTACATCCTCGGTAACTTTTAGTTGAAAGCTCTTAACAGGTTAAAGCCTCTTATGCGCCAGCCCATCCCCAAGTGCGCCGCAAAGGAAGAACGCGTTCAAAGACTGCGGTGCTGAGCTTCCCGGGCATTCCGTCTTAGCCTACCGGGAAAAGTTTACCTGGCAGCTTAACGAGTTGTGGCAAATGGGGAGCTGGCCTTGCGATCGCCGTGGCGATCCCGTGAGGCAGCGGCACCAAGGCGGGGCTTACTCGGCGGGGCCTCGGTGCTCTGTGTCGCCCTCAGACAAGCGAAGTTGCTGCGGGTTAGGCCCGGTCCCAGATTGGAATATCCCCTAAGCCACTACGCCGCGGCGTCTAGGCGGAAGCCTTTCGATAATTGTCAAGTAGGCAACGGAGGATGGGTTTCGGTCCACTTTTCGATTGGACGGGGAGCAGCATAGGTGTCTTATTCCACCTTTTCGAATACGAGATAGTCTATCCCGAACATGTAGGCCGGAATGGCTTTCGGATTTGCTCCAACGATTTCCACTTTTAAAACGTGGTTGCCGGCCCCGAGCTCAAATACCCCTAAGGGAATCGGCTCGGTGTTGATGACCTCAGGATTATACAGATCGATGGGTTCGCCGGCTTTCTGACCGTCCAGGTACAGTTGAACGATCCCGTAGTCTCGTGCCTTGGTAAGTACGGCACTAACCCGAAATTTTCCCTTTTCGTTGACAGGAATAGAGAGTTCAAGTTGATCCTTCGGTTTGGCATCGGTCCACCAAAGCTGATCATTGTTCTTCCAACGGCCCCCGCGGAAGCCGCCCATATGCTGGGTGCGAACCAACCCCGGTGGTTCACCAAGAATTTCGAAACCACCAGCCTTCCAAAAATGAAGTTTGAGCCAGTACGCGGCGCGATCCTCCACAGGCACAGGCTTATACGGATCCACGCCGCCGGGTGCCAAATACCAGCAGGCGGTACAAGCATACTCGGTACCCATTTCTTCGGTGCGGAAATACTTCTCAATGCAGGCTTCGAAGGAGGTTTGAAAGGGAACACTATCCACGATATGCCATCGCAAAACGGATTGATGGCCCTTATTGTCTTCGGTCATCGTCTGGGCATGATAAGCCCGTTGGAATAGCCCCGGATGACACCAGGCATATCCGAAGTAGTCTTCCGACCCGGTGCCAAAGGTTGAAGGAAATCTCTCTCCATCGACGAAAAATTTTTCATCTCCTTCACCCCACCATCCTCCCAGGGGGTTCCACACATGGAGCATCACGCCGCAAAAACGCCCTCGGCCTTCGGTTCGGAGCATAACCCAGTCCGGCCAACGGTCCTCGCTCAGAGGGTGCGGACCCCGGTGCCATTTGCAATGGAAATATCCGAGCCCCTCAAAAGGCCGGTTTAAAGGTGCATGTTCCACTTGATATGGGACCTGGCGTTCTGCCGTGTCTTCGTTTACAAGCTCGATCACGGCGCGCTTCGCAAACGGCATGTACCAGAGAGCATACCACTCATCTTGAGTCATTCCTGTGACGAGCGTGCGGTAGTGATTCTCGCCTGGAGCAGTGCCGAAAAAGTCGCCCACAGGACACCACACAGCCGGTTCCGGTTGATCATCCCAAGTAATCCGCAGGATGAGTTTCCGCAACGCCTGCATTTGATCTTGACGGTCTTTCGTCCGGACCTTACCCCGGATGGCGGTGATGGCCCGAGGTCCCTCCAGTTCCATCGACGCGACTTCGCCGGGCGCAAGCCAAACGTCACCGACTTCCACGAGCCTTCCCGGGCGTGGACCGGCAGGATCCTCGCCGAGCTTTTCCGCAAAGAAGTCATTCACGCGCTGCAGGGCCGCGCGATGTTGTTCCGCAAGTGAGATGCTGAAAGTGGGGACTTTGGTTCCCGGCGCAAAGGTCGTGTAGACGAAATGATAGTACCGCCCCCAACCCGGCTCAGCCACAATCTTGCAGGACCGCTGGTACGGTATCGGGTAATACAGGTTCTGGCCTTGGCAGCCCAATTCGCCCAAATTATAGGACAAATACGGAAAGTCGAACGGCGGGTTCTTCCCGTTGAAATAGTTTTCGAATGGCATGTCGATAGCCGGCTGCTCTTGATCGTCGAGGTAGATCTTTACCCGGCCTTTTTCCGCTAAGGCCGACCAGATCCGCCAGATGCAACCCGGTCCTTTCATTTCGGCCAATACCATCCAATCGCCTTCGCGACGGATGAATTGAGGGCCGTCGTCATTCGCATCCCAATGAACATAGCGACCGGTGATCGGATCATACTGACTTGAGCGATCGTAGCTTGACCACTGAGCACACCGCTCACCCACGGCCGGCAGCTCGGCTAATCGCTCGAGATCCAACATCCGATTAATGAGGTCTTCGTAGGTGAGGGTTTGTTGAGCATGGGCCGCGGTGATCGTTACCAAAACGACAATTGTGGCCATTAGGGAAACATGTGATGCGGTCATTACTTTCTTCATAGCTCTCTCCTTTCTTAACAAATCCGGCATCTTGCTCCCTGAGGTAAGCTGATTGATTTA
>CAKZMM010000052.1 GCA_937128505.1 uncultured Thermogutta sp.
AAACATCGAATACCCTACGAGCTGCTGGCCGCCCCAACTGACCCAACCTGCTTGCGCGGAAGTGGCCAGGACGAACAGCCCTGCGATCAACGCCACTGTAAAGACCGATCGGTTTATCATCGAATTGCTCCTTTTGGAATTTTTTGAGTCAAGTCTTTTTAAGTTTACCCTTTAGCACCCGGCCGTGCTCAAAGCCAACACGCAAAAGCACATCACAATACTCAGCGAGCACAAAATCAGTGAAACAACAAGCTTTTCAGAAAACTCCCTGAAACTCCCTGGAGAGTAGGTCGCCTTCTCAAGCCGAATGCCCGGAATTGAACGATGGAGGGGGCAAACCGGCATCAAAGGTAGACGGCAACAGGATTGTTACCTAGTTGGCTATGCTGGCCGGAGAAGTTCTAACGGGGTACCGCGGGGAGAGAGAATTAATTCGTCGATTTCGAGAAAAGAAACTTGGCTTTCTTCTTGCCAACGGAAAATCAAGGGTGCGATCGCAACCGAACCATTCGAAAAACTGCCCGGTCCGAAAGAAACAGAACCGCTACATGGTGGTACAGCCGCCCAAACGCGCGACAAATCAATTTTCGCGTTTTCTTCCTCATCTTGGGGGACCAAAGGAACCTGGGGCACGCTCACGCGTTGAGACCGCGCACAACCAAATCCGAAGCCCCAACCATCCAAAACACCCGACCTCCGCGATGAGAAGGTCAGAAGCTCCTCCCAAGGTGAGAGCCAAATGATTCCCGCCTGGGCCGGTGCGCAGAAACTCAGCGCGGCCAACATTAAGGCCAAAGCGCCAAGCGTTCGTTTTGCTAACGGCCAGAACCTCACGGGAAACGCCCTTGGGTTATATTTGGCTTTTGCCTGCTAATGTTTGCTGCCGCCCCGACAAGGATTGGCTACAAACCCTTTACTACCTTAATACCGTTCAAAAGGCCTGACTCCTGACATTCGGCCTTCGCAAAAATTCAACTAGCCTCGAATCTTCTTAAACTCGATACGCCTGTGAAATGGACCGAACTACGAACTTTGATTGCATTTTATCCAGTTCATGCGCCCGCTGTCAACAACCAGGCGCCAAGATATCGCCCGGCAGCGTGCAAACTCGTCAGTAAAAGCGACCTTGCGTGAAAGTATTTTCCTATAGATTTTTCTACTTTTCTACTAAATAGTCACCGGTTCTTCCTTGACTGTGCGTTTCCCCGGAAGGATAAGTCGGAAAGGGATCGGAGGGGCTCCTCTTTCCGTCGATTTATGCCCGGCGCTTGACAGGCTCGCGCGTGTGATTAAACTCAAACCTAACGCTACCGGGGTTTTCAGCATTAGCCAAAGGGTGTGGTGGCAGGGTGAGATCGGTCGGAGCGGCTCATGAAGTGATACGCCGCAGTCAACGTAGTACCGGTCCCCACCACCATTGTTGACTCTGATAAGCCAAAGATTTTGGCGTCCTAGTATGCAGTCGCCGGTGCTCGGTTCAGTTGCGAGCCGGCGATTTAATCGCAGCAGACGCCCCCAACGGTAGCAAGCCATCGAGTAAGCGTCACTCACGAGAACGAAGTGCGCGCGGACGGTTGGTTGGGGTTGCAAGTTCGTCCCGCGGAGTGAGTGGTGCCGTCCGTTGCGAGTCTATTTTTTTTAACTCTTTAATTTCCGGGAGTGTGCGGTAACATTCTTCCGTGCAAAATCTTTCGCTAAAAAGAGTTTTAGGGTATCCGGCCCCCTTACGTGGATAAAAGTGGCGCCCGGGTGTAATGAAAAAAGCGTTGAATTTTGCGGTTTCTCATCTGCATGGAAGTTTGAAGGGGATCACTTGCCGGGGTTTAATCGGCGAGATCTTAGCAAGCCCTCAAATGGCTTTTCAAACCTGTCGAGACGCTTCGACTTTGACATGACCTGGATCGCTAGGTGAAGGTCGGGGCAAACACTGTCGATCCTCGTTCCGAAAAAAGCCGGTAAAAACATAAATTTTTTGTTCGCCAGATTCTGTTGGTACACCCTCTCAAAATAATGGAAAAAATGTAAGCGAGGCGTCGGTACAAGGGTTTCCCTTTTCCCGGATTTTTTTAATGTCGGGCGCCGCTTGCAGGCGGATGACTTTTTGCTGAGAAATTTGCCGCTGAAGTGGTCTCTGACGCGACACGTCTGATGACCTGGGGCAGTTCCAGGCGCCCCCAGTCGAAATGGTCAGCCTTTCTTGCCGCGTGGAGAGTTCACGGGGAAGCCATTTCGGTTGGATCGGCCATGGGCTTTCACTCTCGCGCCGCAGGGAGCCACGGCTGACGGATGCACGCGGCTATCGAGAATTATCCGTAGCGAAGCTCGGCCTCTGATTTCTTATCGAGTTTCGGTGTAATCCGGTTGATTGAGTGTAACCCGTTCGATGTACTCACCCTCTGAAAGTTTGATTTGGTAATCGGTTGACACTCGGATTTCCTCGGCGGCTGTTTCGGCAGGAATTGGGCCAGAAGAGCCGTTCAAGCCAACCGCAGTAGCACCAACAGCATACGGGATAGTTGCCTTCTACAAAATTTATGAAACCTTCCCAAGGGCTTCCAGAATTGGCCAGGCAGACTTGAAAGCGAGGCGTGATCGTGATGCGAATGCGAGTTTTTGCCGCAGTCACCGAAGGGCTCAGTGTGGCCGGTATTGCCATGGCTATAGGAGTGGTGGCCACACTAGCGGCGTGTTGGTTAGCTCCGCGGTGGGGCTTAGTCGATCGGCCCGATGAACGCCGTAAGACTCACGGACGTGTTGTTCCGTTGGGTGGGGGGGTGGCCTTCTTTTTGGCCACAGTAGCGGCTCTAGCCATTTGGTGGTGGTTGACCGGCTGGGAAAAGGCCGAATCCGCCTGGAAGTTATTGAATCTGGGGCCGCTTCTGGGGTCGTCGCTCATTATTCTCTTCCTGGGACTAATGGATGATCGCTGGGGGATGCGAGGGAGGCAGAAGCTTTTTGGACAGTTGGTGGCAGCATCGATCTTAATGGCCTCGGGCTACTTCTTCGACCAAGTGAGCCTATTCGGGACGACCATTGCTCTGGGGATTGCGGCATTGCCGGTGGTGCTTTTCTGGATCCTTGGGGCGATCAATGCCGTTAATCTGCTGGATGGTGCGGATGGATTTGCGGGCACCGTGGGCATGATTCTGGCAGCAAGTCTGGGATGCTTGGCGGCAGTAAGCGGCCGGCCGGAGGCGGCCACGGTAGCCTTTGCTTTCGCCGGGGCGATTGGCGGATTCCTGATTTTCAACTTCCCTCCGGCCAAAATCTTCATGGGCGATGCGGGCAGCATGCTCATCGGGCTCGTGATCGGGGCTTTGTCTATCCAAGCCTCGCTGAAAGGACCGGGAACCTTGCTTTTGGCGGCTCCGCTGGCCGTGCTGGCAATCCCGGTACTGGATTCCTTGGCTGCCATTTTGCGGCGAAAATTGACCGGACGAAGTATCTACAGTGTGGACCACGGACACCTGCACCATTGTCTGTTGGAGCGGCTAGGGAACAATCGGAAATTACTGGTAGCCATTACTGGGATCTGCTTGATTACCTGTATCGGCGGTATTGCCAGTTTGTCTTGGGAGAATGATTGGATCGCTTTGGTGGCCATCGTCGGGGTGGTGACGATTCTTGTGATCGGGAACTTTTTTGGACGGGGAGAGCTGTTTCTGCTCTTGGCGGCTTTGCGGCGGGTGGCGGCCTCGCTTGTACCGCCTTGGGCGAAAAGTGGCAAACTACCGGCTACCGCAGTGCAACTGCAGGGAACTTGTCGCTGGGAGATGATTTGGGAGGCGATGCTCCTGCAATTGAGCCGATTGGGTCTTGTCCGAGTCACTCTGGACGTGAATATGCCGTTTGCCGGTGAGTCTTTCCATGCCAGCTGGCGAGCCGAGGACCTTGGAAGCGAAGAAGGGGATGGACATTGGAAGGTGATGATGCCGCTTTTCGTTAGCGATGTTTGCGTGGGTCGTTTGGAATTTGTAGGCCGACGGGAAGTCGGGCATGACAAGCTCCTGGGCGGGCAGCTCTTCAGTTACGCGCGCATGATGGAAGATCAGCTGGTGGGCATCGTATCCAATGGGAAAAACGGGCGAATTCCTCACCCGGTGAGCGTGCCCAAAGAGGCCGTTTTGGTTAGTGATGAAAATCGGGCCCTGCCGGCACTGGATGAGATGAACCGGTTGCCGCGGCGATTCCCGCGTTGACATGGCGACGAATAAGAGTAAACTAAATGTTTGAGCTTTAACTCAGCATTTTAGTTTGCTTTCCGCGGGCAGTTCAGGATGTGTCCTCGCGGGGAGACGCGTCTAGCAAGAGACAACGATTTGACGGACAGTGACTCGGAGGCTATCGGCGAAATCTTTGCAAGCAATATGCGAAAAGTGGCTTTACGTTGTAGCGGGTTATCAGTGGGGCAGAGATTCTGGAGTTGAAGAATTTGAAAAAGGGACAGTATGCGAAACAACGGCTTACAGCATTTAGGTTGGGCGGTGAATGCCGCAGAGAGAAGTCCCTTCCCACTTTCGCGAGAGGGTGATGCGATCACGTTGAGTCGAGCTGAGGAATCCGAGCTTATTGCTGCATGTCGCCGGCGTGATTCCGGGGCATGGGAGCAGCTTTTCGACTTGTATCATCCTCCTCTTCTGGCCGTCAGCCGGCGACTGTTGCTTCGGGCCGGAGGTTCGGCAGATTGGGCAGACGAGATCGCGGCCCGAGTCTGGTTCGCTTTGTGGAAAAACCGGGCAAAAACCTTGTTCCGGTATAATTCCCAGCAGATTGGATTTCTTGGTTATCTCTCGGGTATGGCTCGGTTGGAAGTAGCTCAGATGGTGCGAGAGGAGGTAAAACGAAAAAACATTGAAGCATGGGCCTTTCACTGGTTACCACGATCAACGGAGGGAGATTTTTTCGCCCGCATTTTATTGACAGATTGTAAGGAAACATTGTCTACCACGGAATCGTTATTCTTGGATAGGTACTTGTTGTCTATAGGGCCAACGAATGGGCTTGAGCCGTCGAAGTCCATGAGCCGGACCAACTATTGGGCGCGACGAAGCCGGCTTCGGCGGAAGCTGTGCGCGTATTTAGTGGGCAGCACGTCAGAAGGGAAGCGGAAGCCGAAATGAGCCTGGCACATGCTATCATCGGCCGAATAATGCACCGGCAACTTGCCATCTCTGATGAAGAGACGAGAGTGCGGATCGAAAGTAAGGGAAAGGGCAGGTAAGTGCGAAGGATCAACTTCCCCTTTTTAGCGATTTTTCTTCTGGTTGTGCTGGTGCTTTGCGGCGCTGTGCATTTGCTGCATGGATACCAATTGCGGCGAAATGCCCGAATCTTTCTTCAGGAAGCTCGCTCGGCGAAAGAAGCCAAGAATTTGGGTGCCGCGATTCAGCACTATCGTGCATATCTCGAACTAGCGCCAGAAGATATGGAAGCGTTAGCGGAGTATGGATTGCTTCTGGCCGACGCACGGGCTTGGGGAGTTGCTTATGGGACCATGGAACGATTGCTTCGGACGGAGCGCCATCGGGCCGATATCCGCCGGCGATTAGTCGATGTGGCGATGGCCTTAGAACGATTTCGGGATGCACGCGAACATCTGCTGTTTCATTTATTGCGGTCTACCCCAGAGGACCCGGACCTCTTGGAGAAACTCGGCCAGTGCGAGGCGGCATTAGGAAATACTTCCGAAGCGATACAGGTATTCCGTAAATTGGTGAGTTTAGCGCCGGACCGACTCTCGGCATACGTGCAGTTAGCCGAACAGTATCAACGGGCCAATGAACACGACTTGGCCGATGAGTGCATGGCAAATTTGGTTCGGAATAACCCTAAGAACAGCGCGGCGTACGTCCTTCGGGGGGAATTTTTGCGTGCCCGCAACCGATTGGATGAAGCTCGGCAAAATGCCGATCAAGCCCTTAAACTCAATTCTACCAACCTTGCGGCTTTGCTGTTAGCGGCCGAGTCCGCCCGGCAACAGGAAAAGTATGACGAAGCCAGGGTGTTTGTGCAGAAAGCGATTGAAATTGCCCCCGATGAGACGCGGGCTTATACCGCTTTGGCAAATATCGAAGTGGCGGCAGGGCGGTTGGATGAGGCGATCAAGACCCTTCAGGCAGCCGTCGAACGGGCACCTAAGAATCAGGACTTGCAATGGAATTTAGCGAACCTGTATGTGGAGGCGGGGGAAATCGAGAAGGCCGAGTCGATTTTGGCCGGCTTGGCGCAAGCACGTTTCTCCCAAGGAATGTTGGATTACCTGCGTGGCCGAATCGAATATAGCAGGCAGCAGTGGCGGGTTGCCCGAGCTCTGCTGCGGAAGGCCCGCGCGGCGATGACCGCCCAACCGGAATACCTGAAGTACGTGGATTTTTGGTTGGGGGCATGCGAAGCGCATTTGGGTAATCGGGACGAGCAACTGCTGGCATACCGTCGGGCAATTGCGGCCGATCCTTTCTGGATACCTGCCCGGCTTGGGGCGGCCAGTGCTCTTGCTTCCTTGGGCCGCACCGATGAAGCAATTGAGGAATGCAGGCAAGCATCGGCTTTGGGGGGACTTACCCGGGATGCCTTAACTCAGTTGGCCAGCCTACTGATTGTCCGGACATTAGGATTGCCGCCATCGAGTCGCGATTGGTCGCAGGTGGAAACGGCTCTGACGGCGCTCGAAAAAGCCGAGCCGGAAGGATGGCGAGCTCCACTGCTGCGGGCCGAAATGCTTGTGGGCCAAGGGCAGATGCAGCAGGCCGAGCAGCTCCTTTTGGAGTGCCAAACGAGGATCCCTCAGGAGTTGGAAATTCGTTTGGCTTTGGCGGCGTTGCTGCGCCGTTATCAGCAATGGGAGCGGGCTGCGCAGATTCTGGACCAGACGGAGAATGACCTGGGCGACAGCATCCGGCTCCGGTTGGCCCGGGGGCAATATTTGGTGGAACGATTGGGGAATGCTGCGGCGGCTGAACTTCGGAAGCTTGCGGATGGCGTTGAGACGCTGAATCGCGACGAACTTTCGCACCTTTGGGTCGGCTTGGGCGTGCTGTTTCTACAGGTGGGAGAGCTCGCGGAGGCCCAGCAGCTTTGCGCGAAAGCGGCGGAACTAGAACCCCACAATTTAAGAGTTCGACTGCTGCTTTTTGACTTGGCTCTGCGTTCTCGGGACCGCTCGGGCCTGTCAAAAGTTTTAGGAGAAATCGAGCAAATCGAGGGTCGAGGGGCCCTATGGAATTATGGCAAAGCGGTGGAATTGCTCGTATCAGCCACGGAGGAAACAGAATCAAATGAGCAACTGGTTGAAGCGCAGTCAATGCTAGCTCAAGCGGCGGCCTTGCGTCCGACCTGGTCGCGCGTTCCGCTACTTTCGGCGGAGATTGCTGACCGGCTCAATGATGAGGAGCGGGCACTTAGTTACTACCTACGAGCTTTTGAACTGGGTGAAGAAAGCCCCCGGGCCATTCGACGGCTTCTCCAGTTACTATACGAACGCGAACGCTTTGTAGAAGCGGAGCGGGTTATACGTCGGCTTGAGGAAGTGCGGGGGCCGTTTTCGAGCGATTTGGTCCGCTTGGCATCTGAAATTTATCTCCGGTTGGAAGAATTCGATCGTGCGTTGGAACTGGCCCGTGAATCTGCGAGAATCTCGCACGATTACCGAGATCACATTTGGTTAGGGCAGGTGCTCGGGATCTTGGGAATGCGGGCTAAGGCAGCCGGACAGGTGGCCGCCGGAGAAAGCTTCTTGCAAGAAGCTGAAAAGGAATTTCGCATCGCAGTTACCACTGGGGAGCAGAATGTGGCTCCCTGGATTGCCTTCGTGCAATTCCTTGCCCGAGTCGGTCGAAAAGAGAGTGCCGAGGCGGTACTTCGGGAGGCCCAAGAACGGTTGAGCGAAGGTTTGGCGCCGGTCGCTTTGGCTCAGTGTTATGAAATTTTGGGACACTTGGAGGAAGCGGAAGCGAATTATGAGGAAGCTTTGCGTCGCACCCCGGAAAATGTGACCTTGATCCGGAGTGCAGCCGAATTCTATCTGCGGATTGGAAAGGCTTCTCGTGCAGAGGCTGAACTAGCAAAAATCGTAGAGGGGCAGGTGGCCTCGCAGCCTGAGGATCTGAAATGGGCAAGACGGGCGGTGGCGCTTGTGTACGCGGACCGCGGCGGTTTTGCTAATCTGGGGGCGGCCCTGCGGATGCTGGAACCGAATTTGCAGGGTCCGGACGTGAGTGTCTTCGACCGGCGTGCTCACGCTCTGCTTTTGGCCCGACACCCACGACGCAAAATGCGCGAGCAGGCTTTGACAATTCTGGAAGAAGTAGTGGATAAACCAGGCATAAGCGACCCGCGCGATCGATTGGTGCTGGCACAGCTCTATATCGCCGCGGGCCAACTACAAAAGGCAGCGACTCAACTGCGAGCCCTGCTGATCGCTCAGTCGCAAGTGGCAAGTCATGTTGCCGCTTATATCCGGGTTCTCCTCAATCAAGCTGATATTCACGAGGCCGAACTTTGGATGCGACGCTTGGAATCTCTTGCCCCGCACGAACATATAACGGTCGACCTACGCGCGGAGATTTTGACCAGAAAGGGTCAGGTTTCTCAGGCGGTAGCTGAGGTCGAAAGATATTTAGAAGCTGAAAATAGCCAACCTGCGGATCAACAAGCACGGTTGGGCTTGGCGGCAGCTACCCTGATGCGGCTAAGCGTGGATTTGGGAGCTTCTGGTGCCGCGGAAGCAGCCGAGCAATTGTCACAGCGGGCCGAGGCCTTCGCCAGAGACTTTTGGGCCAAAGCTCCAAAAGAACGCCAGAGCAATGCTGCAATGGTTTTGGCAGCTTTCTTAGCGCAGCGAGGGAAACTTGATGAGTCGTTGGAGATCATTGAAAGCAGTTGGCGCGAAAGCGATGGGGACCTCCTTATGCTTGCCCTGTCTGCGGCGTCACCGAAGGTGCAAGTTGGGACTCCGGCGGCAGAAAGGGTGTGGACTATCTTGACTACCGCCCTCGAAGCGCACCAGCGCTCCACCAAGTTTTTGGCTTTGGCGGCGGAGGTAGCTTTTTTGCAACAGCGCTACGCCGAGTGTGAATCTTTTTACCGCGAGATCCTTCGAAAAGATTCTCAGCATGTGACGGCTCTAAATAATCTGGCCATTTTATTGGTCTTACAAAAAAGGGGCCACGAAGAAGCCAAGAAACTGATTCACGAAGCCTTGGCGATTGCGGGGCCGGTGCCGACCCTGCTCGACTCGCAAAGTTTAGTGCTTTTGGCGGAGGGAAAACCTCAGGAGGCCCTGAGGCAGATCGAGCAGGCCATTCAGGATGACCCTCGTCCGGAACTGTACCTTCGTCGGGCACAAATTTTGCATGAAATGCGGGCGCTTGCGGCGGCACGTCAGGATTTTGTCACCGCGGAGAAGCTGGGGTTGCGGTTCGAAACTTTGCCGCCTCCGGATCGAAAAGTCTATCGCGAGCTTAAATTGGCCCTGGACGCAGGTGTGACAGAGTCGGCATCCGTCAACTGAGAGGATCAGGAAACAACTCATCCACGTGAATTGGTCGCAATGGGGCATCGGCCGGCCCCAGCTTTTCGGCTTGCGGCGGTTAGCGGCAGTTAAGTTCCGGGCTAACCGGGAGACTTGAAAACCATCCTAAGGCCTAATTATTGCTCGCCCTTTGAGCCTCTCCTGCGTAACTCGCGAAATTTTTTTAGGTCGGTCGAGCTTAGCAAGGAAATAATGTGGATTTGCACGCCGTGATCCAACAGGTGACTCAAGATCGGGGGCCGGAGACTTCGGCTCCACGTCATGAGGGTGCAGATCGCCGCTCTGTTACCCCCGCGGCCGAGATTTTTGCGAAACTCGTCTCAGACTGGAAAAATCTTTTAGGGTGGTTGTCTGTCGCTGGGGTTTTGTTTTGGAGTTATCAATCCGCGTTAATTGGTCTTGCAGCGCGGTGGGCAAAAGAGGCGGATTATGGCCATGGTTTCTTAGTCCCGGTTTTTGCCGCGGTATTGCTTTGGCTACGATGGGCAGACTTCCGCAAACGCGAGTTTAAACTTGACACAAGTGCCGCTGCCGTCGGCATCGTATTCCTTGTCATTTGGGCGGGTATTCGCTATGTTGCGTCCGCTTATTACATTCGGCTTCTAGACCCCTTCAGCATACTCCCGTGCTTGGCGGCGGTAGCCATCCTTGCAGGTGGCTGGTCAGGATTTGCCTGGGCGTGGCCATCGATTTTGTACCTCATTTTCATGATTCCGCTACCGGGGATAATGGCCGATTGGCTTCGCCACCCTTTGCAGCGGATTGCCACCATCGCAAGCACGTACACGCTCCAACTGCTGGGAATTCCCGCGATCTCGCAAGGAAATGTAATCGTTCTAACCGGGGGCGAGCTTGGGGTGGAAGAGGCGTGCTCGGGCTTGAGAATGATGATTCTTTTCTTCGCCATATGTGTCGGTGCTGCTTGTGTCATACGTGGCGGATGGATCGACCGGCTTCTCGTCGTGCTGAGCGCTCCTTTTATCGCTGTTTTGGCCAACATTTTCCGCATCAGTTTGACGGGAGTAATTCACCAATGGGCCGGACCTGAGGTGGCCCAAATTGTTTTTCATGATTTCGCAGGATGGTTGATGGCCCCATTTGCAGTCCTTGTACTTTGGTTAGAGCTATGGATTGTGGCTCAAATTTTCCCAGTTTATGTGTCGGAGGGGCCATCCTTGGGGCCGGTTGCTCAACCAAACAAGAACAAGAGTACAGGGACGAAGACGGCGGAACGCAAAATCCGAAAGTCTCGAGGATAAATAACAAGTCGAAGGCTCGGGGATTCAAACAAGTCATCGTGGCAGAGAGTGCTTGGGGCAGATGCCGCTTTTCAGGTATCTCGGCGCCGGAATGGACAGGTCCAGTGGCGGATATTTGGAAGCAACCGTATCAGGGACTGGCTAAAGCTGCGAATATTGGTTACCTTAAAAGAAATTGGCGACCACAAACCATCTTAGCCATTTTTCACTGTTGGCACGTTTCTTTCAGTGTTGGCATGTTTCTTGCATCTGCTTGAGGTGTTTGATGTGTGGGCAATTTCCCCTAAAAGCCAAGTGGATGGCCACGGGGGCAGGTTTGTACCGGGGCTGATGACGGCTGTGCATGTTTTAGGAGTGAGAATGCCATGAGTGAAAATCTTCCGACCAAAAGGGTTGATGTGCCAGATCTTCAAAGCACGGCAGGTCGAATCCCAGATCCAATTCCCGCGGGCTTGGATGGTTTTGCATACCAGGCAGCTGCTCCGCCTGGCGGAGGTGCGAAAGTCTACTTGCATGCGTTTCGACGGCGCTGGGCTGTCGCCTGTTTTTTGGGGCTGTTGGGCGGGACCATTGCGGGATTAGTGACTTGGTTCACTTACCCGGAACGCTACACTGCTACGGCCTTGTTGCGGATCGCGTCGAGCCCGGAGGCGATTTTGTTTACCAATGCGATGCCAGGGGCATCCTATGAGATTTACCGAAGCACGCAACAACAGTACGTTACCAGTCGATTTGTTTTGCTCGCGGCTTTGCGGCAGCCATCCGTAAGTAATTTAGATCCCGTGCGTCGAGAGCCTGATGCTGCGGCGTGGTTACTGGAGCGGCTCTCCGTGCGTTTCGCCGGAAATAGCGAGCTGATGCAAATCAGCATGACGGCGGAAAATCCCGAGCAAACGGCTGCCCTGGTGAACGCCGTGGTTGATGCTTATATGGAAGAGGTCGTGGCGGTCGAGCATAACCAGCGCCGACAAAGGCTGGATGAGCTTGAGCGGCTTTACAGCGAGAAGGAAAGCGAATTGCGGAAACGCCGCAATGATCTGATGCAATTGGCCGAACAACTTCAAACGGGTGATTCCGAGGCACTCAGCCTCAAAGAGCGAAGCGCAGTTCAGCGCTTTTCCATGTATCGCCAAGAGCTGGCGAATGTCCAGGTCAGCATCTTGCGGATGCAGGCTGAATTAAAGATCCGCGAGGCTTGGGCCAATGAGAGCTTGAAGATTGCCATCGCCGATCAAGACCTGGAGATGTTCGCCCGAGGTGATGTCACCCACAGCCAACTTTTGGCGCAGCGGGAATTGATCCGCCAACGGATGACCGAATTGGAGCGAACAGCTCGACCGGAGATCGCCGAGAAGTACTTGAGTCGTTATCGCGAAGACCTAACGACGTTGCAAAAGCAGATTGATACCCGTTTGGAGGAACTGCGGGAGGAGATGCGGCGTCGGCGACGTCTCGCCATCGAGGATGAAATCAGCGAAATGAAAATGAAGCTTGCTGTCTTGCAGCAGCAGCAACAGGAACTCGAAAACGAGGTCAACCAGGCGCGTCACGAGGCGGAAAAATTGGGAGTTCGGTCGTTAGACGTGGAAATGATGCGGGCAGAGGTTCGGGTGTTGGAAGACCTCCTGAGACATATCGGCGACGAGCGGCAAAAGCTCGCAGTCGAACTCAGGTCTCCACCGCGGATTACCCTGGTTCAACACGCCCAGGTGCCTGTAGCACCTGACCAAGAGCGGAAGACACAATTGACCGTCTTGGCCACGCTCGCGGGTTTAGCGATTCCGATCATGGCGGTGGTTTGGTGGGATGTCCGAAAGCGACCGGTGAATACTCCGGAGGATCTGGGGATTTCCCTCGGTTTGGAGGTGCTGGGGAATATTCCTCAGGTTCCCGGACGAGTCCTTCGTGGCTTGGAGCACCCGTCACGCCGCCATTGGCGTTGGCAGAGTGTTCTGGTGGAATCGGTTAATGGAATCGTTGCGCGATTGCTCCGCTCGTCAGAAGAAGAAAACACACGGGTCATTCTCGTAACCAGTGCTGAGGGTGGAGAGGGGAAAACCACGGTCGCTGGTCAATTGGCGATGAGTTTGGCCCGGCTCGGGTATCAGACTCTTTTGGTGGATTTCGATCTACGGAAACCTTCAATTGACTCACTACTGGGAGTCCATCGGGAACCGGGTATGATCGATCTGTTCTTGGGGAAAGCAACCTTGGAGGACGTCCTCCAGGATTCGGGTGTTGATAATCTGTCGGTGTTGTGTGCCGGGAAATGGCATCCAAAAGGTTTATCTAAATTGGTCAACGGGTTTGTTGGTTCTGTTTTTGATCAATTGCGGAGCCGCTTTGAGTACGTAATCATCGACACAAGCCCGGTGCTCCCGGTGGCAGACACACGCTTCATCAGCCCCCATGTGGATGGTGCGATTCTGACAGTGCTTCGCGATTTTAGTCGGATTCCAAAAATCGTGGCTGCCAACGAAATTTTGAAAGCGCATCGAGTGAGAATCCTTGGAGTAGTGGTAACCGGGGGAGGGAGTGATCGCTATTTTCATTACCGATACACCTACGATTCGCCGCCACTGATCGAGCAAGAGTAGTAAAGCCGCACGCGCCTCCTGCGCTTGTATATCGATGCAAAGGGCCATCGGGTTTTGCGGCCGTTAGAGCTTTAGCCGTTTTGTGGTACCTCCCCGTTCCCGCTCCGATAACGCTTGCTGTGATTACCCGTGGCGAGGTATCACTAGGATACACTTTTTTCATCAATGTCTTCTCATGTTGCTGGGTCGGAATTAAGGACAGCGGTGAATTGAGCGCAGGAAGTTTATTGCATCGCGGGATGCAAACTGCAAATGTGCAGGCTTAAGTTGCTCAATGATCCCAGACAGTGATTGATTATCCGCCGGCAAGCCGTTCGAAAAGGTTTAGTCTCGATCCGACGTCAGCACATTAGTATCTCTTATTGGTGCGCATGCGATTTTTGATATAGGCGAAACTAATCTGGTCTCCAAGTCGATCGGTTACGAATCAGTTCCGGCAGGTTACAAGCCCTTTTTCCGACGATACTCCTGGTGAGATACTGCCTAATGTGGCAAACATAAACAGCAGCCCATTTCGAAAATTTTACCAGGCCTTTCCGCCTCGAAAGCTAACCATCCAGAAATGAAAAAACTTTGGGTAGTCTTCGTTAACTTTCGATTATTTTTCCTGGCAGCTTTGATCTTCGTTCTGAGCTGGGCCGTTGTGGGCCAACCGCGCGTTGGCTTCGAAAAACCCATCCCTGTGCCAAAAGAAAAGCTGGACCAATTACCTTTGACCATAGGCGCTTGGCGTGGCCAGGCAGTCGGGGAAATTCCCCATATGACTCGACTAGTCGGTGCCGCGCTCGTATTGGATCGCAAATATGCTCGTGAGACCGGCGAAACCTGCTTTCTCCATTTAGCTGCCTTCGACAATTACCGCCAGCTTGCTCCGCATCATCCGGAGATTTGTTACGGTGGCGCGGGGTGGGAAACTGCACGTCGGCAAGAGGTTCAGATACCAGGGGGAACCGCAGAAAACCCGCTTCGAGGTGAATTCATCGTCTTTGAGCGGAAGGATGAGTACCTATTTGTTCTTTATTGGTATCAGATCGGGAGCCTCACTGCGTATGACCCCTATGCGGTTCGAGCGGCGTGGTGGCAGGTGCGAAATCGCCCCAACCCACCCCCACAATTAAAAGTTCTTTTACAAACTGGGGGATATGACGCTTCGGCCGCGCGGGAGGCATTCTTGGAATTGACCGGCCCGATATACCAGTGGGTAAAAGAGTCCGTCGAGTAAGCTAAAGAGGACGAGGGAACCCTCAAGGGATTTGGCGGTAAAAACACGCGAGAAGGCAGGAAAATGGTATTTGCCTTCCGCCGGGTGCGCAAGTCTGAGAAATTGGCTGCTGCCTCGTTGAAGCTCCGGAATGCAAAGAAAAAGTTTCTATTTGATGCTTGATAAACCTAACGTTTTATAAAAAACCGTCATACGCGCACCTGAAAAGCCACGCTTAACACCTCTCTCAGAAGACGGAGTGCTTGTATCGATCCGCAGCGGAGCTACTTCGGCCTCCAAGGGTGACGCGTGAGGGCCTCTGCGTTGGCCGCACCGTCGGACTTCCCTGACCAAAAAAATAATGGGAATAATCCATAAACCTCGCTCCCACTCCTGTGGGGCGCGCTGCCTCCAAACGCATTCGCAGAGTTTCTTGCTCCAATTGTTGGACGCGGATTCTTTGGTTCTCGAATTGGGTCGATAAGCGGCGCATTGAGTCCTGGAATTCAAGTTGTGGTCGGACCCAAAAGTTATAAGGATCAACCGGCCCGAGGTTCCCGCGGTATAGATTTAGCCAAGGGCTCAGCGGGGGTCGGGAGGGCACATATCGACTTTGCGCACTTGCGAAACTTGTTGCCAGGCAAAGGAACGCAAAGCAAAAAAACGAAACGCATTGTCCAATGCTTTGGGGCTTTAGCTTTCGCATGACCCTCCCTCCATCTACCGACCCAAACGCGAGTGCGGCGGCCCTGTACCCTAGTTAAGCCACCCTACACCGCTGATCAATGTTACGACTTTTTACGCGGTAAATCCAGCGGGGAAATAGTAAGAGTTTGTCGGACTTGCGTCGCTGGCCCCCGATTTGACGATATCCCAATCCGTCTTTCTTGCAACCAATTTCCTAAGATTTCAGCGCTTCAAAAAATCCTCGGGGGTGGGGGCGAGTGGCAGTTCGACTGGCTCAACCTCTGAATACGCCGCTGGAACGGCTGAGATTGCCTCCGGCTCTTGCGGGGCTCGAACCTGCGGCAAAGGTTGAGCCGGAATGGGCTCGGCCGGCTGCTCATTCGGCTGAGTTTCCGGCGGCAGAGGTGCCGGGGCCATCGGCTGTGGTGTAGACGTTTCGGGTTGCTCGGCGGGCTCTGTCTGGGGTGCCGGGACTTGGTTCGTGGCCGGAGGTCCCGCCTCCCTTTGGGCGGGGGCTTCGTCCACAGGGCGGACCGGCATCGGGGGTGGAGCTAAGGTCGGTTCAAAAACCTCGGGTTCCCCCGCTGCGCCCGGTCCCACAAGGGGTGTTGCTTCCGTGGGGCCCCCCGATGTGCCTCGTGTGATATGTTGTGGCTCGCACTCAGAAGGCCAGCGACGCCAGAAAGTCGGATTAAAACCGTAGCAGGGAACATCGGGAAGACAATACACGGGGCATCCCAGCGGGAAATCGCAAGGCGGATATGACCCGACCACTAAGCTGGTGGAGGTACACCCGCTGAGGCCAAGCGAGACTAAAAGCCCGACAATAAACAAAAGCTGCGAGGATCGAGTTACCTTCATCGGTCAAAGCTCGCTAGACGTGTCTCGTCAAAATGATTAAACCTGTGTCACTTTATCGAATTTGACCCTCTGGTCGCCCCCGTGAATTTCACGGTTTCAGCAACAGCCAACCTTTAGAAGTATCCCCTCGGGTTGCCACCACCTTGTAATACTTTGCCGGAGAATCGCGTCGCAGTGCCTACACCCAAGAGCGAGAAACCCATGACTCTCTCGAAGGGGGCCACAAGCTTCGCGATTCCCGTATCCAACGCCACTAGCCTGTTTTCTGCGATGAAGATTCGATCACCGGGTAGGATCTGGTAATTGGTTCCCGCGTAGCCAGCAGCCGTGATGGCCTTCCAATCGACGGGTAACAACAAAGCCTCGCCGGGACGGTCGGTTGGCCGGGCAATCCAAATGCATTTGGAGGAAATTTCTTCCAACCCACCAATATTTGAAATGGCGTCTAAAATCGTCTCATTGCCCGTGACCGGAAAACGGTAAACCCGGTCACCCAACCCGGCTCCCTCCGTAATCACGTAGTAAACTTTGCTGTTGTATGCGAATACGGTAACCGCCACCTCTGGGTTTTCCAAAAACTGAGCAAGATGTACCTCGATGGCTTGTTTTGCCTCGAAGACGGTCATACCCGCGACGTAGACTTGACCATAACTACCCAGCGTAATTGTGCCGTCCGGTGCGACGAGATGTTCCCCAGAAATTTGCTGTTGAGCCGCCATCTCCGCCAAGCTGACGGAGACTTGAGGTTCCCGCAGGATGCTACTTAAATGTTGGGTGATGGCAATCCGCGCTTCCTCAACAGTCATTCCCCCAATTTGAACGCCGCCATATGGAGGGCCAAAGGAGATCACTCCCCCCGGTTCGATCGTGTACAACCCGGAAATGGGAGCCTCCGGAAGCGTCCCGATAACTTGAACGTTGACGACGTCTAAAGTCCGTAAGCGATAGGGTGGTCGAGGAACCAATTGGATAGCCTCGATGGTTAAGATATCCGGCGGTTCGATGCGGTATGCCGGCATCGTGGTCTTCCACAATTCGCGTGGCATGTCGCCGATTCCCGCCGCCACGATGGCAGGGTCCAAACCGCTGCTACTGACCTGAGGCCGAGGTACGGAATGGCAACCTGCAGCGAGACCAAAAATCATTAGGACGCAAAAACCCAGTGTCCAAATTCGAACACTTTTTTCGATGCGAAGCATCCTTGCAGACCTCACAGCGGCTCGGGCAATTGGCGTTTGAGGCACGGTGAAAGGCTCACAATTTCTAATAAATTGAATTTAGCCCTCAAACCGGGCAGTGTCCTCTTTCCGATTCGATTGAAATTTTTGTGAAAAATGGAGAATCTCCGAATTGCGGGAAGTAGCCCATCATTTGGTAGGATCGGAAGGCCCGGCAATAACCGTTTAAGAATTTGCGGCCGAATGTTCGGCTTGACCGGAAATTCCGGTCAATTGGCCCCCCATACTCGTTAATCTGGGTTACGTCATGGTGGTAGATTGGCTTGAAAAGAGAATATAGGTAGTCTAAGCAAAGTTAAGCAAAGTTAAATGGTCACTGAGTGCGATAAATTGTTTACTTATCAAATTAACACAATTAACTATTGCATTTCGGAGAACTAGAGGCCTTCATGTTCCCGGATTCCAGTTCTACTGATGCCGACGCCGCAGCGGCCGAGGCACTCGCGAACGCCACCGACTGCGAGGCGGAGCTACTCGAAAAGGAGGCCGACGAAATCGACCTTGCCGGGGCGCGACCGGCGGTGCCCCCTGCCCCAATCCCCGAGAATCTGCCGATTACGATCATCCGCCCCACCGGGGGTTGGCGCTCCCTCGATCTCAGGGAAGTCTGGCGCTATCGGGAGCTAATGCTGACCCTTGCATGGCGGGAAATCAGTATCCGTTATAAACAAACGATGCTGGGCGCCGCCTGGGCCATTATTCAGCCGCTGATGACCACGGGCATTTTCAGCGTACTTTTTGCGCTTTTGATGGGCCGGGGAAACGAACCGACTCCCGAAGGCGTGCCTTACCCCGTCTCCACGTTCTGTGCCATGCTCCCGTGGACGCTTTTTGCCCATTCGCTGAACCAGTCCGGCAATGTGTTGATTCAGTATCGGGCCATGATCACGAAGATTTATTTTCCTAGGCTCATTTTGCCGGCGGCTGCGGTGCTTTCGTCTCTGGTGGATTTCGGCGTTGCATTTGTCGCTTTTTTGGTAATTATGCTGTTTTATGGGATGGTGCCCGGGTTAGCGATCCTCACCTTGCCGTTTTTTATCGCGCTAGCCATTACGGCTTCTTTGGCAGTGGGGTTGTGGCTTTCGGCGCTAAACGCAATTTATCGCGACTTCCGGTACGTGATTCCGTTTATCATTCAGATAGGGATGTTCATCAGCCCAGTGGTTTACAATACCGCATCTATCCAGGGTAAACTTCCGGGCTGGGCCTACACCCTGTATTCGCTCAATCCAATGGTGGGGGTCATCGAGGGATTTCGCTGGGCGCTTTTGGGCACGGCTCACGGCCTAGGACCGATGCTTGCCGTCTCAACACTTGCTGCCCTGGTGATCCTTGTGGGGGGCATGTTTTACTTCCGACGAATGGAGCGGATCTTTTCCGACGTGATTTAACTTTTTTGCGGGTTGTACCACCGTGGATAACTGCCCAGGTTTTTCGGGAGCCGAGTGATCTCGGATATCGCAAACCCGGTATGAACCCCCTTCCACTTCGCAACGATCAAAGTAAACTACAACGTAAGCCACGCGAAAATCCGCTTTGTGGTGTGAATCTAGTTCGCACGGCTATTGGGCCGTCACTTGTGGATCGTCACCCACGGGGACGGAGTATGCCCTGGGATCGCCGAATGTCGTATCCCCTTTCTGCACTAGCGAAAATATTCTGTCGGATTCCTTCCCTTTTTCCTCTGCCGATTAGGCCGCCTTTCTTCCGCCCTCATATCGAGGGGAATGACTGAGCACAATGGTCCCCGGCCGGGGCTAGCAAAACAATTTACGAGGTGGCCCATGCGGCTTGCCTTCGCTACGCGCAGTTCGAACCGATGAGCGACGTTGCCATTCGTGTCGAGAAGTTGAGCAAGAAGTTCTTGCTCGGCGAGAGGCTCGGTTATCGCACCTTTCGGGAAACACTCCAGGATCTCTTCACGGCTCCGTTTCGCTATTACCGGACCCGCAAGAATGGGATACCGGCGGAAAAAGTGGATACGGACCGGGAGATCTGGGCCCTTAAAGAGGTCTCCTTCGAGGTCAAGCACGGTGAAGTTCTGGGGATCATCGGACCCAACGGGGCGGGCAAAAGTACGCTTTTGAAAATCCTGAGCCGCATCACCGAACCAACCGAAGGTTACGCTGAAGTCCGCGGACGGGTCGGTAGCCTCCTGGAAGTGGGTACCGGCTTTCATCCCGAACTGACCGGCCGGGAAAACGTGTACCTCAATGGGGCAATCCTGGGGATGTCCCGGGCGGAGATCAAACGGAAGTTTGACGATATCGTCTCCTTCGCCGGGGTGGAGAAGTTTATCGATACGCCGGTCAAGCGCTACTCCAGCGGGATGCAGGTCCGGCTAGCCTTTGCGGTGGCCGCCCACCTGGAGCCGGAAATCCTCATCGTGGACGAAGTCCTGGCCGTCGGCGATGCCGAATTCCAAAAGCGTTGCCTCGGCAAGATGGACGAGGTTTCCCGCTCCGGCCGCACCATACTTTTTGTCAGCCACAACATGGCCGCAGTGGAAGCGCTATGCAGCCGAGCGATGTTACTTCACTCAGGAACGGTGGAAAGTCTCAATAATACTGCAAGTGTCCTGAATGAATATCAGAATCGCATTCGCAAACCTTTCCAGGGTCAGGAAGGCGTGTGGAAACTGCAAATTGGGGGTGAACGTATTCGTCGTTTAATTAGCCAGGTTGTGTTGACTTCGGATGGCAGTCATCCAACAACAGCTATCTACCCTCATTCACCGTTACTTGTTGATGTGTCCTTCCGTACCACGGGCACTCCCTTTAACCCCGTCTTAGGGGTGGTGATAAAGACGGTAACTGGCCTGCCGATTCTCGGCATAGACAACCGGATCGTTCCTGGTTACGAATTTCCACTGGCCCGCGCTGGGACTGTTCGAATCGCGTTTCATTCTTTGCCCCTACTCCCCGGAAGCTATTACATTGACGTTTATTTAGGCGATCGTGTGAGAAGTTTGGATGCGTTGCGAGACACAATTCTGCTTGATGTTCTATCCGCCGATATCTACGGAACTGGTAGGCTGCCACCCGCAAATGCAGGCCCAGTTGCCTGGACCGCACGGTGGTCATTCAGGGGAGACAACAGTTCTTCCTTGTAACAGTCCCACGAGTATGCCTCACAGCAAATCTCTTCCCGAGCATTTTTATGACAGATGTTTCTATCAGCGCGTCAATGAGCAAGCATTGAAATCTGCTCATGTTATTGTACCATACCTGTTGGAATTGCTACCTATATCAAGTGTGGTCGACATAGGATGCGGCTGCGGAGCGTGGCTTGCGGTATTTCAAAAGTTTGGAGTCTCCAAGATCCTCGGCTTGGACGGACCGTGGGTTAGCAAACACGCGCTGCTAATTCCAGAATCGTGTTCTATCACCATCGATCTACAAAAGCCTTTCACGCTCCATGACCGATTTGATTTAGCGATATGTTTAGAGGTTGCTGAACATCTTCCGAAGAAGTCTTCCAGAGGGTTTATCGGAAGCATAACTGAGCTCGCTCCAGCGGTTTTGTTTTCGGCAGCCCTGCCTGGTCAAGAGGGTACCTTACACGTCAATGAACAATGGCCAGGTTTTTGGGCGCGATTGTTTAAGGAACACGGATTTTTTAGGCTCGACCCGATCCGACGGCGCGTGTGGATGAATCCGGAAGTCGCTTGGTACTATCAACAAAACATGTTTCTTTACGTGCATGAAGAGTTGTTACGTCAGCACCAGGCGTTGCGTTACGAAAAAGAGCTGTCTGAGAATTGCCCGCTTACTTTGATTCATCCAAAGATACTGAGACCTCTTACATCTGCTCGGCATGCGTTAAGGCTCATACCCAGGCTTGTGTTTGAAACGTTGATGCGACGACTGTTCGGAAAAAGTTGACAAATTGGACTCCGGGCAGTTTTTGCGCTATCGAAACCAATTCGGAGTTCACAGTGGCTTTGGCGTGGGGGTTACCTCAATGTTAGATACCCACTCTTCAAGTGGACTGGGGACTGGGGTTACAATCGCAATCCCCACCTACAACCGGTCGCGGCTTCTAGCCTCTACCCTTGAAAGCTTGTTCTCACTGCAAGTTCCTTGTGGCCTATCCGTCGAAATTGTCGTTATTGACAATAATTGCACGGATGATACGGCTGCTGTAATACAGGGTGCGGCGCCCCGGAGTCCTTTTCCGATCCGACATATCGTTGAAGCGCGTCAAGGATTATGCTATTGTCGCAACCGTGCCATCGAGGAGGCAAGGTACGAACATGTTGTGTATTTTGACGACGATGTGAACGTCGCACCCGAATGGCTATTGGGGTACATGGACGCAGTTGAAAACTATCAAGCGGATTGCGTTGTGGGGCCTGTGTTTCCGAATTTTGAAACCGCGATTCCGTCTTTGTTTACCCCTCGTGTCGTTGATTCATTGACGTCATATTATAGCCGGAAAGGTGACAATGTCCTTCTTTTGCCCCAGGAGTCGGCTTCCGAGGTACCGGGTTGTAATTTTGGCGTGAGAAAATCTGTGGCCGCGCAGATCGGGGGGTTTAGATGTGAGTTAGACCGAGTGGGCAAGGAGCTTTTGGCTGGAGGCGATACCGAGTTCGGCTGGCGACTTGGGAAATATGGTAAACGGATAGTCTATCATCCCAAGTGTCGGATCGAACACATACTTACTTCAGAAAAACTGTCAAAACAGTACTTGCGCAAGCGGTGGTATGGTGGAGGGGTCACAAGACGGCTACTACACCAATATTATGGACGGCCACTCACATTTAGGCGCCGGATACGTTATACCGTTGGCATTCTTCGCCTCTGTGTAGGGTGGTTATGGGCACGCATAAGCAAGCCCGAAGGCATTGCATTCGAGAAAGAACTGCAATTGCGAGATGTGTTTGGGTACCTATGGGGTCGCTACTAGATCAACGTTGTGCTCTAGCCCGTGGTTTGGCGTCCTATTCATCATTTTGCCTCATTCCGACTTAAGTACCATTTGAAAGGTTCTTCTTTAACTGAATAACTTGTCGAGGCCTAACGGGGGCTGAGCTTAGCAGCTCTGATAGGAACTTGATCGGGTTTTACGGATTGTTTGAAGCTTTCTCGAACCCTTTAGCTCTTGACTGACATGCGTCTTCTCGTCCTGACTCCGGCACCGACGCCCTATCGTGACCCGTTTTGGGCCCGTGTAGCGCGGCAGCCGGGCGTGGAATTGCTCGTGTGCTACCTTGCCCCCTTGAGCCGCGATCGCCCTTGGCAGGTGCAGTGGGAACGGCCGTTTCCCTATCGCGAATTGCCGGGCGTCAATCTCCTCGGCTGGCGTGGCCCGACCGAGGTTTGCTATTGGAATCCCGAGGTTCGTAAACTCATTCGTCCCGATCGCTGTGATGCACTCATCCTCGGCGGCTACAATCACCTCACGCTCTGGGTGGCCATGATCATGGCAGGCCGGCGAAGGATACCCTTCTTCATGATGAGCGAGTCGCACCTAAAAAACCCTCGGCCGGGCTGGAAGCTGGCCGCAAAGAAGCCGTTTGTCCGATGGATCGTGCGACATGCCACGGGCCTTTTCCCCACCGGGGTTTTTGCCCGAGAGTATTTTCAGCATTACGGAGCCTCGCCGCAGCGCATGGCACTCATCCCGAATGTGCCGGACGTGAAAACAATGGGCGAACGCATCGTTAAAGACCTTCCCAATCGAGACTCGCTTCGCGGGGCATTCGGCCTCGCGGAGAAGAAGGTAATCCTGTATGCCGGGCGTTTAATCCCCAAAAAGGGTGTTCAGACCTTGATCGACGCCTGCTCTCGCCTGCCGCGCGACATTCCCTGGGAGCTTGCGATTTTGGGCGAGGGCACGTACCGACCCACATTACAGGCCCTTGCCCAGGAGCGCCGGTGCGGAGACCGTGTCCGATTTGCCGGTTTCATCCAGCCGGAAGAGCTGCCCAACTGGTATCTGATGGCCGACCTGTTTGTCCTTCCCTCTTCGGAAACATGGGGGGTGGTGGCGCTGGAGGCACTTTCCAGTGGGCTCCCGACGATCTTGAGTGACCAGACGGGCTGCTGGCCCGACGCACTGCCCCCGGAACTGCACAAACGCCGCGTGTTCCCGTTTGGGGACGCCGAGGCCCTGGCACGTTGTTTGAGGGAGACGCTGCCCGAAGAGCACGACCGTTTAAAAGCCATCGAATCTTGGGCCGACTTCGCCCAACGATTCCACTATGAGGAACTCGCCCGGCAGCTGGTGGAGTTCGTCGGCAATCACCTGGGAATTCGCAAGAATCGCACTCCTTTAGCTTGCACCTCTCGATGACACGACCTCTGGCGGTTTTTGTGCAATCTACCGCGCGGGTGGGTGGCTCGGCGGTCGGCGGCCTGATGGTGGTTCAAGCGCTGCGGCAAGCCGGGTTTCGGGTTCATGCAATTTTTCATGAGCTGGGCGAGCTTGTAAGTGATTATGAAAAGCGCGGTTGCACGATAGAGCGACTACGGCACGGCCAGTGGCTTGCCGGTGGATTGATCTTTCGGCGGATCGGCCGTTGGCTTTACGATTTTTGGTCGGTGCCGCGATTCATCTGGCGATTTCGGAAACTGAAGCCGCACTTGGTGTACATCAACAGCATGACGGGCCTTGCCCCGGCTTTGGCGGCGCGACGTTTGCGGATTCCGTGTATCTGGCATATCCGCGAGCTTTTTTCGGACTTGCGCGGCGAGAGGTACCTGCCGTTTCCCGGCGGCAAACCGGCGGTGCGCCGACACTTGCTTGGCTGCGCGACGCGGGTTGTCACGGTATCTCGAACCGTTCGGGGAAACGTGCTCGGTCTGGAGGCGGATGACCGGGCCGTCGTTTTGCCCAGTGCCGTCGGCGAGGAATTCTTCAAAGAAGCTCGTCCGCCGCAGGATGCTCGAGCACGGTTGGGATTGCCGGTCGACCGGCCGATCGTTGGGGTGCCGGGAACGCTTCGGCCGATTAAAGGTCATCTTTTCTTTGTGCGTTCCGCCAAGATTATTCAGCGCTTTATACCGCAGGTGCATTTTGCGATCACCGGCGATGGGCGGCGGAGGTATCGTCGAAAAATCGACCGAGCGATCGAGCGTGCCCGTTTGGGCGATCGATTCACGTTCCTCGGCACGGTGCGGGATATGCCGGCTTTTTATCGGGCATGCGATGTGATCTGTATCCCCTCGGAGTCGGAGGCCTTGGGATGCACCGCGGTGGAAGCGATGGCGGTGGGTACGCCCGTAGTGGCCCGACGTGTCGGCGGGATAAGCGAGGTCATCCGCCCGGGCAAAACCGGCTTCACCTTCAATCTGCTTTATTTCCGCAAATTCGCCGAGGCGACGATCTTGCTCCTGACTCGGCCACAGGTGCACGAGCGTATCCGCCGAACTGCCCGACAATTCGCTGAACGCCATTTCCGGCCGAGCATTTTTCGGAACCGCTTGGCCCGATTGGCTAGGCAAACCGCTTTCCCACCCCCTTCAAGGGTTAACACAGCCGATCGTCGACTCAAAGGTTAACGCAACCGATCGCCAATGATGCAAAACACCCTCCCGGAAACGCCGTTGGTCTCCATCATCATCCCCTGTTACAACGCCGAGCGGTACGTGGGCGAGGCGATCGAAAGTGCCCTGGCCCAGACCTATCCGAACAAGGAAGTCATCCTGATTGACGACGGTTCCACGGACGGGAGTCTCGACGTGATCCGCTCGTTTGGGGAGGCGATCCGCTGGGAGACGGGACCGAATCGCGGCGGTTCTGCGGCACGGAATCGGGGGTTGGCCCTGGCCCGGGGCGAACTAATCCAATTCCTCGATGCCGACGACTTGCTCCACCCGCAGAAACTGGAGCGGCAGGTGCGCTTGTCTTTGGAAGATCCAAAAGCCATCGTCTACTGCGACTATGTGGTTCAAGATATCGATTCGGGCCAAGTGTTGGAAATTCCGAAACGGGAATGCGAGGGGTTGGACCCCGTGGTGTTTGCCATTCGAGCCGAAAGGCTTCAGACAAGTGCTCCCCTACACCGTAAGGCGGCACTACTAGAGATTGGGGGCTTCGACGAATCGCTGCCTTGTGCCCAAGAGTATGACCTGCACATCCGCCTTGCATGCCACGGGTACCGATGGCGGCACCTACGCGAGGTGTTGTACACGCTCCGCCGCCGCAAAAATAGTGTGTCGAGTGATTATGCCCGGGTGATCAATATTCATCCGCGCATCATGCGTCGGGCACGGGAAATACTTGTGGAGCCTAACGAGTGGACTGAGATCCGAGCAGAGGAAATGGCAGGAAAACTGGCGCATGGAGCGCGTGTACTTCTAAGATTAAATAGGGTTAGCGAAGCGAGACGGCTTGAGACTGAGGCAGCAGCTTTTCATTGGAGTGCGGGACTGCGCTTGGCTTATAGTAGCATCGGTCGCCTACTTAGACGTCTTATTGGTCCCATCAAAACCGAAAAACTCCGTGAGTGGGCAAAATGGGCACGTGTAGTGGCATGAGGAACAATGGATAGGCGTTTAAGACTATAAAGGTGGCTCTAAAAGCTATTCTGTCAAATTTTATAGGGCTATGGGTGTGACTTGTGCTGTGGATAAACAGACGTACATTTGGAGCTGCCTCTTGATATGATAGCAGGTCGTATTTCCAACTCTAGTATTGCATGGCTTATTTATCGAGAGCTTCTCACGTCGGTTTTTTCAGCGGTTTACACCGTTCCGGGGGCTAAACTTCGTACGCATGGACTTGACGTGCGTTTAATTGTTTTTTGCACTTTAGGACACTGGCTAAGATCCAAACCCCGACGGCTCACCAACTCCTTGGCTAAAAACCTTTTCACGCAGTACGGACTTCGCGTGTCAAAACTGCCATCGCCGCCGTCCCGTCTGCCGAGCTCCTTTGTTGACACTCTTATCCTTAAGCTTTGGTGGCTGGCAGCTGGAAATAAAGTAAGCTTGATAGATTGCGGGGGAGCCTATGCAACCAACCTAGCTATTAATGTGGTGCGGGCATCCAGACGGCAGGTGCCAATCGTATTTCACTGCTGGGGGGTCGAGGCCGAGGAGATGGAGTATTTGAATCGAGCGCGCGGAGGAAAAGTCGATGCAAAAAAAGTCACAAGGCTGAAGGCGCTTCAATCGCGTGCACTCGCGGAAGCCGATGCCATAGTGTGCGTTTCCCGCGCTATGGTCAGGTACCTCATGAGTGAATACAGCCTATCTGGTAAACCGATTTGTGTAGTTCCGTGCTGCGTAGATACAGGCGTTTTTTCCACAAAAGCTGCTTGTCGACACGACGTAAGATCAAAGCTAAAAGTAGATGGCCGTTTGGTGGTTAGCTACTGTGGGAGCCTCGCCGCATGGCAACTACCTGAAGTAGGAATCAAGTTGTTCCGGACGATTAAGTGCTTGGAGCCATCTGCATACTTTTTGGCATTAACCACACAGGGCCAGCGGATGCTGGAACTTCTGCACGCCGAAAAACTTTCGCCATCAGATTATACCGTGATGTCCGTCCCTCACGCAGATGTACCAAAATATTTGGGGGCAGCAGATATTGGACTTTTGCTGAGAGAAAGCTCCCCGGTCAACCAGGTGGCTTCCCCCGTAAAATTTGCTGAATACCTGGCTTGCGGCGTGCCAGTGATACTTAGCGAGGGGATCGGTGATTATTCTGAAGCTGTCCGCCAGAATCACCTTGGATTTGTCTTGGATTCGTTAACTCCGCCTTTTGGCCAAGAAAACGACTTCTACAAATTCATTCAAGGAGTTTTCACGGAGCGACAGCTGTGGGCGAAAAGATGCGTGGATTACGCGCGACAGTTCCTCGATTGGGATCCATTTATACCTGTTCTCACTGGACTGTATGAAGAGGCATTCAACAAGAGATTTGGAAAAGAGAGGTCATGAAGGGGGTTCGCGCCTTATTGGTTTTTGGAACACGGCCAGAAGCAATTAAAATGGCACCGGTTGTGAGAAAATGCCGGGAGAGCCAGGGTATTTCGGCATTAGTGTGTTCGACAGGGCAACATCGGGAAATGCTTCAGTGGGTCATTGAATACTTCAATATCGAACCCGATATTGAGCTCCAATTAATGATGCCGAATCAAAGTCTCTCGAAGTTCAGCGCCCAATGTTTGGAAAAGTTGGACGAAGTGGTTCAGCAGACTGACCCCGACTGCTTGGTTGCACAAGGCGACACGACTAGCGCCATGATAGCAGCATTATGTGCATTTTACCGGAAAATCCCCTTTATCCATGTCGAGGCTGGTCTGCGTAGCAGAGATCTCCATGCGCCCTGGCCTGAGGAAATGAATCGGCGGGTGGCGGACATGCTCGCGTCTGTTTGGTGTGCACCCACTGCCTTAGCACAACGTTTCCTAATCGAAGAAGGTTACCCATTGAATCGCATCTATTTGACAGGCAATACGGTGGTAGATGCTTTGTTGGAAACAATTCAACACGAACGGAATAACGAAAACGAGTACTATGGCAAGTTTCCGTTTGCAAGGGACGGAAGGTTTGTACTCGTAACAGCTCATCGGCGTGAAAGTTTTGGGCACGGGTTGGAAAATATTTGTCGGGCTCTTTTGGAGTTATCGAGCGTTTTCTCTGACGTCTCGTTTGTGTACCCGGTACACATGAACCCCAATGTTCAGCAAACGGTAAAAACTTTCTTGAGCCACCAGCACAACATCGTTCTGATGCCGCCGTTAAACTATCAAGAATTCGTTTGGCTTTTGAGTAAATGTTTGTTTGTGATGACAGATTCCGGGGGAGTTCAGGAGGAAGCGCCCTCTCTCGGAAAATCGGTGGTAATAATGCGCGATAACACTGAGCGGTCAGAGGTTTTACACCTTGGACTCGGATATTTGGCTGGCACTAAATGCGAAAAAATTGTGGAATGTGCGAGCTACCTTTTGTCGGACCGTACCAGATTAAATCGTGACTTTAGCAACGGAAATCCATTCGGGGATGGCCGTGCAGGAGAGCGAATTACTAAACTTATCTCGTGTCGAGCATGGGAGTCGTGACTCCCTAACCGCATGCAGTGATCGGGTACAACGAGGCAAGAAAGACCTTTAGCTGAGTTTCACACTTCCAATGCAATTATGTTCATTTTGAGTTTAAGGTCAGTTTTGTGACGGTATCTTCCCCTCCAAGGAAAAGTACGACTTGCGAGTAGTTTTACTCGGAAAAATTGGTCCCATGCCCTGCGCGGTTTTTCATTTGATCTCCGGTCGGATGTTTGGTGGCGGGCAGAGGGTGGTGGAGCTTTTTAGTTCGTGTTGGTACTTTTCCCGAGCTGTGGTCATCTCTGTGTGCGAGCCGGCCCTCCCATCGCTTTTCAAGTCGGTCTTAGCTGGGAACTCATAAAGGTCGTATGCTCCAGAAAGTCAAGCAGTCATGCGCGTTCTTCACATTATTCCCAATCTAGAGCGTGGTGGCGCAGAGCGGGTTCTGTTGGGGATCAGCAAATACTGCCTGAAATGCCACATTGAAGTTAAGCTCTGTGTGTTAGGAACGAAAAACCTTTACCCGGAAGAGACTACCGACAGATTGTCCCCCGAAATTTTGGGGTTTTCACTCTCCTATCGAAACCCTCTTTACGTACTAGCTAAAGTTAGACGCCTGCGGCGACTGATCCGCGATTGGCAACCGGATATCGTCCACAGTCATCTTTGGCCGGCCGCTCGGATGGCCGGCTGGGCTCTGAAAACCGTAAAAATTCCGCATCTCGTTCATATTCACGATACCATGGGCTGGTTGAGCGCGAGGAATCTTCGTTCCCGGATGATGCGCCTACTGACGCGCACCGCTCTTAGGAACCCCAACACTTATTTTGTGGCAGTGGGAAGATCCGTAGCCGATTACACGCGGCGCTATTTGCGGTGGATACCCGATCGGATCGAAGTGATTTACAACGGCTTCGATGTCGAGCGATTTGCTCGCGGTACCGTCGGGGTAGAGAACCGCCCGACAGGACCAGGCCGTATGTGTGTGCTAGGGACCGCTGCCCGATTGGTGCCGAATAAAGGCATCGACGTTTTACTCCGGGCGTTGCAAAAAGCAGCTCTCCCGTGCTCCTGGGAGCTGCGGATTGCCGGCGACGGAAGCCAGCGAAATGCTCTGGAGGAATTGTCGGGATCACTAGCTATTGGTCACCAAGTGCGGTTTTTTGGAACGGTGACTGATATGGGTGAGTTTTATGCACAGCTTGACCTTTATATACAGCCCTCCTTGTTCTTTGAGGGTCTGCCATTGGTCCTGACCGAAGCTATGGCATGTGGTGTTCCGGTAATTGCGACGGATGTCGGCGCCGCTCGCGAGCTTGTGCGCGATGGGACTGACGGCTTCATTGTTCCGCCAGGGGATGTGGAGTCGTTGGCCGACGCCATAAGAAACTTGGCAGAGAACATCCAACTGAGACAAAAGATGGGGCAAAATGCCCGGCAGCGGGTGTGGGCCGAGTTTTCGTCGGACCAGATGGGTAGAAAAACGGTGGAACTGTACAAAACCATTCTGAAGGGACGGGCACGTAGTACCTCCAGGGGCTAAGATGCACGCCGCTTGAATATTTGAGATTGAGCGAAAAACAAATGACGAAGCCCGATGTATCGTTTGTCATCGCGACCCGCAACCGACTGGATCTCCTTATACCCTGTCTTCGCGCGTGTCTCGCTCAAACTGGTATTACGTCCGAAATTCTGGTCTATGACGATGCCTCTGACGAAGAAATTCGTCCGATTATAGATCGCGAATTCGGCGATCGCATCCGTGTGGTGCGGTTGGAGCAAAATATCGGGCAACCAGCCGTGCGATCGAAGGGATACCGCGAGGCTGCGGGCGAAATAATCGTATCAATCGACGATGACGCAATCCTTTTAGACAGAGAAATCTTGGCCTCCGTCGATCCCTTGTTTTGCCAGGACAAATCGGTAGGCATTGTAGCCCTCCGCTACTATGAGCCCCCACGAGCGGGGGGCACTCTGGTTTTTGACCACTCGGTGCAGGAATTACGTTCTTTCGTGGGCTGTGCGGCCGTTATCCGCCGGGAATACGCCCTGGAATGTGAATGCTATCCGGATTGGATTTGCAGACAAGGTGAAGAACGATTCTTGGCCATCCGAATGTTGGACAGGGGATACCGGATTGTCTTGTTCGGGCCACCAAGTCTCATCCACTTGGCAAGTCCGGTGCGCAACCGCAAGGCCATGCAATGGTACGGCATTCGAAACGCCTTGCTCTTCGATTGGATTTGCGCGCCGCATCCATACCTAGTTCCCTATTTGGCAAAAGACATCATCAAGCTTTTCTTTTACAAGATTCGTTTAAGCCGCATTCCAACTAAGGTCGCCGCAATTGGTTGGGGCCTAGGCTCGATTGTGAAAATGCGTCATCTCCGAAGGCCGGTTCGCCGGAGCACTTTTAAAAAGTACCTGACGCTGCCTAGGCACGGCGCTCTCCGTGTGCCCATGGACTGGTCCCCCGAGCCCTTGGTCAACATGGGAATTTTTAAGTCGATAGCAGAAATAGAACCCTATCTCGACTCAACACCTTTCGGTAAGTAACCGTGTTTGAGCTCTTATTACTCTTAACGGCTGTAGTTCTTGCCATAACTTGGCTTGGGTCTTATCTAAGGACGCGCGATGCGCTGCACCCGGCCATTTACATTCTGCCCATGATGGGCGTGCAATATGTGATGCGACCTTGGTTTTTGTACCAAAACAATGCTATTCAGCCCTTCTTTCCCAGAGACTCGTATTTGGAAACGGCAGCCTTCGTGCACTTGTTGGGCGTAGTTGCTTTCAGCTTAGGCTGTTTTCCACGCCGGCGCGATTTGGTTAGCCGGCCTTTGTGGCAAACAGTGTTGACGCTGCAAGCGCGACAGAACCTCGTTCGACTTGCCGTGATTTTCGGCCTAATTTCAACGCTGGTATACTACTACTCGGTGTTTGCGGTGGGCGGTATCTCGGTTGCGTATGGCCGCCCGAAGGGTGGCGGTTTGCCTCTTCCCAGCGGCTATCTGGGCGAGGCGATCGGGTTATGCGTACCGGCAGTAATCTTGCTTCTTTTTGCGTGGCGAGGATCGGCCCTCCGGTTCACGCATTGGTTATTGATCTTTTTCTTTGCCAGCCCTTACCTCCTTACGGGATTCCTTGGAACGCGCCGCGGCCCGACGTTCTTGATTTTAGCTGCGATGGCATTCACGTGGTTTTTGGTGTATCGGCAACGTGTGCGGCTGATACGGGTGCTAGCCACAGTGGGTTTTATTGGCCTACTTGTGTTGATTCTTTTTACGAATCGCCCACGAGTGTACCTCGGAAGCCAGGAGAAGATTGAGACTGACCTGGTGCTTGATTTTCTTATGCCCCAACAGGCCAGCCCTGGCGATGATTATGTATGCGCCTGCGGCGCCATCACCATGGCACAACAAACGGGTAAATACGGCTGGGGCAGGAATATGATCATCACGTTCTTGATTCGTCCGATTCCTAAGCAATTGTGGCCGACCAAATACCAGGATGCTCAACGAATGTTATTTGGCTCTCATGGCGGAGGTGCCAGCTTGACTTATCGCGAGGTCCTGGGCTGGGAGCCGCACGCGGGGTCAGCGATAGGTGGAGTAGCAGATCTATTCCGCGAGTTTTCTTGGTTTGTGATTGTTGCAATGTACTTGTATGGGGCGTTTTATCGAGCACTTTGGACCCGGGCACGAGCCAGTGGGGGCATCTGGATTGTGTTGTACATCTATGCAGCAGGCCTATCAATTTACATCCCCACACAAAGCATGTCGGCCGTGTTTCACCGTTTTCTGTTTATGTCGGTGCCAACTGTCCTCTTGTGGCATTGGTTGATCATGCCGTGGATATTGCGGCGCAAGCAGCAGGCCAAACGGGCAGTTCCCTGGATATTTTCCTCCCAGATTGCTCCGGCAGCTAGGGCCTATTGGCCGTGAATGACGGCACAGCCATGAGGGACGGCAGTAAACCGAGAATTTTGGTGGCGCAGATCGGGGCCCGCCGAAATTATGCTGTCCCCATTGTGCTTCACCGGGGTGGATTATTGCATGCTTTGGTAACCGACATTACGGCCGGCGATTTCGTATCGCGAGTCTTGCGGTGGATGGGTGGCATTGTACCGAGCAAAAAACTCAAGCAGCTTCAAGACCGCCGCCCCCGGGAGATCCCCCTTGAACGAATCGTCAGTTTAGCCTACTTCGGGCTGTGGCGGGCCATCCGGGGACGGTGTGTCAGCAGTCCTGGAGCGAGACGGCGTTTCTATGCTTTGCAAAACAAACGCTTCTGTGAGGCAGTTCATAAGTTGAAAGTGTTGAAGGACTGCGACGCGGTCTATGTTTTCAACGGCGCAGGGGTTGAAATAGCGCGCACTGCCAAAGAATTGGGGATTAGGGTTATCCTGGATCAAACGGCAGCTCCGATAAGTGTAGAGGAAGAGTTACTCGCAGAGGAGCGCTCGCGGTGGCCTGGCTGGGAACCTGACGCTTGTCAACCAGAAGATTGGGCACAGTTGGCTCGCCGTGAAGAAGAAGAGTGGCAACTGGCCGACCTGATTATTTGCGGCTCGGAGTATGTTCACCGTTGCTTGGTGGAAAGGGGGGCAAAAACCCAAAAATGCCTCGTCGTTCCCACCGCAGCCGCGGAGCACTTTTCGCCGTTGGCAGAGGCGTCTCGGCAGAATAAGGGCCTTACCGCCCTCTTTGCCGGCACTCTTTGTCTAAGAAAAGGGATACCCTATTTTGTGCAAGCGGCCAAAGCTTTGCACGGGATGGTTCGATTTGTCGCTGTCGGAGGGAACGGACTAACTCGATACGGACTGAATGAGGCGCAAAGATGGGTGGAATATCAAGGCTTTGTGCCGCGGTCGCAAATGCCTCGCATTTATGCAGCGGCAGATGTCTTCGTTTTGCCCTCGATTTCAGAAGGATCTGCTGCCGTTTGCTATGAGGCTCTTGCGAGTGGATTGCCGGTAATAACCACTCCGAATGCAGGTTCCGTAGTGCGAGATGGGGAAGAGGGTTTTATCGTCCCGCTGCGAGATGTTGACCAACTCGTCGCCAGAATATGTTCGCTTTCGAACTCCCCGTACGATCGTGATCGCTTCCGTGCTTCCGCAGTGGCCAGAGCCCAAGAGTTTACTTGGGATTTTTATCAAGCCAGGCTGTGCAGGGCAATTTATACCTGCTTCGATCGGAGTTGATAACTGGTCGAAGGAAAAGAGTTACCAGCCATTTATCTCGGGTTTTATGTCATGTCTCGCTCGCTTCGGGTCCTTCACGTGATCAATAGCTTGGATCCGCGATCAGGTGGACCTACGTATGCCCTTTTCGGCTTAATCCGTCAACAACTTACAACCGGCACCCCCACATTTATTGCGGCGACTGACATGCAAGCCGGGGTCGGTGGCCTCTCCAAAGAAGAGTACCTTGCACGCTTAAAACAAAATGACCTTTTGCAAGCAGTACCTTATTTGTTGTTGCCCTCATTTGGTCGGGGGCGCCCCTGGAATCATTTAGGATTTGCTCCCTCGGCCAGATCGCGGCTTCGCGAGTTTATAAAGGCGCATTCAATCTCTTTGGTTCACGTGCATGGCGTATTTGGTTGGATAACTTCGGTGGTCTGTCGGCTCTGCTGGGAGTTGAACATTCCTTACGTCATTGAACCGTACGGCGCGTATGATCTTCCCTGTTTAAATTCGCATTTTTGGCCGTTGAAGTACTTGTATCACGCACTCTTCACCAAGGCAGAATTTGACAGTGCCATAGCGATAAAGGTTGCCTCGTCGCGTGAGGCTGGTTACCTAGCTCAAATAGGAACGTGGCACCCGAAAATTTTCGTACTGCCGTACGGAGTGGACGTTCCACACGTTTTAAAGTGTCAGAATGAGAATTCGTCGCCTAATGTTTGTTACGTATCTCGAATTACCAAGAAAAAGCGTCCCGAGTGGGTAGTAATGGCTTGCCAGAAAGTACGCAGCACGAATCCTGAACTAAACCTTACCGTAACAATTGCGGGAAGTGATGATGGTCATCGGCGTGAGTTGGAAGGAGTGATAGCCAAGTTTTCGGCCCAGGCTTGGGTTCGGGTGGTGGACTTCGTACAGGGAGAAAGAAAACGCGAATTGTTTGAGACCTCTTCTGTGTTCGTTCTTCCATCGCGAGACGAAAGCTTGGGTGCCGTGGTCTTAGAGGCTATGGCGCACGGGGTGCCGGTGGTGGTCACACCAGGGGTAGCGGCTCACGAATACGTCGATGCGGCAGGCTGCGGGTTCACCGTGGAGGATTCCGTCGATGCGGTCGCCGATGGCATCCGGCGCGTCCTCCAGTCAGATCGCAAAGAGCTCGGTCGCCGCGGTCGGGAGTATGTGGCTCGTCACCTCGCCTGGCCGCAAATCGCACGGCAAATAGAGGATATGTACGCCGCAGCCATTGAAAAGCACGCACGGAAATTAGCGGGAGCGTGACCATGGAATCGCGTCCCCCTCTGGTTGCATATATTCTAGCCAAGAATGAAGAGCCAAACATCAGCAAGTGCCTTCGCTCTCTCGAATCTTGTGGAATTCCGGTTGTGTTACTCGATTCCGGATCCACTGATGCGACCAAGGACATTGCTACAGACTTTAAGTTTTGTGAGGTGCGCGACTTTGCGTTTCGTTCTCACACGGACGCGTGGAATCAGATAACAGGTGCGTGGCATAACGATACCGACTATGTGATGGTTCTCGATGCCGATATGGAGGTTTCTGAGCAGCTTTGGAAAGAAATATTAAATGCCCTAAAGAGCACACCTCAGGTCATCATTTCACCGGTGCAAATGTATATTGAGGGGCAACCATTACGTTTCGGTTCTCTCTACCCTCCAAAGCCCATTGTTTTCCGGGGAGGATTCGAATATTTCGTGGCGAGCGGACACTGTTCACGCCTTAAACACCATTTGAGGGTCTATAAGACATCCGCCACACTGGTCCACAATGACCTGAAGCCTTATTCTGCCTATCTTTTATCCCAGGTTCGCTATGGGACGCTTCTGTATCATCGCTACGAAGTATCCTGTGTCACTTTTAAGGACCGCCTGCGTGCCACGAGCCCCATCATGGCAGTTGTCTACCCATTAGCCTCACTCTTCTTGCGCGGCGGCTTGTTTGCGGGCCGGCTGGGCTTGGTGTACGCGTTGGACCGAGCAATCGCTGTGTTAATTCAGTATCGTGTCGTTTTAGCCGAAAGGCTGCGCAACGGACGCGAAACAAACGTCGGGAAATAACGCTTTTATAAGTGCATCCCTCCAGTCTTTGCTTTTTGGACTGTGTCCGGACCAAGGTTTTTGCAACCCATTCGATATGCGTGGTTGAAATGCGTGCGGTTCACTATTTGACTGGAAGCAACTAATGCACGTCTCAGATTACGGTTGGCGATCGGATAGGCCCACGCGAAGTCAGCAGATGTTTTTACCCTATGTCGCTCGGCAACTGGCGCGGACGCAGGCGAAGCGCGTACTGGATGCCGGTTGCGGAAACGGTGCCTTTTCTCGTCTTCTGCAAGAGCGTGGTTTTTCCGTGGTGGGTATCGATTGTGACAAGAACGGAATCGAGTTGGCCCGGGCGCACGGGGGGGAATTTCTAGAGTTGAGTCTTTACGACGATCCGCCGGGCTGCTTTCTGAATTCATTTGACGCAGTTGTCTTACTAGAGGTGATCGAACACCTGTACTTTCCGGCCAGGGCTTTCCGCTTCGCACGCTTAGTTCTGAAGGAAGGTGGGCAACTGATTGCTAGCACGCCGTACCACGGGTATTGGAAGAATTTGGCTATTTCTATCCTCAATCGTTGGGATGTCCACTGGAACCCGCTCAGAGACGGCGGCCATATTAAGTTCTTCAGTCGCCAAACACTAACGCGATTGGCCCATCGGGAAGGTTTCGAAATCGTAGCCGTCGCCGGAATAGGGAGAATTCCCCCATTTTGGAAAAGCCTTATCATGACGGCGCGAAAGGCGGGGAAACCCGTAGCGAATTGAAGAGAGTGATTAGAGGAATGATTATCTCGCGGCAGAAAGCGGTTCCGAGCACGCGACACATTGAATCTTAGCATGAGAGTCTACGACGCGATCAAATGGTGGTTGTATCCCGGGATAAACCTGCATGCGCGGCAGCGTTTCCAGGTGATAGGCTCAAACCTCAGACCGCCCGGCAACTCCGACGAAGGTTTTGTCCTCGATGCCGGTTGCGGAAACGGCATGTTGGCTTATCAAGCCTACCGCAAGGGAAATCGCGCTCTGGGGGTGAGCATAAAGATCGGGGAGGTGGAGCGGAACCGTCGGATATTCAATCACTACCTGCGAATCCCCGAAAGCAGGCTGCGATTCGAAGTTTTCAATCTGTACGATCTTGAAGGCATTGATCATCGCTTCGACCAAATTATCTGCTCGGAGGTTCTTGAGCACATTTCGGACGACCGACGGATTTGCCAATCCTTTTGGCAGGTTCTGAAGCCCGGAGGAGTATTGCATCTCTGCTGTCCGAATGCGGACCATCCGGATAATGCCAATCACGAATTGGATTCGGCCGAGCAAGGCGGACATGTTCGGCCTGGCTACACTGAAAGCAGTTTCCGATCGCTCCTTGAGCCGATCGGGTTTCGAATCGTTGGGGTCATTGGCTTGGGTGGGCCAATACGGCAGAACCTCAATCGGAGGATTCGGCACTTGGAAAATCGTTTCGGCCTGGCACCGGCGGTCGCTTTCTTCCTTCTTGTGAACTGGTTGACCCTATTTGACCATCGCGTGCCGAGGGTGCCGTATTGCATCTACATCCAGGCAGAAAAAGTATCGTAAGCCGGATCAGCGCGGTTATCCTCTTGATTTCCTCCGGTTCCGGAGTTAGAAGAAAAGAATCATATGAAGCTCCTGCACACGGCGAAGTCTCAGAAGCTCGTTCCGCGAGCGTACGTCGAAAACTCGTTCCGGCAGCGCACATTGAAAAGGAGCAAATGATGTCTTCTCGGGAAATCGCTAGAATTTGGCTGGTGGGGATCACGGTTCTGAGCGTTCTCGGAAGCTACGCTGTCGCCGTTTGGGCTCAGGGGACCTCGGGAGCACAAGGCTCCCCTGCGCCAGCGGGAACCGTCGCTCAGGGAGCTCCGCAAAATGCCCCTGCGGCCGCGGTAGGTCAGGGGCAGGTGCCGCCCACGGCAACGCCGGCAGCCAGTTCACCGGCGGCTCGGCCGACGCAACCTGGGGTGCAAAGTTCGGCCGTAGCACCACAGCCCGCTCAAGGCTCCGGGTCGGCTACGCAGGCGGAAGGATTGCCGGAGTTTCGTCCTCGGCTTCCGGCGTATTATGCGCGGGTAGTGACAGAGGAGCAGCGCCAAAAAATTTATGACATTCAGCGGCAGTATCATCCGCGGATCGCAGCTCTCCGGAAGCAGCTTGAAGCGCTCGAGGCCGAGCGCGATGCCAAGATCGAGGCCGTGCTTACTCCGCAGCAAAAGGCTGAGCTAGAGAAAATCAGAGAAGAGGCAGCAGCTAAGCGCAAGGCATCCGCAGCATCTGCCGGCCAACCGTGAGTAAGCAGAAAACTGCGGCAGGGAGCTTTTCTCATCGTAAATGCTTCGACCCGCTCAACGAAACGTAAGCGGAGAAAGCCTATCACTTTTCGTCATGCAGGCCGTGGGGCGAAGCGCGTTCGAGTTGCGGCTCTTTTCTCAACGCTCAGCGGTGGGTAGGAACCCTTTTGGGGTAAACAACTCATTCTGAAGTTGCCTTAAGCTCTTTGGGCACCTTGGTGCACCGTCTTTTCGCGATCCGATGAAGCAGCTTCTCCAATCGCTCCGTGACGGAAGCCTCGAGCTCGTCGATGTTCCGCCGCCGGTGTTACGTCCTGAGGGCGTATTGGTGCGGACCAATTTTTCAGTGATTTCCGTCGGCACCGAGCGGATGTTGGCCCGGCTTGCTCGCAAGAGCCTTTTTGGCAAGGCTCGGGAACGTCCCGACCTAGTCAAAAAGGTCTGGCAAAAATTCAGACGCGAAGGTCTTACCGCCACATGGCGTGCGGTCTGGCAAAAGCTGGATCGGCTGGTTCCACTCGGCTATAGCTGTGTGGGCGAGGTGTTGAAGGTGGGCGAAAAGGCCCTTGGGTTTCAGCCGGGAATGCTCGTCGCGTGTGCCGGGGCCGGATACGCGAGCCATGCGGAGATCAATTATGTTCCCGGCTTGCTCGCATCCCCGGTGCCCGATGGGGTTTGTCCGGAAGCTGCCGCTTATGCAACGGTGGGGGCCATAGCCTTACATGGGATTCGCAATGCCGATTGCCGCGTGGGGGAGACGGTCGCCGTACTAGGGCTGGGCCTTTTGGGTCAGTTGAGCGTGCAGTTGCTGAAGGCGGCCGGCTGTTGGGTCGTCGGTCTAGACCCTGATGGCCAACGGGTCGAACTGGCGCGGCAAAACGGGGTCGATCTTGCCTGGGAACTCTCCCAACCGGAAACCTCCGTAAATGCCTGCCGCTCTGCTACGCGCGGCCGGGGTGTCGATGCCGTCCTTATCACCGCTGCCACGGCCAGTAATGCCCCGGTGGAGCTGGCGGCCGAAATTGCCCGCGACCGTGCCCGGGTCGTCATGGTCGGTGTAACGGGAATGGAGATACCCCGCAAAGCTTATTACGAAAAAGAGCTTACGTTTGTTGTCTCGCGGTCGTACGGACCGGGTCGATATGACCCCCAGTTCGAGGAGCATGGTCACGATTATCCGATCGGCTATGTTCGCTGGACACAAACCCGAAATCTGGAAGCTTTCCTCCAACTGGCCGCTCAAGGCCGCATTCACCCGGAACGCTTAACGACTCACCGGTTTCCGTTCGAGCGTGCCGAGGCGGCGATGGAACTTATCCTTCGCGGGAAAGAGCCGTATCTAGGTGTACTTCTCGAATATCCGCGCGAAGCGGCCCCGCCGTTGGGCCGGGTGGAACTTCCTGAAGTGTCTAAACGGCGGGCAACCGTGGGCAGCGTGGGGGTGTCGTTCGTGGGAGCCGGAGATTTTGCCCGTTCGACGCTTTTGCCCATCCTCCGGAAATTCCCTCAGGTGCAATTTCGGGGAATTGTGACGGCCTCAGGGGTCTCTGCCCGGGACGTCGGCAGCAAGTTCGGCTTCGCTTGGTGTGCCAGTAGTGTGGAAGAGCTTCTGTCGGATACCGAGACGGATATCCTCTTCATCGCCACACGACATTCGCAACACGCCGAGATGGTCTGTCGGGCCCTTTCGGCGGGCAAAGCGGTTTTTTGCGAAAAGCCACTGGCCATTTCGCTCAACCAGTTGCAAGAGATCGAACAAGCTCTTCAGCAGCCTAACCGGGGCTTGATGGTCGGATTCAATCGACGGTTTTCGCCCTTTGCACGGCGGTTAAAACAGTTCTTTGCTGCGCGGAAACCGCTTGTGATGACCTATCGGGTCAATGCCGGTAGCCTGTCGCCCGATCATTGGTTAGCCGACCCTGCCGAAGGCGGACGAATCATCGGCGAGGCTTGCCATTTCATCGATCTTTTCCACTTCTTGACGGATGCACCGGCTACGACCGTGGATCGCCTCTCGGCCGAGGGGGTCCGTCCACAGGATGACGGCCAATTCCTGCTCCGCTACGCGGATGGCTCGACGGCCCACCTCGTTTACACCACGCAGGGTGCAGCCGCTTTCGGTAAGGAGCGCTTGGAGGTCCACGGCGGCGGTGCATCGGCCGTGCTAGAAGACTTCCGCGTGCTAGAATTAATGCCCCCCACAGGCCGGCGCGAGCGCCTTCGCTCGGCTACCGACAAAGGCCACACCGAAGAGCTTCGGGAATTCATCGAGGCGGTCCGCACCGGTGGCCCGATGCCGATCCCGCCGGAATCGCTCATTGAGGTTACTCGGACCACCTTGGCCGCGGCCGGCGCACTTGAGGAGATACCTTCCCGCGATATTAGTTAAAAAAAGCGGTGGTCGCTCGAACAACCGATTTGGGAGAAAGCCCCATGGCCGAATCACCCCTGGCGCTCCACGAGCCTGGGCAGCCCGGTCGCCTACCGGCGGATTGCTGGGTAGTGGTGCCTGCGTACAACGAGGCCAGCCGGATTGGGCCCGTCTTAGAGGATCTGCTCCAGGTGGCCCAAAGCGTGGTGGTGGTCGACGATGGATCCCGCGACAACACGGCCGAAGTCGTCGCGCAATATCCCGTCTGGCTCCTGCGGCATGTGGTGAATTTGGGTCAAGGGGCGGCGCTGCAAACGGGAATCACCTTTGCCCTCCGGAAAGGGGCGAGCTACGTCGCGACGTTCGACGCCGACGGGCAGCACGTCCCTCGCGACTTTTTAACCATGTATCGTGTGCTGGCAGCCGGGCAGGCTGACTATGTTTTAGGCTCCAGATTCCTCGGCCGCGCCGAAGGGATACCGCTTACGCGAAAGCTGCTGCTGAAGGCCGCCGTGGTCTTTACCTGGATTGTCTCCGGCATCCGCGTGACCGATACCCACAACGGCATCCGCATGATGACCCGCCGCGGAGCGGAGCGCATCAACATCACTTTGAATCGGATGGAGCACGCCAGCGAGATACTGGATCAGATCGCGGCTTCCGGGTTGAAATTCGTCGAAGTACCGGTGACGATTCGTTATTCGCTGGAGTCATTGGCCAAAGGGCAGCGGAGCACGGCCGCGGTCCGCATGGCCTTAAAGTTATTTGCTGAGAGGCTATCGCGATGAGTCCATTTCAAATCTTATTTGGTTCGCTGTGTGGAATCGTGGCCCTCTTCTATTACTGGCGTGCTTTTGGGCGGCCTGGTTCAAAAGTCAATGGGCTCTTCTGGGGCCTGCTTTGGACCGGGGCGGCGACGATGATCTTCTACCCGGGTATTACCTCCGAGCTTGCCCACGTGCTCGGGATCGGCCGGGGAGCCGACCTCGTCATGTACTTTGCCATCCTCGGCGGCATCATGGTCACCCGCTACTTTTATAATCGCTGCCGCCGATTGGAAAATATGGTGACGCAATTGGTGCGCGAAAGGGCGATTGAGCACCCAATTTCCGCCAACACGCTCTGAAGGTATGAGTTCCGCAAGCCCCCCATTCTTTTTTGTGATTCCGCTTCACGGAGAAGCTCCATACGCACACCTTGCTGTTGAGAGCGCGATCTCGCAAGTGGAGCCTCCGGTTCGAGTCGTACTCATTCGGGATGACAATTACGACGACAGCGACCTTCTGAGCAAATTCCCCCATGGGAGCATTGAATATCAAAAAGCCCACACGTGGGGCATTGCTGCAAATTGGAACAACGCACTCGATTATGTCACAGACGGATACTGCACAATCTTGCATCAAGACGACGTTCTGCATCCGCAATATGCCTCAGTTATTACAACACTTTTTCGTGAACACCCGGATGCTGCTGCATTTGCGGGAGCATGGACAATCAATACTTCGGGCAGGAGGATTTTTTCGCTCGCCGACTTCGTAAAGACGTTATTGCGCCCGAGAGGGCCGATCGTGCGGCTGCGCGGAGAAACTGGCCTTGTTAGCATTGTCAGAGGAAACTGGATTTTTTGTCCCACAGTATGCTACAACTTGACGAAACCCTTCCCGTGGCGATTCCGTGCTGAGTATGAAATGGTTCTCGATTTGGACATGTACCTTCAAATTCTTTTGCACGGCGGCGCTATCGTAGGCACACACCGGCCTTTGTATTATTACAGGCGCCACTCGGGAAGCACGACCTCTCAGCTAACGCAATCCCTTGGACGCTTTCAGGAGGAAGTAGTCTACTACCAGAAAATGTCACGTTTGCTAAATGAGCAAGGCTATGGGCGTGCGGCGAGTGTGTGCCGAAGGCGCGTCATTCTTCGATTGCATATAATAAGCGTCGCACTCACAGCCATAATAGCGGGCGATCTACGTCGCTTTTTCAATCTGTTTGTTCTTGCCACTACATAGGCCACGAGACTCTTATGATTACTTGTCTATACTGCGGAAACAATGCAACGACGATTTACTATTCGGGAATTCGCGATCGGCTAGGAGTCAGCCGCGACGACTGGTCATTTGTCCGCTGTAGCGAATGCGGATCACTCAATTTGACCCCACGTCCATCACCTGAACAGCTGCCGAGTTTTTATCCTGCAACGTATTCTTTAGCCAAAGCTGGCCAGAAAGGAATCACCAACAAGTACTTAGCTAGGCTTGGTCATATCTTCGTATATGATCGCGTCTATTATAGGCAGTTGCGTTGGGTACTCCGGACCGTTAATTGTCGGACGAGCACCATCCGCATTCTCGATGTGGGCTGCGGTGTTGGACATCAGTTGCGCATACTCAAAACATGGGGATTTGATCCAATAGGGGTTGACACAGATGAAGAAGCTGTGCGATATGCGAATGATGCTTTGAAGGTGACCGCATACGTAGGCGATATTACAACTTGCGCCGATATCTTTGGTAGCAACCACTTCGACGTAATAACCGCATTCCATGTTGTGGAGCATCTCCTCGATCCCGTGTCCTTTTTCAAAATATGTCGCGAACTTGTGCGCCCTGGCGGTGTAGTCGCGGGGGCACTGCCGGTGTGTGACGGAACGGTGGCAAGAACTCTCGGCCGTTACTGGGTGGCCCTTACGGAGGCTCCTCGACACATAGGAATCCCAAGTCACCGAGGATTGATACAGGCTTTAGAAGCGACCGGTCTCACTGTGCAAGAGATCGCCCGCGAAAGTGTTGTAAATGTGGCAGGTTCAGTTGCGATCTCAATTAGTCCACGCGGCAGCACCTCCGTAGGATCCAAGCTCGGCCTGAGACATATTTTCAGCGGTATTCTGATGCTCACAGCGTTGCCCCTCGTGGCTTTCACCGAAATTTTTGGGAAACCTAGCATAGTGTTGTTTGCCGCGACAAAGAGTTACGTCTGAAAGTTGTGGCACCTGTAGTGCTGGAAAGGTGATCGACCAATGCCAAACATACTGGATCAAGTCATTACGACCGAACGAGCCGGCACCTGCGGTCCACCATGGGTACAAAGACAGCACCGATCTCGTTACCGCTGGGCTATACAGTACGTTTCAGGCCAAGTAGTCCTTGACGCCGCTTGTGGGCTCGGCTACGGAACTCACATGCTGTATCATCAGGGAGGCGCTGCACGCGTAGTGGGCCTGGATTGTAGCGAAGAAGCCATCGACCATGCAAGAAGCACTTACGGAGAAAACGAGAGGTTGTCTTTTCAACTCGGCGACGTTCTCAATCTGCCTTTTGGTGATAACAGATTCGATGTTTATGTTTCCTTCGAGAATATCGAGCATTTGGGCGATGTCCCTCAATACTTGGCGGAAGCAAAACGGGTGCTAAAACCCGAGGGTGTGTTCCTCGTCTCCACGCCCAACAGGCGTGTTACAAATCCGCGTCTCCGCCGCGACCAAAAACCCTTCAATCCCTATCATGTTCGCGAGTACCAGCCTGAGGAATTGCTAACGGAGCTTTCCGCCTTTTTCCCGAAATGCGAACTATTTGCGATTAGTTTGTTCTCCGAAAGATATGTGCGGTATCTGAATTCACTGCCGCGATTAACGCGTCACTTTCCCGCGCGAGTCCATCAAGCCACAAAAGTTTTCTGCGAGCTGTTCAGGCTCTTTCCTAGTTGCGAGGTCCAACCGGTGTCGTCAGATGATGCACTTAGAGCGGAATACCTTGTTGTGGCGGCCCGACAGATCTAGGGGTGCCCTGCGGACCAAGAGACCTATGTCCACCGCTCAATCGGGCAAGAGAGGCAAAGACGGCACGGCGGTTACGACGAGTACCGTCGCCAGCCCTCCCAAACCCATGTCATGGCAGGATAGGTGGAAACGATGCGATCGGCTTCGCTGGGGCGTTGTACCACTTCGCAATGAAAACAGTCGGTTAGCCTCGTTGCTCCACCACTTCTCAGAGCAAAATCGCTGGTAAGTTCTCAGAGCAAAATCGGCGGCAAGCCGGACGCTCCCCCTAATATTTTGTATGGTGAGGCTAAAGCAAAAGCTGCCGAATTGGCGGGGTCCTAACGCGCGGGCCGGAGACGCCAACGACTCGAATGACGCAAGGTTCAAATACTCCCTTGCGTTGAGATAGGTTTGCGTAATTTTCGAGGAGCCATTATTAGGTGTAACCGTCGTGGAAAATTGCACCTTAAATCAGCCAAAGCTAAACATAAGGCGATACGACCTGGTTTTCTCGATATTCGCCCTAGTGTTTGCAACCCTTGTGTGTTATGCGCGCGGTATTTTTCACCCCCCAGTTGTTGATTTAACTTCTGACGCGGCTAATATCGCTTCGTTTGCCGCAGCCTTGGACCACCCAGAGCTTTTTGCGGGAGACAGTGCATTAGCAGACAGGGGGGTTGCTGAAGTGTACGTTGCGTTTCATGTGGATGCAACTCGACTGCTTAAGCCACACATTGGGAATTACGGCACAGCCTTTGCGGCCTTATTATGGCCTCACATATTCTTGTACATGATTGCTTTTTACATTCTCGGGTTGGCTTTTCTCCGTCACCGCGGTTGGGCAACTGCACTTACCCTTGCCAACCTCGTGTTGGTCAAAGGACCACGGGATACCGCCTGGGGCTATTTCAAGGACCCATTACCCCGAATGAGTCACTCGATTGTCTTCGCTGTCCTCATCGCATTGATTTGGGTGCTGCGGCGGAAGCCTTTTTGGTGGTGGACAGTTTGCCTTGCCGCGGGTCTAGCGCTTTACGTGCATCCCGTCAGTACACCAGCCATGGGAGCTATGCTTTTTGGAGCGATTTGCGCGCTAATGCCCCGGGAATATTCGGTAAAAGAAAAGTTAGGTATTCTACTTTCTTGCGCCGTGGCTTTCTCGGCGCCCCTAATACCGTTTTCGCTAACATTTCTGAGGCATACTCCGGCATCGGTAGTGGAGGGTGATCCGTCGCTGACCCAGATCGCTTCGATTCTAGAGGAGCGATTCACAGGGCATTATTTATTACCTTCTAGAACTGTATTCGAATACATCACATCGGTTCCAGCACTCCCGATTATTGCGGTGGGGCTCTTCGGGCTCGTATTTTGTTTAAGGTCCAGAGAACAGGAAACTTTGCAAGCCGGGAAGTTCTTCGTTGGTCTTTTTTTGGGGCTTATCTTCGCTAGTGTCTTCGTTCCCATCTTCTTTGAAATAGCGTTCCCAGGAATCAGTTTCGCTATGTTCAAAGGTGAACTCCCGCGCCCACTCCGATACATAGTACCCCTGTGCTATATGGCGTCTTTACTCGCCTTAAAATCTTTCATAAGTGAATCGACACCTCAGCGAGCCCGCTTGTTGCTCGTAAGCACCGCTGCTTTGGCGGTTTGTCTGTTTGCGTTTGCTATTGGACCACGGGCACAGCGTGCCTTGAGCACACTTGTCGAAGGCCAGAAAAAGGTGGAAGAAGTTCGTACCTTAGTAGCAGCCGTGTCAACTATGGTACCCCCGAGAGAAACAATAGCAGCGGTTATGGAAGACCCTTTGGTTCTGCGATACGCGGCATTGCGACCGCTGGCGTTTGCGCGAAAAGATGTGCCGTCGACCGTGGACTTGGATCGCGCACTCCAATGGCAACGAAACCACAGAGAGTTACAGCGTTTGCTGAAAACCGAAGACACAAAGCGGAGGGTTGACGGCTCCATAAATTGGGCCCGAAACTTGAAATCCAAGTACCTCGTTATTGAATTGCCGCGCGAAGGTGAAAGACTGGTAGCTCAGAATGAGGAAATCTTATTCCAAAATTCTCGGTTCATTCTTTTGAGCTTGTAGTCGAAAGGGGTCGGTTATAACCGAACTCTAAAAAGCTCAAAGCGAGGCTCCGACATGCAAGCGGCTCCCCACTCCATCCCCTTCAACAAACCCTTTATCGCCGGGAAAGAGCTTTACTACATTGCTCAGGCGGTGACCTTCGGCAATTTAGCCGGTGACGGCCATTTCACCAAGGCCTGTTGTCGACTTTTGGAGGAGCGATTCGGCATCAAGAAGGTCCTGCTGGTTCCCTCCGGCACGGCGGTTACGACGAGTACCGCCGCCAGCCCTCCCAGACCCCACGTAATGGCAGGATAGGTGGAAACGATGCGATCGGCTTCGCCGGGGCGTTGTACCACTTCGCAATGAAAGGAGTCGGTCAGCCTCGTTGCTCCACCACTTCTCAGAGCAAAATCGGCGGCAAGTTCTCAGAGCAAAACCGGCGGCAAGCCAGCCGCTCCCACTGAAAGAAGGTAATTTTGTATGGTGAGGCTAAAGCAAAAGCTGCCGAATTGGCGGGGTCCTAACGCGCGGGTGGTCAGGAGTATGATCACAGCCAGACAAATCTGGCTGATCCCCGCCCCGGCCACCATCCACCTGAAATTCCCCGCCGCCTCCCCACCGAAGTCAAATATGATCGGCAAAGCCTTCTGATTGCAATTCCGAGAAATGCAGAATGATTGTTGTTCCGATACTTTCGAGCTTATCGCTGTAAGAAGTTAAAGATAACTCGTCAGGAAGTGATCTCAAAGGACTTATCGATTTTGCCATCGGGCTGCGGGGTGGGGATGTCACGATGCGAGTTGGTCGGGCGGATTTTGATCCATCGGGGAATGGACGTTAAGACGGGGGGCAGCTTCCGGTTTATAAGGATCACGGTTTGTTAGGATCACGGTTTGTTAGGATCAGCAAATGCAATTGCAGTGAGTAGATTTAAGGCTATGCGGTTCCGCGTGCCGTTTGATGCATTAAGGCTCGAAGTTGATCGGGATTAATTACCTTGATAAGTTGACGGTAAGTACGTCGACGAGGATTGAATTGCGGTAGGTCTCTTGGGGAAAACGGGAATACGAGAAAGTGGGACTGGGCGAATGCGAGTACTAATCACGGGTGGAGCGGGGTTTATTGGGTCGCATTTGGCGGATGTCTTGGTGGCCCAGGGGAATCACGTAACGGTGCTGGATGATTTTTCCACCGGGCGGCACGAGAATATCGCCCATCTAGAAGGCCACCCGCTTTTTAACTTGGTTTATGCGGATATTGGTGAGGAAGCGATAGTCCGGGACTGCGTGGCCGCGGCGGATCGGGTGTTCCATTTGGCCTCGGCCGTGGGGGTACGGTTGATTGTGGAGCAACCGGTGCGGACCATCGAGACGATTGTCCACGGAACGTCCGTGGTCATGAAGGCCTGTTCCCGTTACCGCAAGCCCGTGCTCCTCACCTCGACTTCCGAAGTCTACGGCAAATCTACGAAGGTTCCTTTTAGCGAAGAGGATGATCTGGTGATCGGGCCGTCGTACCGTCGCCGTTGGGCTTATGCGTGCTCTAAGGCGCTTGATGAATTTTTGGCGATGGCCTACTGGCACCATTCGCGAATGCCGGTGGTGATTGTGCGGCTTTTCAATACGGTAGGGCCCCGGCAAACCGGCCAATACGGGATGGTTTTGCCCCGATTTGTTCAGCAGGCATTGAAGGACGAACCGCTGACCGTCTACGGCGATGGGTCCCAGACCCGATGCTTCTGCCACGTGAAAGATGCTGTGGGTGCGTTGGTAAGGCTCATGGAGCTGCCTGAGGCCCGGGGCGAAGTTTTCAATGTCGGCAGCGACGAGGAAGTATCGATCCGGGAGTTGGCCGAGCGGGTGATCCGAATTACCGGGAGCCAGTCGTCGATTAAATACATCCCCTTCGAGGAAGCTTATGGGGCGGATTTCGAAGACATGCAACGCCGTGTGGCCGACCTTTCAAAGATACGCCAGGCGATCGGGTATAAGCCGCGATTTAGCCTGGATGACATTATTGGCGATGTGGCAGACCACTACACTCGCAAGAGTGGGAAGGTCCCTCAACGGGCAAGCAGTCGAGGCTAACGGTGAAAGAGGGTAACTCATCGGCGGTATCATCTGGCTGAGCTTAGGGGTTTCCTTTCCACGCCGTGCAAATTCTTTTCCTGACGCATTATTTCCCGCCGGAGGTCAATGCGCCGGCAAGCCGCACCTACGAACACGCAGTCCGCTGGGTGCGTGCCGGACACCGGGTCACGGTTTTGACGTGCAATCCGAATTGCCCAACGGGAATTCTGTTCCCCGGCTACCGCAACCGACTTCGGCCGCAGCGGGAGATCATGGACAGCATCGAGGTGGTGCGGGTATGGACCTATCTTGCGCCCAATGCGGGCACGGTACGGCGGATCGCGAATTACCTCTCGTTCATGGTTAGTGCGGTCTTGGCAGCCAGGGGGCTCGATCGCCCGGATGTGGTCGTGGCGACATCCCCGCAATTTTTCTGCGGTTGGGCAGGGGTGTTGGTTTCGAGGATGAAACGCCGACCCTTTGTGCTGGAAATCCGCGATATTTGGCCGGAATCCATCGAAACGGTTGGAGCGATCCGCTTTCGGCCGGTATTACGGTTTCTCAGTTGGTTAGAAAGGAAGATGTACCGGGCGGCGCATCATATCGTCACTGTGGGGGAGGGATACCGCGATAACCTTTTGACAAAGGTGCCCCCGGGCAAGCCGATTACGGTCATACCGAATGGCGTGGACTTGGAGCGATTTAATCTGAAGCTTACCAATGGACAGCTTCGCAGTCAGTGGGGTCTGGAAGGCAAGTTCGTTTGCGGCTACGTGGGTACAATCGGAATGGCCCATGGCCTTGAGGTCGTCCTCGAAGCGGCGGATCTCCTGCGGCAAAGCGGGCGCGATGACATCACCTTTCTTTTGGTCGGTGACGGGGCAGAACGTGCCCGGTTGGAACGATTGGCCCGCGAAAAGGGGTTGGAACGACGGGTGGTTTTTACCGGTCGGCTTCCGAAAGAGCAGATGCCGGAGGTAATCGCCAGTTGCGATTGCTGCCTGGTCCATTTGCGGAAGACGGAACTTTTCCAGACCGTTCTTCCCTCAAAGCTGTTTGAGATTATGGCCATGGAGCGGCCGATTATTCTGGGTGTCCGCGGCCAAGCACAACGGATTTTGGAAGAAGCCCAGGCGGGACTCTTGATGGAGCCTGACTGTGCACGCTCCTTAGTGGATCGGGTAGTGTATTTGGCGGAGAACCGGGAGCTGTGCCTCCGGCTGTCTGCCAGCGCTCGGCAGTATGTGGCCCAGCACTACCCCCGGGATGTTTTGGCGGAACGGATGCTGGAGGTTTTGAAACGAGTGGCCGCGGGTAATAGGTTGTCTACGATCGCCGATCGGTCTCTGCAAGGCTCGGCAGAAGGGGCGTCTCGGTAGTCGAATAAGTGGCCTTGGTGTTGCCCCACCCTTCTCTTTCGTGGTAGGCCGATGCAAATAGGGCGGCTGATTTACTCCGCGCGGTACTATCGGCCGGGCCAAATCCTAGGGCGCGCGTACCGGCGAATCAAACAATGGCTCACTCGTCCGATACCGTATGAGTCCGCAAACGAAGTGGCTTTTAGGCTGCCGAACCAATGGCCCTTGGCCGGCGAATCGGGCTTGAACCAACCCAAGCTGACTGTTTCTGCCGACAAAGTATCTGTTACGCTTCTGGGGCAGACTCGAAGTTGTCCACTCCCCTTCGATTGGGTGGAATTAGATCGGGCTGCGCCGTCGCGATTGTGGCGATTTCAACTGCATTACCACGAGCATCTGTTGTCTTTTCTACAGTCCGATTTTGATCTCTTTGAGAAAAAGGCGGAGCAAGTTTGGCAACTTATCCTTAACTGGATAGAAGTCTATTCCGGTCGAAATTCGCCTCTAAGAAGCTGGAAAGTGGACGCGTGGCATCCGTATGTTATCTCACGGCGGGTGCCCGTGTGGTTGCAATTCCTGTGTAAGAACCCACCGCCGGACGAATTTCGCTCGGTCATTTTCCGGTCATTGGTCAGTCAAATACGTCTGCTTCGAAGTAACCTCGAATATGACTTGGGTGGGAACCACCTCCTGCAAAACCTTCGGGCATTGGCCCTGGCTGGGGCCTGCTTCGGGGGGAGCGAGGCAGCGGAGTGGCACGGTTTCTCGTTGCGCACCCTTCAGCGCGAAGTTGCCGAACAAATCCTTCCTCATGGGGAGCATCTGGAACGTTCGCCGATGTACCACATTGATATCCTTCATGGCCTGCTGGAGGTGTATGCGATAGCGGGCCCGATGCAGCCGGCGATTCGAGAATGGCTCGGAGATGCAATCCGCAGAACGTCGGAATTTCTGCAAACCATCCTTCACCCAGACGGGAACATCCCTCTTTTGGGAGATAGCGTACATGGGCAGGCACCGGAGCCGCAGCGACTTCTTGAGGAATCCTGGAGGTTGTTGGGAGAAACGGCGGCGAATCGCGCGCTCCCATACCCGGTGGCTCGTGGAGTGCAGCCATCTCCGGCTGGGGCAACAGTCGTTGGAGATAGCTGGGTTTTCCGCAGCGGCGGGGATTTTTTAATTTTCGACGCTGGCCCGGTTGGGCCGGACAACTTGCCCGCGCACGCCCATGCCGATTTGCTGGGCTTGGAAGCCTCGGTTGGCGGCATGCGCTTTATCGTAGACACCGGTGTTTCAGACTATGAGGACAGTGCGACAAGGGCCTATTGTCGAAGTACGGCTGCCCATAGCGTGCTTGAAATTGACGGCAAAAATCAGTGTGATGTGTGGTCGCGATTTCGGATGGGACGGCGTGGTTGGCCCGGGAAGTTGAGATGCGGTCAGACCGGTCCCTTTTGCTGGGCCTGGTGTACGCACAATGCTTATCGGCATCGCGGAATTCCCGAGGTGGGACGGCTTGTCGCCTGCAACGCGGAGGGAGCTTGGGTCATTTTCGATTGGGCAATGGGAACTGGCCTTCATACATTTCGCAACCGCTTGCATCTTGCACCGGCGGCAGTTCCCCAAGTGTGCAACCAGTTGGTCGGGCTTCAGCTCCCGGGTGGCGAAAGGGCCCTTAAGGTGGTCGGCAACGGCCGTTTGCGCACGGAAAAAACCCCCTATTGGCCGGAATTCGGCAAGGCTCAGGTCCGCTTTACCATTGTCTTTGAGGCGGAGGATCGGGCGCCATACTCTTGTGCCTGGGTGATCGCTCAACCCAAACTTCTTCCGCAAGTGGAACTTTCTTGGCACAACGGGCGGCCTCGAGTTTTGATAGCTCATGGCCAACAACGTTGGGAATTGACGGCCGGTTAATTGGATACTCGAAACGTCTGCTTTGCCGTGTTTCCCTTGGTCGTTCGATTCCAAACGATATTTTTCAGTTTCAACTTTTTGTGGTGCTAAAGCCGTGTAATCGATCGTGATTGAAAATTCTCATAAGGACCCAGTCGTGAGTACCCTTCGTTTGGCGTGTGTGGTTGGGGCTAGACCTAATTTTATGAAAATGGCCCCCATTCTTCGAGCTTTAGAAGCGCTCGAACAATTTGAATGCGTCCTCATCCACACCGGGCAACACTATGACCGCGACCTTTCCGATGTCTTTTTTGAAGACTTGCAGATGCGGCGTCCGGATGTCCATCTGGAGGTCGGTTCGGGTACCCATGCGCAGCAGACAGCTCGGGTGATGGAACGGCTGGAAGAAGTTTTCCTGAGATTGCCGGAACAAGGTCAGCCGTTTGATCGGGTGATTGTGGTCGGGGATGTCAATTCGACGATGGCAGCGGCAATTACCGCGGCAAAGCTTCACATCCCTGTGGCGCATGTGGAGGCCGGCTTGCGGAGTTTTGATCGTACAATGCCCGAGGAAATCAACAGAATCGTAACCGATGCAATCGCCGATATGTTGTTCGTCTCCGAGCCGGCCGGGGTAGACAACCTTTTGCGGGAGGGTAAGCCGAGGGATCAAATTCACCTGGTCGGCAACGTGATGATCGACACCCTATTTCAGCTTTTGCCCTTAGCTTACGATCGCGATATTCTGCCGCGGTTGGGTCTGGAGGCGGGTCAATACGGGGTGGTTACCATTCATCGGCCCAGTAACGTGGATCACCCGGAGATCCTGGGAACGCTTTTAGAGGTCTTAGACGATGCGGCGCGCAATATGCCATTTGTGTTTCCGATTCATCCTCGGACACAAAAGCGGATAGAACGATTTGGCTTAACCGATCGGCTCAGACCCAGCAACGGCCGACTAAGCGGGATTTGGTCGCTTCCTCCGCTGGGGTATCTCGACTTCTTGGCCCTGACCTCGCAATCGCGAGTGATCGTCACCGACTCCGGAGGTCTCCAGGAGGAAGCGACAGCGCTAGGTATCCCCTGCCTTACCCTCCGAAATACAACAGAAAGACCGATTACTGTGGACGAGGGGACCAGCACACTGATTGGCGACGATCCGGGGCGGCTTCGCGTGGAACTAGACAAGGTTTGTTCCGGAACATATAAGCGGGGGCGCTGCCCGGAATTGTGGGACGGCCATGCGGCGGAGCGGATTGCACAAATTTTGATGACAAGTTGATCACCTAGACTTGGTTGATCACGGGAATTAGGAAATCCGGAGATTAGTCCGTCTTCACCAACGTTTTCCCTTTTTTGGTGGCAGGAGTCTGAAAGATTTTGTAGTTGGAGCCAAAAGATTGGGGATACAACCTGGTCCTATGGCATTGGCTTTTATCGCGATAGTGCCTCCCTAACGACAAGCAAAGATTCGACTTGCGATCAGGATCGTGGGCCCATTACTGGATCGAGGATAGGGAGCTATCGGGCCAGATTGCTCGGCAACCGCATTTAAAATTCACGGGTGGCATTTAGGCGACCGAGCAGATTTATTTTGATCGAGTGACCATCCTTTTGCGGCGGGAGGTTTTGGACCTCACCTTGTTGGCGATCAGGCGGATTAGTTTCGATCGAGTGACCTAATGAATTCGGTGGAATCAGGAAAAGTTGCACGGCGCCGCAGGTTATGGCGGGTGATTCTCCTCCTGGTAGCATGCGCTGGATTGGCTGCATTTCATCCCTGGATTTTGGAGCGAGTCGCCCGGGGACTTGTCGCTCCGAAAAGAATCCGCAACGAACCAATAAGCTACTTGGTCCTACCAGCCAATCACCTGCCGACGGCCGAACTATACGACGAAATAAGTCGCCAAATGAAAGAGTTCGGCGGGGAATCGCGATTGCTGGTGGTCGAGGGAGCCCGGCAGAGAATCGAACAGTTAGGTGCTGTTCCGACGGGGGCAGAGATTGCCTATCGAGAATCGCTTAAGCGAAATCTGCCGGCGGAAAAGATTGAAATTCTGCGAACGGATGCGGTGGATGGTTGGGAGGAAATCCGGGCCATTAGGCATCGGCTAGAAGGTGAGGCTCCGAGTGGGATCAGAATTCTTGTAGGTGAATTCGGTAGCAAAGAGTATGCGATGATCCTCCGACGGCAATGGAGTGAGTCACTTTTCCAGCGAACGGAAATTTGGCCGGTTCATGACCCCCGATACGACGTTACGAATTGGTGGAAGTCGCGACGAGGTTGGAAGTCCTTCTTCGGAAATTGTGTTAGCTTGTTTGCAGCCGTGGCTTTGGGTGAACCGGCGCGAAAATGGAAGCAGGTACCGGCGGAGCAATATGAGAAGCTTGTGGAAGCGACCCTCTTTGGAGCCGGGCAAATCTCTGCCACCGCAGTCGCGGAGCAAAACCGGTAGTAGGTCGGCATAATAGGCCGTATCCGAATGTCCCTGACTTTCTTCCAAAGAAATTGGCTAAGCGGCACAACTGCGAAGAGCATCGCGGTACTTACGCTAACTGCCATAGCTTTTCTTTTTGTAGGGCGAAATGCCGGCCGATGGCTGGAAATTACCCAACCTATAGTTCCCACGGATTATGCGTTTATACTGCCTGGGGAGGAAAATACACGGCCTTTCGTGGCTGCCGTGTTGTACCGTCATAAGATGATCAAAAAGATTCTTGTCCCCACAAACGCATTCGGGCCACCCCAGGCCGACCAATTGATGCCGGAAACTTCCGAGGTCATTCGGCGCGTCCTAGTTGCCCGAGGGGTACCAGAAGAAAGCATTGAAATCTTGCCGGCGCAAACCACGAGTACGTTCGGGGACCTTCAAATCCTGGCGGAGTTTCTTCACAATCGGCCCAATGTAAAAGTGGCTGTAATAACGAATCCTTTTCACATGCGTCGCACTCTTTGGACACTCCGACGGCTTCTCAAGAATGAAGCTGGCAGAGTTTTCCTTGTTCCGGTGCCGCTCGAAGGTTTTGATCCTGACCGTTGGTGGAGCGATGGGGTCGGCATCTCGCTTGTTTTGGGGGAAAATTTAAAACTTTTTTATTATTGGGCTCGATTTGGAACGCTTTTTTACTGGTTTGCAGCCGCGGGGGTAGTGGTAATTGCCATTTTCGTCTTTCGGCGCGTGTGGCCGGCCAAAGCTAGTTGCAAAGCGGAGGCGGAGGTACCTGAGCAAGCAAGTGTTGTTGAAACGGCAACCCCGTCCTACACCACGGGCTAATTTCCCCATTAAAAAAAGCGGTCTTTCACAACCGCCTTTAGGAGATGAAGAAAACCATGGACACCATCTTAGTTACCGGCGGGGCCGGGTTCATCGGCAGCAATTTCGTTCGCTATTGGCTTCAGGGGAGGGCCGGAAACTCGGGGATCGCAACGGCGAATGAGGCTCGATTAATCAATCTCGACAAACTTACGTACGCAGGGAATTTGGACTCGCTGGGGGAGCTTTTAGACGACCCCCGACATATTTTTGTGCAGGGCGATATCGGTGATGGTCCGCTCGTGCTTCGGTTGCTCGAGACTTACCGACCTTCGGCGATCGTGAATTTTGCCGCGGAATCTCACGTGGACCGCTCCATCGATGGGCCGGCGGAGTTCGTCCAAACCAATGTGGTCGGCACCTTCCGATTGCTCGAAGCAGCGCGGACCTACTGGGTCAACTTGCCTTCGGATGAGAAGGAACGTTTTCGTTTCGTGCATATTTCAACTGATGAGGTGTACGGTTCCTTGGGGCCGGAGGGCAAATTTCATGAGGATACCCCGTACGCTCCCAATTCGCCGTATGCTGCCTCGAAAGCCGCTGCAGATCATTTTGCGCGGGCCTATTGGAAGACATACGGTCTGCCGGTAATGATTACGCATTCCTCGAATAATTACGGCCCCTATCAGTTTCCGGAAAAACTTCTTCCGTTGATGATCCTCAATGCCGTCGAGGGTAAGCCGCTACCGGTATATGGTGATGGGCAAAACGTGCGTGACTGGCTTTATGTGGAGGATCATTGTCGGGCGATTGAGCTGGTGTTAAACCTGGGGCGACCGGGGGAGACTTATAACATCGGCGGCGATTGCGAGCGAACCAACTTGGCCGTGGTCGAAACCATCTGTACCACGGTGGAACGACTTTACCCTGATTTGCCACATCGTCCTTGTCGATCCCTCATTACCTTCGTGGCGGATCGACCGGGTCATGATCGGCGATATGCTCTCGATGCCTCGAAGATGCATCACCTGGGCTGGCAGCCCACGGTCGATTTTGAAACGGGTCTGGAAAAAACGGTCCGCTGGTATTTGGAAAATCGCACCTGGGCAGAAAGGGTCACGAGCGGAAAATATCGTCGCGAACGACTAGGGCTAGGTGGGTTAATTCACTCCGCCTAATGCCCGGTGGCAGATTTTTGTCGCGATTCTCCCAGGAGACATGGGAATGGACCAACGAGTGTTTGAAAAGGGGATCGTCTTGGCAGGAGGAGCCGGCACACGCCTTCACCCGATGACCCGGGCAATCAGCAAACAGCTCCTCCCGGTGTATGACAAACCTATGGTGTATTACCCCCTGTGCACGCTGATGCTGGCAGGAATTCGTAAAATACTCATCATCTCTACACCGGAACATCTTCCCCTTTTTGAGCAACTTCTAGGCGACGGAACCCAATGGGGAATTCACATCAGCTATTGTGTCCAAGAAAAACCGCGCGGAATTGCCGAGGCTTTCCTCCTAGGTGCGAATTTTATCGGGAATGATCCTGTAGCTTTAATTCTCGGCGACAATATCTTTTTTGGCCAGGGTTTCCAAGCGATGCTTCAGAAGGCAGCAAGTCGTCCTCGCGGAGCCACAGTTTTTGCCTACTCGGTGAAGGATCCCGAGCGCTACGGCGTCGTGGAGCTCAATGCGCAAGGGCGACCTATTTCGATCGTAGAAAAGCCGAAAGAACCGCGTTCCTCTTACGCCGTGACGGGCCTGTACTTTTACGATAATCAAGTCGTGGACATAGCCCGGACCTTAAAACCCTCGGCTCGTGGGGAGCTCGAGATTACCGATGTCAATGCCGATTATCTCCGTCGCGGCGAGCTTTACGTTCAGATTCTCGGCCGGGGCTTCGCATGGCTGGACACAGGTACACCAGACTTTTTGTTGGAGGCCTCGGCTTTTGTCGCCACGATCGAACATCGTCAAGGTTTGAAAATTGCATGTCCCGAGGAGGTGGCATTTCGCAAAGGCTTTATCTCGGCTCAGGAACTCCGTAGGCTAGCAGCCTATTACCGAAATAGTTACGGAGAATATTTGCTGAAGATTGTCGCCGAGGCAGAAGCCGAAGTGTAACCTCGTCGCGGGAAGCGACAAATGCATCATGATTTTTCGCGCGTTCGATCACGGGTTTTACAATTCAAATATTGAAACGTCGGTCTTGGCAGCAAATCGAACGGCGCTGTTAAAAAAGAATTTTTCTTGAGCAGATTTGAAAGGCTCTCGCACCGAGGAGCTCTCGGCGGGAATCGAATGCGACGGTGCTGAGAAGCTGAGGCTCGTGGTTTGTCGAACCACCCACTGGGCAAACTTGATGCACTTTGCGTTGTAAAACTTTTGCTTTGTGAAATATGCCCGGCTAGGGAGGACCGCCCTTTTTTAAGCCCGGTGGGAATTTCCAGGGGGCGATCGGTAGGGATCACCAACTCGGTGCTTTACCCATAATTTGCTCCCAAAATAACTTCGGAAGCAAGATCGACGCCACGGTGCTTCGTCGAGAGCTTTGGGAATGGAAAAGCGGTAAATAGCAGCGCAGCTACAATGCGGTGAGTCGTGGATCCTTCTTCCCCCAGGAAAAGCGATCAGCATTTCAATTAGCGGGACACACACTCGATGTGAAGCCGTTTGAACCTAGTCAACTTTGTAATAGTGACACTCGCGGGAAAGTATTCTCTTCTCTGCCGCGCATCCACTTACCCGCGCGGGTTTTGGGCTTCGTCGAATAAATCCGCGAGGATCTTGAGTCCCCCCTTTTGGGGGTATTGAATTCGCGATCGTTAAAGGGGGAAGCAGATTTCGGATCTGCCTTGCATGCCAAGGGCGCGATCCCCCCACCCCACGGGGGATATTCTGTCCAGTTACTTTGGCAAGCTGAATGGACGCGAATTCTTTCCGAATGTCACTCACATTACTGGAATGCTATCCCACTTGGCATTGCGTGTCGGCACGGATCCCCACCGCCGGATGCTGCCGCGGAGCACTTCCGCCATTTGTAAGATAAGCATCCACTTCATTGGCGACGATCACGCCGTAATTGACTGCCCCTAACCACCCCGACATGATGATCCCGACACTTCCTGTGTGAAACATCCCTGCCATTTGCTGCGGTAAAGCCCTGCTGACGGCAAGGCCTTCGAATTTCGTCCCAAAGCTCGCCCCGCAAGGATGACCGGTGTATCGCTCGAAAGTAAGCGGCGTTGCCGCCTCCACCCAGTCCACCTTTTTCTCAAGATCGGGTACGTATCGCTCGAGGTCAGCTAAAGTTTGATCGATCAGCTCTTGCTTTGCCTGCGAGTATTCCTCCCGAGATAGGCACGCCCAATCCTCGTACCGGGCGTTCGTGCTGCTGACGACATACGAGCGATTGCGTCCGGGGCGCGTTTCGGGGTAGTAGAAAGAATAAGTCCGGCTGGTGATCTGCCGGCTGAGCATCAAGTCGGTCCGGAATTCTGGGGCTGTGGAGCGGAAAAGGAGATCGCCGCACTTGGCTCGATCTAAGCCCTCGCCGGGCTTCAGGGCAATGTACACCTGGGTACTCGAATTGTTCAGCCGCACGCGATCGACTTTAGAGGTAAATTCCACCGAAAAATGTTCGCGACCAATCAGGCGAAAACACGTGCTAATCAGATGCGCATTAGAAATCACCGCTTTTGCGCGGATAACTCTTCCGGCCGTTACGACGCCTTTGACCTGACCGGCTTCCACGACAATATTGTCTACGGGAGTTCGAATTCGCAGGTCGACACCATGTTGGCGCATCTGCGCAGCCATCATTTCAATCAGGTGGTCGGTCCCTCCACGGAAAGTGAATACCCCACGACTCATGAAATTGGAAAAAACGATACTGTAGGCAATAGCCGGGTCCTCGAGCGTGGAGCCGTTAGCATACGTGATCGGCTCAAGTAAAAAGCGCACTATGTCCGGCCGTCCCGGGAAGAATTGTTCGAAGAGTTCACCGGTGGTCATTGAGCAATCGTCGAAGAAATTCGCATTCTCGACAAAACGGAAAAACCCTTCAACCCGAGAGGGCTCGACCCGAAAATGCTCGAGCAATAGGCTCACAAAATCGTTCCGATCGAAGGTGGTACCCAGCCGGAACATTGGGTTGTCAAAGCGGATATCGCGGAGCTGCACGATGGCTTGAGCAATCTCCGGCCCCCAATATCGTCGGCAGCTTTTGATCATTCCCACAGGAAACCCATGGAGCGAGATATCGAAGATGTGACCGCCCGGTCGCCGGAACCAAGTTGCCAGACCACCAAGTTTATAGTGCTGCTCGAGTAAAAGGACGCGATGCCCGCACCGGGCCAGGATATTAGCTGCGGTCATCCCGGCGAGTCCGGAGCCAATCACGATCACGTCGTACTGCGGCTTTATTCCGCTCAAAAAGTCTTTTGGCATACGCGTTCGACACTACTTGTGACGAAAAGAATTGGCTAATTTTTTCCAGCAGAGTCCCAAGTCCACTCTGCCTCGCCTCTGCAAAATCGGAGTTTGCTCAGACTACATTCTAAGATTCTGCCTAATTCCTCTTCCTCTTTGATTCCTTTGTGGGTTTCGCCAGGATACCTAGACAATCGACCGAAACGTAGGGGGGTGATGCCCAGTAGCATTTTAATGCGAGAGATAACATGTTGATGGGTGCGCTAGCATTTTGATGCGAAAACACAGTTTCGGTGAAGGACACGCGAGGCGGTGGAGCGCTCAGCAAGATTTCGCAAAAAGGCCAAAGCCAAAGCGACAAGTCCAAAAAAGGCGAAAGTTTACAAGTGTCATTCTCCAGAAAACTGCTTAAAGCACGGTGCTTCACCCTGCGGCGGAAAATGTTTCGTTTGCGACACTCAACGATATCCGACGTGAAAGCCCGTTTTATCGAAGGAAGTTTTTGCCCGGCAAAGCTGGAGACTTGCGAGTTTCGCCCCTAGTTCCTGTTCAAAAAGGCCCCGTTTTTGGAAGACGGGGGTTACAGCCGTCTTTACAAGTCTTTCTTTCCAAGTCTTTTACCCAACACACAAGATTAATCTCGAGTCTTTTCCTCAAAACAGATGTCTAAGCCCGTCACTTTCCTGACAAAACCACTCATTATGTGCAATCACATGTCTAACGACGGTTTCTCGCTTGTGATAAATCCCTACGGAATCGGGTCAGTTATCGTCGCAGCTATTGCCAGTTCCACGGTCGATTGCCTGGCACTATGGCGAATCGTGTCCGCTATTCCATTAAAGAGTCGTGTCTTTTAAAGAGTCTTCTCTTTCACCGCGGGTAAAATTGGCTTTTTTGTGGCGATCGTGTTGATTATTTTGCGAAACATTGATAATTTGCAAAACGTTGATAAATAGACAATATTCGTAGTTGAGTATCGTTGCTATAATACGCTACAATTGCGAAACTCAAAATCCCTACTTGTTTCGATCGATTCCGACAAAAAAGGGAGGAGTTTCAGAATACACACGAGCTTTAAAGTTTACTAAATCAGGAGAGATTTTGATGGCAACGTTGACCCTTGGGAACATCAGGGCGGACATTACCCAGTGCATTGGTAACACTCCTTTGGTTCAGTTGCGGCGCATTACTTCAGGATGCGTTGCGACGGTTCTCGGGAAGCTGGAAAACTTCAATCCGCTTTGGAGTGTTAAGGATCGGATCGCTTGGTCCATGATCGAGCGGGCTGAACGCGAGGGCCTAATTAAAGAAGATACGGTAATTATTGAGCCCACGAGCGGAAATACAGGAATCGGCCTGGCGTTCGTATGTGCAGCCCGCGGTTATCGCCTGATGGTCACGATGCCCGAAAGCATGAGCTTGGAACGTCGCCGGCTATTGCGAGCCTTTGGAGTGGAGTTGGTCCTCACCCCGGCAGCCGAGGGGATGCGTGGCGCCGTTCAAAAGGCGGAGGAGCTGGTTAGGGAGAACAAAAATTTCTACATGCCGCAGCAATTCAAGAATCCTGCGAACCCCGAAATTCACCGTAGGACCACGGCGGAGGAAATCTGGCGGGATACGAATGGGGCTGTGGACATTTTTGTTGCCGGAGTTGGCACGGGCGGCACGATTACGGGCGTGGGCGAGGTTCTGAAATCTCGCAAACCGGACGTCAAGGTCATCGCCGTAGAACCGGCTAACAGCGCCGTGATTACGCAGCGGCTTTCCGGTCAGGAAATTAAGCCCGGGAAGCACACAATTCAGGGAATCGGGGCGGGTTTCATCCCAGACGTGCTGAATCTCGACATCATCGATGAAGTGATTTGTGTAGCGGATGAGGATGCCGCCGAAACCACCCGGCGTTTGGCGCGGCTTGAAGGGTTGATGTGCGGAATCAGTTGTGGAGCTGCGACTTGGGCAGCCTTGCAAGTGGCACGGCGGGAGGAGAATCGAGGAAAGGTAATCGTAGTCGTCTTGCCCGACTTGGGCGAACGATACCTGTCCACCAAGCTTTTCCCGGAATAGCGCCGCAGTTTGTAAACGCTTTAGATTTCGGACAACTGTTGGTCCCCAGCGGGTTGAATTACTGGCCTCCAGGGAGTGCCCTGCGGAGGGAAGGGTAGGGGATTAGACCGATCCGCGTCGCTGTGGTTTGAGCAAGAAGCGGGGCGGACCTTACGTCGGAAACCGACGAGCTCCCCTCTTGTCACAATAATAGATTTCCTCGTCTAGACACTATATCGTAAAAAGACGCGGCCCCGCTTACGCGGGGCCGCTACTCATTTTACGGGCCATAACGAAGGACAACCGGCCTTTGCAGAGGGTGGGTCCTCTGACCAGGGCGTCTTCTCACTAGAATAGCCTCGGGGTGGGCCGGGTTATGTCCCCCAATCGAATCGGAATTACAGGTTACGATTTCCCCGGGATATCGAACTTCTTCTTCACCAGGGGGTACGGCCCAGGTTCCGGTGGAAAGCTGCCGGTCCAAAACTGCCTTTTTCCCTGCGGTGCACACTTTCCCTCAAGTTCTTGGGCAGCATTTTTTCTCGGTGTTCAAAAAAGGGGTTGTGATAAGCTTTGTGTCTCTCAACAGGCTGTTTTCAACCTCTTCGCACACCTTCTCGGTTAACTTGGGGACTCGGCAGCTTTCGCTTTTGACCAATTCCCCTGGCCCATGCGTATTTGCGACGCATTCTTGAGCTGCAACTCGATGGTTCTGACCGCGGGGGTGCCCTGATTAAGGCTTAGTAGCCTCGAGCAATCCTCTCACCGCTCCAATCTGGCCCTGGATTAGGTGAATTAGGAGCCCCCGGCCTCCGCAATTTCTGACAAAGCAAGAGGCAGCTACGCAATTTAGGGTCATTCACAGCAAACCGCGGGCCTGCACATAGCCGCGCGCAACCGAGCGAGGATCCCCGGTTTTGGCACACAGCAGACCGGCTCACAAGCCGGCGGAGGGCACACCGGTTCCGCGCAGCAAGGCCGGCAGCAAAGGGCCGCACGCAGCCGAGCAAGAATCGGGGGTGGGCAGCAACGATCGCAAGTTGCCTCGCAGCAGGGCTCGCTGCAAGCTGGTCGGCAGCAAGCCGTAAGGCAAGCTAGCCGAGCGCGGACCCGCTCAACTAGCGCCGCAACCGGCCGACAGCAGGGGCAGCAGCATGCGGGCTCGCATGCTCCACAGGATGGACCACATGCCGCAGGCGGCTCAGGTTGGCCAAGAATCCCGGCATTTGCCGAGGAACCGGCCAGCGCGAGCAATGCACCTAACGCAAAAATCACAGAGTAGTACCGGAGTCTCATGTCGCTAAGCTCCTCCTCCAATCTCACACAAAAGGGTTTACACAACACTCCGCAAGTTGTTCACAGCTGGCACCGCTGGAAGGACATGACCTTTCAAGACTGGCTTCGAACCCGTCATTAATTGGAGATCGGCAACAGTCGCCAATATTTTCACCAGATTATCTAAACTTCTCCATATCTCTATACGTCGCATAATTCCCATATCATTCTAAACGTTAAAATCCGATTTTTCTTCCGCAAGAAATACATTAACTACTAAGTTGCTCATAACAAACATCATTGATGACAGAAAGCGTATTTGAGCTGTTGATAGCACGGGGCGAGACTCAGAAAATCCCAGTATCCCAAGGCGGAAAAGTTGCGGGCAGAGGCTGAGAATTGCTCTTTCGGAACGCAATGCAGCCAGAATGCGAACGGAGGAAGAGCTGGTGGATATGCTGGCGATGAGTTTTAGCCAGGGAATGCGGAAATGCTTATCAAGATAAGCAAGATAATCAAGATAAGACGGGATATTGCAATCTTCCAGGTTTATCGCCCACGTCGGTGATAAGTGACGCACTGAACCGGTGGAAAGTTGAGACTTTTCCTTCTAGGTTCCCTCATCCTTCTCCGGACGTAAAGGATGTAAATGTTCGCGGACGTGCTTCGTTTCTACCGAAAAGCCGGTAGCTGATTTAACGACGAGCTTTACGGAAATCCGGGTTTTTCTAAGATTTTTTTTCTGAGGAGTCAGCGGACTCAATTCCGCAGGCAAAGTTCAGGGGCGGCCCAAGACCGCCTCTAGCATTGGAAAAATAAATTCCGTCGATAGTCCATCAGAAAATCATTAAGAAACCAGCTGATACCTCCATCGGTTCAATTTCCGGATTTTTCCGACTTGAGAAGCTGAGGCGGGACCATTTCTTCGCCATAGCCGTGGCGTTGAGGCGAAAACAAGGGGCTGCTTCATCGTTTTTCTGGAAATTGTTCGAGGAGGTTTACAAAGTTTTGCTAGTCTGACGTGCCCGATAGGAAATGGCGGCGTGCGTGACAAGCAACAAAGAAAATGAGTGCGAAACAGCCATGAACATAGTGACGATTGGTCAGGTAATTGATTCTCTGCAAGAACTGGCCCCTTTGGAGCTGGCTGCAGAATGGGACAATGTCGGTCTTCTTTTAGGAGATCCGCGGGCAATTGTGCAGAGAGTGCTCACTTGTCTCACGATAACCTCAGATGTTGTGAAAGAAGCTGTAGAGTCGCACGTTCAATTGATCGTCACACATCACCCTCTGCCTTTCCGACCTGTCTCGCAAATCAACACAGAAAGCACTGTAGGGCGAAATCTGTGGGAGCTGGCTAAGCGCGGCATCGCGATTTTCAGCCTACATACTGCGTTCGACTCGTGTAGGAAAGGAATCAATCAGCAGTTGGCCGACACTTTGGGATTGCAAAACTCGGCTCCTCTCTGCGATGAGCGGCCCGATGGCACCGGCACGGGGCGGTGGGGGCTTTTGCCGGAACCGTGCCGTGCTGCCGACCTTCTCCCCAAGCTAAAGGGATTCTTAGGCGTGAATCGCCTTCAGTTTGTGGGTGATAAGGAAAAAGTGGTTCAAAAGGTCGCTGTAGCTTGTGGAAGCGCGGGAGAATTGATCGGCCAAGCGATCAAGTGCAACTGTGACTTGATGGTTTGTGGCGAGGTAAGCTACCACCGAGCTTTGGAGGCCGCGTCTGCCGACTTGGCCCTGGTAGTCACCGGACATTATGCCAGTGAAAAGTTCGCTATGGTTCATCTAGCAAAGTGGCTCCAAATCCAATTCCCCCAATTGACCGTTTGGTCTAGCCGATTCGAAAAAGACCCCTTCGTGTGCTTGTAAAAGTTGGAGGTCCACAATTTCTTATCCTTTGCAAACAGCCTGTGTATGAACGCCACTTTCACACAACTTGCCAAGGAAGTTGGAGTCGGTGGCTCAACGGCACCGCCAAATTCCGTAATACGGTTTTAAGCGACAAAATTTGGCATCCGCGATTTCAAGAAGGAAATCTTATATCGCGAGGGTCCTTTTCGGGATACACTCCTGAAAAAAGTCGTTCTTTTTCGGCGAAGAGATTAGGGAATTTCTGGCCTGAAAGATGGGCTCTTCGAGCATGCGGGGAAGCCGGGTGTAACAAATTTTTTTGCGATGTCATCGCATTTCTGAGGGAGAGTCGAATGGCGGAAGAATTGCTTGTAGTCTTAACCACCGTGGACCGTAAAGAAACGGCCGAGAGCATAGCTCGACAATTGGTCAATAACCATCTGGCTGCATGTGTTCAGGTTTTAGGGCCTATCCGAAGCTTCTATCGATGGAAGAATCAACTGGAGGAAGCCGAGGAGTGGCAATGCCTGGTAAAGACCCGAAAATCACTATGGCCGGCGGTCTTGGAGGCCATCAAAGCATCACACCCTTATGAACTGCCGGAGATTATTGCCACATCCGTCGCAGAAGGCTTCGATCCGTATTTGCGCTGGGCAATCACGGAAACTCAGGCAAAATGAGGGGAGGCTTAACAAAACCCGACCGGGAAAGTTGCGAACATTGTCAGCTTACGAGTGCCGTGGGGCCAATGCTGGTTTGCGAAGAGAATCTCAGCAGCATTCAAATTGTCGCTTTTTTCTGTTTTAAGGTGCGGAGGCAGCCCGAAAGAATGGATCGTGGAACTGGTGGAGGCGCTCAATTTTCGCGAGGGATTCATGCCCTGCGAAGGCCACGAACTTATCGCTGGGCTACTTTGTCAAAGGACCCCGCGTTATACTAGAATGTCGTTCCGAAAGTTCATTTTGTGCCAGGCGCGGGTAAGACTGATTCCATGAAGTAATTCAATGTTTTCGCGGCCTCCTTGGGGGATGATCATTTTTTTGGCTTCGATTTGGGGCTTTGGGGGTTGTAGCGGAGAGGCCCCTGTGCCATCGCATTTTTCGCCCGCAAGTTCCAGTCAAGCACCGCCGCAAGCACCGAAAGTGCGGGAGGCGGCAGTAGCGGGGCTTTTTTACCCCCGGAATCCGGAAGAGTTGTCTCGGCTGGTGAGTCGACTAATCGAGGAATCTCAGCCTCGAGAACCGCTCCCCGGCTTGAAGGCCCTAATTTGCCCGCATGCCGGATATCGCTTTTCCGGCTCAGTCGCTGCGCGGGCCTATGCGCTTTTAGCGGGTCAGCGATTCTCACAAGTTGTCGTCCTCGCTCCCGCGCATTATGCAGCGTTTGCCGGTGCTAGCGTCGCGGTGGTCCACGAGTTTGAAACCCCTTTAGGGCGAATCCCTGTTTCACCTTTGGCTGCTAAACTGGCGTCAAAGGCACCCTTTTTTGTTGATCGACCGGGCGCTGTGCGGCGGCCGGAATGGGCTGAGCATTCGGGGCTGCGGGTGCCAAGGGGCGAAGATACGCCTCATACATGGGAACACTCGCTCGAAGTTCAGTTGCCCTTCTTACAACATGTTCTCGGCACGTTCAGCTTGGTGCCAATCGTCTTGGGTGAGGTGGAGCCTGCGGAGGTAGCTCGGGGCTTAGCACCTTATTTAGAGGATGAAACCCTCGTCATTGCCAGTACCGATTTAAGCCACTACTATCCTCAGAGCACAGCTAATCGGCTCGATAAGGAGTGCATCGAGGCGATTTGCCGGCTCGATGATGAGGGCCTTTCCCGGGCTGAGGCATGTGGGAGGGGACCCATTCGTGTCGTCGTCCACTTGGCCAAGCAGTTCGGATGGCAAAGCAAGCTTTTGGACTATCGAACAAGTGGGGACACGTACGGCGATTATTCAGCCGTCGTTGGCTATACGGCAATAGCTTTTTATCGAGTGGCTGAAGATGTCGCCGAAAAGCCCAACGATGCCGAAGCTAGCAGCGATGCGACAAGGCAGGAATCACCTAACGCTTCTTCTCGGTTCGAGAGTCTTCCGGCATTAGAGGGTGGAGTAAGCCTGGTTCGCGCCTCAGAAACCCAAGCCGCAGCTTCATCGCCGCAAGAGCGCACTTGTGAAGCTGACTTCGTAGGCGAAGCACGTTCTTCACGGGCTTCGGAGGTTCTGGAGCTCAGCGAAAGTGACAAGAAACTCTTGCTGTATCTTGCACGAAAGGCTATAGAAGCCGCGGTGTTACATCAGTCCTTGCCTGAAATCGTTTCAGAAAAGATCCCCGAGCAATTGAAAGAGCCGTGGGCCTGTTTCGTGACTTTGACACAGCACGGTCAATTACGGGGCTGCATCGGAACGATCTATCCGCAAGAGCCGCTCTTTGAGGCCGTTTTGCGTCGGGCTCGGAGTGCGGCGCTTGAGGATCCTCGTTTTCCGCCGTTGCAACCAAGCGAATTGGGCGAGGTAGAAATCGAAATCAGCGTACTGAGCCGACCCCGACGCTTGCAGTTCAATAGGCCCGAGGAGCTACTTCAACTTATGAGGCCGGGGCGGGACGGAGTTGTCCTGAAGGTGGGACAGCATCAGGCGACATTCCTTCCCCAAGTGTGGGAAAAGATTCCCAAGCCCGAGCAATTCCTTTCGAGATTAGCCGAGAAGGCTGGGCTACCTCCGCAAGCTTGGCAATCGCCCGAAGCCGCCGTGTACGTTTACGTGGTTGAAGCCTTCGAGGAAACCAAGCCAAAGGGTGCACTTTAATTCCTCGGTGAAGCGAGCCCGCCTGTTTTCGGCTCTTGCCCCCGCAACACAAATCTTCAAGGGTATTGTCGTCATCTTAGAACCTAGCGCGAGGAGATGCGACCGGTCAGGAACACCGAGATTTCCCGTGTGTTATTTCGAGTGAGTAGCTTCTATTTATGAATGCCGGTGTCGGCACGGCAAGGCGGTGGATTCTAGCCGCGGTCACGGCGCTTGGTGTATCTGCTTTTGTGACACAGCTCACCCTTATGCGGGAGCTGCTTACGATCTTCTCGGGTAACGAGCTGGTCTTGGGGATCGTGCTCGGTTGTTGGTTGCTCCTGACAGGGATCGGGGCGCAGATTGCACGCGGGGCCTCGAGCTGGTCGAAGCCGGTTCCAGCACTTCTCGGCACACAGCTTCTGTTGGCAATCCTCCCCTCCGGCGCTGTGCTTCTAACGCGTAGCTTGCCGGCTACGATGTTTGTGAGGGGAGCCGAGCTAGGGGTTTGGGAGACCGTCGTTGCGTCCTTGGTGGTCCTGGGGCCCTATTGCCTTCTGACCGGGCTATTGCTGACTCTTGCGCCCGTCGTGCTCGCCCGTCGGAGTGATAGTTCCAGCGTTGGGGAAGTCTATTTTCTGGATAATTTAGGCGACATTTTCGGCGGGTTACTCTTTAGCATATTTCTCGTCTGGTGGGCCGATCCATTCCGGGTAGTATTAATTCCGGGTCTATTAAATATCGCGCTTGCTTCTGCCTCGGCCTGGGTTTTGGGGTATCGTGGGTATTTCTTCACCGGGTTGGGGCTTGGAGTTGGCTTACTTGGAGTAACCCTCTTTGCCGGGTTAGATCATTGGTCACTTGCCTTGTCGTATCCTGGACAGCGGACTATTGAAAAAGTCGCTTCACCGTACGGATTAGTCGTCGTCACCGAATCGTCCGCGCAGCTTAATTTTTTCCATAGTGGCGTCCCCTTGTTTTCAAGTCACAATATCGAGCAGGTGGAGGAAACCGTTCACCCCACCATGGCACAAAGGCCGAGTGCGCGTTCGGTACTGGTGATTTCGGGCGGAATTTCGGGCACCGTACGCGAACTGCTGCGCTACCCGGGTGTGCATGTCGACTATGTGGAACTTGACCCGGCTTTGCTCCACGTGGCTGATTTACATCTTCCCATGGAGGAAAGACTGAGCACTTTTGTGGTGGAAGGGCGTCTTAGAATAGTACCAACTGACGGTCGCCGATACGTCTCGATGGCGAAAAAGGTCAAGTACGACATTGTGATCGTCGATGTGCCGGAGCCTTCCACTTCGCAACTCAATCGTTATTTCACCCGCGAATTCTTCGCACGAGTACGACGGCTTCTCAATCCCGGTGGTGTTCTAAGTGTATCAGCAGGGCACTACGAGAATGTTGTGACACCCGAGTTGCGAGAACTGTTGAGCGTTTTACGGCGAACGTTGGCTGCCGAGTTTGCGAATGTGATGATTCTTCCGCTAGGGCGTGTGCATTTTCTGGCTTCGGAGGGGCCGCTGAGTTCGGAGATTGCCGATCGGCTCGCCCAAATGCGTATCCAAACGCAATGGGTCAACAAGCATTACTTGCAGGCGGCGCTCCATCCCCTGCGCTTACAAGGATTGCACAGGGCTACGGTGGAAAGCGATGGACCGGTTAACCGTGATTTCTCGCCAATTTTGTATTACCTGCATCTGAAATACTGGTTGAGCAAATTCACCTGGCGGATCGGGGCTCTGGAGTTAACAATCGTTATAGGCTTAATTGCATATCTAATATTTTGTGGCCCACTTCAGATTGCGATTTTTACCACTGGATTCGCTGGATCGAGTCTGGTGGTCGTGTTGATGCTCGGTTTTCAGGTTCTTTATGGTTCGGTTTACTCGCAGCTATCGTGGATTATCACTTCGTTTATGATTGGGCTGGGGATAGGTTCCTTCGTGTCCAATCGGTTCCAAGCCAGCCTACGAATTTGGCACCTAATTCTTGCTGAGCTTTTATTGGCAGGGTTTTCAGCTGCGCTGCCTTTTGCGCTGATGGGTCTTAGTGGTGCTCAAGCGCTGGGTCTTCCGGAGTTCGTCGGGGCCCTGGCCATTCCGGCGTTATCGTTAGTGGTGGCAATTTTTGTGGGTCTTGAGTTTCCTTTGGCGGGAAAATTGGCATTTAGGACGATCTCGGGCACGGCGGCCCGATTGTATACCGCTGACTATCTCGGTGCAGCCTTGGGCGCCCTTCTGGCCAGCAGTTGGCTAATCCCGTATTTGGGGGTAATAGGGCTTTGCCAATTGGTGGGAGCTGCTAATCTCGTGAGTGTTTTCTTGCTTATTTGGCCAAGTCACAGGTTCATTGGGTCCGCTTAATAATTCCCAACAATTCGGCACGACTTGTGCACGATCGTATCCGCTCAAGCGCTGTGTGCATCGCAGCATGGTCCGGGCCGAGGTGGGCTCCTCATCTATCCCTTTCGCGGAAACAGCCGGAGCTCACACCTCAGCAGCTTTGGGCATGTACGGCGAGGAAATGCTCCCGGTATATGTCGCAGCTTGGTAGCTTGGGAGCTTACGGTAAGGATTCTGGCAGCTTTGGAGCTTGACGATTCGGGTCGCTGACTAGGGCCCGTCAGCGGGGGAAAAGCGAAATCCTACTTTTTGTTCTAAGCGAAATTCTGCTTTTTGTTCTTAAGGTATACGTGCGGCCGTAAAGAAGCGGTAAAGAATATGCCCCCATCCGCATACCGCGGCATCCGCCTCACACCCGATGGTAAAGCGAAGTTTTTCCCACTTGAGAAATCCCGGCAAGAGATAATAACGGCCGAAAAGTTAATCAGAGAAACTAATGGTTGATACAATAACACCAATTGCCAGTGATACAATAAATTTGCTGGTGCGGAGCTAGGAGGGGCTTACAGGGGCGGCGTTACAGTGTTTTCCAGCTTTGCGAAGCCGAATTGGGGCGTGGTGGCTGTGCCCGTGAGAAGCACGAATTTCTATCTGATTAAGATCGCACGCCTCACCGGGTGGGTGCTCTTTGGGCTAATGCTTGTCTACATCATTACGGGCTTTGCTTTATGCGGAAAGCTGGGAATGGACAAGCTGATCGGCATTGAATCCGCTTTGGCAATTCATCAGCTTTTTGATTGGCCGCTGGTCTGCGTGTTCGTCATTCACTCTTCGATCATGATTTATTTTGCGTTGCGGAGGTGGGGATGGATTGGTCGACGCAATCGTCACTTAAGGGCGGCACCAAACAGCACGCACCGTGCGAAGAAAGAGCTGGTTCGGCCGCTGGCTTAGGAAACCGCCGATTGTGGCTTCGTTGGGCGGTAGGCTCGATCGCCGCAGCAGGAGGGGTTGCCGCGGTTGGATATTGGATCCGCCAGGGTGAAGAGGCGTTTCAATCGGCTCGGCTTTCGGCGGATGTCTTCAAAAATGATGCTCCGCGCGGAACCCTCTGGGAGGCTTGGCAGCGGCAGGGTTGGACGCGTGAGGCACTTCATTACCTGCGACTTGGCAAAAATATTCAGTGTCGGCTTTGCCCGAACGAGTGCGTTCTCGGGCCTGAGGATCGTGGGCGGTGCCGGAACCGGGTGAACAAAGGTGGCACTTTGTACACCTTGACTTACAATAACCCGTGCGCGCTAAATCTGGACCCGATTGAGAAAAAACCTTTGTTCCATTTTTTGCCGGGCACCGAAATTCTTTCGCTTGCCACCGCCGGCTGTGGGTTTCGTTGCCTGAATTGCCAGAACTGGGAGATCTCGCAAAGACGCCCGGAGCAGACGAAAGATCCGTTTGGCTCGCCCCTCCGCTTGAACCCAGGAGACTTGTCTGTGCTGGGAACTGTTGGGTTGGAGCGTCTGACTTTGCTCCCTGAGGATGTCGTCGCCTTGGCTGAGCACTTTAGTAGTCCGTCCATCGCCTTTACCTATTCGGAGCCTTCGGTTTGGTTCGAGTACATGTTCGATATTGCCCAGTTGGCTCACGAGCGGGGGCTCAAGAACGTTTGGGTGACCTGCGGATACATTCAGCAGCGACCCTTACAGGAACTTTGTGCGGTCATTGATGCAGCCAACGTGGATCTTAAAAGTTTCGATCCGCAGATTTATGGTCGGCTCAACTCCGGTAAGCTTGAACCGATCTTGGCCACGCTGAAGACCCTCAAGCGAGAGGGAATTTGGTTCGAAATCACAAATCTGATAGTGCCAAGTTATACCGATGACTTAGAAATGATCAGGCGTATGTGCCACTGGATTCAAAACGAATTGGGACCGGACTACCCGCTTCATTTTTCGCGTTTTCACCCGGCTCATCAACTCACGCATTTGCCGTCTACGCCCGTGCAAATTCTGCTTGACGCTCAGCAAATCGCTTATGATACGGGTCTCCGTTACGTTTACATCGGGAATGTTCGGGGGGTAAAGGAAGCGGAAACCACCTTTTGCCCGCGGTGTCACCGAGTACTAATCGACCGCGATATTTTCTCAGTGTTGGAAATGCACCTTGAGAACGGTTCATGCAGCCATTGCGGCGAGAAAATTGCCGGCGTTTGGACCACCTAGAGGCGAGTTTTTTCACACCTACGGTGCGAAGAATGCGCGTCTGCTTTCGCCGTGTGCCGCAGGTTTAGGACTAAGGCAACAAGGAGTGAGTCAAGAATCTGGGCAATTCCAGGGTCGACCACACTGCGTAGGTTGAGCTTTTTGGGTAGGCCGCCTGTGCTCCCAAAACTTTGGTAAAGCTATTCCATTGGTAACTTGAGCTTACTAAAGAATACAGGGAGCAAAACCGCCAAGAATTGGCGAACTTTGCTACTTCTAACTCCCAGCGTCGCGCAGTCTCTTCTAGCGGCCCGATTGTTACCTATTTCGAATCTTGCTTCGGGGCTGCACGAGTATATTGAGAGAGTTCCAAGAAAGATCGGAGATTTCTTGCTGCGTTCCATTGGGCCAAACGACTGTGAGTTTGAAGGGCTCCGAGGGGCTCAAGCCACCCACGGTAATCAGCAGCTCCACTTGTGAAAGATAACTTCGTGTCGGCATGACCTCGCGGCAAATCCTTCCAAAGCGGCTTTCAATCACCACCAAAGCCCCAATTGCACTGCGGTTGTCGTCAGTGCCCACAAGTTTTAGCCGTAAGAATGAGGGGTTTCCATTTAGCTCGTTGCGCCAAAGCTTCGGAGGACCATCGATTTGGGTTGCTAGAAGATCCAAATCACCATCGCCGTCGATATCCGCATACGCTGCTCCGCGGCCAACGATCGGTTCGAAAAGAGCCGCTCCCGCGGAAGAGGCGTCCACCAGGGCGAACTCTTCTTCAGCCTCGGGACCTGCGTTCCAAAAAAGCCGAGCCGCTTGCCGATAGGTCTGACTTTCCTGCACGGTGTTGATTTCGGCCTCCAAGTGCCCATTGACAGAAAAAATGTCCAGCCGACCGTCCAAATCATAGTCAAAAAAGAAGCTTCCGAAGGTGAGGTCCTGCCGGGTTAATGGGCCAATGCCGGCGGCAATGGCTTCGTCTGAAAAAATCATCATGTCATTCAGCGAAACAAATAGGGCCGACATTTCGTTGGCAAAGTTTCCAATGACGATACCTAAGCACTCGTCATTTCGGTAAAAGGCGGCATCGATGCCCATCGCGCCCCGGGCTCGCCCATCGCTACCGAACGCGATTCCCGCTTCCATACCGATTTCTTTGAATGTTCCATCCCGTTGATTGAGAAATAAAAAGTTTTGAACGGTATCGTTGGCCACGAGGATGTCGATCCAACCATCCCGGTCCACATCGCAGGGACGCACGCCCAGACTTTTTGCCCTCGGCTCGCCGGTTGCTGGGTTACGAACTTGCACGCCGGCTGAGGTCGACACATCTTCGAAGGTGCCATCTCCACGATTTCGGTATAAATACGGAAAAGTCCCAGCAAAGAAGAATGGAGGCCCGTATGCGCGGCCTAACCCCGTCAACACAAACCCTTGAGAAAGATCCAGCTCCCTAGACCATTGAACGTAGTTGCACACGAAAAGATCGAGCCAACCGTCGCGATCGTAATCTAGAAAGCTGCACGCCGTTCCCCAAGCATCGCTGGCCCCGGCGACTCCCGCCTGCTGTGTCACATCCTGGAATTTTCCACCCAAATTTCGGAAAAGCCGGTTAGGCCCGACGGCCGTCACAAAAAAATCGGTCCACCCATCGTTATCGTAATCTCCGATTGCCACGCCCATTCCAAAAAAGGAAAGGTCTCCGAGACCACACTCTTGCGTAACATCCGAGAATTTTCCGGTACCATCATTCTCGTAGAGTGTTAGGGAGCCCCGAAAGCGCCGCCGCGCTTCGCCGTAATCGTGCCAAGGCCAAGGACGCCCACTGACCAAGAGTACGTCCTGATCTTCGTCGTTGTCGAAATCAAAGAAGGCGCAGCCGCCGCCCAACGTCTCGGGAAGAAGCTTTTCGCCATAAGCCCCGCTGAAATGGGTCGCCACAATCCCTGCTTGAGCCGATATCTCAGTGAATTCAACCTTGGGAATTTTTTCCCGCGTTTGTTTCCGAAACTCGGGCGGAAGAACCCGGGGTACCGCCTCGGTAGGCCCCCTCCACCACCTGGCGGCAAGAAATCCCGCCACTATCGCCGGAACAAGCAAGCTCACCGCGCAGATAACCAGCCGTTTCCCCGTTCGCATTCCCCACACCCAATCCACCCACAAGGATTATGATTACATGCTGTCCCGATTTCTTCGCCGCGGAAACCTCACCTCACATCCTTAGAGCCTCTAACAAAATGAGCTAGTGTAAAACGGGTATTTATGGTAAGGTCCTGGCGTGCAAGGAGGTACGACATGGCC
>CAKZMM010000053.1 GCA_937128505.1 uncultured Thermogutta sp.
GCCAACCGCCGCTGGCTTACTCCCCTTCCTGCCACACATCGGCCGCAAGGTAGAGAGAGTAAAAAACAATATTAAACAATATTAAACGGTAACCACGATGGTAAGCTTTGGCTGGAAGGCGCTTCACGGGGAAAGGCCCAACAGGTGGAGCCCTCGCTTTTTGGCCCCGACAAACTCCGGCCCAAACACCGAAACTTGCTTGTTAACCAACATAATACCTGCCTGATAGTACGTTTCAAAGCCTTTGCTCCGAAAAAACGGGCCCCTCCCCTATTTCTAACCCGGATGCAGTTGACTATAGTTCGAAAAGCGAATTGGCGCGAACTCCACCGTCGCACCTCGGGAGTCGACACGGAAAATCAGCAGTTCCTCGAAAATCAGCCATTCGTAGAGCAAACCGGCGGGAAATTCGAATGCGGGAATCTTGGCTTGCTAAACGTACGCAAACGTTCGATGCATCGGGGATTCGCCGGGTTTTCGAGCTGGGGGCCCGGCTTGAGAACCCCGTCAATTTCTCGATCGGGCAGCCGGATTTTGACGTCCCCCAGCCGGTCCGCCGCGCGGCCATCGAGGCGATCGAAAGTGGCAAGAATCGCTACGCCCTATCGCAAGGTATGCCGGTATTGCGGGAAAAGCTCCTTGAGAAAATTCGGCAACTTTACGCCGACGGCGATCGCGACCTCATCGTCACCTGCGGAACCAGCGGGGGATTGGTCCTGGCGATGATGGCCCTCGTCGAGCCGGGCGACGAAGTGATCCTTTTTGATCCTGGCTTTGTGATGTATCCGGTGTTGGTCCGGCTTTTTGGGGGTGTGGAAGTTTATGTGGATACGTATCCCAACTTCCGCATTGACGTGGGTAGAGTCGAAGCTGCCCTTACACCGAAAACCAAGTTAATCCTCTTCAATAGCCCGGCGAATCCCACAGGCATGGTGGCTCAAGCGGAGGAAGTTCAAGCCATCGCGGAACTAGCGTTTCGGCACCATGTCGCCCTCATCAGTGACGAGATCTACTCCGCTTTCAGCTACGACTTTCCGTTTGTATCACCGGCCCGATTCAACCCCGATACGATCGTTGTGGATGGTTTCAGCAAATCGCACGGAATGCCGGGCTGGCGGCTGGGGTTTGCGCACGGACCGCGAACGATCATCCAAGAGATGATCAAACTTCAGCAATACAGCTTCGTATGTGCTCCGCAACCGTTTCAATGGGCAGGTGCTGTTGCCCTCGATGTGCCTGTCGATGAGCACATCGATCAATATCGCCGCAAGCGGGATAAGATTGTCGCCGGTCTACGAGACCACTACGAGTTGGTGCCCCCCTCCGGGGCATTCTACGCATTCCCGAAGGTTCCTTTTGGCACAGCCACGGAATTCGTCGAACGCGCGATTCAAGAATTTGAGTTGCTCATGATCCCCGGATCGGTCTTCAGCCAGTGCGACACCCATTTCCGGATTTCTTATGCGGTGGACGATGCGACGATTGACCGCGGCATCGAAATCCTCCAACATTTGGCCCGGATGAAAACGTAGCGGTATTGGGCTTGCCTACTGGATCGGTGACACTCGGTCGTATCCGATGAATCGAGGATTTCAGATGATGAGTCGGATGGTAAGCTACCAATCTCCTTTTGGGTAAAAAGCCTAAGGCGACGATATATCTTCGCGGCACTTTTTCTCCGGCTCTTTGGAATAGCCGCCTTTCTATTTTTTCGGAATAGCCGCGGCAAAAGCGGAATCGGGGTCACAGGCTTTCCGCACCGGAATTGGGCTTAGCGGTTTTCGAAGGCCTTACGGGCACCTGCAATTCGAAGTATTTTTTCTCGCTGGGGATAAAGGGGCTATTGTAGCCCATCAGTCGCGGGGGGCCGTCCACCTCATATCGGCCGGCATGCGCCTGAAGCCACGCAGCGAGCCGGGCTCGAGCCGAGTCGATGGCCTCCTTCGTCATTTCCCCTTGGACGCCGGTGCTGGCCACAAGCATCGGCGGAAAATCGCGGACCTCTACCGCCCCTCCCTCTCGCGGTCGGCCCAAGCTCGGACTGGCGTACAAAAACGCCATCGATTCTGCCCGCTGACCCGGCGAAGACCCATTCATCCGCATCTCCACCGGAGCGGTCATCTCCACCCCGTGGTAGGTGATGTGGGCAAAAAGCCGCCAGAAAGCAGAGGAATCATACCGGGTCACCGCGGCGCGATACGCCGGATACTCCTTCAATTCTACCTCACCGACGGGTGTAGGGGCGGGAAAGCCCTCCGGAAGATCCGCCTCGGCAACGGGGCGAAACGCAAGCCCTTCGGCCATGCCCTGTAGTTCGGTTCTCAGCTCCCTCCATACTCCCGCCATCTCCGCAGCGCTGAGGTCGGCTGCAAGTTTCCGCTGAAACGCTTCCACCCGAAGTCTGTAAAAGCCTCCCTCGGGGAGGGCCGCGGCCAACTCACTCAAAAGACTTTTTATCCTCTCCTCCCCTTCCTTCGGGGCGATTTCCGCGCTACTTTCATTTCTTGACGCGGGGGGGACTGCTACCGACTCCAGAGTTTGCCGTATCTTTTCCCCGACGTTTTTGTACGCTTCCTGATGAGGATGAGCCGGGAAACTATACTGCTTTTTCTTTCCGGCTAACCCGGACATCGTCCAAGAGGCAAGGACAACGATCCCCACTAATGTCGAAATCAAAAGACTTTTCATAAAGCATCTCCATGAAATTCGTTTAGTTTCTTCTCAATTCGTTCAGTATCTAGTCTTCTTCAAACTTGTCTCTTTCAAATTCGTCATCTTGTCTTCTTCAAATTCGTCGCCGTCAGAGGTGACTTTAAAAAAGGGGGAAGCGTGCTTGTCGTGGGCGGGGTTCCCGGGCGATCAAGCACGCTTCCAAGCGCCGGGCAAGTTTTCGAAGGCCGCCATCCGGAGGACGAAATCATAAGGGGAACACGTCAGGGGACTGAACTGACCTCCGAGCGGCGACCATTGTTTTCGGACTTTAGCGACCCTCTGGTGGGAGGATGACTGTGTCGATCACGTGGATAATCCCGTTGGATGCCCGAACATCCGCCTGGATAACCTTCGCATCGTTGACGTACACGTTGCCGTTCTTGACGCGAATCTTGACCGGAGAACCTTGCAAGGTCTTCGCCGATTCGAGCTTGATGACCTCACTTGCCGGCACCGAGCCTGCCACCACGTGGTAGGTCAAAACGGCTGTTAGTTTCTCCTTGTTCTTAAGTAACCCTTCGACCGTGCCGGCCGGCAGTTTCGCGAAGGCCTCATCCGTAGGGGCAAAGACCGTGAAGGGACCTTTCCCCTTGAGGGCTTCTACCAAACCGGCCGCTTTCAGGGCCGTGGCCAGAGTCTTGAATTTGCCGGCTGCCACGGCGGTATCGACGATGTCCTTGGGGGCCTCCTGATTGCTGTAAGCAGCCAAAGATCCAGCAACGATCCCCAAACCCAACATGGCCACTAAGGCATAGCTCCAACGCGAACGCATCGCAAACCTCCTTTCGAGCTACAGAACCCTTCGACCGATTCATCGGGGCCCAGCCCTTTGCCGAGCCACTTATCCGATGAATTCGTTCAACTCGTTCACCTTCATTTTTCGGAACACCTCAAATTAGTCAAGACCAGCTGCAAAAAAATTTTTTTGCTAGGCTCCGCACTCTTTAAAAGCAGTCAAAAAAGGCCGCCGGGTTTTCCCTCCCACTTGACCCCGAAGCTTCCAGCGAGAGCACTGGATTCTAAGCGAAATTTACGTTGATCATAAGGCGATTCACTACAAATACTTACGTCACGAAATCTCGCGGGCCTTTCGGGAACAATGCTAGGCGGGTTTTCCCAAATACTAAGTGTCCAGGAAGCGGTGTGCTGGCCGAATGCCAACGACAACTTAACGGAACTACGTCGTTTTTACAAAAATCAGCTTCTACTTGTTCGATAAATGGCGGCAGATTATACTAAAGAAAAAATCGATCAAAACGACCAATATGGATCGCCGCTCTCTCTCGCCTAAGCAAGTTGCGTCCGCCTTGGGAATCAGCGAGTCCACCGTCAAACGCTGGTGCGACCGCGGTTGGTTACCCGCTGAAACCACCCCCGGCGGCCACCGGCGGATCACCCTGCAAGCGGTCCTAGAATTCATCCAACGACGTCATCTTCGGCTCGTCCGCCCGGAAGTTCTGGACCTCCCGAGTACCACCGGTAAATCTAAACTCACGCTCCGCCGACGCCGGAAGCTCCTATTGCAGGCCCTGCTTGAAGGAAAGCGAGAAGCGGTTCGGCGACTCCTTTTCGATGTTTTGGCCGCCGGCCATCGTCCGGGACAGCTTGCGGACGAGCTCATCGCCCCGGTTATGCACCGAATTGGTGAGTTATGGGAGTGCCAACAACTGGAGATTTACCGAGAGCGGCTTGCCTGCCGGCTTCTCGAAGAGCTGGTGTACGAATGGCTTGCGAAGTTCGCAGGGTACCAAACCGATGGACAAACCGCCGTGGGAGGGACACTGGAAGGCGACCTCTATACCCTGCCCGCTCTGATGGTCCATTGGGTCCTCCTGGAGAATCATTGGCACTCGATCCTTTTGGGGAGTAACCTTCCCGCGGAAACCCTCTGCCAGGCAATTGAGCAGCACAAGCCGAGGCTTTTTTGGCTAAGTATTTCCCATGGGGAAGATCTGGATCGGCTCGCGGAGAACTCGCGCCGAATCTTCGAGGCCACCACCGCCGTGGGAAGTCATTTCGTCCTCGGGGGTCGCGCGATCAAGCGGCAACACCTCGCTCGGCTTTGGTACTCGAGCTACTCCCCCGATCTACGGCACTTCGAGATGTTCTTACAAACCCTGAGTGAATCCCGCCAAGATTCCGCACTAAAGGAACAGGGAGAAGACAAAACGCAGGAGGCACGAAAACCGCCGGCACCGCAGACGAAAGGATCTGCCTCAGGCCTCACGGCTCCAAAGCCCCCCGCTGAAAACCGCGAAAGCTCTTCAAGCTCTTTGGAAGAGCAACCTCCGCCAGGCTAAGGCCCGTTTTTCCTACCTTAGGCCGAAGAGGAGAGATGCTGGGAGCCGACGGGTATGAGACTTGCCCCAGAAACCTTGCCGGCTATCCCGCTGACCTTTGAACCCCTGGCTTGTCGTACCGGTTTACCTTAGCAGCAGAGAGTTGCCGATTTCCGGGATGGGATCGCCGGGAAAACCGTGCCTCAACCCGCTCTATTGAATAAGGGCCATTAAATGAGGGCATATCGCGGCGGTGGCCCACCGCCTACTGGGAGCCGTCCAAATCGGCAACACATCACTGTACAGGTGGTTGCCTAACGCCTGCCGAGGAAGACCATCTGCAAGGCGCAAAATCACCTGCGTGTTTCGAGCTTGCGACCCCCTGCCCCGACAGGCCTGTAGCCGATAATAGCGCAGAGCTCCCGCCATTGCATGCTCGCCACCTCTGCGGGCGGACCTCCGAGCAGCCGCTTACGCCGTTTTATGTTTGGCATCCGGCAAGGGAAAGAGCTTTTTGCGACCGCGGACGATATCCTCGGTAATCACGTAGCGACCACCTGCCGGGTGATCCGGGAGTTCGAAGATGATGTCGGTCATAATCGATTCGACGATGGAGCGCAACCCCCGTGCCCCGGTGTCTTTCTCCAAGGCCAAGTCGGCAATGGCGGCCAGAGCCCCTTCGGTGAACTCCAACTCGGCCCCCTCCATGGCGAAAAGTTCTTGATACTGTTTGACGAGGGCATTTTTCGGCTCGGTGAGGATGCGGATCAAATCGGTGCGTCCCAGCGGATCCAAGGTGGAAATCACGGGAAGCCGGCCGACAAATTCCGGAATCATCCCGAATTCCAACAGGTCATCGCTGGTGACATGGGAAAGCAATTCGCCCAGCTCCATTTCGGTTCGCCGCCCGGCTTGCTGGCCGAAGCCGATGGCCCGCTTCCCTAACCGCCGTGCGATGATTTCCTCCAAGCCGACGAAGGTTCCGCCGCAGATGAACAAAATATTGGTCGTATCGACTTGAATGTACTGTTGTTCGGGATGCTTTCTACCACCTTGCGGGGGGACATTGGAAATGGTCCCTTCGAGCATTTTCAACAGGGCCTGTTGCACGCCCTCGCCGGAGACATCGCGGGTAATCGACATATTGGGACCGCGTTTAGCGATTTTATCGATTTCATCGATGTAAACGATTCCACGCTGCGCGGCCTCCAGATCGAAATCGGCTGCGTGCAACAGCCGAAGAAGGAGGTTCTCCACATCTTCGCCCACGTAGCCGGCTTCGGTCAGTGTAGTGGCATCCCCGATCGCGAACGGCACATCGACGATCCGCGATAGGGTCTTTGCCAAAAGGGTCTTGCCCGAACCTGTAGGACCGATAAGCAAGATATTCGATTTATCGATGGCCACGCTGCTTTCGCCGCCATGCATCAAACGCTTGTAGTGCGAGAAGACAGCCACGGCGAGGATTTTCTTCGTGCGCTGTTGGCCCACGACATATTCATCCAGCTTTTTGACGATCTCGCGCGGGGTGGGAACGCGGGAAAATAGCGGCTGTGTGGTTCCCCGGCGGCGGCGTTCCTGTTGGATGATGGACTGGCACAGCTCGATACATTCACCACAAATATAAACGTCGCCTGGGCCTTCCACCAAAGGCCCTACATCCCGGTAACTTTTCCGACAAAAGGAGCAGAAAGCGTTGCGTCGCACGGTGCTCGAACCTCTACGCCCCGATGTCGTGTCCCGTCCGCTCGGCATGGCGGTTCCTTCAGCTAGTTTCTGTTGAAGCTAAAAGCGGTAGCCGGGTTTTCGTTAGCCGTTGCCTCAGGGGGATCGTTCCCAGCCACTAAAGGGCGTCTGCCCGGCCACTGCCTTACTGAGGGAAATCGACCATCGATTCGAAAGCTTGCAGTTTCCCCGGGCCATTTTTCTGGCTATGAACTTCAAAAGTCCTCCTGACGTGCGAGCAACCGGTCAGACCGCTAGAGCCTCACCAGCCGAACCGCCTCAGCCGCTTCCAAAAACCTTCGCTATTCCGCCTCACTGCTAGGCTTCAACTGATCCCGCAATTTCTTACTGAGGTTATCTTTGATCTTCTTGAACTCTTCCTCCTGGAGCATACCACGGGCACGGAGTTCTTCGAACTGGGAGAGCAACTCGCTGGGAGAAGTGGGATCCTCCCGAGCCTCGGCCCGGACCCGCATCAACACATAAATCCCAATAACGATAAGAATTGCCAGCAGGGCCGTAGCCAGGACGAGCTGCACCGTCGGTTCGAAGAAAAATTGCCAGTCCACTGGCACCCCTCATCACCCGTTCTCAATTTAGGCCGAACTGAACCCCCGGAACCCTTCCCATCATTATGCCCGAATCGGCTCCGACGGTAAAGAAATCTGTCTAAGATGATCACTTTGAGTATATCCGCGAATTGTCCGGTATGAAACCGGAGGGCCGTCCGCCTGGAAGTCCCGAGATTGGGTCCCTCTGCTTTCTCTCTTCCCACCAAGGGGAGTATACGACCTTAAACGCCCGCAGGTTGTGCGAACTTAAGTCCCCCGCAAACCATCACACAATTGATCAGTGATTCACCCCCGCGAACCGGAATATCTTCATATGATACACCACAAACACTGTTTTATATGGGATTCACCCCCGCGAACCGGAATATCTTCCTGGTCTCCTTCTTTTATTAAAAACAGACGTATCTTAGGTGACTTCCAAGCCGCAACATGGCGGCAACCTGCCAATTATTTCGGCAAACCCTGCGGCCGGACTTGCTGCTGATTTAGCAAGGTCCGTGCCGCTGGGATTCGTCATTCCCGTGTTCTTTTAAAATTCTTGTAGGATTCCTACTCTTCCTATTCGCTCCTAAAAAACTCCCCACGCCGTCGTCCCGGATTGAGACACCGGTTGTCTCGGAGAGACTTCGTAAAGATGCCTTATACTCGTGGAATGTCACCGTTTCTCCCGCCTTAACGCCGAGGGAATGATTCATTCTCCCCGACTGACGCCGGGTAAAGTTCTTATCGTGTTGTCTGCTACCGATGCCGGGTAAGTTTCTTATTGCCCTGGATTGACGCCGGGTAAAATGCCGTATTGTCCCGCAACGACACCGGGGGACTAAGGCCGCCGGAGTGTTCCAAGCAGAGTTCCAAAAAGTCTTCCACGGGGAGTACTTGGGCTAAGGTCCTTGTGCTGGAAGTGAACCGAAGGCGATTGAGAAACTAAAATTGACAAACCAAAGAGGGTTTCAGCAAGTCTCTCGTCCGGGGTTTGCCCAAGCAGCGCGTGCTGGCCCCCGTCGGGGCATTTTTCATTTGTTATTTTCTATCTGCTCGTTTTATCTGCTCGGCTTCAGGGAGAGGCACGGCCATCTGCCACCAGGGTTTCGAAGAGCGGCAAATGCCGATAGTAAACCTCCAACAGGAGCAGATGAATAGCCGTCACATAGATTCTCCCACCTGCGTGTGCCCAGCGGTCGCGCACCGGAACGTCAGGCGACCAACTTCCGGCCAACGGCCCTTCTGTCACCTGCGATTTTTCCAGCACGTTGCGCATTTTTTCGTTCCAGCGATCCCAAAGCGGTCCTTGAACATAGAAGAGCACTTGGGTCGCATAATACCAATAGTAGGCATCTCGAGAATTCAACACCTTCGGATTTATGACCGGGGGATTTTTCGCCAAATGGTCAGCCCCTCTTTGCAAGGCCGGGGTCGCACGGTCCCAGCCCAGGTAAATCCGCATAAGGAGCCCTTCGGCGGTCATTGCCAAATTCGGACTCCGACCGCCGTCCGGATTATCTGGTCCGGGAACCCCGTAAGGTGTATAGCAGTATTGGGCACCGCCGTCGTGTTGAGCCAGGTCGAGCCACCCACTGACCCTCCGGAAGGATTCCTGCGGGATGGAAATTCCAGCAAGTTGTGCACTTTTTAGTGCCATCACTTGCCACCCGGAAACTGCGGTATCCGACTCCTTGATCCATTCCTTTTGATCTGCCCGCGGGGTGTACCGCCAACCGCCGTATTTCGGATCTTGTGCTTCGAGAATGAAGCCAACAGCCCTTTCGGCCGGCTCGCGAAGCCGGGGATCGCGCGTCATGCCGTACGCCTCGCACAAGGCGATGGTGGCCATTCCGTGGCCATAGATCCGCGCCCCGCGGTGCTGATCGTTTTCCTCGGTAAAAAGCGCCCCATTGGGCTGCTGCGAAGCGATCAACCACTCCAAGCCTTTGGAAACCGTTTCTTGATATTTGTATTCCAGATGGGTGTAGCCCGCCCCCAGAAAAGCCATCAACGCGAGGCCTGTGGCGGCCGAGTCAGCCCGAATCACGATCAGGTCTTGCTCAGGAAACGCGGATTGCCCTGGCGGGACCGAATCCAGCCGCCACCTTCCGTCCGGGAATTGATAGCGGGCCAAGAAGGCCAATCCGCGTTCCACCGCTTCTTCGGCACTGACGGAGCCGCCGTGTCGCCGCGCGACTTCAGCGCGAGTATCCGGACGGCGTTGCTCGTAAGCTTGGGTGGGCAATTCCGCGAGTACGCCCGGTAAAGCAGGCAAGCCACCGGGGAGTTTTCCTACCCCCCGCCTGGGATAAGGGTGAGCGATCTGACTCCAGCGATCGCCCCGCGGCACGGCGACGGCTACCGAAGTGCTCGGCCCCGCTCCCCAACCGCCCGGTCCTGCCGGGGCAAGTGCCGGCACTCGGATACTCCCCAACATTTCCGGTCCATCCATACCGCCCGGTTCCCCCGAAGCTCCCGCTTCTTGACCGGCCGATACAGCCGCCGCTATCTCTCCTGGAGCGATCGGCTCAGAAGCTGTTTGGGACGTTGCGGCGGAAGCATCCCCCGGCGGACCACTCCCCCGCCCTGCCGATGCGGTGGCCAGGTCACCGTCAAACCCCAGGGGGAAATCCTCGCCGAGCCGGGCCCGGAATGTTCGTCTTGCCGGGCGATCCGCCAAGCCCGAGGACCCCATCCCCATGGCGAGATCTGTCTCGGATGATCCCGGCATCGCGCCGTGCCCTTGCGAACCCTCTGCACTGGCCCTGCCGGATTTTGATCCTTCCCCCCGTTCTAGGGGGCTCGGGATCAAGCCGCCCGGCCGGCCTACTAAAGTAGCGGATGCGGCTCCGATTGTGGGTGATTGACCGGAGCCGAAATCTGTGCTGGTATCGAGCAATTGGGGGCCCGATATCTCCCCCAAGTCGGTGCCAGCCGGCGGGGAAATTGCCTCGGCAGTGGAGCCGAGTTGGAGGCTGGGCCCGGTCGACACGAGACCGCCGCCAACATCGCCCGCACTCCCCTCCCCTGCCCCGGCCCTTGCGAGGTTGCCTTGACCCGGCGGCAATGAATCGGCAACCGCTCCCACCGCCGAACCCGCATGGAGTTCGGAAAGAGTCCGCGAACGGGAGCCGGCACGAGCACTCGCGAGGGACGATGTCGCCCGCTCGACTCCCGATGAAATGCTTCCGACCCTTGTTGTCCGGCTTTCCGCAGCGGAACTTCCTGCCCTGACCGCCTCCAAAGCCGTCGGACTAATCGTGGGAGTTGCCGCCTGAGGAAGAGCTTGATCTGTACTTGCGGCAGGAATTCTCGTTAAGCCTGCGGGCCATCCCGCACCGGAGGACATCAAGCCGGCTAAGGCTGCTTCCTCCGGACGGGGCAGGGCATGATCAAATTGAGGATTCCCCGATGCGGAGGCACCGGCCGATTGAGCGGTCGACGGGGCCGCGACCGATTTTACGGTGGCATCGGGGGTTGAGGGTACCGTTCGTGCCACGGCGCTATCTGCTCTAGGGCCTGATAATGCCTGCGGTCGCTCCAAAACGCTCCGTGCGTCGAAGCGGCGTCTCGTTTGGGGCCGCTCAACTTCCGCTGCAATTGGAAGCGGTCGAACCGAAGGGCCCGATCGCGCCGAGGCAGTATCCAAAAGTTGCGGAGCGGGCGGCAAATTCGGCTGCCGTGCCGAAAAAGTCGCCGGTTCAGCGATGCTCGCCACCGGATCGACGCTGCGTTGCGAAAGCTCCAGCTCCGGCATCCGCATCCAAGGTGTCGGAGAAGGTGCGCCGGCGACCTTCGGAATCGCGGGTACTACTGGGGTCAGTTCCAAGCTTGGAAGAGACGCTTGTCGGGCTGGCCTTTCTCGCGCCGGAATTCGGCTCTGATCCGGCAGATCACGACGTGAGAGATCCGGCAAAACCCTTTCAGACCGGAAAACCGTCGGTTGTGCAGGCTGTGCGTCCGAAGCGACCGTGTCCCGGGCCAATCGTGCTTCGGGCAGTGAAGTTTGTGCCCGGGACACCTCCAGTGACGGGGGTCGTAATGACTGATCCGACGGCTGCACGGCGGCAATCGGTGGCTCAGGGACAAAAACGCTCGGGTCAGGGGCGAAACGCGCCACTCTCTCTTGCCGAGTTAATTTCGCCCCAGAATGGTTTTGTGTAAGGCGGGGCACAGGCGGAGTTTGCCGAGCTACATCCCAGGGTTGTGGCGGCCGGGGTTGAGGGCTACGAACTTCCACCTGCGAGGGCACCTCAACCGCGACCTCCGCCCGCGGAACATCTTCCGGCTTAACCTCCTCGTGAGCCAGCTCCGGCGTTTCGCTCACTAGTGGGCGTTCGAATGGCTGCGGGGCACGCTCGCCGGTTATATCAATCGGCACTCCATACTCGGGCAGGGTCACCGGCGGCGTTTTGGGTAGCACCTTGGCCGCTTGATCGCTCCGCAAACGGGCCGCGACGGCCAAATAACGCTCCGCCAAAAAGAGCCCCAGAATCAGGTGAAAGAGCAGGCTGAGAATCACGCACAATTGAACGCGACGCAATACCCGCCGCTGGAGGAGCCATACCGCCCCCAGTAATATCCCCACCAAAGCCATCAGTACCCCAAGGCGAACAAACCCGTTCGCCAACGGATTCTGGGGATCGAATTCGAACGAAGCATGCCGAATAATCCACCAGCCCACCAAACCCGCTAGGAGAAGGATCGCCACATATAGCGCCCACGGCGATTCATCCGGCTCCTGAAGACGCCTTGTACGTACCAGCTGAATTCGCTCGCGTTTCGGGCGGCTGCTGGCAAGCTCGGCTTTTTCTCGTATTTCGCCCATGGTTTCTCGTCCACCCGCTGGTTCCTACCGCCGGTTCGCCACGGCTCCGCTCCGCTTGTAGATCGCTAGCGATCGTTCAAGAACACTCTTCCAGAGCGATCTTTTTCGCGTAATGGATTTAAGAGCTGTCTTTTTCGGACACCGCATTAAGAGGTATCGCCGATTTCTCCTTCCCAAGCCGTGGCCCGATAGTCCCGAATATTCGCCTTCAAACACGCATTGATGGCCGCCACGACGAAGTCCCAAGGGCAGCGGCGATCGGCCCGGATTACTACCGAAACACGCCCCGGATTTGCATTCCACGCCGACACTAAAACTTTGGTCAATTCTTCTAGCGAAAGGGTTTGGCCACTGACGACGTAGCGGCCGCCAGCGTCGATATTCACGTACACTTCAGGAGGCCGATTGATCAACGGACGAGCCTCCGCCGCCTCCGGCAACGGAATATCCAGTTCACGCTCTTCTTGGGCCAGCTTGGTGGCCACCAGGAAGAATATCAGGAGGAGAAACACCACATCGATCAGCGGCGTCAGGTTGAGCGATGCCAGAGCTTTACCCGTATCGATCTTCACCGCCATCGAAGCATCCTCAAATCCAATTTACTCATCTGGGAACAAATTTTGCTTTGGGTGATCGCTGTGCGACTGGTCCGACAGGTGTGAGTCTGCGAAGTGTCCCCTGACGATGGGATGGTAGCGAGCACTGTTTTCGTTCCTCCTTCGGTGGGCCGACACTCCTTTGAAAACTTTGAAAGCTATCCGCGTTTTTTTCCGCCTTTATTCGCTGGTATTGCTCCGCGATGCACCACTAAAGCTTGATGATCTACGCCTCGGCATGTTGAAGAGTCTTGATAGGTCCAGGCACGTTTGAAAATCCTGAGCCGCCTGTTCCGTCCCGAATTGACGTTAAAACGATCAATCAAAGCACTGCGCGTTTATTCAAAGTAAGTGAGGGGTTAAGAAATCCAAATCTCGCCGTAAGGCTTCCTGTTGTATTTAGAGCCTCTAACAAAATGA
>CAKZMM010000054.1 GCA_937128505.1 uncultured Thermogutta sp.
CAGAGCATAAGATGTGCTAGCCATAAGATTCGCTGAATTTGCTCGGCACGGCGTTAGCGCTTCAATGTCCGGGGCATTGCCGGACTGAAGTAATTGCCGCATTGAGGTAATTACCGCATTCCATTAATTCGCTAAGGTGAATTAATTCGCCAATTCCCCGCAAATGGAAAGGCGAGCGATCACGAGCTTAAGAACGATCACAAGCTAAACGATGGAGTTTCAAGCACGCGCTGAAGGATGGAGTTTCAAAGAAAAGAGCGACGCCTCCCGTTCGCGATTGCTTTCATGGTGGAACTGAGATTTTCGCAGCGGGAATCGGCATTTTGCGGTTCCCATCGTAAAATTACACACACTTAGCAGCCTTGGGATAACAACACTAAGAGAGCGTGCATCCCGTAAGGGGAGCACGGATAACGGCGGAAGAACTTAGACATTTTTGTGAAAAATGGGAGAGGAATCAGCAAAGCAGCTTTGGCCTTTTGAACAAAGTGAGTCATTTCAATGCGATCCGACATCATTAAACTGGGTGATGCCCGGGCTCCTCACCGCAGTTTGCTTCGGGCCACAGGTGTTCAAGACGACGATTTCCGCAAACCATTCATCGCGGTGTGCTGTAGCCATGTCGATATCATCCCGGGCCACGTGCATTTGGACCAAGTGGGCCAGTACATCAAGCAATGCATCCGTGAAGCCGGGGGCGTGCCGTTCATGTTTCATACCATCGGGGTGGATGACGGTATCGCCATGGGCCATAGCGGGATGAAATTCTCGTTGCCGAGTCGGGAACTAATTGCCGACTGCGTCGAGACGATGATTCAGGCCCATGCGTTCGACGCTATGATCTGCATCCCCAACTGCGACAAGATCGTGCCGGGGATGCTGATGGGCGCCATGCGTTGCAATATTCCCACGATCTTTGTCAGTGGGGGCCCGATGGAGGCCGGCAAAACATCCGATGGCCGAACCGTGGACTTGATTAGCGCCTTTACCGCAGCGGCGGCCAAGCAACGGGGGAAAATCTCGGCCGAAGAGCTGCTGGAAATCGAGCGAGCTGCCTGCCCCACTTGCGGCTCTTGCTCGGGGATGTTCACTGCCAACAGCATGAACTGTTTGTGCGAGGCCCTGGGTATGGCCCTGCCGATGAACGGCACCTTGCTGGCCACCAGTGCCGAGCGCAAAAAGCTTTTCCGCTGGGCAGCCCAACGCATCGTGAAGATGGTCCTGGATTTCGAGCGGCTGGGTGAGGGCCACGGCATTTTGCCGCGGGAAATTGTCACCGAAAAGTCGATCGATAACGCCATGATCCTCGACATGGCGATGGGCGGAAGCACGAATACCGTGCTGCACATCTTGGCCATTGCCCGCGAAGCCGGCATCGAGTACGACATGGGTCGTATCGACCAGTTGAGCCGTCGGGTGCCCAATTTGTGCAAGGTGGCTCCCAGCAGCCATTATCACATCGAGGATGTGCATAACGCCGGAGGCATCCACACGATCCTCGGCGAATTGGTCCGAGGTAAAACGGGCTTGCTTCATTTGGATTGTCCTACGGTTAGCGGGGCAACGTTGGGCGAGAACATTGCCCGGTGGGATATCCGCGGTGAGCAAGCTTCGGACGAGGTGCTTTACCTGGCTGCCGTGCGGCCGAGTGGCCAACGGCATGCCGCGGCGATGAGTACCGAAACCTCGAAGCGTTCCATCCGGCAATTGGGCACGGAAGAGCTTGGGTTTGACCCTTACGATTGCATCCGCACCGTAGAAAACGCTTATTCGCCGGAAGGGGGCCTTGCCGTGCTGTATGGAAATCTGGCTCCGTGCGGATCGATCGTGAAAACCGCTGGCGTAAAACCCGCGATGTTGCGGCACGCGGGTCCGGCCGTCATCTTCGAATCGGAACTCGAAGCCTATGAGGGGATCGTGAATGGTCAGGTGAAAGCCGGCGACGTGGTGGTGATCCGCTATGAAGGCCCACGAGGGGGGCCGGGTATGCAGGAAATGCTCGGCCCCACCAGTGCTATCCAGGGGGTGGGCTTGGGCGAGTCGGTAGCGCTCATCACCGACGGGCGATTTTCGGGAGGTACTTCCGGCGCTTGCATCGGGCATGTCAGTCCGGAAGCAGCTGCCGGCGGTCCTATCGCCTTGTTGGAGCCCGGCGACATTATTGAAATCGATATCCCGGCTCGCACCCTGAATGTTCGCCTATCCGAAGAGGAACTTGCGGCGCGGCGAGCTCGTTGGACTCCGCGCCCTCCGCGATACAACACGGGGTATTTGGCCCGGTATACTCGCTTGGCCACAAGCGCCGACACGGGGGCGGTGCTGCGATTGGAACCGCGGCGGGAGTAGGCCGGAACTTCGCGCGGTTCGGGATCGGGACCGCGCGGTGCGAATGATACGCGTGCAAGATAAGCAGTAAGAATAGTGGTAAGACACGTGGTAAGATGAGATAATGATGACGGTAATACGAGCGGTAAGGCAACAGTGACAGCCGTACCAATCGTAAGATATAAGATCGAGTGGCAATGATACGATTTGCAAGACGTAGAGCACCTTATAAAATTTTACACGTCTTGCGCGGTACAAACTTCATTTAATGGTGGAGATACAATTGACTTTGATGGTCGGGGCCCGTAGCTCAGCGGTGAGAGCAGGGGACTCATAATCCCTTGGTCGGGGGTTCGAATCCCTCCGGGCCTATCTAAGAGCCTGTCTTGAAATTGACCAGAAGAGGAAAAATGGACGACTCCGCCTTCAGAAGATGCTCAGTCAAGGAAGGCGGAGCCGTATCCAATGTCGAGGACCAATTATCCGAGTCCAATGTCGAGGACGACTTATCCAAGCGATCTCTCGGATGAGCAATGGCGAATCCTCCGGAGCTGGATTCCCAAGCCTGTCGGGCGGGGCAGGAGGCCCATCGATCGGCGAGAGATCCTCAACGCCATTTTGTATGTCGTTCGAACCGGTTGCCAGTGGCGTGCCTTGCCCGATGATTTTCCCAGTGGAAGAGGGTATACACTGTCTTCTGACGGTGGCGGAAACAGGGGGTATGGCAGCGGGTCCATGACCACCTTCGGGACCAGGTTCGGCGGTCCGTGGGAAAGAGGCGGACGCCGACGGCAGCGGTGATCCATTTATATGGTATGATCAGCCTCATGTCCCGCCGCCTAACAGGAGCCAAAACCTGATTTGAAGACATGCTCTAACTGAATGAATTCGACAATTATTAATTGGAAACAAGAAGGCGGGCATTATTAGAAACAAGAAGGCGGATAAGATCCGTAAGATTGCGAAGGCGCAAACCTGCTCGCGGTGCATTTCGTGTTCTTATTTCATGTTCTCGTCGGGTGGGCACCTCGTTACTCGTTCCGCCTATTGCAGGCTACCCATATTACCTACACCTTCCCGTTTGTCTGCCCTATAATCGACCTTGACCCCGCAAGGCAGACCTCTCTATTCTTCATTCACCCCAAAGTGAAAGGGTTAGCCCTGGCTGAGGCCGGTCGACCGTTTTTCAGAGTTTCATTTTTTGGAAAGGTTCAGTTGGAAACTGTTTCGCGTTATTGCTCGAGGTTCGCGCATATCCCGGCGAAGTGCGGTGGGACGCGAATCGGCGGGGGTAGAGCAGTTCAGCCTCGAGCCACCCGATGATAAGCCCAATGCGTACCGCCGCCCCGTTGGGCATTTAGCCAAATCCACGTCGGACCCGTAGTGGGGCGCAGATAGGCCAAAATCCGTAGGTACGGAGCGGCACGGAAGAGGACCTCGGCTGTGGAAAACTGGGCAGGACAGGAAAGGAAGCAAGGATGTTCCCTTGGGTGCGTAGCTCGAAGTCATCGGCCAGAAAACTTATCGCTCAATTGATCGCCTTGGGGGCGACCTTAGGCGTAATTGGGCTTTGTTTTTGGGTACGATCCGTCTGGATGGATCGCGCTGCGGAGGCCCAGGGCCTCCGCCTCCCCTTTGTGGGAAGCTCGCGGAACACAACCCCTGCGTCGCCAGCAGCTCGTGGCGTGTCGGCTCCGCAAGGGTCGCCTGTTGCTCCCTCGCCACAAAACCCATCGCAAGGCAGTCAGCCGAGGCGTGGCGCGGAGACCCGGAGCAACGCACCCCCCGGAGAGCGGGTCTTTGCCCTCAACGGGACTGGCGCGAAAATCCACGCCATTCCCCAGGTGGTGGCGACGGTCAACGGCGAGGAGATCTCCCGCGATGAGTTGGCCCGCGAGTGCCTTCGCCAACACGGCGAAGCGGTGCTGGAAAGCCTGGTCAACAAGCGATTGATTGCGCAGGAATGTGCCCGACGAAACATCGTGATTACGGAAGCGGAGGTCCGGGCGGAAATCGAGAATATCGCTAACCGCTTCAGTCTCGCCGTGGAACAACTTTTCAAGATGCTGCGCGAGGAGCGAAATATCGATCCCCAGCAATACGCGGAGGATATTATCTGGCCGATCCTCGCCCTGCGGAAATTGGCAGGTAGCCAGATGGAGGTCACCCGGGAAGAGCTTCTTCGCGAGTATGAAGCCCGGTATGGTCCGGCGGTCAAAGTTAGACTGATTGTTTGCAATGACTTGGAGACCGCGCGGCGGATCCGATCGCAAGCCCTAGCCGATCCGTCTCAATTCGGCGTGCTGGCTCGCCAACATTCTGTGGATACCACCAGCGCAAGCGTCGATGGGTTGGTCCAACCGGTGCGGCGGCATTTAGGTCCGAAGGAAATCGAGGAGGCCGCCTTCAACCTGCCCGATGGGGCTATTTCCGAAGTGATCCCGTTGGCCAACCAATATCTAATTCTCAAACGCGAAGGAATGTTGCCCGCCTCCAATTTGACATTCGAGCAGGTCAAGATGCGGCTTGTGGAAATCGTTCGCGACCGCAAGATCCGCGAGGTGGGGGCTGCGGTGTTCCAACAGTTGCAGCAGCAAGCACAAGTGGTTAACGTCTGGAATGATTCGGCCCAAAGCCAGAAAATGCCGGGGGTTGCTGCACTGGTAAATGGCGAGCAAATTCTTGTTCGGGAACTTGCGGAGGTTTGTTTGGATCGGCATGGTTCGGAGGTTTTGGAGGGGATGATCTACCGCCGGCTCATCGAGCAGGCATGTCGGCGGCAGCGGATGGAAATTTCCGAGGGCGATCTGGATGCGGAGATTGCTCGGGCCGCATCGACGATGCTTCCTCCAAAACCCGATGGCAGCCCGGACCTGGAAAAATGGATCGCCCTATACACCCAGCAGCAAGGAATCAGCGAAGCGGTTTACCGAAGCGAGGTGGTTTGGCCGGCGGTTGCCTTGCGGAAGTTGGTGCGGGATCGGGTGACGGTCACCGATGAGGATTTGCAGAAGGGATTCGAGGCCAATTATGGTCCCCGCGTTCGATGCCTGGCAATCGTGCTGGATGATCTTCGCCGGGCACAAAAAGTTTGGGAGATGGCTCGAAGCAATCCCACCCGGGAATACTTCGGACAACTGGCTGCCGAATATTCCATCGACCCAGCCGGGCGAGCCTTGCGGGGCGAGGTGCCGCCGATTCAAAAACACGGGGGGCAACCGATTTTGGAACGCGAGGCCTTCCGGCTTAGGCCGGGCGAATTGTCCGGAATTATCGACGTAGGGGCTAACCGCTTCGTGATTCTCCTGTGCGAGGGGTACACCGCCCCGGTCGATGTGGAGTTCACCGCGGTTCGCGACCTGCTTTATGAAGACATCTTGGAGAAGAAAACCCGGCTGGAAATGAATCGGTTGGTTGACGAACTGCATGCCCAGGCAAGAATCGTAAATTTCCTCTCGGGAACCAGCACTCGCCCGCCGGCGGAAACGCCGGGCACGATCGTTCCCACACAGGCGGTGACACCGCTTCCCCAACGTCGATAGCCGGTGCCAATGCCCGTCTTCCACCCATTTGTCGGTGCTTTTACGCCCTCAAGGTCGTAGCAGCGAACCCGTCACCGGCAGCTTCCGCCGGCACGGGTGCCGTTCTTCGAAGCCGGGGGCAAATCACACCGCAATTTCAAGCCTTGGGTGTGCGGGATAACCGCAATTTCAAGCCTTGGGTTTGGGGGATAACCTTACGCATTTCAATCCCCGGATTGCCGCGGCGTTTGTGACAATGCAGGGCCGGGTTTGCCGGGGGAGCAATCTTCTCATCTGTCTGCGAATCTTTCGAAGTTTCGCTGTCGCCGTCTCTTTCGATATTTGGCAAAAAACATAGTTTTTTGCCCACGGGGGTGGGTCTCCACCAAGTTAAACTGGCGGCATACTTGAAAGCTGCAAAGCGGCGGTTCTCACCGCGGACGTTGAACCAAGGGATTACGGGATTTCTACCAAGGCTACGTTCTATCCTGAGTATGCGCGACGGTGCGCTTGACCTCGGCGGGATCAATACGTAGATCTTTTGTCGAGAATTACGAAACCTGGTGCTGTGATGCCAAAGCTCACATTGAATGCCAAAAAGGATGCGATCGAGAAGGCTAAGCAAATTGCGGGCGAGCTGAGAACTAGCTTATCCGCGTTGTTCGCTCAGTTTGTGGAAACCATGAGTGTTCCGCGCGGGCGGCGACGTAAGCCGGGTTGTGCAGAGATAGCCTTGAGTATTTTCGAGTGTTCCGCGCGGGCGGCGACGTAAGCCGGCACCCATCACGCGGAGCCTGCGGGGCATAGCGAAGGTGTCCGCGAAGAAAACTGACCGCCAGCTTTTCGAAGAGGCCATTCTGGCCCACCACGGTCGATGAGCGATCGCCTATTTTTCGATATCGATGTGCTCTTGGATCACCTGCTTGATCGCGAGCCTTTTGCCGACGACGCCACGGAGTTGGGGTCTATGTCGGAGCGGTGGAGAATCACGGGTTGCGTCTCGGCATGGAGTTTCGCCGTTGTGTTTTACATCGTCCGACACCAAGCGGGTGAACATGTGGCCCGTCGGGCCCTCCGGGGCTTGCGAGATGTGTTTGAAATAATTGAAGTAGATGCTCAAATTATCCATCAAACGATCGACTCGGCCTTCCCAGATTTTGTGGATGCCGTCTAGCATGCCTGCGCTATTCGGGCCGGTGCCATGCGTATCGTCACTCGCGACTTGGCCGGCTTTCGCCGCTCCGAGGTGCCCGCGGTGAGTCCTCGGGCCTATTTGGCGGCGCGACCTGAGGGGTCAGTTCTGATCGTCTCTTCGTCGCTCACGCTTTTTTCGCTTTGGCTCCGCTTTTTCCGCTTTAGCTCTCGCGTGTGTTGACGGCGGGAACAAGACTTTCATCGACACGGGACCCTACCCCGTCGAGAATCCTGGACCCTGCTTAGTCTTCCTCTCGCGATCGCGCGGATTAGACTTAGGATGTAGCATCACTCGGCGTGTTCCACAAACTCGTCCAGGATGGTATCCGTGGTATGCGCTAGGTAATCTAGCTCGGAAATTTCCTGCACAGCGTGGTAAGGGAGAAAGCTACATCGTTGGGAAAGAGGGGCCCCTTCAATCAAAGAAAAGACCGGCCGAGTTATCTCCTCGAAGACTTTCGTTCGGCGGGATTCCGGCGCCACGATGTGCAAAGCAATATTGATGTTTGGAACTAAGGCACAAAGATCCGCCATCCGCAAGAGGCCGGAGTAAATCGCCGTGGAATGCTCGACCTCGAATGCCCGCTTGATCGTTCGACCTTTCAACCAGAGCACATCGATCCGCTCGATGGTGCCTAAGGTAGCCTCGTCGTAGTTCAGGGGAAGTCTCTCTAACAGAACTCCCGGCTGAGGTTGCCAGTGCTTGAGTACCCGGAACCGATCTGCGACCGGCAACCAAATCTTGAAACCCATCAGTTCGCCGATCCGACATAAGGCGGCCTGAATTCGAACGGACTCGCGCTCATCGGCAATGGAAGTGGTATCTGCCTCGGAATCATCTGCCGTTTCTGTGGGGATAGTAACGGGGATAACGCCTCTTTCGGCTTTGACGGGGATTTTTCGAGCCCGTCGGAGTTGCGCTTGATCGACCGGATACACACGTTTTATTTCGCTCTGCTTGCGTAAAAGTTCGCACAAGAATTCTCCATCTTCTGGCGGGAGGCTAAATAAGCTTCGTCGAACCCTCATCGTCCACGAGATCCTATCTCGAGTGAAACTGAGGCGGTCAAATACCTCAGGGTCGTGAATGGGAATCGTATGCTCCAGCTCAAGCCAAACGCACGTCAGTAGTTTGAATCGCACCACAAACGGGTCGTCTTCCGGCAGAAGCAAGGGAGTGCGATCGATGAAGGGCCCCTCGAGAACTTCCGCAAAGCCGACCCACCGGGATAAGTGAACCAAATAGGCGAGGAAGCGATCGCCCGGTTGCACTCTCTCCGCCATTTTCTGCTGAGATTCGCGAAAACCCGTTACCGAGCGATCCGATCGGCTGAATGCTTCATAAGTCTCGATCGAGTACAGAGATGTCCAGTATTTCATTTTGATTTCCTTGCTTGGAAGAGGCTCGGTATTTATTCTGCCCCAATCCCACATTAAACTCTGCGTACTGAAAGGATGCTCAGGGCGGATTTGGAATACGAAGCATTTCAATCGGCCATGCCGCAAATTCTGGCTCGGGCCTTTCACGGGGTGAACGAATTGCCACCTACGATTTTTCAATAACGCTAAAATCTTAAATCTTCCGGTTTGTCCTCGCAAGGAGGAAAGGAGAGGGATTTCAGCGATTCGGTTCGATCTCGATGGTGGAAAGGATCCTGGTTTCTTTTCGGGCGGGGGTATACCGAAAACTTGCGACGAAGTCGTGCTTACCCGGGGACTTAGTGTCGGTGGCGAACCGGTAGCTCGGCCCTTCACCATTTAGGGCTGTTGGCGGTTCTATTTCCCTTTCGGAGAGGAATCGGGGGTTAAAGGCAAAATGAAGGTGCCCGCCTGATTTGCCGCAGCCTGCTAGTTAATCCTCACCCGAATAGAAATGGCACGATTCGTTGCGGATACCCCAGCTCATGGGAGCCGACCCTTTCGCCTTCCTACAACCCCCGACGGTAGTAACATCAATACAGTTGCCGTTGAGATGAGCAGGTAAGAGAAGGTAGGCGTCAAATCGATTTGGGAGGAAGATGCAATGTGTCCAAAGCGGAGCTCTCGGCGTCGTTTCGTTCGTTCGGTGGCTGCTACAGCCAGCATCGCGCTCCCTTACTTCGTTCCCCGGCTGAGTGGGTGGGCAGGCGAGCCCTCGCGGAAGCTTAAATTGTGGATGCATTGGGACATGGAGGGTGCCAGCGGCCTTTTTCACAGGGACCAGGCTTGGTACAAAGACAAGGGGGTTGATCCGCAAGTCGCCGAGGAGGGAATACAGCTTTTGATCGCCGATGTCAATAACGGTGCCAAAGCCGCTCTCAAGGCCGGGGCTACCGAGCTCATTATCTGCGATACCCATGGCGGCGGGGGCAACTTTCGGCCCGAGCAAATGTTTGCCGATCCGCGAATCACGTATCTTTACCGCAGCCGCGGATACGAAGGGACATCCTTCCGCTGGATGCCCGGGATGAACGAAAGCGTGGATGGCCTGATGCTCATGGCTCATCATGCAAAGGCGGGGACACCCGGGGCGTTTCTCCCTCATACGAATAGCACAAATTGGGCCGATTTCTTGATTAATGGGCAAAGCGTGGGGGAGATCGGCATCGAGGCCTGCTTCGCCGGTCATTGGGATGTACCGCTCATCCTAGTGCATGGCGATGAGGCTGCCTGTAAGGAAGCTGAAGAGCAATTCCCTGGGGTAGTGACCGCTAATGTCAAGAAGGCCGTCAGTTACGATCACTGTACAGGCCTCGATGTCACGGCTGCACACCAACTGACAGCGGAAAAGATTGCTGAAGCCATCGAAAAACTCAAGGTTTCAAAGCCCGCTCCATTTAAGCCGAGTCTTCCGATGCGGGTAACCCTTCGGTTGACCGAGGAAAGATTTGCCGATCCGATCGCCAAAAGGCCCGGGGTACGCCGGATTGACGCCTGCACGGTGGAGGCCGAAGTCCACCGGCAATGCGATGTCATTAAGTGGATCGCCGGCACGGGAGTGGATTGATCCCTGCGGCCCCATCGTGTGATCTTCATCGCCTGTGAAAAACCTTGCGTCAGAACCACGGCCGCCCTAACCGCGATTGCAACCGCGCTTTAATCGGGGGTGTCGCGGCGCTTTACCGCAAGTGCGAGCAGCGTTACGGTGCCTCGTTGGGCAGGGTTTCGTCTTGGAAGGAAGCCTTTACGCCGCGGAGATGCCAGTCAAAAAAGGCTTCTACACGGCGATCGATTTCCGGGTTGCGGAATCCGCCGTGCCCCCCGTTTTCCACGGTAATCATGGCTCCCGCTACGCCGGCGGCCCGAAGGGCATCGCGCAGCTCGGTCGATTGCGCAAATGGAACCACCATATCCTGGGTGCCGTGAACGATCAAAAAGGGCGGGTCGTCTGCCGTTACATAGGTAATCGGCGAGGCAGATCGGGCTTTTTCCCGCACAGCATGAATGGCCGCACCCAGCAAAAGCCCCTGCGGGGAGTCGGCATTATCGTGCTGCAATTGACTCGGTTGGCGTCCGATCGTCAGCAGGTTAGCCGGCCCGAAAAAGTCAACGACGCAAGTAACACGGCTACTTTGGTCGCGGTAATCGCCGAGTTCGCCTTCCAGCTCTGCCACATCGCCGGCTGTACCGAGCATGGCCACGAGGTGCCCCCCCGCCGACCATCCGATGACGCCGATCTTTTTCGGATCGAGGTTGTACTTCGGAGCATTCCCGCGGATCCACCGGATGGCGGCTTTACAGTCGTGGATCTGGGCTGGCCACACGGCATCCTGACTGAGGCGATACCCGACGGAAACGCCGGCATACTGCCCGCTGGCAACGAGCGGAATGAGCCGACCGATCACCTGACGTTTGTCTCCGCCCCGCCATGCCCCCCCATGGATGGCCACAATGACCGGCAGAGGATCCGCGGTTTGCGGCTTCTGAGGAATCAGTAGGTCGAGCCGTTGCCGCGGATGGTCGGTGCCAGCATAGGGGATATCCAATTCAGCGCGAATACTTTCCGGGATCCGCGGCCCAGCTCCCGATGCCCCACCCTGGAGGACAGCTCGCGCACTTTGAAATTCCTCGCGGGTGAGGAAGCCGTTTTGATCACGGTCAATTCTTCCGAAGAATTGCCGGATGGCAGGGGGAACCTCCTCAGGGCTGAGCTTACCATCGCCATCGCGATCAAGTCGGTTGAATGGACGATCGGCAGGTGGCTGAGCGGCCTGCACCGCTTGGTAATTCACCAGCCAAAAGCTCAAGAATGTCGTTAAGCTCGCGACTGCTGCCAATTTTCGTGGCATCGAGTGAAGCCGTGCGGATTGTAGCGGAACCATGTGAGACCCTCCAAACATTTAGGCAGGAAATTGGCAGGAAATGGACGGGAAATAGCAACAAAGTAACCACGCAGGGAAAAACGAAATCAAAAACGGGGTCAGGGATTTTGCCCTGCAAACCAACGCACACCATGCCGGAATATATCCCCGGCTAACCCCCTCACGCAACGGGCAGCCATTTACGGTGCCTTTTGCCTTTTGAGAGCGTAAAAACCCTTCAGCGTACTGCAAGCGTACTGCTTCGGATCTGCCGTGCGACAAATTGAGAGCAAACGAGCCTTTTTACCCTTTAGAGCTGATCATCCAAAGTGCCGTGAAAAAATTCATTTCCGAAATCGAAGCCACGCTTCTTAATCGAAGGATAATACTGGGCAGAATAATAAACCCAGCGATAGTTTTCGCCAGAAAAATAGAAATTAGAAGGTGCGCACTACAGCCGGCTCTACCTTCGAGGCTTAGGTGAACCAACTCGACGCAAGCGCTCGTGCAGGCCTTCGGCTATAGCAGAAAGCAACAAGCTCCGGAGGTTTCTCCCTGATTTTCACCCTCCTACTTCAAGACTCCCCACGGCTTCACGTTTCTACAAGCACGATCTTTTGGCCGGAAGTCTCGAGAAAGATCCGATAATGGATTCGGGCCTTTTTATTCGCGCGGAGGTAGAAATCAATAACCCAAAGCCGCGCTTCAAGTTCGTCGATTTCTCGCACCAAAAGCGTGCGTTCGTCGCCGCGGGGTGCCGCCTGGGGATCTTTCGGATTGAGTTTCTTTTCGAGGGCGTTGCGCTGCTGCTCCAAAGAATTGCGACGGATCACCAGTTTTTGACCGGCCTCTTGGTAACCGGCAAACGGAGCACGATCGATCAACTGAAGCCTGACCGTGTGAGTTTTGACCGTACTGCTGAAGAGGGCACGCAGCCGCACTGCCTCGTGCGTGTTGTTGTGTTGGTCTTTCCGCGTGATGTGAAGCGTAAAAGTCCCCTTCGGAGGGGCGGGAAGCGCCGGTTGGACTTTAAAGCCCTCGTTGCCATCGATGCTTACCAGCTCCCAGCGCAGAAATTCTTCCTGCGGAAGATACTTGGCGGAAAGACTTACCGTTGAAGCCCCGCGGTCCAAATCGAGCACGGGTCCTTCGCCCCGGACCGTGGTTCGCAACTGGACGTATCGGCTCTGCCCACCGGCCCGAACCTGTAAGAGGCAATTACGCAGATAATTGGCCGCCGGGCTGGGGGCTTCTTTCGCCCATTGAAAGTAAAGCCGTGGACCTTCGCGGAAAAACCGTCCGACCTGCTCTTTCTCCGCTTTTCCAGCCACGGGCTGCGATTCCAGCACAACCGGCCAATACGGCGAGCCGTCCGGCCCCGGCACCTCCGTTAGTACAAAAGTATTTCCTTTGCGAAAAGCGGTCCCTCCGCCCAGCAAGATAAGCTGCCAATCGTCTTTGGTGGCGCCAACCCGACCGATTTCCACCGGTGTAGGTTCCTCTTCTTTGGCAGGGAGAAACTCCGGCAAATCGATCGCCTCCGGGAATCCTTCAAAAAGTTGTGGTTCCCGGGCACTCGCCGAGGATTCGGTCCCCGAGGCTCCGGCGGGCTGCGCCTCCGGCTGTACTTGAGCTTGACCGGTGGGGGCGGCCGGAGGGGCCGATTCAGTTGAATTCTCCAGGCCAGATTCCCCCGATTGTGGCGGGGATTTTTCCGCCTCCACTTCTTGAGGCGGCGTGGTGGGAGTATCGGCTTTATCTGGATCCTCAGGAGAAGATTCCGCAACATCTTCCGCAGCTTCCATTCTAGGTTGATCCGACGCGGGCTCAACCTTCGTTTGATCGGATGCCGCCTCAGCCGGTGGGGAAGCGGGGGTCACTGCCGCGCGTCCACTTGGCTGCGATTCAGACCCCGTGGGTGCCGGAGCCGGTGGCGAAACGTCGAATTTGGTCGGGTCGAAAGTAGGATCCGCCGGGATATGCGGAAATGGTGATTTCTCTTCGTCTGAGGGCTCGGTCTGGGACTGCCGCCGCGCTCGTTTCCCGCCCACGGTCTCTGCCCGCGCCATTTCCGATGTTGTTTTGCCCGCTGCGGCGGAGGGCTTCCCCCTTTCCCCCGAGAAAAGCCAAATGCCTGTTGCCACGAGTAACCCGAGGATCACAAGCCCCGCTGCTCCGGCGGCAATCCGCTGCCAAACTCGCAGATGACACCACAGATCAAAGGCCCGATTGAACATCGCTGACCAAACGCTTGCTTTGCGCTCGCGCTTTGCGGCGGGCCGGTCCTCGGCCGGTGGCAATTCCGCATCTTCGTCTTCCAGACGAGCTGCTTTTTTCAAAGGCTCCTCGGGGCAAAGCTTCGCGAGGAGGGTAGCCACGTTCGCGGCGGACTCCGGTCGCCGGCTCTGATCCCAGGCTAAAAGCTCGCGGCAAAGCGGCGTTATGGCCACAGGCAAAGTAGCTAGAAAAGACTCAACGGTCTTTTGCCAATTAACCTGGGCATCTTCCCCGGCCGATCGCGGAAGCTCCGGTACTTTACCGGTCAGGGCATAAACTAAGCTGAGCCCAAAACAAAATAGATCGCTTTGCGGCGTGGGCTCATTGCCCTCCCATATCTCGGGGGCACCGAAATCGGGTAATGCATCCGACTTCGCCTCCGACTTAGTTTCTGGTTTGGCTTCTGATGCCGCAGGCTGCTCGGAGGGGCGATCCGGTTCTGTCGCTGCCAATCGGCCGAAACCGCGGTGAAGGATCTTCACACTACCCTGCGGGGTAATGATGAATTTGGTGGGTTTCAAATGCCCGTGGACAAATCCTTTTTCATGCAGGTATTGAAGTGCTTCGGCTGCTTGGCGGAAAAATTCTGCTGCTTCCTCGAGGGGCAAAGGACCCTGCCGAGACACGCGCCGCTGGAGATCCTCCCCATCGACGTACTCCATCACCAAAAAGTATCGCCCGGCTTCGTGCTCGAGATTATAGGCATGGACCAGGTGGGGGTGGTCCATCAGGGCGATGGTTTGAGCTTCCGCCACAAAGCGGGCCATCCATTCTGGATCCTGAGACAATTGCTTGGCTAGAATATTTAACGCTACCCGGCGATGCATCGCGGCGTGTTCGGCAAGGAATACAGAGCCGGCATCGCTGCGGCTGAGAACGTCGACTAACTTGTACTTTCCCAACCGTAGGCCGCGGCCCAACACCAGTTGCCCCGCCTGCCAACGCGTAAGCCACCCCTCTTCGACAAGCCGCCGGGCCAAGCCTTCAGGCTCCGAATACTCTTCCGACCACTTCTGGACTTGCTCGAACTGGGACTCGGACAAAACTTCATTTTCTTTGAGACGTTCGAGAAACGCTTGCATCGCTTTTGGCCGCCCTGATTGTATCGCCCTAATCCTGTCGATCGCCCTAAGATTTGTGGAAAAGGTGGTTTAACATGAGCGAGGTTGACGCGGAAAGCTTCGTGACCAACTTCCCTCAGGCGGTAAATTCCGAGATCAAATTTCTCTAAGGGGCCAAGAACCCCCTGTTTCAGCGTATCATGGGCGATCCCCGCGGACAAGCGTCCGCCTTTCCTGCGCTGGCTACACACGCGACCTAATTTCAGCCACACCCCCTTGTTCGCTCGTCAGGCACGGTATTTCGTGCCGGTTTTCCAGCGGTTTGCTCGTGATCGAGCCTGCCGCCCTTTTATACCACGGATTGACACGGCGGATTTCTTAAGTTAACCCGATGCATTAGGCCGTTGGCCGACCGTCGTGCCTTCGGCGGGCTTAACCCCGTGCTGGGATCGGGAAGGCATCGGGCGACCGTGGTGGCAAGAAGAGGTGAAAGATTAACCCCCGCCGGGACCAGGCAGACGTATCCACCGCAACGAGGGTCACCCGATCGGCCCCACGGCAGGCAGGGGTATTTCGCGTTTTGCCGTTTTCCCGTTTCCCGTATTTGCCGAGGGGACTGCTAATCCCGCTTTTAGAAGGCAGCTCGGAAGGCCGTTTACCCGTTTTGGCCGAGGGGATTGGGCTGGCGGAAGCCTCGATAATGCTTCGAGAGGCCGAACCGTAAGCTACAATTCTTGGAGCACGATTAAGCAGCACGATCGATTCGGATGAGTAATGATCCGGTTGACCAAGCTTCCGAAGATGGGAATTA
>CAKZMM010000055.1 GCA_937128505.1 uncultured Thermogutta sp.
CGTCGATAAGGAAGTAGTTCGTTGATAAGCAAGTAGCTAGGACAATAAGGCAACAGGAGGGAGTCGGCTCGGTAAAGGAATGAGGGAAAGGGAATAAAGGAATAAGGCAATAAGGGAATAGGGAATCTAGGCGGTTCATCGGGCGTCGCCCCCGATGTTTTGCAGACTTTATTACGGATGGAAACGGGTGCATTAGTACGGGGATTGTAGGCCGAAAGGTGCGAAGGGACTATCCGCGGAAAGGTTCGGCGGAAAGGTGCGAAGGGATATCGGTGGAAACTCACGGCCTAAGTTTTACGCATTCAGCGGACAGGAAAAGCACAGGAGTTGAGTCAGAATTTAAGAGTTAAAGGGGCAGGGGGAGTTAAGACGGCCGGGCAATCAAGGAGCTGCCTTCGCAGTTAACGAGAACCCCGTGAAGGCAGGCTTGCGGTATGGGCCGGTCGCCATGGCGAGATCGCACGCTCAGGGGGTACAGGGCCTTACTCGGGGTCAGATGCGGGGTTTTGGGTTTGAGCAATGAAAATCGTTTCGGTGTCGCAAAAGTGATTCGGTTCATTTGTTAATTTGATTGTGTTAAGTTGATTGGTTTGGCCTATTGCCTGGCGGAGGAAGTGATTAACCTATTTGCTGGTAGAGAAGTAAATCGATCTTATGGACCCAAACGATCCCCATGTCAAGTGGATAAAAGAACCGGAATTGGGTTTTTGGGGAAAGACTTATCTTCCCCTGATAGCCGAGGGTATCACGACGACCGTGCGGCATCTTTTCAGTCCGAAGATTACGGTGCAGTTTCCCGAGGAGCGTTATCAGCCGCCGGATCCGATCCTCTATCGGGGGGTACACCGTCTGAATCGGGATGAGCAAGGCCGCGTGAAGTGCGTGGCTTGCTTTTTGTGTGCGACGGCTTGTCCGGCGCACTGTATCGACATAGTGGCGGGGGAAAGCCCGTGGCCCGACCGGGAAAAATACCCGATCAGCTTCACAATTGATCTTCTTCGGTGTATCTTTTGCGGCATGTGCGAAGAGGCTTGCCCGGTGGATGCCATCGAGCTGACAAGCCTGTATGATCTTTCCGGCAAAAGTCGCGAGGAAATGGTCTTCGATAAGACAAAGTTGCTGAGCGTTTACGATCGCACCAAAGATCGCGAGCCAACACTGACCCAGCGGCTCCGTCAACTGGTGGAGTCCGGTGAGCTTCCGAAAGGGGCTGACCGGCCGGCCGGCGGTGATAGGGGGCTGACGAGCAGCGAAAAAGGCCCGGGACTGTAGAAGGAACACAGGACTTCAGAAGGAAAGTGCTTAGCAGCGCGCGGGGTTGAGGATCGGGGGGATTGGCCGCCCCTAAGGATCGAATGATCGTATGTAATGATCGCATGATCGGGGGATTCGCCAGTTAGCGGCGCAAGCGACCTTAGTTGTTCCGAAATGTTGGGAAAGGGGCCTTAGCGAAAGGGTGGAAGCTGCCCATGAATGTTGTGGCTTTGGCCTCGGTTTTGGCTGCCTTGGCATTGTGGCTTTTTTTAAGCCGACCGGTGCTACGGTGGCGGGTGGTGGGCCTAGTTTTGGGGGCGATGAGCGTCGGGTTGCTTCTGGGGCACTTTTCTTCAACAGGACCCGCTGTCCAGTCGTTTTTCTTCTACATGCTTTCGGCAGTGGCCTTAGGTTCGGCGGTGTGCGCCGTTAGCTTTCGGAATCCCGTTTATTGTGCGGTTTGGTTTGGCTTGATGTTGCTGGGAGTAAGCGGCCTGCTGCTTGTTCTAGGGGCACAGTTTTTGGCCGTGGCCACTCTGGTGGTTTATGCGGGAGCTATTCTGGTTACTTTCCTTTTCATTTTGATGCTTGCCCAGCCGGAGGGCCGCGCGGGTTATGATCGGGCGGTCTTCCGACCGGTGACGGCGTCGTTATTGGGGGCGGTTCTGGTGGGACTTTTGGCTGCGGCCATTCTGATGGCCGATGAACGACAGGCATGGATCGGCAAATCAAAATTCGCAGCGGGTGCAAGCACGCAGTCCAGTCAGACCGTAGGGGAATCCACTGAGATAACCGGGGTAATGGCACCCCGACATGTGGCGGCTTTCGCCCGGAGTCTTTACAGCAACTATGGGCTAGCGATCCAAATTGCGGGGATTATCTTGCTGGTTGCCTTGGTGGGAGCGGCGGTAATCGTGGGCCGGGCAACCGGGTTTGTGTATCAACTTGGTGGTGGGAGTGAACCGGCGAAGACCGAAGAAATGCAGACCGGGTAAGCCCTCGAAGATTTGGGGGTTAGGAGAACTTTGCCGGTCAAGAAAAGTCTAGCGGATCGTCGGTCGTTTATAAGTTTGGGAACCGTGTAAGCTTAGGGAAGTGCGTCGCCTGCGCGTCAAATGGCTGTGCCTATAAGAAGCCGGCAATAAGAAGAAGCAGAGTCTCGAACATACCAGGGTTTAGGTAGCGCAAAAGTCGGGCAACTAGCGCGAGAACCAAGGAAGCCAAAGAAAAGAAAATAAAGAGACACAATCAGGAAAAGAAAGGAAGCGGAGCGAGTTTAGATTTGGGTCCGTCAATTGAGGAGAAGGACGGGAGACGGTTCGGTGAATGAACCCTCATTGTTGCCGCATTTTTTGCTGATTGGAGCCTTCCTGGTAGGGATCGGGTTGGTGGGGTTCATTTGCCGGCGGAACCTCATCATCATGTTTTTGGCGTTGGAGATGGTGCTTCAAGGGGTGTCGTTGAGCCTGGTGGCTTGGAGCCGATACCACAACGATTTTGGGGGGCAGGTCTTCATCCTCTTTATCATAGCCTTGGCGGCCGCAGAGGCTGCCGTCGCCCTAGCGCTATTTGTGGTTTTGTTCCGTCGGACCGGAAGTCTGGATGCGGCTTTGTGGTCGGAGTTACGGGAGGAAGGAATTGCGCCGCCATTGGAGCCGGAGACGCCTTCGGAGCTACCGAAGCCGCCGGCGGATTGGCCTCGCTTGGCACCGGCGGGTCGTTTGCCGCCGGCAGGGGAGGATTATCGCCCGGTTGTTTAGAGATCGTTGAAAGACCATTGGACGGAAAGATCGTCTGATGGGGGTTCGACCGATCAAGGGTTTGCGCGGTCGAAATGTCCCGGTCGCCTGGCGCCGATTGAGCGGATAGGGCTCGGGTGGGAAAACCCTTCAAAATTCTGGCGGATTGCGAAAAGACGGAATCTTCTGAAAGCGTTAGCTGCCAAAACTCATAAGTTGTATGTATCCGCCGATGTTGAGTCTTGAATTCCTCGTTGTGGTGGTGGTTGCCTGTCCTTTAGCTGCGGCGATCCTTACGCCGCTGCTTGGTCCCCGGTGGTTGCGATCGCATAGCCATTTGCCGGCCGTGGTGGGGATTGCCGCCGCTTGTGCGGCCAGCATAGCCTTACTTTGGGGCTTGGCGAGCCAACTCGAGGATGGCGCGGCGGTTGGGGGGCAATTTGGTTCGGTATCCATTCCGTCGTTGGGCTTCGAACGAACGGTGACGCTTTGGCGTTGGGTGGCTATTGATGGGGCATATGAGATCGGAGGGAGGTCGCCGGAAGCTGAACCGGTCATTCGCAATTTCGAGATCGGTGTCACTTTGCGGATCGATCCTTTGACGGCTTTGATGCTGGTGGTGGTGACGCTGATCTCGCTCCTTGTGGCGGTATACTCGATCGGATACATGGCAGGAGACCCCGGATACTGGCGTTTTTTCACGTATATCAGTTTGTTCGTCTTCTCGATGACGATGCTGGTATCCGTGAGCAACTTTTTGTTGCTTTATGTCTTTTGGGAGGCTGTGGGTCTTTGTAGTTATCTTTTGATCGGTTTCTGGTATCCGAAACCCGAGGCGGCAGCCGCGGGCAAAAAAGCCTTCTTGGTCAATCGCGTGGGGGACTTCGGGTTTGCTTTGGGCGTTTTCCTGCTGTGGATCGCCTACGGCACTTTGAATATGCACGATGAGGGAAGTGTGCCGGGGATTTTTGGCCAAATGAGATTGGCGGCCGGATCCGAGGCCTTCATCGGCGGGAATATCGGGCTGGCGATTTGCTTACTGCTTTTCCTGGGGGCTTGTGGGAAAAGTGCCCAATTTCCGTTGCATGTGTGGTTGCCGGATGCGATGGAGGGCCCCACCCCGGTAAGCGCCTTGATCCATGCGGCGACGATGGTCACCGCCGGTGTGTACCTATTAGCTCGGTGTGCTCCGCTTTATGCGGCATGTCCGGAGTCGCAGATGATCGTGGCCGCCATCGGTTGCTTTACCGCACTCATGGCTGCTTTTGTGGCTCTGACCCAAACGGATTTGAAGCGGATTCTGGCCTATTCAACCATCAGCCAACTGGGTTACATGTTTGTAGCCATGGGGGTGGGTGGTGTGGTCGGGATTGCCGCCGGAATGTTCCACCTGTTTACCCACGCGTTTTTCAAGGCCTTGCTTTTCCTGAGTGCCGGCAGCGTAATGCACGCTTTGGGGGGCATAATCGATCTGCGAGAGTTCGGCGGCTTGCGGCGGAAGTTGCCTTGGACCTATGTCACGTTTCTTGTGGGAGCGGCAGCTTTAGCGGGGATTTTCCCGCTGGCGGGATTTTGGAGTAAAGATGCCATCTTGGTGGGGCTGGAAAAACAGTTCGCCTACTCCGGGATCGCTCTGTACGGCGCAATCTTTTGGATAATGTTGGTGACGGCCGGGTTGACGGCCTTTTACTCATTTCGGGCATTTTTCTTGGCCTTTCATGGGGTGGAGCGACTTCCGGCCGCTGGCCATGGGGGGCATCACGGGGAACAGGGGTCGGCCGGGGAAGTTCATGAATCGCCGGCGGTGATGTTGGGCCCGCTTGTGCTTTTGGCCATCGGTTCTGTAGTGGCAGGTTTGCCGGCGGTGGTTAGTGACGGGTTCCAGGGATGGCTGGCGCAGACGCCGTCGATCTTTCATGTCTCGCAGGAAGTGGCAGGGGCGGAGAGTCCGTCCGCGGAAGTCGCTCACGCTTCGGAGGGTGGTTCGGGGGTTTCGGCGCATTCGGAGGCCCATGGCCACGAGGCTCATCTACAGATCGCCTTGGCAAGTTCGGCAGCGGCCCTATTGGGGGTGGCTGTGGCGGCCATCTTTTATCTTCCCCGGGGCGAACGGTTACGGGTCAAAGCCAGCGAGCTAACCAAGAAGCTCGGTGTTTATGACCTCTCTTACCGGAAACTTTATTTCGATGAGCTTTACGATGCGATCATTGTGCAGCCATTGAAACAGTTTGCCCTTTTATGCTTTTTATTCGATCGGTTGGTGATCGACAAATTGGTGGATTGGTGCGGTCAGGTACCGGTGGCGATCGGGGCGGTTGTGCGGCCGGTGCAAAACGGCGCGATTGCGGCGTATGTCTTGGTGATGATCCTGGCCATTGTCTTGCTCCTCGGTGGGTGGCTTTTGTAATGGGGAATTGCCGGGGAAGGTGAGGAGAATTTCGGTCGTTAAAAGTTTCTTCGTCTTAACATGAGAAGACAGGATTCAGCACGAGAAGGAAGGACAAGGGCGCCGTCGGGCTTGATTAAAAAATAGCATGCTTCCGGGAAGGTGGAGGGGGTCTGCACTTTTTAGTTTTCCTGAGGATGAACGCTTTGATTCAAAGAGAGGATGAACGCTTTGATTCAAAGAATGGAGAAAGAATCGAGTTTGGCTTGCGGCACGGCGGATCGGGAAGCTTGACTTACGGCTCGGAGCATCTAGCCGGGAAATTGGGCATCGGAGTGTAGGCCAGGCGGTGTTTGTCGGCGTTATGGAGGGATGATAAGGGATGGATCGAGTCAGTGGCGGAGAGGGCAAGCAAACGTTTGATTGAGGGTTCCCCGGGTGCGGTGAAGCCGAGGATGGCGGCCGTGACGAGGGGAGAGGGCGAACAAAGGTTCGATCAGTGATTCCCCGGGTAGTGCGACGGTAATTCCGGGTAGTGCAGCGGTAATTATGGGGATGAGGCAACCGGGTGTAGGGCAATCGGAGATTACGTATCCAGGACAGTACGCATCCTATCTATCCTCGGAAGCGAATCTATCCTCGGGAACGAATTTGTGGCGCATTTGTAAACCTAGCCTGAGGACATAGGCGGCGGCTATGGAAATATTGCTGCTGGCGAGCCTAACGATTCCGTTGTTCGGGGCGTTTTTGTGCTGGGGAAGCCGCTTGGCGGCCCGCTCCATCGCGCTTCTGAGCAGTGTGATCGTGCTGGGGATCGTGGCGATTTTGGTTTGGGGTTTTCCGGATCCGCAGGTATTGTCGAGCCGGCCCGGGGCCGATCAATATGCCGTGCTTGACGATTTAGGTTGGCTTGGCTGGACGAGCGATCGGGTGGATATTCGGTTCAGCCTAGGGCTGGATGGTTTGAGCTTATGGTTGTTTGCGCTTACGGCGTTACTGGTCGTCGTTTCAGTGTTGGTGAGTTGGAAGGAAATAACGTATGGAGCGCCGACGTTTTACGGCCTTCTTCTCCTGCTTGAGACCGGGATGCTGGGGGTCTTTGCGGCGCGGGATATTATTCTTTTTTACGTGTTTTTCGAATTAACGCTGATTCCCCTTTTCTTTTTGATCGGTATTTGGGGAAGCGAAGCGCGTCGCTATGCGGCGATCAAATTTTTCTTGTTCACGCTGGTGGGAAGCGTGCTAACGTTTCTTTCGCTTTTGGCGATAACCATATGGCATTTTATTCAAACGGGCAAATGGACCTTCTCGATTCCGGAGTTGACCGCAAGCCTTGCAGCGCAGCCCATGGAGCCGCTGACCCAACTGGTGATCTTTTTGGGGCTATTCGCGGGGTTCGCGATTAAGGTGCCTTTAGTCCCGCTGCATACGTGGCTTCCTTTGGCCCATGTGGAGGCTCCGACGGCCGGGAGCGTTCTTTTGGCGGGAATTCTGCTGAAAGTGGGTAGCTATGGTTTCGTGCGGTTTTGTCTTCCGATGGTTCCTCGGGCGACCGTTGAGGCCATGCCGTGGCTTTTGGCCCTGTCGGTGGCGGGGATCATTTACGGCTCGTTGGTGGCCCTGGCGCAGCGGGATATTAAACGCTTAATTGCTTACTCGAGTGTGGGCCACTTGGGCTTCTGCATGCTGGGGGTTTTTGCGCTGAATCGGCTCGGTTGGGAAGGCGGGGTGCTGCAAATGGTCAACCATGGGCTTTCGACCGGGGCACTTTTCGCCCTGGTGGGAATGCTCTATGCGCGGTACCACACCCGGCAAATTGACGATTATCGCGGCTTAGCGCGGCGGATGCCGTGGTGGGCTTTTTTCATGGTGTTGATGGTTTTATCGAGTATCGGTTTGCCCGGTCTCAATGGGTTTGCGGGCGAGTTTTTGGTGCTCCAGGGAATTTTCCAGCGTGCTTGGGGCGAGTGGCAGTGCCCTTTGGAATGGGTGGGACTGCTCCGGTGTTTGGCCATCGTCTCGGTGGCGGGGGTGGTCCTCGGGGCTTGGTACATGTTGTGGATGGTGGAGCGGGTGGTTTTCGGTCCCTTGGACGAACCGGCCTCCCATCAACCGCATGGGTCGGGTGTGCAGGGAGGGGCGGCGAATATGGGGCATCAACGGGTCGCATCTGCCGAAGGAGGCCATGCGGCCGGAGAAGGCTTGCCGCATGACTTGGAATGGCGGGAGATCCTTGCGCTGGCGCCGATCGGCGTTTTGGTGGTGGTGATCGGCGTTTATCCGAAATATTTCTTGGACCGTATGTCTCCGACGTTACAGAAGTTAGCGCAGCCGGCGGTTCGGGCCCTTGCAGCCCGGCTACCGACGCCTGGGGAGGATTCGCCCGTGGTGGTTGCCGCTGTGCCCCGGGCTGAACAGCGCAAGCAGCCTGAGGTTTTGGTTTCGGCTTCGGCCTGCGGACGGTGGGGGGGCGGAGAGGCTGTGCCGGAGGAAACGGGGGAAAATCGGGGCAGAGGGGCGAAGGAAGAACAGGCATCGGGCTTTTTTCCTTGCTTGCTGAATCAGCCTGCGGCAAGTAGTACGCCTACAGGGAGCTGCATCAAACGAGTGCTGGCTAAAAGAGAAGGGACAGCATGTCGTTAGAGACCCTCTTGCTATTCATTCCAGAATTGATCCTGCTGTTGGTGGGGACCGGAATTTTCGTGGCCAGCGGTTGGGTCAGTCGACCAACCCTTTGGCGATGGTTGGCACTGGGGGCGTTGATCTTGGCTTTAGGAGTTTTACCCCTTGAGCCGGAGCAGGTTTCGCATTTGGCTCAAAGAGAGCTTGTGAGCGATACGTTATCCCAGTATTTGCGGAGCTTGGCGATCATTGCGGGGATATTACTGGTCCTGACAGCGTGGGAACCGCTGCCGCAGGGGCCCACCGCGGAATACCTGGGATGTTTGCTTTTTGCCCAAGCCGGGGCGATGGTCGCCTGTGCGGCGAAGGACATGGTGACCTTATTCCTCGGGTTGGAGCTGGTGTCGATCCCGACGTACATCTTGCTATTTTTGGGGCGACGGGACCGCACGAATTACGAGGCCACGCTGAAGTATTTTTTCCTGAGTGTCCTGGCATCGGCACTGTTTCTTTATGGTCTTTCGTTTCTGTACGGCATGGCCGGGACGACCGATCTGGGCAGCGTGGCGGCGAGGTTGAGCCCGATTAGTCCGCAGGATCCGTCGGCATGGGTGCCGGTAGCCGTGGTGGCGTTGGTGCTGATTGGAGCGGCCTTGGCATTTAAGATTGCAGCCGCCCCGTTTCACTTCTATGCTCCGGATGTGTACCAGGGGACATCGTATTTGAATGCGGCGGTGCTCTCGGTCTTGCCGAAATTAGCGGGTTTAGCCGTGTTGGTGCGAGTGTTTTGCATCGTCTGGCCCACGGTTTTTCAGCAGCCTTGGCAACTGCTGATGTTATTGGCCTTGATCTCCATGACTGTGGGTAATGTGGCGGCTTTGTGGCAAAATCATTTGCGGCGACTTTTGGCTTATTCTTCAATCGCTCATTCAGGCTACATGCTGATGGGGCTGAGTGCTTTTGCCGCGATTCGGCCCGTGGGGACGATCGACCCGGAATCGGCGGCTGCGGTGTGGAATGGAGTAGCCAGCACCGGCTTTTATTTGCTGGTTTATCTGTTGGCGACCTTGGGGGTGTTCGCGGCCCTGGTGTCGTTGAGAGGGGCAAACGGGGAGGTGAACCGGATCGAGGAACTCGGCGGCTTGGCCTGGAGCGAGCAACCCGGCTCCCGGGTTTTGGCGTGGTCTTTGGCCATCTGTCTTTTCAGCCTAACGGGGGTTCCCCCTCTGGCGGGATTCTGGGGGAAATTGGCCGTCTTTGCCAGTGCCCTGAGCGTGCCTCCCGCTGAAGCGGATATCTTTGGGTGGTTTGTGCTTTTAGCGCTCGTGGGGGCGATCAATGCGGCGATCGGGGCGGCGTATTATCTGCGGGTGATTGGCACGATGTTTTTCGGCGAAATGCGAAGCCCCGTTGGTCTCAGCCGGCAGCCCGGACCTTTGTTGGCGGCGTTGATAGCGAGCATGCTCGTCGTTGCGATCGGTTTATGGTGGCAACCGTGGTTTGATCGGGCGGTGGCCGCTAGTCCGCCTGTCGGTGGCGGAGCAAGGGCGGAAGCATCGTTGGGTGCTGACTCGAGTGCAATGAGGCTCGTTACGAAGCACTTGCTGGGCGTGGAAAACACGCTATCGAATGTGGAAAACTTCAGGGAAAATCATGCGGCAGGAAGTTTGGAGTAGCTGGGGGCAGAGATCGCATTCCGATCTAGTGCGGAAGCGCGTAGTTCTGAAGCGGAGCGGGTGACCAAAAAAGTCACCGAATTCACCCAGGAAGGTGATTGGCCGACATAGCATCAATCGCTTCCGACGCGCAAAGCTAGCGGCCCGGCGGGCGGTAGGATTTTTTTGAGAAACTGGTGCTACCGATTCGTGGTTGGTAACCGCGTTGTGATACCGATTTTCTGATCGGACGAGCTGCTCGATGGCCCGGGATCGATCGTCGGTCGGACCCCTGGGACGATGGCTCCAGAAGGCCGAACAATGTGTATACATGGTGGATAGCCAGCGTCGCATTGTGTTTTGCAACGCTGCGTGCGCCGAATTTCTGGGGGTATCGTTGGAAGCGATTCTGGGCGAAGAATGCCTCTTTGGGATAGAGGAAGCAGTGGATGAATCGGCGCCGCCGGGGCGCCGTGCGGCAAGCTGCCTTTGTCCTTCGCCAGAGGTCTTTGCCGGTACCAAAGCGGAAGGGTGGTGTTTTCGTGTTGATGCAGAAGGACAGCTTCGGAGGCATCTCGTACGGTTTTTCCGCCTGACGGACGCCTCGGGGGAGCTGCTCGGAATTGTGGGGGTCATCGATCCGAAGCCAACCGAGCCGGCACCAAGCCCGGTTGATATTGCGGAAACAGAGGCCGAGGAGGTCCACCGACTTTTGGGAGAAGCATACCTCCGAATGGGGCAGCGGCTTCGGCTCGAACCGCTGATTGGAGTCAGTGCGGCGATCGAACGGGTGCGGCGGCAAATTTTGGCAGCAGCGTCGTGTGGGGCGGATGTGTTGGTGGTCGGGCCGCGGGGAAGCGGACGCCGCCGCGTCGCTCAAGCAATTCATTACAACAGTCCTGACGGCCCGGCGAAGGCTGTGATCACCTTGGCTTGTGATCTATTGGATGGAGAGTTGATTGTCTCGACGGTTCAGGCAAGCTTGCCCTTTCGCCCGGGTCCGGAAGAATTACCGCTGGGGACCGTGGTGCTCCTCGAAGTGGATCAATTGAGCCGGGAGTTGCAGCACCGATTAGGTGAATTGTTGAAGGAGCGTAACAATCCGGTTCGGATCATCGGGACTGCTTCGCATCCTCTTCGAACTCTTGCTCAGGAGAGACAATGCGACCCACTTTTGGCCGAGCTGTTGAGCACCTTGGTCATCGAGTTACCGCCGCTGGCTGAGCGCCGGGAAGATATCCCCGTATTAAGTCAGTATTTTCTTGAGGAGTTGAACCGCGAAGCAGACAAGCAATTAGCCGGCTTCACGGCCGAGTGTTTGGACGCCCTGACGGCTTATTGGTGGCCGGGCAACGTGGAAGAGCTGCAAACAGCGGTCATTGGAATGTTTCAATCGTCGCCAGGGCCACTTATTGGTTGCGAACACCTTCCGGAGCGAATTCGGTACGCATTACGTGCGGCAAGATATCCGCGGCCCAGCGAAGAAAAAATCTCCCTGGATGATTTTCTGAATCGAGTTCAAGAAGAGTTGATCCGCCGGGCGATGAAGGTCGCGAAGGCCAATAAGGCGAAAGCGGCACGGCTTCTCGGGATTAGTCGCCCAAGATTGCTCCGGCTTTGGGCCCAGATGCGGGAAAAGGCGGATCGTCAGGACTCCGGCGGTACGCAGGGTTGATGCCCGGGTCTGAGTGTTCCGGCCCCAAAAGGCTTGGGCATCAATACCGATGGTAGCTTGCCCCGAATTATCCCGCGGTGAGATAAGCATTTTTTCCCAGGTGTACACCGGCGCTAGCGAGGGCGATTTTCGACCGGTGTTCCCGAGTCCGGTTTTCGGTGAAGAGGATTTCCTATAGAGGGAATTGGTTTATAGGTAAATCGTGGGGACTTGTCGGCCGGAGCATCTCAGCTAGGATTGAGTAAGACGCGTTGCGGTGTAGGCGTCAATTGGGTTGCTGGGGTTGGAGCATTTGCTCCCGGTTTCGGAATACTTCCAGAGCGGCTTTATTTTGCCGCGGTAGTACCGTGGTAGTACCGTGGGGAAGTCATCTGTTGGTGCTAGAGTTTTGAAATCGACATTCGGACGATTTTGAAATCGGTACGGGGATCAGCCAAGAAGGTTTGAAAACGATTTTTTCCTCGTGTGCCCCGCAAGTGATGTCGCAGGGAGATAGGAGTCGCGGCGAGCTGTGGGAGCAGTTGAACGGATGCAAGCGCTCCGCGAAGGTCGGTGCCATTGGTCGCGGGATGGAATAGGCGTGGTCTTAGAGTGGCCTGAACTGAGTTTTTACCTTGGCGATTCGGGAACGGGTTGGCCTCAAGGTCGCTTAATCCTTTGTTGCCGCAGCGAAACTTGGATTGCTTTACTGTGTCGGGATACGAGTTTTAAGCCGGCGAAGATTGAAACCGTTTTTTGCGGCGATTTGCCCGCGGTCGCCAAAACTATCCTCCGATATCCGGCGAGCTTCGTTGTGTGGGAGCTTGATTGGCGTCACTGGGGGGATTGGCTTCGCCTAGTGGAGTTGATTGAACGTTTGGGTTCTTGGGTGGGCACGGCGGTTGTGGCGGCAGGGCGTGTTAAAGGAGTAGGGCGTTTGAGAGGAAGAGAACGGTTGCTGAGGATGGCGGGCGCCGCGCAGTTCGTGGATACTCCTTGTAAGGTCAAAGAGTTGGCTGTGTTCATACGTCGCCATTTTCGGCAGTTGGCGGCTGTCGGCGCAGGCCCGGGAGACTACCGATCGATTGAGCTTCCTTGGGGATCAACGCCCGTGGATTTGGGCTAAGCAGAGCCGCAAAGGCTTAGCTCGTGCTTTGGTGTGGCGGAATGATGCTCAAGAGGGTAGAGCGCTTCCCCCTCAAGCCTTGTGCCTGGCGGCCTCGTGCGTGCCCGGGAACGATCCGAAAACCGACCTGACGAAACGATTTTAGAGCCGAGGGGAAAGTTAGCGAGTGGGAATCATCGCGGTGGATATCGCCGAGTAGGAATCACCAAGCGAAAATCCTCAAGCGAAAATCGACAAGCGGCAGTTGATATCGGCAAGGCACATCCGTAAATCCACTAGCGGTGATCCCGAAGCGGTGATCAGCAAAGCAGAAACCAGCGGAGCGGAAATCAGCAAAGGAGTCCAGACCGTGGAGTCGGACCGACCCACGGAGTTTTTTAAGGTGGTACTCGGAGATCGGTTCGAATGTCTACCCCGGAGTTAACGCGGGCAGCGATTGAGAAAATACTGCACGAGTTCCCCGATCCGGAGACCGGGCGAAGCCTCGTGAGTCTCGGTCAGCTCAAAGATGTGGAATTGGATGGTGACCGATTGAATCTCACCGTGGGTCTTACCAGTTTTTCGGCAGCGCTTTGGGATTCGATCCGCAGCGAATTGGCGGACTTTGTGCGCAGTAGGTTGCCCCAATTGCAGCAGGTGGAAGTGCAGGTCGTTCCGCACGAGCGACCGGCGGAAAAGCTGGGCGTTGTTGGCGTGCCGGCCAAAGCCGTGATCGCGGTCGGCTCCGGTAAGGGAGGGGTGGGAAAAAGCACGGTAGCGGCATTAATGGCGTACGGACTATCGGCTTTTGGTTCCAAAGTTGGGCTGATGGATGCCGATGTTTTCGGACCGAGCATTCCGCATCTCATCGGCTCGGAAGGGGAGCCGGTGCTCCGGAGCGGGCGGATTCAACCGGTCGTGGTGGACGGCATCACGGTGATGTCGATGGGATTCCTCGTTCCTGCGGGTGAAGCCGTGATTTGGCGTGGGCCCATGCTGCACAACGCGCTCACCCAATTTCTGCGGGATACCGATTGGGGCGAACTGGACTACTTGATCGTCGACATGCCCCCCGGCACGGGTGATGTAGCGATCTCCCTCTCGCAGTTGGTGCCGGTCACCGGTGCTGTGGTCGTATGCACGCCGCAGGATGTGGCTCTGCTGGATGCCACCAAGGCGGTGACCATGTTTCGTCGGGTCAATATCGACGTGCTGGGGATGGTGGAGAATATGAGCCATTTTGTGTGCCCGAATTGTCAGACCCGACACGAGATCTTCAGCTCCGGCGGAGCCCGGCAGCGTGCCCAGGAGTTGGATGTTCCTTTCCTCGGAGAATTGCCCATCAATATTCAGATTCGGGTGCTCGGCGATTTGGGAAAGACAAGAAGCTGCTTGGAGGAGCTGAGTATTCGACCGTATGTGGATGGCTTGTGCCAAAGATTGGTGCGCAATATCGTGAATCGGCGTCGGAGGAGTCCGGTTTTGCCGAGCTTGACGGTTTTGTGATGGCCGGGGGTCTGATATTTTGGGATTTATGATATTTTGGGATTTAATCGTATTGGATTTATGGTTTCATCACCTTGGGTTCATCGTTCCGCTATTTAAATCGTTCCGCTATTTAATTGTCATTCTTCCGGCGGCTAAAGCACTCGGTTGAATCACGAAGGCGAAATCAGTTCCACCTCGTTAGGAATGCGTTTGCCGGCTTCTTTGTCAAAAGGGGGATTACTCTAGCTTGACTCCTTGTCAGTTCCGAGAAAGCTGCACGTTGTCAACGGCCAGGAAGCAGCGCGGGTAGGTGGCGGAGTACCGAATGTTTCTGATAGTCATGATAAGTGGTTGATTGTGAGAAGCTCGATCTCTTTTCAGCTTTCACAGCGATTGGGTTGCCGGGGCCGGCGATGTATTTCGGGATTTTTTGAGCTACGCTGCATCGTATTTTGAGCTCCGCCGTATCGCCTCGTACGCAGCCGTGGATATGAAGCCGGTATAAGCCATATTCGTTGGGGGCATTTCGGAGAGATTGGTTGAGGGGATTTTAACCTATATTGGCATAGGAAAGTTAAAGGGTAAAAGTCACCGGCTATCGGTAGATCGCCGGGTTTCGGTGTCGGCTATAAGTCGCGCAAGTTTCGACTGTTGTAGCTTAGAATTTGGTTTTTCCGGCATGAGAGTTTGGTCGGGAAGACTTCGCCGATTTTTTGGGAAGGCTTTTTTCGAGGGAAGGCTTAGCCATGTCGAAGGGCAGAGGGTTTCGACGTAATCCCCCTAGTTTCGAAATGCAGCAGGTGCCCTGGAGCGCGCTTGTTCCGTGGATTGCCTTGGGGGTTATCGTCCTTTTTGCCGTCTATCTGATTTTGGATGGTTTCTACGTGGTGGATGCCCACGAACGTGCGGTGGTTTTGCGATTCGGCCGATATAGGCCGCCGATCGTGGAGCCGGGGTTGCGATTCAAGATCCCGCTTGTCGACGAGGTGTGGAAGGTAAGTGTCGAAGAAAACAGCATGCGGCTTCCTTTCGGCACCGTCGATCGGCTCAACGACTTAGTTGCCGAAGAAAGCACGTTGATGCTCACCGGGGATCTGAACGCGGCCTCCGTCGAATGGACGATTCAATGGAAGGTCGAGCAGCCGGAGAAATTCTTGTTTCGTTTCCACGACCCGCAGGACGCGCGGTATGCCGAGCGGGTGATCCGCACCGTGGCGGAAAGCGTGATGAATCGATTGGTGGGGGATTATTCGATCGACGAAGTGCTTACGGAAAAGCGGACGGAAATCGCCGAATATGCACGGGCCGCCACGCAAGCCATCCTCGATAAATACGATTGTGGCGTTCAAATTCGGGGGCTTCAAATGCAGCGAGTGCGGCCACCGGAGCGGGTTCGGCCGGCTTTCGAGCAGGTCAATGCGTCGCTGCAACGTCGTGATCAATTGGAGAACGAAGCGAAAAAGGAACGCAATCAGCGGCTTCCCATCGCACTGGCCGAGGCCGATAAACTTCGGCGCGAAGCGGAAGGTTACGCGCAGCGGCGTCGGGCGGAGGCCGCCGGAGAAATCGCCGCGCTGATGGCCCAATTTCGTGAGTATCAAAAGGCACCGTCGGAGACGCGTCGCCGACTTTATCTGGAAACCATGGAGGAAGTTTTGACTCGGGTGAAAAGCCAGGTTGTTTTCGACAGCCAATTGCAGAATAGCGTACTCCCTCTTTTAGAAATCCCTTCGGAAACACGACCATGAAAACACTCACCGGAACTGCTGTTGCCGCGGCTATTGTCGTGATTGTCGCGTGGATTGTCCTGAGCAACGTCCTATTTACCGTGGACGAGCGCGAATTGGTGGTGGTTCTCCAATTCGGGGAACCGGTGGCCAACTACAGGGAGCCGGGGCTGCGGGCTAAAATCCCGTTCATTCAAGAAGTAAGGCGGTTGCCAAAGACTTATCAGTTTTGGTTGGGGCAAGGCCGGGAAATCCTGGTCGATGTTCCGACCGCGGATGGGAAGAAAATCGAGGTAACGCCGTGGGCGATTTGGCGGATCAGCGATCCGGTGCGATTCATTCAGGAGCTCAGGACGGTGGAGAATGCCGAAAATCGCGTGAAGGATTTTGTCCGCAGTGAAATCCGGGATGTGTTGACGGCGAATATTTTGGCGGAAGCCGTCCGCAGCTCGAACCGCAAACTGACCTATTCCCTCCAGGTGGAAATTCAACCGGATGTACTGCTGCTTCCTGTGAGTGAGGGGAATGCGTTGCCCGCTGAACAGGGGGCCGCGGCTCCCCTTACGCCATCCACGCCGCTACAGCCCGGAGCTCAGGAGGAGGTGCGCCTGGGTCGAGAGAAGCTGGTCGAGCAGGTGAAGCAGGCCGTTCAGCTTGCCCTGCGTCAAACGGCGGGAGACGAAAAATCTGGCCGTGGAATCGAGCTGGTGGATGTGGGCATAGCACGGATCGACTTTGTGGATGTGGTCCGCGAGGAAGCTTTCAAGCGGCTCATCGCCTTCATGGAGTCGGTGGCGGCTAGTTACACCAACGAAGGCCAACGCCGAAAGCAGGAGATACTCAACCGCACCCAATACGAGATCGAAACGATTTTGGGTCAGGCCAAGCGGGATGCGAACCGCATTCGGGGCGAGGTGGAAGCAGAAGTCATCCAAATGTATGCAACGGCAATCCACGAGATGGGCGATTTCTACGATTTTCTCCGGTTACTGGATCTTTACAAGAAGGCCGTCGGACCGAACACGCGGCTCATCCTCAGCACCGATAGTCAGCTATTCAGTATTCTTAAGAAGCTTCCGGAAGAAGGGACGGTGACGCCAAGCCCACCGCCGGCGGTTTCGGCGGTTGAACGCGGCTCGTAAGAAGGACGCTGAGTACGCTGTGGGAGCGTGATCCTGTGAAGGTTTAGTGCGGCGCGGTTTGAGCTGTAAATGCCGTAAATAATCGCTCGTCAACTCCTTTCCCGCCTCAGCGGGTTGGGCAGAGTCGAAATACCCGGTCGAAATCCCCGATCATTGTTTAGCTGGTAGCTTTTCATTTTCCGGATTTTTGCCGGAATTCCATGATGCTTCTTTCAAATCAGGCTTGACTTGGGCCGCCGGTAAAGGATAATTTCGACAGAATTAGTTGTGGAATTTGTCTAAACAAGAGGCAGAAACAAGGGAGGAACAAAGGAGAGCACGATGTCCAAGTCGCTAGCTTTGCTCGGGTTGATCGGCGTAGGGCTTTTGGCCGGTTCATTCGTCTTTTCGAGCACTCCGGAGACGGCCGGGAATCCGGAAAAGGCCTCCTGTCCAATCATGGCCTTTTTCGGTGGCTCATGCGGCGAGAAAGCTTGTTCATCTTCGACGGAGAACGCGGTACCGGCGGTATTGACGTCGGCTGGTAAGTCGAAATCCTGCTGCCCCTCGAAACAGCAGGATTCGTCGGCTACGCCGGTGGTGTTGACCAGCACATCAGGGGAAGGTGGCTGCGCTCAGAGTTGTACCAAACCGTGTGGTGCTAGTGCCGCAACTGCTGCGGTGGCCTTAGCCGATGCGGCATCCGGCAACGGCAATGGGTGCGGCAACGGCAGCGGCAGTGGTTGTTCGGAAGCAAAAAGCTGCGGAGCTTCTGTCGCAAAAAGCTGTGACACTACGGCGATTCCGGTCGCGCTGACCGCGGTAAGCTCCTGCTCGGAGGTATCCGCCTGTGGGACGGGAAATGGAGACGGTGCGGCGGGAAACGTTCCTGGCGGATCAGCGTGTGCCAAGTCCTCGGGTTGTGCGAGCGAGGGAAATGGCGGCTCCGCCTCTTCTGCCACGGAGTGTGCTAAGGATTCAGCTTGCGGAAATGGAGGTGCTGCGTCGCCCGCTTGCGGGAATGGGGGTTCCGTTTGCCCGGTAACCGGGGCTACGGCAGGCGATGGGAAGGTGTGTCCGGTAGCCGGCTCAGCCTGCTCTTCGCAGACCGAGTGTCCTTCGGGTTGCCATTGCCCGACCGCGGCGGCAACGGCTGCTTCCGAATCGGAAGGGATTGTTCGTCTAGCTAGCCTTGACGATTCGGCCCAGGCAGAAGGTCAGGAGAAAGCAAAGAAGATCCGTTGCCCCGTGATGGGCGAGACGGTGGATCGCTCGGTGTGGCTCGAGGTGAAAGGGGCGAAGGTTTATTTCTGCTGTGCGGAGTGTGTCGATACCTTTAAGAAGGATCCGGCAAAGTATGCCGCAAAGGCCAACTTACAGCTTGTGTTCACCGGTCAGTTTGTTCAGAAAGGTTGTCCTCTCACCGGTCGACCGATTAATCCTGAGCAACAGGTGAAGTTTTGGGGTGTGAACGTCAATTTCTGCTGCGGCGGGTGCAGGGGCAAGGTCACTGCCGCCGATGAAGCCGGCCGCTTGGCTATGCTTTTCGGCGAGGAAGCATTCGGAAAAGGCTTCGAGCGAAAGAAGGAAAAGTCGGAATCAGCCCAATGAGGGGTTGTCCGCTTGACGCGGTTGTGCCGTAGACAGCCGTAGGGCTAGGGAACTTAAACGACGATGTAACCCACGGCTCCGAGCGAAAAGCTTGGAGCCGTGTTTTTTATTGAGCAGGGTTCTTGCCGCTGGTAGAGCAAAGTTTTTGCACTTCGCAAAAGAAGATTTTGGCCGCTCGCAAAGCAAGATTCATGCAGCTCGCGTAGCAAGGCTTGTGCCAGCTCACAAAGTAAGATTTTTGCCACTCTAAAGTAAGACTTTTGGCTCTCCCAAACTAAGATGAGTGTCGGTCGCGAAGGCGGTCGAATTTTTCGGCAAACGAAAGCGATTCCGGCGATCAAAAATTCGGAAGCTTCATGGGGCTCCCACATGGAGGGCCGGTGCGTTTCCGTCGCTTGATCACTTCGATATCGTAACGGTGACCGGGGCGCCGATCTGTGCTCGGAGCGTATCTTTCGCGTTGCCCTGAACGACGGCGATCTCCAGACGATCCGATGAATTGATCAGGGCAACTACCTCTCCCGGGTTCCTCTCCCCATAAGTCCGAACCAAACCTGCAATTTCGCAGTTACCGAGCTGCACTTTTAGCGAAGCGCGTGTGGGGTCGGGACCCGCGGCATCCTGAAGCACGCTTTGAGTGATATTGGTAATTAGATTGCCGAAATCATCCCAGGCGATTAATTCGCCTCTGATCTGCTTTTGATGGAGTTCTGGTGCGGGCCAATTCAAGCTCGTTAACTCCGGGTGGGGCGGACCTAACAATTCCGGATTAAGTCCTTTCGCCAGAAACGCAGCGACAGGAGCCAGGATGTCTCGGCCGTGAAAAGTTCGTGAGATCCGCGGCAACCAGTACCGCGAATCTTCCAGGCGCACTAAACGATGCACGGTGTGTTGCCTAGCCAAAAGACTAAGCAGACCGTTGTCCGGGGCAAGATACCGTTGCCTCCCAATTTCCGCATACACTAAAGCGCGATCGGTTCCGACGCCGGGATCCACCACCGCTATATGGAGGGTGCCGGCCGGGAAATAGGGCGTCACATCCGCAAGCACGATGGCCCCTTGCCGAACGGATTGCGGCGCGATGGTGTGCGAAATATCGATAATGCCCACCGTGGGATTCAGCGACAGGATCACCCCTTTCATTGCCGCCACGTAGGGGCTACTGGCTCCGAAATCGGTCGTTACGGTGATCAGGTTCGCGATCTCAAATGCCTCGCCCATTTTCAGCTCCGCCCAAAGCCTTCGGAAAGACTTGTTTCGATTTACCCTGAAGCCGTCAACAGCCGGTAAGTCCTCCTCTGCACAACCGCAAATAAATGTTACGCATTTTCGGCCTGAAGCGCAACCGGGGAGCGGGTCTTGCCGGGCTTCAGTTGCTCCGATTGAAACGAACGGCAAAGCCCTTTCGGCCACCAGCGCTAAGAAGCCAAGTCGCAAGGCAAAAAAGCTAATCGTGTTTTCGCGCAAAATGGGAGCTCAACTAATCGCCGCAGCGAAGGACCGCAACGATGAACCTGTTTCCGCGCGAAATGGGAGCCCATTGCGGTTTTCGTTCGCTCCGGCGTCTAAAGCACAACTGGCCCCGACTTGGAAATCGCAACAGGTTGAGAAAAACCGCTTTCTCTTGAAGCGGTCCACGGCGGTCTTATCCGTGGGTTAACCCGAATCAAGAGCGGTAGTGGAGGACGGCTCTGAAGGTTAATGTCCTTGGGGTAAAATAGGGCCGATCCGTTTAGTCCATCTCCTCAATCAACCGCAGGCACAACTCGCGCACTCGGGCCGGATCCACGTTCGGATTGATCTTTTTTGCTTGGCCCACCAAGCCGCCGACGGCTTTGATTTTGCCGGACTTGATGTCGGAGACCGTTTTCGGATTTTCGGCCAGAAGTCGGCGGCAAATGTCCTCGATCTGACGGTCGTCGAGCTCAACGGAGCCCATTTGGGCCACAAGCTCCGCGGTTGTCTGACGGGTCTCGAGCATTTTGTTGAAAACTTCCCGGGCCCTCCGCGTGTCCAGCCGCCGCTCAGGAATCATGCGAAGAAGCTCCCCCAATTGATCCGCCGAAAGGCGGAATTGCTCGATGGTAATTTCTTGGTCGTTCAGCACGCGGGCAATATCCTGCTGCATCCAATTGGCGGCTAATTTCCCGTCACCGCATACTCGGGCCAATTGTTCGAAATAGTCGACGAACGCTCGTCCCTGATGGACCAGCACCTCGCTATCATACGCCGTGATTCCCCAGGTGGATTCCAGCCGGCTTCGCAGGGCGGCGGGCAATTCCCCCACGCTTGTGCGTATGGCCTGGAGTTCTGCTTCCGACGTGATTACCGGCACAAGATCCGGGTCGGGAAAGTAACGGTAATCGCTGGATTCTTCTTTGGTGCGCTGTTCCCGGGTAATCTGCGCATCTTCGTCCCAACCCCGAGTTTGTTTGGGCACCTCGCCGAGACGTTTTCCCGTTTCCAGGAATTCGGCGTATTGGCGTGCGGCTTCGTAACTTAACGCCCGCTCCACAGCCCGGAAGCTATTCATGTTCTTCACTTCAACGATCGGTGTCGGAACTACCCCCTCCGGGGTGGTCACATGAAGATTGATATTGGCATCCACCCGGAGGCTACCTTCCTGCATGTTGCAGTCGGATACCTCGAGGTAATTGAGCAAAAGCTTCAGCTCGGTCAAAAACAGCTTGGCTTCTGCGGGACTGCGAATGTCGGGCCGCGTCACGATTTCCAGGAGCGGCGTACCGGCACGATTCAAATCGATGCGACTGTCGGCTTTGCCGGCGACTTCATCATGCATGCTCTTGCCGGCGTCTTCCTCAAGGTGAACCCTAATGATCCTTACCCGCCGGCATGAGCCGGTTGAAGGATCCCGGATTTCGAGATAACCGTTCCGACTCAAAGGGAGGTCATACTGGCTGATCTGATAACCTTTGGGAAGATCGGGATAGTAATAGTTCTTTCGATCCCACTTGGTAAACCGGGCAATCTCGCAGTTCAAAGCCAACGCGGTTTTGAGCGCGAGCTCGAAGGCCTTCCGGTTCATGACCGGAAGCACACCCGGCATTCCAATACAGACCGGACAAGTTTGGGTATTCGGTGGGGCACCAAACTTCGTGCTGCAACCGCAAAAGAGCTTGCTCTCTGTAAGGAGCTGAACATGCACTTCCAACCCAATGACGATTTCGTAGGGCTGGTTCACGGATATCTCTCCCACGCTGGCTTGCCCACTTTAAGATTTCCGGGCCACCTTTAAAAGGCGGAAATCCGCGGATTGACCCATCGAAAAACCCGGATTTCTCGCAAAAATCCGCGTGAAATCAGTCGAAACGCCCATCATACCCCATATCATCGAAGCCGATCGGCTAGAGGAAAAAATGCCGTAGGAGTAGCTCCGGCAATGCGACACCAAACCGCTCACGCTCATTACGTAATAAAAACGTAATAAAAAATGCAAGGACGCCGTGCCAATAGCCGGTGAACTACAGCCGCTCGATATCACCTCACCCATACGGCATCACTCATTCCTACGGCATTCAACTCGCTCATACGAAATGCCTTCACGTCAATCGATTTAATTGAGCGCGATGATCGCAAACGGCTATCGCGGGTTTGCTGGCCCGCCTATCGATTTGAACTCACTCCCGCCGGCGAACTTTCCGAACGTAGCCGGGGCGGAACGCGTCGATGCCAGTCGGTCCGTTGTTGGTACCAATATCCTAATTGAAGCAGCCGGGGCTCCGAAAACGGCGGGCCTTGTAACTGTAGCCCGATGGGCAAACCATCGGCTGTGAATCCGCACGGTAAAGCCAAGCCACAAATCCCCGCTAAGTTTGCCCCCACGGTGAATAAATCGAAAAGATACATGGCCAGGGGGTCTTGGATCCGCTCCCCAATTCGGAAAGCCGGCGTTGGTGTGACCGGTCCCAGGAGCACATCAACCTGCGAGAATGCCTGATCATAGTCTTGCCGGATCAACCGCCGCACTCGAGCCGCGTGTAGATAGTATGCCTGATAGTATCCGGCACTGAGTGCATAGGTGCCCAGCATAATGCGGCGCTTGACCTCCGGGCCAAATCCTTCGGAACGAGTTTGGCGAAATAGCCGTACCAGCGGAGGGTCGGGTTCTTCCGGCGACTTCCCGGCTGACGCCAGCCGGCGTTCCTCGGCAAGCCGTTCGGCCATTTGGCGTTCGTCGGTGCGATAGCCGTAGTGGACCCCGTCGTATCGCGCAAGATTGCTGGAGGCCTCGGACGGGGCGATGATGTAGTAACAGGCGACGGCGTATTCGCTGTGGGGTAAAGACACCTCGCGAAACTCGGCACCAAGCTCTTGAAACACTTTGGCCGCTTCTCGAATTGCTTGCGAAATAGCCGGATCGATTTGCTCCAATTGCTCGGGGATAATTCCAATACGCAACTTTTCCAGAGGTTGCTTGCACAACGTGCGATACGGCGGGACTTCCCCAGGATAACTGGTCGAATCGCGAGGGTCATGCCCTGCAATGATCTCGAGGCTTAACGCCAAGTCTTCCACGCAGCGAGCCAAAGGCCCGATTTGATCTAAACTGCTTGCGTATGCGATCAAACCGAATCGGCTGACCCTGCCGTAAGTTGGTTTTAAACCCGCCACTCCGCAGAGTGCAGCCGGCTGACGGATCGAGCCGCCCGTATCGGTGCCCAATGCCAACGGGACCATCCGTGCCGCCACACAGGCAGCCGACCCGCCACTGGAGCCGCCCGGCACCCGGTCCAAATCCCAAGGGTTTCGCGTGAGCTTGAACGCGGATGTTTCCGTCGAGCCGCCCATGGCGAACTCGTCGAGATTGGTCTTGCCAAAAAGAACCGCATCTGCTTCCCGGAGCCGACAAATCACGGTTGCATCGTAGGGCGGTACGAAATTCCCGAGCATTCGCGACGCACAGGTGGTGGGAGTCCCCGCCGTGCACAAGATGTCTTTAATGGCGATCGGTACGCCTGCAAGTGGGCCCAGCTTTTCACCCCGGCGTCGTTTTTCGTCAACGGCCGCTGCCTGTGCCCGGCATTGTTCCGCGTCTAACTGAAGAAAGGCTCCGACGGTACCATCCCAACGCCGGGCTTGCTCGAGGAACGAATCGACGATCTCTGACGAGGAAAGCTCCCCCTGACGGAAAAGTTCGGCAAGTTCTACGGCGCTCAATTCAAGGAGACGAGACATCGGAGGTGCCATGCCTTCGGTCTTTGGAGTTTTTGGACCGATTTCAACCTTCTTTCGATCTTCGCCTTGCCCCAATATGGTTGCGCAATTTACCCGGGAAATACGGTACTGACCACCGTCAGATTTGCCCCGGACCGCGTACGAGTCGAAGCTGAAATTCTGACTTAAACCGCGGATTAGTTCTCAGTGGCGGGAAAGCCGGAACTTCCGGTAAGCCAAGAAACCTAATCGGGCACTTGGTGCCAAAGCTTTCTCCAGGCTTATTCCGGTTCAAAGCTCTCCAAGAACCGCCGGCACCAAATAACATTGACCATCATGTCGGGGGGCACACGCCAGGGCCTGCTCGCGCGGCAGACTAGCCGCCAATTGATCCGGCCGGAATACGCTGACCAATTCGAGTGGGTGGGCCAGCGGCTCTACGTTCGAAGTCTCGACGCGGCGAAGCAACTCCATGTAATCGAGAATCTTCGTCAACTGTTCCGACATCGCTTGCAACTCCTCGTCATCCAAGAGGAGCCGAGCAAGCATCGCAACCTTCCGGACTTCTTCGACCGATATTCCCATCGCAAGTTCCAGAACGAACAACCGTTGGACCCCGTGGCCTTAAGGAGATGGCTTCTAAACGGCTGTTTTCATCAAGCCATACCGGGTTTTTGCCCGAAGCATCCGCCGGAATGCTTCTACTTCTTTTTCTTTTTCTGGGCTTTGGCGCCAGCAGCTTCCAAAGCGGCTTTTTCCGCTGGGTCAAGCTGCGGTAGCTTGAACGGCGGTGTGCGCATCATCTTGGCGACCGCTCCGCTGCGAATACACTGCGCGCAGACCCGCATGCGGCGGTGGGTTCCATCAGCGGTTGTCACCCGGACCCGTTGAAGATTAGGGCGGAATTGACGCCGGGAAATGCCCGTGATTTTCGTGCCCACTCCACCCAGATACTTCGGCTTGCCGCGCTGGGCCACCGTCTTGCCGATTGCTGCCCGTTTTCCGCAAATTTCACATTCTCTCGACATCCCAAGCTCCAAGGTTTTCTATTGTCTGTGCAATCATGTCTGGGCAATCAGCTCGATCCCGAAGAATCTAGCCACACCTTCCTCAAGCTGTCTGCCTTTGCTAGTTCACAGTTTCCACAGTTTCCTTGGTACGAACTGCGTATTTTTGCACCGCGGTAGCGGAATCAATGGTTGTTTGTGGACCCTGGTGGCCGTTTTTTGGACCCTGGCGGCGAAATTAAACGGTATCGGACCGTGTGATTCGACACGCCGTGGACCGGCGACACATTTTCGTTACCCGCCGACAAATTTTAATGAGAAATTTTACGGGGATGCCGGTTCAAGGCGTTTGGGATTTGCCGCCGGTTTAAACGCTCACCGACCGCGCGAGTAAAACGATCTTTCACCCCTAACCGCTAAGTTGCTTTGAAGGCGTCCAATGCTCAAAAAGGAAGCGGCGCTAGTTCGCCGACTCGTAATCCATAAATTTTGCCAGGCGACGCGCAAGGCGACAAGGCGTCCATTATGGCGCAGTAGGTGAACTGCGACCTAATGTATTGTAGTTTACTAACTTCGTGCTTCTAATATACATTAGGCGATATAGAGCGTGCCGATCATTATATGGCTGACAATCTTTGGATTTCGTAAAGATCATAAAGATCGTTATGAATACGCTTGCGGTAGTTTTTGAGTTAACGCGTCACAACGAAGGCAGCATCCTCCCTAATTTCGGAACTGCTTTGTACGCTTCTGTTAAATGTTTTCTAATTTTGCCAAGATTTCTCTCGGTCTTAAGAGAAAAAAGAAAAACAAACTTTCGCCGCGTGAGGTTCATGCGATATGCAACTGTGTTGCCAATCACTCTAATATCACCAGTATAGTGTGGGTTTGTCGCCCCTACGCATTGGGGTATTTTTCACCGGATAGCCTCGCGAGCCTTTCCCGGGCAATTTGGGCCCATGGACTTTCAGCAGCCGAGGTAAGAAACATTCGCCAGTGTTGCCTAGCCTTTTCCGGCTGACCCAGCTCTTCCAAGATTTCTGCGAGGTGGTAATGTGCATCTGGGCAGCGCGGGTGAAGCTCCAAAGCGCCTTCAAGGGCAGCGATTGCTAGCGCCCGATCACCCATTTCCGCCAGCAAGCAGCCGAGATTAATCCTCGCTTCAAGGAAAGTTTCATCTAATTCGAGAACCGCGAAATAGCGTTCGCGGGCCGCACTCAGATCGCCTGCCCGATAAAGTGCTTCCGCAAGTTGAAAACATATTTCGGCATTTGGTCCTTCCGCTGCCAATGCCGCGCGATAGGCCTCCGCAGCCAACTCCCAATTACCCTGTTCCTCGGCAGTCTCGGCCATCCTTCTATACTCCCGGGCGGATAAAGAGCCGAATTCTCGGGCGCACGTGGGCCCGACATCGGCGCGAATTTCATGCCAGTTCTCTAGCTCGGTCGAAATGGTGGCCTCGCAGCCTGATAGAGTCGTGCCATTTTGGGCTGCCGCCCTTGCGCAGTTTTCCGTTCCTTGTTCCCCACGAGCAAGTCTGGTGTGCAGAGATGAGCCATCAGAGAGCGTTTCCATGGGGGCACTCGCTTCGTTTGCAGGGATCACTCTGCTGCCGACGCTCGAGGATTCCTCTTCCGCGAAGGCTTCTTTACCGTTTGAAACGGTGGCAGGTTTCGATCGACCGCGTGCTTCCGCCGCACTCGGTTGGTCGAACCAATTCCACCACAATTGGCCGCGGTGATCCATCAAGCCTAACTCGGTTTGAAGGAGAAGGTGCCCCTCATGAATTTCGAATCGGTATTTGCCGAGTTCCCGGAGCAGATTGGGGATTCTCCGTGCCCAAAATGAAAGTTGCCATTCCAGCCGGCTGGGCAGCAATCCCTGTTGCACAAGCCGTGCAAGCTCCCGAGCTACGAGAAGGTCTTCGCCGGCAAAATACGGCAATCCGTAGACCGTATGTTTGCTGCGGATCCAGCCCATTCGGTACCACCGGCGAATGAGCCACGCTTCCACGCCCACAAGATCGGCAAGTAATGCCGGGGTAACCAGCCTGAGTGCTTGCGAATCCTGATCCATCAGCCCCAATTCCATCCAGAAGTCGCTTTCCGCGAGAACCCTCAGCTGGTGGTGTGCGAGGGCTCCACGCAATGCCGGGGGCAAAGCTTTGCCATCAAGCGAGCATGGCCCCAGCGGATAATCTCCCTCGCCAAGGACGAGCCAATCGATCTGGTGGGGCTTAGACAAAAATTTCCTGGTGGGAATGACGAAGCCACCGTGTTGTTCTACGAGACTTCGTGCCTGCGCTCGTGACATGCTCGAAAGCTGCCCCAGAAAGCCAATCCGTCTACCCAAGATAGGCTTACGTTTGAAAATCGGCTCGAAATGTCGCGCCCAATTCGGCTTGCTTGAAGGGGTTAAGCTCAGAAACTTCTTGCCCGAGAATTCTTTTCGCATAGGTGGGTACACCGGACTCAGTTGAACACTATCTTCGCGCGATCTTGCGGCGGAATTTCAGCCTTCGGATTCTTGTGAAGCTCTTGCTGCAACTTGGGTCTTCATTGGTTTCGGATCATTCGCCGTTTTGTGAGCCAAAAGTCAAATCCTTTAGCGCGGTGCGGACGACGAGCAGTTTACCCAAAGGGCTCCCCGGTTTGCCTTCGCTCCCCGGGGGGCGCCGCGCGGCGGAAAAAAATCGCGCGGCAAAAAAGCGCAAGGCGTAAAAAAGCCCGCGGCATAAAAAAACGCGGGGCGAAATAAAGCTAGGAAAATATATGCGAAAATATATGCGCCCTGCGGCGTAAAAAAGCAACGTAAGGCACAAAGCAAGAGGAAGACACAAAGCAAGAGTAAGGCAAATTAACCACTTCAAAGAAGAATGGAATCAGCGTTCGCTTGCTACGATTTAGCAGCCGAGAACGGGGCAAGCCATGCTCAGCCGGTTGAAAAAGCCCCTCCTCCCGCCCGGATTTGCCGTAGCTTCTTGCGTTTTTCCGTAGCCGGAGCCTTTAGCGTGCTACCCACACGGTTGCCGGCTTCTATCCATCGATTCAGTTTCTATCGATTCAGTTTCTATCGTTTTAGGGCATGATAACAGAGCACCCAACCATCTTTAAAGCCGCGCATGAGCGGCCGCAGCGGAAGCATCAAAAGGCTTGCGAGCAATCGCTTCCAGTTATAGGCCCAAATCACCGGTAGATTTCCCGCGGGATATACCGCCTGCACCTCGAATCCGCATTCCTCCAGCATGTGAGAAAGTTCTGTGTGGGTAAAGGCGTGAATATGACCCGGGTCGTACCAGCTTTCCGGACCGAATCCCCACGGCTCCCCCCGGATGAAGAACCAAAGCCGGCTCCACCACGAGGCGACGTTCGGAGTGGTAACAATAAGGTGGCCTTTCGGCTGGGCAAGCCGGTGACAAAAAGCGAGGAAATTCCACGGGGATCGAAGGTGCTCGATGATTTCCACGGCTAGCACGAGATCCACCTGATTCGCCCATCGGTCCGCAAAGGTGGTGCGCGAGGCGGCGTCATCCAGGTTCAATGGGTAAAATTCAGCCCCGCTTGCCTGAAACCCGTGCTCCTCGATGTCGACGGCGATCACGCGGTAGCCTTGGTCCGACAATCGCTGGGCCAAAGCCCCTTGCCCGCAGCCCAAATCGGCCACAAGGCGTGGTCCCGGTCCACCGGTGCGGGAGGAGGGCAAGATCCGGGTGACGAGATCGAAGATTTGGTCGTGTAAATGCGTGTCGGCGCAAACCCGCAGGCCTCGGTATTCTTGAGGCCGTTTCGGGTCCGTGCCGAACCATGGGGCCGGATTGGGGGTTAAAGACGGGGCTTTCATCCTGCTTGGAAGCCGGCTTCCAACGGTGCGGGCTCGATAATTCGCAAATTACGTCCCAAATATAGCGTCTTGAAAATTGG
>CAKZMM010000056.1 GCA_937128505.1 uncultured Thermogutta sp.
GGTATGCCCTCCGCACATGGAGAGGGTTCCATCTCTTTCAGAATTTCCCGCACACGCGGGATGTATGCCCTCCGCAGACGGAGAGGGTTCGCCAATCCCTTGAAATGGAGTGGTCCGTATACATTATGCCGTCTGTAGACGGGGAGGGTGTATCGGGGGGAAACCCCTGGCATAAGCCGATTAGGCTGTTCGGCAATTGCGAAAGGTGTGTGCAATTTGATGGGTCATGAATCACGCATCTGTCGGCAGAATTAAGCCCCGGTCGCTAAATCCACCGAAAATCGGCTCTATCGGTACTGAAGGAGAGATAGCTTTGCTGCGGTGCGTTGCTACGTGTATTGGATGGGTGGATTCAATAGCGAGGAATTGGCAAGATTGACGATTTTAATCCCGCGATCATGGAATTAGATTCGGATCCGGTAATCACGGAACTCCCCCCGCGGAACCTGGTTTAAACGTAAAAAGTCGAAGCGAGCACGATTGGAGTACGAATTCCTCACGTGAAGCCACCGGCTTCAGATCCGCTTCATCGGGGTTAGTCCAAAAACGGGCGTTTAACCAGACATTTGGTCTATTAAGAAAAATACTTTCTATCACAATACATGTGAACTTTAACATAGATTGATGAATATTTTGTTGATCATCGTAGTGGTCATTCTGCTCCTGACTTGCTCCTCCTTTAACTTCATTACTCCTGCCTGCACCACTCTTGCCGATATCGCAAGCGGCTTTACTCCCCACGAGGGGCGCAAGCGGGATGACCAACGTTTCGATGGGAGGCAATTGATCGCGGAACTGATTGATTAGCCGGGACCTATCGCATTTGCCGGCGCTTGACCCCGCGGTCTTGGGGATTCCGAAGCCAAGTTGCGCTTGACATTAGTCTTTGCAGCACCTAAAGTTGGAGCGAATCTTTTGAGGCTGAGCAGGTTTGGGGAGGGCGGAAGATTCCGGTTTTGGGAGAGTGAAGCGTGACCAAGAAAGACATCGTTCGAACTATCTCGGAAGAACTTGGGTTGACTCAATTGAAGACCCGGGCCATTGTTCAACGAACTTTCGATGCCATTCTGGAGACCATTGCCCGGGAAGGTCGTATTGAGTTCCGGAATTTCGGCGTTTTTGAGGTCAAGCGGCGCGCCGCCCGACGGGCAAGGAATCCGAAAACTAAGACCACTGTTGAGGTTCCGGAGCGGTTTGTGGTCCGCTTTAAGCCGGGTAAAGCCATGGAAGAACGAATTAGCCGCCTCCAAAGGCATTTGGCCTCCCAGCCGGCGGCTAAGCCCGCTGAGGCTCGTACCGCATCTTGAGCCGGGTGGGTTTGGCGTCGAAATCGCCCTGTGGTTTTTCGGCGTTTCTTCTTTTTCTGCCGAAGTTGCGTCGGGAGTGCGGGCGCGTGTTTCCGCAGCAAGCTTTCGTTTCTGCGGCTTTGGACACCCGAGCTCGAATTTGTATACGCATTTATGTACGTAAGTCTTGAGCTATTCCAAGGTCTGTAGGTTTTATAAGATTTTTCGGTGACACCACACAGGCTCAGTTACGCCGCATCGGCATAGAATGCGGCGAGATCCTTTCTTTTAATTTGATTTAGCATCGTTGGCCAAAAATTTCTTATTTGGCCAAGAATTTCTTATCGAGTACTTTTCACGGTCTCACTTCACGGTGTCATTGGTCGCATAGACTTGCCGAGGCATCTCCCCACATGGGTAACAAACCGTGACTCATCTGTATCGCTGATGATGTATCGCCGATGATTCAAATGATGATTCAAATGATTCAGCATAAAAATAAAGCATTGCAATTTTTGTTTGCACTGTGAGATGGTGAAAAAAGAGCCGGTGGAGGAAACTTTGCTTGGGGGATGATAATAGTGAGGCTTCAGAAAACTTTTTTATTCGGTGTTGCAAAAAGCTCTTCCGTTCGGTAGATACATACCAACTTTTCGAATCTCATCATGTCCATCCCGGAGGGATTTAATCGTGTCCATCCCCGAGGGATTTATCCGCAACTTTGAGGTGCGGCTCATTCTAAATTTTCAAGATTGCATCCTAAGTTTTCATGATTGCTCAGACTCCTGGACGGCCCTGGAGCCGTGAATACTCGGGAATATTTGAATAACTTTGAGTCTCCTCAAAAACCTCGTTGAGTCTTCTCGAGCGCTACCAGATCTTGTCAAACCGTGAGTAAATCCCCATTTGGGTCCGGATGTTTTTCCGCTTTTTGCGACGGATTCTCGTTATCCCGACGGATGAGCCGGTGGGCTTTCGCTATTAGGAGCGATCCTGCCGCATCCAATTTGGAATCCGCTGCGAACATAATTTGCAATCCGCTGCGAACATGACTTGTGCAAGCTTTGCCGGACGGCGAGATATTCGCATCGCCTAATCCCACATTTCGGGTGAAATCCCTAATGGGATTGCTTCGTGAATAGAATCATCGCCCCTGAGTCGGCCGGCATTTTGAATTTTTTGGGAATTTCCGAAATTCTCGGCGAATTTTTCCGAAATAGAAATGCCGACTGATTCTCCGGGATTCGAGGGAGTTCCTCGGCCGGAAGTTGGCACAAGTTTTGCGCCCGAGGGCTTTGAACGGTTTACCGGTTTGCCCACGGACGACGCGGGTCGAACTTTCAGGCAGCCGGTCTACATTCGCCTATTCGGAAAGTTTCTTGTTTCTAGGAGTCTGTTGAATGAAGAAAGTGATGCTGCTCATCTTGGTGGGAATTCTGGCTCCCGTGGCTTGCGGGTGTATCATCCCGGCTTATTCCGGGGATCCGTCGCGCCGAGTCCAACAACTGATCTTCACGTCGGAAAACCTGCGGCTCATTGAAGACGAATGGGAGCGGCTGTGGCACCTCGACCAACCCGATCACTGCACGCCTTACCGGACCCATGGTGGTCTGATCTAATCGCGTGATGAGGGCGGCTTCGAAGCCGGTCCCCGATTGGCTACTGCGCTCCGATTGCGCCGCGGCATTCCGTGAGTATGAATCTTGCTCACGAGGTGACCACTTCGCGCCGTTAAGCTCGTTTCATTTCCAAGTTCGGTTTGCGCGCAGGTTCTGCTTGCCGCACAGATTTTCTTTCCCGCGGCGATTTTCCTTTACGCGAAGCTCTTGCATCACGCGCAAACATTGGTGACGGGCAAAAGGCTTAACCGCCTTCGTTCGAATATTTCGTAGCCTTATTCGGAAGCGATGAAGCGGTGAGGCCCTCGGTAAACCTTGGTTTTGCAAGCCCAGGGTGAATGTAAAAAACCGGAGTCTGATTCGCGGCTACCTCCGATGATCATGTAACCGGTATTTTCCCGCCTTATGCTTCTTTTCAACCCGCCGGTAGACCCTCCCCACAACCTCCGGCCGATAATAGTCGAACTTTTGTCTGCCTAATTTAAAGCCCCCCGCACGAGCTCCGGGGGACAAAACTCGAACTTTTGTCTCCTGAAGCCTTCCTCGGTTATGGACGCGGAGACAGACTTTGCATGTGACAACCGGCGGATCAGGTAGGCCGTTTTTTGGTCTATACGCGGAGACAAAAGGCGACTTGTGCACGTAGCGCGAGTGGTCCGTTAAAAGCTTTTGTATCTCCCAAGAATGCATACGCGTTTTTAAGGGGATTACTGATTTGGGTAGGGGATTACCATCCTACAAAAAGCTATCGGGGCTAAATTATCAACGGCGAATCCGGTTCTTGGGTTCGACCCCGTGGAGTTCCGCGTTTCAACCAGCGGCTAATCTGGGGGCGGTTTGAGCCTGGCGATTTCGGCAAGGCGGAATATACTTAGCGGGGCGCCAGGTGACGCCGAAAAAAGACAGTTAAAGCTTTGAGTGTATCTCGTTGAGAGGTTTTCTGGATCGCCCGGGTAACACCTGGAGACCTATTTGATTGCTGGGCTTGTCCTCTACTGGTCATTAGAAGCGGTAGTTTTGAATGGAAGCTCAGGCTGAAAGCTCAGCATATCACAGGAGCGGAAATCGCCGGGTATGGAGCCGGGGGAGGCCCCGATCGATCGACAGGCTACCAGCTCAGGTTAACCCCTCGGCGGATAGAGCTATCAAAGCAAAAAACGTTAAGATGCCCACGGAAAAGATGCGAACGTGGCAACGGCTGCGGGGTTTATCAAGGGCATCCATAAGTTTCTTTATAGGGTCCGTCAATTTTCCGAGTATACACGAAGGTGTCTAAGGGAACTTGGGGCCCGATCGGTGGAGCCGCAGCGATAATAAAACTTAAGAAACAGTAATGTTGGAAACGCAACAAGAGTTATTCTGGTGACTTGAGGGGTTGCCAGACGACGGGTAAACCTCACCTGGCATACGCCGAGAAAAAGCAGGAAAATTAAAAGGCTGGAAGCGATTCACACTGGAAACTGAATCGTCTGCTAAATCGCAAAAGGAGCGGGAATTTCGAAGTGGACTTGTCAGTTCAACTCGGGCGGCTTCGGCTCCCCAATCCCGTGATGGTCGCCTCGGGCACCTTCGGATATGCCCGAGAAATGCAAAGTTTATTAGACCTGCGGCGGTTGGGGGCAATTATTCCTAAGACAATTACTCAACATCCCCGGATCGGCAATCCGCCGCCTCGGACGGTGGAGACACCGGCCGGGCTCCTGAATTCCATTGGGCTCGATAATGACGGCATTGACAAGTTCATCGAAGATCATTTGCCATTTCTTGTTACCATCGGTTGTCCCATAATTGTGAGTATTGCGGGGAAGAATTACGAGGAATTTGTGCGGCTTGCTGCACAACTTGATGGCTACCCTGGCGTAGCGGGGATTGAACTAAACATTTCCTGTCCAAATGTGGCAGGTGGAGTTGATTTCGGTACGGACCCGGGGGCGTGTGCCCGAGTCGTTTTAGGGGTAAGAAACAGGACCAGTCTTCCCATTTTGGCAAAATTGACACCGAATGTTACCGATATTGTGGGGGTTGCCCAAGCCGCGGCCGATGCAGGCGCGGATGCCTTAACGTTGATCAATACCTGCTTGGGAATGGCCGTCGATTGGCGGCGTCGTATCCCCCGGTTGGGTGGCGTTTTGGGGGGACTTAGCGGGCCGGCCATCAAACCGATCGCCCTGCGGGCTGTTTTCCAAGTAGCCCAGCGGGTCAGGGTCCCGATCGTGGCCGCTGGCGGCATCGCGAGCATCGATGACTGCATGGAGTTCTTGGTAACCGGCGCGAGTGCCATTCAGGTGGGGACGGCGAACTTCTATCATCCCCGCGCAACGATGGAAATCCTCGAGGCTTTACCGAATGCGTTGTCGGAATTGGGGGCCCAGACGGTGGCGGAGGTGGTGGGAACCTTAAAGGTTCCAGGAACGCAACCGTGTGAGGCGGCGTTAGAAGCGCATCGGCGATGATCGATAGTCATTCCGCCTTCGACGCGCTCGGAGAGTTAGCTTCACGTAGCCCGGTATAGCAGGGGATTTCCGGGCACAAATAGTCATCAGTTTTCCGTGGGAAGATTTGCTTGGAAACACGCAGAGTTCTTCGAGTAAGCAGGGAACAACGAGTAAGCGGGGAACAAGTCGTCGGCAGTGAAATCGAAAGTAGGGTAAAAGAAGCCATTTGGTCGGCAGTGAGGACGAAAATACCAGAACGACGTGGAAAGCGAAAGGTAGTGGAACCAAACACTTGAAGGGATTGGCGAAGCTTGCGGAGATTCGAGCTTTCGGTTTTGGGAATGCCTACATGGGAGTCGGCAGCGAACTTAACATTTGATGGATCTTCCGCGGGTGCTCCAGGAGTATTGCAACGAGGTTTGGACGCGCGCGTACGAGATGCATCCTTGATGCGGCTTTGCGACAAGCTTTTGGGTGGCAAAATAGGCGGAGTGTCTTCGGCTGAAAATCTTCGGCTGAGGAATACGGCCGAAGGAGAACACGGAACCACGCGAACTATTTTGAAGCACGGAAAACTATTTTGAAACACGGAACAGCGTTGGAGTGGAGTTGTCAAACCTAACTGAATGCCCTGCCATGATCCGAGGGGGTGGGGAGTTTGTGCGAGTATGCGGGTACTTTCTGGAATCCAACCAACCGGTCGGTTTCATTGGGGAAATTATTTCGGAGCCATTCGGCAGTATGTGCAGTTGCAGTACGAAGCCGATGAAGCCTTCTATTTCATCGCCAATCTGCACGCGTTAACTACCCTTCGTGATGCCGCACAGTTGCGGCAGTACACACTGGATGCGGCCATGGATCTGTTGGCCCTCGGAATCGATCCGGATCGCGCAACGTTGTTTGTGCAGTCGGATGTGCCGCAGGTTTGCGAGCTGTGTTGGCTTCTGATGACGGGTACTCCGATGGGGCTCCTCGAGCGGTGTCATGCCTACAAGGATAAGAAGGCCAAAGGGTTGCTGGCCGACGCGGGTCTTTTCACTTACCCAGTGCTCCAGGCAGCGGACATTTTGGCATACGATGCCGATACTGTCCCGGTCGGCGAGGACCAGGTTCAGCATATCGAGGTCTGTCGGGATTTGGCGGCGAGTTTCAATCACGAGTTTGGTCCGGTTTTCGTGCTACCGCAGGCCAAGGTGATGCGGGAGGCAGCGAAGGTGCCGGGGATCGATGGCGAAAAGATGTCCAAAAGCTACAACAACACGATCGACATTTTCGACCCGCCGGAAGTCGTCCGCAAAAAAGTGATGCGGATTAAGACGGATTCTCGTCCCGTGGATCAGCCCAAGGATCCGGAAACCGATCACTTGTTTCAACTTTATTCGCTGTTTGCTCCGGAGGAAGCACGCGAGGCCATGGCCACTCGGTACCGCCGGGGGGGCTTGGGGTATGCTGAGGTCAAAACTGCTTTAGCGGACCTGTCGGTGGACTTTTTTGCGGAGGCCCGGGAGCGACGCCGCCAATTGGAATCGCAGCCGGAGCGGGTCCGCGAAATCCTGGGCGACGGCGGGGCAAAAGCGCGGAAGAAGGCCGCGGAAGTCTTGGAGCGGGCCCGCGATGCTTGTGGCATTCGGTATTAAGTGTTTCGATTTCGAGTGCTTCGATCTGGAAAAAGCCGATCGGCGGAATCGAATCCAATCGCACGGGCTTTCCGATGGCAAGCCTTTGGTGTCGGGAAGGTTGGCAGCGGGGGAATTGGCCACCTTTAGCTCAGCGGAATTGCGTCGTAAGGAAACTTCGAAGGGAATCGTAAGGAAACTTCGAAGGGAAATAGAGTGCCTTTCATAAAGGCTGGGAAGCGAATTGGCCCCGATTCCAGGGCAGGCTGGGCCCCCCTCTCGAGCGAAATGGGTCGCGTTTTGAGCGTTTTCTAGTTTCGAGCCTTTTTTGAATGAGCCTGGTTGCAGAAGATCCTTCCGCGGATGGAAATGATCGGGGTGGGAACCCATATCGTCGAATGCGTGCGAATTGCTCGGCTTATCGAGCGGCACGGGGAGCAATTTCTCCATCGGGTGTATAGCCTGAAGGAGATTCAATACTGCCAAACCTGTTCGGCGAGTCTCCAGCAGTTCGCGGCTCATTGGGCGGCCAAAGAGGCGGTTTTGAAGTCGCTGGGAATGAGACGATTTCGCGGCCTTCAGTGGCGGGACATCGAAATCCAACCGATTTCCGCAGGACAATTCCGCGTGCGGTGCCACGGCGGGATGAAAGAGATGGTTGCCGATTTGGGGGTTGATAAGATTTTGGTGAGCCTTGCCCATTCTCGCAACTACGCTACGGCCGTAGCGGTCAGTTTGCGGGAGACCTCATAGAGCCGAAAATTCCGCTGGCTAAAGGGTTTTTAGGGAGCTTGTTGTCGCGAGGGATTTCGCGAAGGATCAAACCTGGAGTAATATTCGCCGGAAGAAACCGCCGTATGGTCCGAGTTGCAGAATATTCCCCATATCGAACGGAAATCGGCGGCGTGCCGGTGGCGGAGATTGCCCGGGAATTCGGCACGCCCACTTACGTCTATGACGAGTCGAAAATTCGTGAGAGGATCGCCGAGCTGCGAGCCTTCGACGTCATCCGGTTTGCCCAAAAGGCTTGTTCCAATTTGGCGATCCTCCGACTGATGCACCGGGAAGGGGTGCTGGTGGATGCCGTCAGTGCCGGCGAGGTCCGCCGGGCCTTGGCCGCCGGTTATTCCGCCGAGGGGGATCCGCCGCCAATCGTTTACTGTGCCGACATTTTCGACCGGGAAGCCCTGGGGCTTGTCGTCGAGGGAGGGTTCCATGTCAACTGCGGCTCGATGGATATGATTGACCAGTACGGAGCCGTAGCCCCTGGCCGCGAAATCACTTTGCGAATCAATCCCGGCTTTGGTCATGGGCATAGCCGAAAGACCAATACCGGTGGCGATCATTCTAAGCACGGCATCTGGCACGATCAGCTTGTCGAGGCCTTGGTGCAGGCCGAGGATCTCGGACTGAGTGTGACCGGGCTGCACATGCACATCGGCTCCGGAAGCGACTTCGAGCATTTGGCTCAGGTGTGTGCCGCCATGGAACGCGCGGCGAAAACCGCCGGACGAATCATCCGCTCGATCAGCGCGGGGGGTGGGCTGCCGATTCCTTATCGATCGGGTGAAGCGTATGTGGACCTTGCGGCGTACTTCAAGCTCTGGGATGCTACCCGCAGGAAACTAGAGGAAACCTTCGGCCACAAAGTGAGGTTGGAGATTGAGCCGGGGCGGTATCTTGTGGCCGAAAGCGGCTATTTGATTGCCGAAATTCGTGCTGTCAAAAAGCAAGCGGACAATCTGTTCTATCTGGTGGATGCCGGCTTCAATTGCCTGGCTCGGCCCATCCTCTATGGGGCTTTCCACCCAATGTCCATTTGTCCACTGGATGGCCGAGTTAATCGCCCACTCGATGAGGTGATTGTCGGTGGCCCATTGTGCGAATCGGGCGATATCTTCACGCAAAGCGAAGGTGGATTTGTGGAAAAGCGCCTGCTACCTGCCGCCACGGTAGGCGAGTATTTGGTGATCGAATGCGCCGGTGCTTATGGCTTTGCGATGGCTTCGAACTACAATTCGCACTTACTACCGGCCGAAGTGCTAGTTCGCGACGGAAAAGCGCAACTTATCCGCCGTCGACAGACGTTCGAAGAATTAATCGCCGCTGAAACCGCTTTGGAAAGCAAATCCGCGGCACTTGGCTGAATCTGCGGCGGGTGATCGACCCGCACTCGGGCCAGAAGGCTCAAATGGGCGAAACTCCCGGCATGATTCGCCCCGCAATGATCCGGGGCCGAGGTCAAGAATCGATCAACCCGGGGCTACTCCCGACAGGCGGGCCGCTGCAAGCGCCTCATCCAGATTGGGGGCTAGCTGAAACACATGGTGTAGGCCCATGGTCTCCAACAGAGTGCGCACCGCAGGGGTTAAGGAGTGAAACACCAGTTTTCCGCCGGTTTGTGCGAATCGCTTGTGGCAAACAATAAGCCAACTGATGCCGCTGGAGTCCACGAACAGCATCCGCGACATATCCACGACCACCGGCTGGGCGTACCCGGCTGCGCCGAGAACTTTCAGCACCTCCTCCGGGGTTGGCGGGAACGGTTCGCGGACTAATCGTCCGACCAATTCCAAGCAAAGCACCCCGTCTCGTTGCCCCAACACATTGATTTCCATGGAGGCATCCTTTATTCGCGGGTCCTAAAAGCTTTAGTGCGTGACAAAAACAAAGATCGTCCCAGCACCCTCGAAGTACTCGGAGTATTCCAAAACGTGCATCCGGCAGGAGCATCGCGTGGGTATCTTTTGCGCTACCGGTGCTTTGCCCCCCGGGTTTTCGCGCGAGCCGATCAAAAAGCAGGCAATGCTCGGTCGAGCCGTTTTGCCAACGCTTGTCGATCGAGTTCCCTGGCAAGCTGAAAGGCAAAATTATCGGGGGTTGGAAGGCCCCGCAGATTCTTCCCGCGGAAAACCCTCTTCTTGCTCTTGATTTTCCGTTTCCTCGAGTTCTTCTTCCTCTTCAATAGACTTTAACACAGGGGGGACAAAAAGCGAGCCAATCATGGTGGCGACGCCTAAGGCCGTGATGATCCCGGCAAACACCAGCCAAAACTGGTGCATTTGAACCCATTGACGGTAGGGGTCGAAGCGAAGGTATCGACGAGGCAATCCGGAGCGGATTTGCTGCCAAAGATACCACGTCTCGACCGGGGTCATCCGACTGGTATCAACGGGGCGTGGCCCGGTTTGCCAACAATATAGGGCGAATAAAGCCCCTCCAATGGCGATCACTAAGCCGATGACGAAGACTGCTTTTCGTAAATTCCAACCGGTTTCCTTACCCGACTCGGGGGTTGCCGCCTCCAATTGACGGAGGGCTCGAAGGGTTGGAACCTCTAGCTTTTGACCGCAGGCACAGCGGATCACCTGACCCGCCTCTGCGGCCGAGACCGGCTGCTTTTGCCCACACCCGCAGGGCAATAAATAACGGGCTTCCATAAAGGTATTCTCCCCAAGAATCGGAATGAACGCAAGGATTCGGCCCCCTCGCGTATCTTGCATACCTGCCGATGATCAACGTGCCGAAGGGCATGCCAAGCCCACGGGAATTAGTTGCGATTTGTACGAGTTCGTCCTCGAATCTGAGGCAGCGCGGTGGCTTCCGCCGCATGAATCCCGAGTATAGGCCACCATTATAAACGGTGATGCCACAGTGGGCGTGGAAGCGATCCGATTATAAAAAATTGCGCACAAAATGCGGGTTTGGATTTTCCGATTTCTAATAATTCCTATGAAATCCTTTGAAATCTTCTTGAGAGGTTTCAGGTCCGGGCTATAAGAAGGGGATATTTTATGCCCGCGGGTTGGAGGAGTTTGCTTTGGAAGAGGACTACGGGAGATTGCTTTGGAAGAATGGTGGCCCCGCGGCTGAAACTTGCCGTAAACAAGGAACTTGAGTCGCTCGCGGAAGGCAGTGACTAGCAATCAAGAATTGGGGCAGCGATTTCTGCACAGACACAGGGGAAGTTCGAAGCACGAGGCTGGAGTAGGCTCATTCCTGGCAAAAATTTGAGGTTATCTCCGGCAATAACACAACCCACGACTCCATGATTCTTAACAAAAATGTTTGGGGAATTGACGGCAAAGCTTGAAGGCTCGGGTTTTCAAAAAGGAACCGTTCACTGACGTTCCTAAGGGAGGCTAGTACTGCAAAAATCGACGATGAAAAATGCCGTAAGCTTTGGGCTGAGAAGCCGAAATTGGAGGAATTACGAGGGGAAGAACTTGGAGTTTCTGCAGGATGACCCGAGAAGAAATTGGGCGCGGCACATGGGCACATGGGGGTTTCCATCATGCGTTACCGCTACGAAAAAGCCAAAATGAGTGATGACGAAAATGTTCAATATGTGCTGGGTTCAATATGTGCTGGACTCATGGGCAGCGAGCAAAAAAAGAAAAAATGCTCTATAAGCTGACACCGGAGGTCACGACGAGGACGAGTCAGATAACACATTCGGACGGCAATCCGGTACCTTATTTTTCTCTAGCCCCAATCCTTCGAAAGTTGGTGCACCAATCGCCGAGACCTCCTAAGTTGAGGGGAAGCGCGGCAAGGTTGAAGTAACCCCGAACAACTAGCAAGCGCGTCAAGTGGAAGCCGCAAAGTCGACCTTCGAGGCGAAAGCCAAAAAGGCCATCGGAAAGAATCCGAATAGCCGCGGAAAGAAGAGCAAATGACCCGATTCGCCCGGCATCGCCCTCCTATGTGCGACGGATTCGTGGCCGGCAGGATTCTCCAAGATGTCTGAGCCGCGCAAATTGACACCGTAAAGAGGGTCACGGAACCAATCGGGCGAGCCCGTTTTTGGGGTGCTAAACAATTTGCCGGGCGCGAAGGTGCAGCTCATTCCTTCTAGCTCACCACGTTGCCGAGCCTGCCCCTATGCAAAAATTACATAAATTACAAACTTGGTGTTTCGTTGGTGGCAAGATGGGAATGCCTCTTCGAAGGAGACTTCATAATCCTCACAGTTCGCATCACTTGTGGAGTTTACCCAAAAACGTGGTACAATTTTCATTGAGTGACCTAAGGATGCCGCTGGCAGCGCGGTAGCATCTACCAGGGTAAAAGTTGTTTACTTTTTTCTATCGTTGGGGCTGCCGCCGGGCAGTTCCAAGGAGGGTCTTATGATCGTCACAACTACGCAAATATTTCGCCACGCCTACGGCAAGTACGCCATCGGGGCGTACAACATCAACAATTTGGAGCAAGCGGTGGGGCTATTCCGAGGGAATTTGGGAAAGATCAAGTCGAATACCGAACCGGCAAATCCGGCGGTCAGTGCCCCATTCATCTTGCAGATCTCTCGGGGTGCGCGGAGCTACACCGACAAGCGCTTCCTCGAGGCGATCATTCGTGCGGCGGAGGAGGTGTTTCCCGAAGCGATTTTTGCCGTGCATTTGGACCATGGGACCGAAGAAGTCTGCTATGATTGCATCGATAGTGGTTTCTACACTTCGGTCATGATCGATGCCTCGCACGAGGAATTTGAAAAAAATATCGAGATCACCAAACGGGTGGTGGATCGCGCCCATGCCAAGGGCGTAGTGGTGGAGGCTGAATTGGGGCAATTGGGCGGGGTAGAGGAGGACGTCGTGGCGGATGTGAAGCTGACCGATCCGGACCAGGCGGCTGAGTTCGTCGAGCGGACCGGCTGCGATTCGTTGGCGGTAGCGATCGGTACTTCCCACGGAGTAGCCAAGTTTGTTGGACAACAAGGGGTCCGGTTCGATCGGTTGCAACAGATTCAGCAAAAGTTGCCGCCCGGTTACCCGTTGGTCATGCACGGCGCAAGCTCGGTGCCAAGGGAGTGGGTGGAGCGGATCAACGCCGCAGGGGGGCAGTTGAAAAACACCAGCGGTGTTCCCGAGGATGACTATCTGGAAGCCGCGAAGATGGGCGTCGTCAAAATCAATATCGACACCGATGGACGACTGGTTTGGTGTGCGGTCTATCGGGAATCGTTCCGCGATAATCCGAGTGATTTCGACCCGCGAACCCCCGGCAAGCTTTTTATGCCCGTTTACGCCGAGTACATCATTCACAAAAACAAGATGTTGGGTTCGGCCGGTCAATTGGAATCCGTTCGGGCCATGCTGACGCAGGGCTAAAATGGGGTGATCCCATCGGGGGCCTATGGCGCGGCGGCGTAGGCTGAGCAGTGCCAGAATCTGCTGGGCTTTGATTGCCCAAATACTGCAAGTAGCCTTTGCGCAAAAGACGGAGGAAGTGCCGCCCGCGATTGCGCTATGCGCGGCGCACGGAGGGCTTTGGGCCAGACGGGCTTAGCTATCCTCTCAAAAGCTAAGGATTCGAATGGGATTTGATTCGGATTCGATTGCGTTGCGATCCAACCCGCGCCTTGAACCATAAGTTTGCCCCGCCCGCATGCACCGGGTTGCCCACGTTAGAGAGCGAGTTATTGTTTGAGGTCGACTGTTTGAGGTGGACCACCCCCGCCTGCTTGGACCGCTACGGCAAGCGTGCAATTTGCATGCGATGGGGGGAGTCTTTCCAGTCGACGTCCCCCGCAGCTTCAAGCCACGGTTTTGTGCCCTGCCCCGAGAACACAGGGCACAGCGGAGCCTTTTCGGTCGCCCTTCGGATCTTCAAGCGACGGCGATGGTCTGGCGGGTTTTAATCGATTGTGTCTGCCGGTGGCCCAAAATGAGGGCATCTCGGGCCAATCGCCCGTCCAACAGATCCGATGGTTGCCCGGACTCCACGGCGGCAAGCGCGTCGGCCAATTCTTGGGCAAAAGCGTCCACCTCATCGCCGGCGGGTAGATCGGGTCGTTCTACTTTTCCATCCTCCGTTAGGACGGTCAGCGGCAAATTCGCCCAGGAGTCGAACACTAAGGTCGCCTTCTCGAAGTGAATTTCGAAGGCGTTGGTGAAAGGTCGACCTTGTTGGTAAATCACTCCGCCCGTGGCAGCCACCACAAGATCAGGATCGTCGAAGAGGAATTGCGAGTGGAAGAACTCGGCCACTTCGCCCCGCATCCGTCCGACGGAGTGCACTGCCTTGGGCATGCCGAAAAGCAGCCGAATGAAGTGGGCATCGTGGATATGCAGATCCACCATGGGGCCCCCGCAGCCGTTAGGATCCCAAAAGTCGCGCAGCCAAAGCGGATCGGAAATAATGCGTTCGAACATCCCGCCGCGAAGTTTGCCGTATTGACCACTTTTGGCCACTTGATGAGCGAATCGATAAGCCGGGAAAAACGGCAGCACATGGGCAATCATCAACTGTTTGCCGACTCGAGTGGCCGTCTGTACCATCCGCTCCGCGTCGTCGACGTACAAAGCGATCGGCTTTTCGCACAGCACATGCTTGCCACCATTCAAGGCCGCGATTGCCACCTGGGCATGAAGCGATGGCGGAAGGCAAATATCGATCATGTCGACCTGCGGATCGGTGATGAGGTCCGCCAACTCTTCGTACCGGGCGATTCCCTCCAGATTCATGATCTCTCCTTGGGGGCCGAAATTGCCTTTAATGGATCGCCAATCCCCCTGGAGGCGCTGGCGATCCTTCTCGCACATAGCTACGACTTTGACCCGCTCCCCCAGCCGCTGGTAAGCTAAGTAGTGGATCATTCCCATGAATCCGATACCGGCAATTCCTACTCGGATCATTTCCCCTTTCCTCCCGTTACATAAGTTGGTTAGATGCATCCCTCCAACTCGGTTTGTCGGAGATACGCTTTTTTGGAGATACTCTTCTATTGTTACTGTTTGAATCTTGTTGCACTTCGCACTGTTTTACTGTTGTTGCACTTTGCTCTTTTTGCACACATGCGGAAAAACTCGGGAGGCACATTTTGCACCGGCGGCCGAGGGATGACGCCCCCGGTAAACGATTTGCTCGCCCACATCTTCACACCGGCATTAGCCGCGACTCGTAAGGCGTTGCGTTTTTCGGCGAAAGAACCGATCTCACTTCCGAATTCTTCTCGCGGAACGGATGGTGGCAATTTCTCCTGGGCAAACCGCCATCGTAAGGCTTTATGCCGAAGCAAGTAGCCGGAGGAATCGCTCGTACGCCTCGTCCCACGCAGCCGTTTCCCGGGGTTCGTAGCGCTCGATGGGGAAGCTTCGGCGAATCACTTGCCGTGCTTCGGCAATGCTGGCGGCATCCCCCCAGGCGACGGCTTGCATCATTAAATTGCCGATGGCGGTCGCCTCGACGGGGCCCGCCAAAACCGGCCGGCCGCAGGCATCGGCGGCCGCTTGGCAGAGCTGTCGGTTCTGGGTACCGCCGCCGACAATGTGGATCGTTTCGATCGATCGACCTGCCAGCTTTTCACACATTTGGAGGACGTAACGGAACTTCAAAGCGATACTTTCCAGCGCGCAGCGAAGCACGGCCCCCTCATCCTGGGGCACAGGTTGCCCGGTGCGCTGCGTCCAGCGGCGGATCGCTTCCGGCATATCTTGGGGGGCTAGGAACTCCGGGGCATCCGGATCAATGAAGGAGACAAGCGGTTTTGCCGCCGCGGATAACCGATTTAAGTCCTCCCAGGACCAATGGCGTCCCGCCAGGTTCCAAATTCGCCGGCACTCTTGAACCAACCACAGGCCGGTGATGTTTTTTAGGAGTCGGATCGTGCCGCCCACGCCGCCTTCATTCGTGAAATTCAACTTGAGCACCTCGTCGGTCACCACAGGCTGCGGTACCTCCAGCCCCATCAGTGCCCAGGTTCCCAAGCTGATGTAACACCAATTGGGTTGGCTTCCCGGAACGCTTTCCGCCGGAACTGCCATCACGGCACTTGCCGTATCGTGGGTGCCGGGCAGAATCACCTCGGCACGGGCAAGGCCGGTATCCGCAGCCACCTCGCTCCGGAGGGGTCCCAAACGCGTCCCCGGTTCGAGAATTTGCAGGAAGATATCCGTCGGTAGCTCGAACTGCCGCAGGAGTTCAATCGACCAGGCGTGTCTTGCCGGATCGAAAAGCTGGGTGGTGGTGGCGTTTGTGAATTCGTTGCACTTTTGCCCGGTCAACATCCAGTGGAATAGATCGGGCATCATCAAGAAGGTCTCCGCCGCGTCAAGCAGTGGCGAGCGCCCCCACTTCATAGCCAGCAGTTGATAAAGGGTGTTAAACTGCATGAACTGTAGGCCGCTGTGGCGGAAAATGGATTCGCGACCGACGAGCGAAAAGGCGCGTTCCATGACGCCGTTGGTCCGGGGATCGCGGTAGTGGGAAGGGTTGCCAAGGAGTATATCACCGCGACCGAGCAAGCCGAAATCAACACCCCAAGTGTCCACTCCCAAACTGACCAAGGCCTCGCCGTACCGCTGCGAGGCCAAGCGCAAACCGTGCTGAATCTCGCTCCAAAGCCGGAGAACATCCCAATAAAGGTTCCTGCCGATAGCCGCCGGACCATTGTCGAATCGGTAAACTTCCTCCAGTACCAGGTGATTTCCGTCGAATCGACCGGCTACATGTCGCCCGCTGGAGGCCCCCAAATCGATCGCCAAATAGACCTTTTCCGCCATAACACCCTCCGATCTTGGATCCGACTGCTTGCCGAGTGTTTATGGATGCTGCTAGCCGATTGTGGAAATTCTTGTTGCCCGCTTCAGCTCTAAAGGCGGCCCCAAGGGATAACGTCTGATCGCTCGTTATCGGCGATCGCTAAACCGAACGGATTCCACCGATTTCAACGGGTGGTACGAACCTGCCGGATTGATGGGGTGAACATGACGATATCATCGAAACTTTGGCTCCTCAATGTGGCAGCAATTTGGCCGGCAGTCAAGGGTACCGGATGCTGAACTGGCCCCAGTTTTTGGCAAAGGGGATTTGGCAAAGAGAAGGAGAATCCTGGGCCAGCTTGCCGAAAGAACGTTCGCGGGAAATCTTATCCAACGTGCCGGGAGGGGGACAACCTGTCCGATGGACCCACGGGAAAATCGGCAGAGGGTGCAGTGCTGGAACTAGGGACACGCTTTTAGGCGAGGCATAAGCTCGGATCGCGGCATGAGCCTAGGGTCTGTTGTCAGCTCGGAATTCGGTGTGAGGTTGAAACTTGGTACGAAGACAGAAGCTGGTGGCAAGTTGGAGTAAGTAGCAGTGCTAACAAGTAGCGAGGCAAAAAGTGTCAGGCCTAGGACCGTGATGACTTTGGACCACGACAAAAGGTTTGCTTTTGGGACAGGTCCGGTATCGCGTGAGGAGCATCAAGGGCGGCGAGAAACCGCCGGAACGATGAGGGGATCCACCGTGTTTTCCCCTTCTATTAGGCTTGATACTGTGAAGAATCCTTCTCAACATGTTTATTGAATGCGGATCTGCCGTTTTGCAAAGACAAAGACAAGGTATGCCGCCTCCATTCGTGACTGTCTTTAAACTTCGCTTTAGCGAGAAGTTGCGTCGCAAAGCTCATTTTGGTGGGTTGGATACCGATCATGCGAGAAGGATAGGGAGGGACTTTCCTGCCGATTCTTCTGCGGATCTTGTGCGGAAGGGTGCACGGGCTTTCAGCCGAAAAGTGGCGTCGAATTGCGAGAACGTAGCTTGAGGGAAAGTCCGAAGGCGCTTAATAGTCGTACTTGCTCAGGTCCCCTCGGTCGATCATTGGTATTTTCATCGTGAGTTCTCCAAAACGGACATGCGACTTGTGTTCCTGAGGGCTGATAGTTTATCCCGCGGCATGACGCGGGGGACGAAAACCGGGATAAGTCAGGGGCTGAGCGGCTTGACAACAAGCTATCCTTTTGCGGAAATCAAGACCGTTTGGTTTTCGCGTCATGGGGTAAATTGGTTTTTCACCCAAACAACGGGAGCTAGGTCCCAGCTTGGGTGACGCCATTACCCTGCATGCGTTTGCCTCATTCCCAGGGTAGGGAAGCTTACTTGGGGGGGCATCACGGAACTTCTTACTGTGAAAGCCGCTCATACTGTCAGAGCGGCATTTCGTACTGTCCAAAAAGATGATCTTGAACGCGAATGAGTGTCGATAGGGGGCGAATCCTTGAGCGGTGATCTGCAATCTGCATCGATCGTTCAGTTGAAGCCCGAGGAGCTTCCCCGCATCTTCCCGATGCTGATGGAGATTTTTCCCGTCGACCGTCCTATCTATTCGGAATTAATCCGGAATCGGCAAGCTCCCTATCGTTGGACCTCGTACGTGCTGGATTGGAACGGCACCTGGGTGGGGCATTCGGCGCTGGTGGAGTTGCGTATTTGGTTGGAGGGAGAGTCGCGTGAAGTTGTGGGAATAGCCTCGGTGGCTACCTTGCCGGAGTATCGACGCCGGGGAGTTGCCCGGCGATTATTGGAACATTGTTTAGAAATCGTGGATTCCCGGGGGAGACCTGCCGCCTTATTCACCCGAATTCCGGAGCTTTACGAGAAGTTCGGGTTCAAAAATATCCTGCAAACCTTCCTCGGCGTGGCTGTCGATGAGCTGCGAATTTTTCGATTCAGCGGCCGGGCGGAGCTGCGAGCCGAGTTGGCCGAGTCCGAGCTTCAGGCTATGGCATCCCTGTATGTGCGTCATTATCCGAACTACAATGGCAAATTGATTCGTGATACAGATTACTGGAAGTATTACGGCATGGTGGTGAATCTGCGCGAGAACTGCTGGTTCTTGCTCCGCTACCGCGGGGGCGAACTGGCAGCTTACGTGCGAGTGGAGAGGGAACCGGACCGGTTATTGGTCGCGGAGTTTTGTACGGGGCCCTTGGATCAAGAAATGATTGGGGGCATGCTAGCCGACGTTGCTTATTATGCCGGGCAGTGGGGATATTCGTGGATCACGCTGGCCATGTGTCCGGGTCATTTTCTATGGCCGATCTTGGCTTCGAAAAGAGTGCCGATGGAGGTGGAACCGCCGGGAGCAGATCGCGAATGCTTCATGGTGCGGCCTACGGCGGGGGATTCGCTCGGGGCCTTCGAACGCTTGCAGTGGTCATTGGCAGATAAATTTTGAGGCTTTTTTTTGATAAGTTTTTGATAAGTTTTGAGGCTTTTTGAAAAAGACTTACTGGCGAAGGTAGGGCCGCCGTCGGCTGCGTATTCGAGTTTAAAGAATTGTGTAGTGGCCACAAAATTGTGAAGTGGCCACAAAAAGTAGCTTCCCATAAAAAAGCAGCTTGCCACAAAAAGCAGTCGATGGCGTAATTCCGGAAAAAAGTCTATAGCATACTTCCTGAAACCAGGTTGGGTTAAAAGGTTGAGTTAAAAGAGTCCTTGAACCGGGCCAGAAAAATTCATCACTTCTCGCTAGAAATGCGCATCGAAGGGCTCCCCGATAGGTGGATAGGGAGGGAGCCTGAGTAGTATCGGGAGCTCTGGTTCTCGCGGAGGGTGTCAACACCTTTATGGCAGTTCGTGGCTTGCCGACTACCGCCATTTGGTGGCTTGCCAAAGGATTTGAGTAGTTTGCCGCACAGCAGGATTTGCTTGAGCGAAAATTGCCTCAGCATTCCTACCTGCGGTTGCGAAATCTCGCGATTCCACGAAACCGAGAATTCACCTTGGGATTGACTCCCCCCGCAAAATGATCAATGCAAACTCGCACATTCATGCATAATCCGGAAGCTTACAAAGACGAGGGTCATATACCGGCTTTGCCGAAGCTAAGTCCGCTATTGCTGAGCATTTTGCAGATAGCAGATATAAGAGAAGTTAGAGCACAATCTTGCTAAAGAGGCGAGAGTGCCAAAGGATGCTAGATTGCTCTCTAAAGGAGGGATGCTTGCAATTTATCGCGGCTGCGGTGGAAACCCGATGCACTTTTGACGAAACTCACGCAAAGCGAAGATCGAGAGTGGAACCGGCATCAGAAGGTGAATGACTCATGAACGCAGAAATACTGGCCATCGGTGACGAGATTATCAGTGGGAGAATCCTGGATACGAACAGTCAATGGCTGAGTATCCGACTGGAAGACTTGGGGATTCGGGTCCTTTATCACACGGCGGTGGCGGACGAGTTGGAACCGCTGAAGGAGGTCTTTCGCCAAGCTTTGGAGCGTAGCGATCTGGTGATTTCCACCGGCGGTTTGGGGCCTTCAGGCAACGATTTGACTCGAGAAGCTTTAGCGGCCGCGGTGGGGCGAGCTTTAGTGACTTTTCCAGAGGCTTTGGAACATCTGCAAAACCTGTTTACCCGGCGAGGCCGCCCGTTGACCGAAGCGCACAAGAAACAAGCTCTTTTCCCGGAAGGGGCCCGGATGGTACCTAATCCCCACGGGACGGCCCCCGGAATTGAGTTGGAAGTGCCGAGGCCGGGTCGCTCGCCGGGTTATGTATTCTGCTTGCCGGGGGTACCGGCGGAAATGCAGGACATATTTACGCAGACCGTGGCGGCTCGCCTCCTGGTGTTGCGGGGCGATAAACGAGTCATCATACATCGCGATATTCGCACCTTCGGGGCTCCGGAAAGCCAGGTCGAGGCCATGCTTCCGGACCTCATCCGCCGAGGGCGCGATCCCCGTGTGGGTATCAACGCAAGCCAAGGCACGATCATTCTCCGCGTGATGACCGAAGGGGCCGATGAGGCGGAGTGTCGTGCCAAAATGGAACCGACCGTCAAGACCATTTACAGTATCCTCGGCAATCTGGTCTTTGGCGAAAATGAAGACGAACTCCAAGATGCCGTGCTTCGGCTGCTCGAGAAATCGAATAAAACTCTGGCGACGGCCGAGTGGGCTACGGGCGGGATGGTTGCGCATTGGCTCAATGGAGTTCCGGGGGCGAGCCGATGGTATCGCGGTGGTTGGGTGGCCAATAGTCTGGTGGGTTGGCAGGCCATCGGCGAGTTGCCGCCGGATGTCGTGGCTCAACAAGACCTGAAATCCGGCCGGCTGGTTGCGGCGATTGCTGCGGCTTGCCGTCAACAGTTTCAGACCGATTTTGGCTTGGCGATCGGGCCGTTTCCGCAAGATCTGCCCCATGCCGATTCCCCAGGCGGGGTCCACCTGGCCTTGGCGACGGTGGGGGAAACCGCCACGCGAACCGTTGGCATCGGGGGACATCCCTCGATGCTTCGCGTTTTCTGCGGCAAACACGCACTGAATTTCCTGCGACTTTACCTCCTAGAGCATTCTTGAGAAGAGGCAACGTTTGGACGCCGCAGGGCGTCGACCTACCGGGCACGCTCCGATGAGGGAAGCTGGCATCATCAGGTGCGAATTGCCCGGGCTACTTTTTCTTTATCCCCTTTATCTCCTTCTTGCGAGTTATCTCCCGGTTATGAGTGTTGTAGTTCGATACGTTTGCGCCGGTGGGATATGCACGCGATCTCCCCCGTTCGGGGAAAAATGGCTTTCACGGCAAGGGAAGCGGCCCCAGCGTAAAGCTAAACTCTGCAGGTACAATCGTCACCGGCGTTATATAAACAAAAGTACAGTTGTCTAGCGGTTCTTTCCATGGAAAGCGGTAACGAATGCCGACCTGATGGGGGAGCTGGAGGGTCGGCTCATAGCCTGTAGGCGTGAGGCGGTTATTATCGGGCGTCTCGAGAAAAGCTGGATTATCAAAAATCCACGTACGATGCGATTCGAGCGCCTCGTACGGTTGCTGAAAGCGGACGCTGATTTCGATTTCCACTTCCTCTTGCAAGCGGCGAGCCATTTCTAGCCGTACCAGCACATCGGCTACACGGCGCTCCTGGGGTAATCGCAGATCCCAACGACTAAAGCGAAACTTTTCGGCCCAACCGGGAATGAGAAACCGAAATGCCCCCTGAAGGCGGCTTAAGCTTCGGGAATCGCGCGGAGGAAGTTCTAGTTTGAGGGGAACTTCCACAGCGCAACCGCTGCGGCTGGGCATGAGCTCCACTCGAGCACCGGGTGCCAATGGCGCAAGCCGCCGCGAGATGTCGTCCCAAGCTTGGGTCCGCTCCACCAACCAGTACATGGCGACCGGTGCGAGCCGCGGTTCCCAGGCTACCTGAAGTTGTACGATGAGTTCGTCGGCAAGAGGGCGGGCAATCCCCCGGCGCGCTTCTATCCGGAGGGCTTCCACCCGAAAAGGGCCTTGGTAGGCGACGGCCCCCTCCGGTATCTCGTTCCCGGGATCTACCGGCGATAACACCACGATCGCTCGTTCCGGCCCGAAGAGGTATCTCCCCAGTTGGGATTCTTTGAGCACCGAGTCCAAAGCGACCCAAAAGGGTAGTTTCTCGAAACGGACGGTCAGCGGTTGGGTAAGCTTTTTCGTAGGTTCGGCATCTGCAAGGGCGGAAAGCTCCAGCCGGTTGCCGGACTGCTTCTCCAAAGCTGTAAGAACTTCGCCAAGCGAAAAAGTTCCTGAGAGTGTAATAGACGAAGCTTCAAGATATTGCCGGGCGGCAACTTTCTCCAAAGTTTGTCGGATGCGTGCCAGGCGGGTGCGAACCTCGGGCGAAAGCGGATCATCCAGAGAGGGCAAATGCGGGAGGATTGGGGAACCGAGCTCCAAAAGTTGCTTCTCGGCTTTCTGACGGTCGACCAATTGCGGGGCATCCAATTGGGTTACCAGTTCCGCTATGCGATCCGCCAGCGGTTGCTCCTGGCTTAGCCGGGCCGAGATACCTTCCCCGGCACCGCTGAGTGCGATGAGATAAATAGATCCGAGCAAGTAACCGAGCATGGGGGATTCCTTTATTTGCGCGGCCGACCTATCTTCATTTTCCTTCCTCCGCGCGGTGTTAAAAGGCCTCTGAGGGCTTGCCCCGTAAATTCTGGCACATGGAAAAATTCTGGTACGTGAAAAGAAAAATTTTGGCAAGTCAATGACCGGCGGGCATATGGGGAGAAAGCACTCGCAGCTTCGAAACCGGAGTTTGATGCCCGTAACAGTTTTGCTCCCAAACGCAATATAGAACGATGCTTTAAGGCGCGAAACATCGCAACAACCTGCGATATCAAGCGATGCTGTGCGATAAGTGGTTGGTCCCCACAAACGGCGAGATTTGCAGCGTAAGCTCCTTGTCCGTTTGTCGTGGAATTCACATTCTATTTCTATGCGAATTCTATTTCTAAGCGAAGCGAAACGGGGTGGGTTTGTGGACTTTTCCGCTCTCCCGCATCCGAATGGGCAGATCAATGCCGGAGCCAAAGCGAGCAGCAAGAGTCGTGAAACCGCAACCCAGGGGCTTTTCTTGTACGGCAGTTGCAAGTAGGGCGCAACTCGTCAAGGGCAGCTTGTTGAGACGGCTTGCGGATGAGTTTCCCTGGCATCACGAGGCGCGAAACAGGCGGCTACGCAGTCGTACAGATAGCCGGCTGCTGACTGCATGGCCAATTGATTCAGTGGTTCGCCTCGGCCATTTAGTTCAATGGTCCGCCTCGGCCATGCGAAGCTCAGCCTCCTGCGGTGCTATTTTTTCATGGGCACGCGATAACCCGGTTTCGTGGGCACGGGATGAACCGGCTCCTTCGACAGAAGCCAGCGTGGTGGCAACGCCGTTCACCTGCCAAGAGGGAACGCAAGCTTCCGTTTCGTTCTCGGTTTCTTGCCCGATATGTTCCGGCGGGAAAAAGAGTTCAAATGCTGCAGCCAAAAGGGCACGCGCAGGGCATGGGGGCTGTGTATCGGATGGTTTTGGCCAACGGGCAAGCAGCTGCCGTGTTTTGACCTTCCCTTCTGGCCAACGCACGGCCATGATCTCCCCGATTTCGTGGAGCAATTGATAAACACGCGCCCGGGTCAGGGAGAGTCTGCGGGCAATTTGCCGGACACTGGTCTTACTATCGTTGAGCCCCAATCGGCTTTCGGCGAGCTGGACCAAATGTGGGTGGGCATCGATTTGAAGTTGCGCGATCAACGGGCGGACAAATCGCGCCAAGATCTCGTCCGAGGTGGGGAGATCGCTTTGTATCAGGCAATTGTCTACCCAACGTTCGACCTCATCGATTCGCCGCGGCACAAGGCGGAGCGACAAATGATCGGAGAGTTCGCAATTCTTGACGGCCCGACTTACGGCGTGGAAAACCTCGAGAATCGAGCGAACACGTTTTTCCCCATGGGTACGCAACTCTCGGATTTCTCGGAGACTCAAGGGGACGTATGCGGCCAGAGGCTTGTGCCAAATGACCCGGGTCATGTAGCGGAGAGTCGGAGCGAGGCGACCTAAGGTTTCCTGTTCCAAGCCGAGCCGACAGACGGTCCGTCGCCATTGATCCCAGATGATTTCCGAAACAGCGGCGGGATCAAACCCGTTGGTAGTTTGGGGGTCGGTCGATGCCGCGGAGCAGTCTGGCGGGGCCGCCTCGTCATTATGCACGGCTGCCTGATCGGTCCCTATGACCCGATGAAGCAACCGAACAAGCGACCGCATTTTTTTCAGCCCGACCCCGGGCGTATCCATGAGTTCGTTGAACGAGCGGGCCACAATTTCCCCCACCGTGCGACGCAAAAAAGCCAAGGGCAGCCGGCGGTCGCTTGGAACGACCCAACAGGCTAATGGGCGGGATAAGTGTCGCGAATACCGGGTGTCTTGAAGCGCTTGACGCAGCTCTTCGTATTGTCCGAGTAGCTGCATCGATTCGACCGAAAGGGGTTGTTGCTCGCTCATAAGGGCCTCCGTCTTTCCCATCAACTGAGGGTTGAAGGTGGGCCGCGACTCGACCGGAAATCGCGAGTATCTCTCCACGCACGAAGGAGCTTGAAACGCTTTCCTCCTTCGAGGCTAAATTCATTTCAACTTTCGACGTTTCGAGCTTGCTTAGGGCTTTAACAGGCTGCCAAGTGCTAGCACAAATCGGGCTTCGAAATCTGCAAGCTCAATTGCAAGTGAAAGAAATAAGTAACAAGGACGGAGTCTGGGGGAATCAACCGTTGACCTGATTAAAAATTTACTTGGTCTAAGAATCCATCCGATTAACCCTATTCATCCCAAACTACCAGTGTGCTCCATTTTGCTAAGCGAATATAGCCCAGTCAAGTTAATATTTTTCTGAATTTTCGTTAAACTATTTCGGCATGAGGGTTGCTCGGCTAGCTCCGGTAAGTTTCGCACGGGCCGTTGAATTCTCGTGCTCGGAAGGGACACGTGGCGGGCGGCATGAGGGGCGATTTGCCATGGGGCTCCCCATTTGGGGTCTTTAGCGTAACTCCCCGGATTGATGGAAGGTTAAGTCGCCTCATTCTTGGGAGGGTGCGGCGGCAACAGGTATGGTCGGCGACCGCTCTGAGTCTGGGGCAGGGACTGTAAATACGGAGATAAGACGCCAGCACGGGGAAGGAAAGCACAAACATGCAGCTCAACGGGCTTTTCGTCAATCTATGACGTCAGCAAGCGTAGGGAGAGGACTTTGTGTGACATAAGTCCAAGCCGAAAAAAGCCATAACGTCAGCAGGCGTAGGGAAAACGCTCCTTGTCAACCGCCGAGGATGCGAGGCTGACGATGACTTTGGCAAGATTGGAGAACACTTCTTCCTGTGGGTATTACTGTTCTTCCTGCGGGTATTACTGCCGATTCAAGACATGACCTCGGCAAATGCAGGGAGAGCACCGGCCCACACTGACGATCGCAAGTTAGGCAGCCATGACGTCGGCAAGCGCAGGGAGACCTCTTGTTACGCAGATGGAGGAGCTGGTGCATTAAAATGACGTCGGCAAGCGCAGGGAGAGCTC
>CAKZMM010000057.1 GCA_937128505.1 uncultured Thermogutta sp.
ATTACTATGTTATTAGTGCACAATCTTCCAACGTTTAGCACCGGACCAGTGCGGAAAGTCGGGATATTACAGTTGTCAGTTATTTGCCGCAAAGTTGAAAAGCCGCAAAAGTTAAAACATCGGGTATTTTCTATTTTCAGCAAGGTCAAAAAGCTGAAGATCAATGGGATTAAGGCTTAGGCGATTTTTCGCAGCATATAAAAATCGAATGAACCCCGCATATTTTTTGCTTTCTCCAGATTACCAAAATCTGGAAACCATGGTCCGCAAATCGATAATCTTTAATCTTTTTAATCTTTGCGTCGGCAATCGCCAGAAGCAATCGCCTGTGGAACCGGTGCAAGATGTCAGCGGCAAATACCCCGGCGAGCCGTGAACCCAGTATTTGCTACTACACCTGCTACTACCCCGGAAGCCAAAAATAGAGATCGCGAAAGGGCTCGTGTCAAGAATTAATCTGACGACGCAATAGACCACTATACCTATCATCTTGCTTACTTTATTTTCGGCCTTTTCGCTACGGCAGGAGGGTAGCGGTTTTTGCCCGTCAATGCCGGAGTTGCCCGGCAAGCAATCGCGGCATCCCATGGTTTCAACCCCTACCGAGCAAAGTCCTGCTACTGCGTGCACATTCTCTTTCCCAATTGACCAAGATGGGCGAACTTCTCACAATTCTTGCTTCATTTTGGGAGTAATGCACTCGGATACGCATCGGAGGTAATGCACTCGGATATCAATGCGCTTGGATATCCGACTGGTTTGTCCAAGCGGACAAGGTTTTGCCCTTGAACCCTCAAAACATTTGCCCTTGAACCCTCAAACTAGACGACACCGGATCGTGGAATGCCCGCCGGTTTCTTCGGTTTTCAACTCCCCAGTAGGTCACCCGGGAACGGCTTCGGAAACCTGAGAAAACGCGGAAGCATGAACAAATCTGAAAGCCTGAAGAAAGTCGGAAAGATAAAGGAATCCGAAGGCTAAAAAATCCGGAAGCATGAATGAGGCAAAAACCTGAAAGAGATTTTTTGGCAGTCGCTGCGAGAATTGATGGGCATGATACGTAAAAGGAGGAAGCTCGCAGGCAAGCAGCGGGACTCTGAGTTTGGAAATCCGCGGGAATACGATTGGAATTTTTGGATCAGAGTGCCCAGATAGAGTGCCCAGATTTTATCGGCAAGGTTCCAGGGCTCAACTCAAGATTTGTGAAGGCAGTATTTGCGGGGTCGGAGAGATTCGGTGAAAGGCGAAGACAGCGGACTGGCCGCCCTAGAGGCTGCCCGCCGCGAAAAACTTAAGGCAATTCGGGAGCTTGGTCTCGATCCTTTCGGAGCCCGGTTTGACGGCCATCGCCCCATCGGCGAAATCCGCCGAATGGAGTCGCAAATTGAGCTTGTGCCCCAAGAGGCGGCGGGGACAGTACGGGAAGAGCGGGGGCCGAAGGTTCGCGCTGCCGGCCGAATCATCCTTCAGCGTAAGGCGGGCAAACTTGTTTTCATCGATATCTGGGATTGGACCGGGAAAATCCAGGTGCTTATCGGTCAACGTCAGGTTGGAGAAAGCAACTGGCGGTTAGCCGAGTGTTTCGACCTGGGGGATATCATCGGGGTCGATGGGGAACTTAAGCACACGAAGACCGGCGAGCTCACGATCTTCGCCGAGCAGCTCTATTTTCTGACCAAATCGCTTGCTCCCCCGCCTGCCAAACATAAAGGGCTGACCGATCCCGATCTCCGGCAGCGGATGCGTTATCTTGATCTCGTTTATACGGAGGGGGTGCTCGAGCGGTTCTTGCGCCGCTGGCGGATTATCCAGTCGATTCGGAGCACCATGGCCGAAGAAGGTTTTGTTGAGGTGGAAGGCCCGACGCTCCATTCCGTGGCTGGGGGAGCGGCGGCCCGGCCTTTCGTCACCTATCACAACGCGCTGGGGATTGAGCTATTTCTCAGAATCGCCCTCGAGCTCCATCTGAAGCGGCTTTTGGTCGGCGGGATGGAGAAAGTATACGAACTGGGACGCGTGTATCGCAATGAGGGGATCAGTCCGCGGCATAACCCCGAATTTACGATGCTCGAAGCGTATCAGGCCTACGGCGACTATCGGACCATGATGGAGCTGACGGAGAAATTGATCGTCGAGGCCATCCGCGCCACGGGCCAACCACTGGTACTCCCCTGGGGAGAGGGAACGATTGATTTCACGCCACCCTTTCAGCGACGCTTATATCACGAGCTTTTGGCGGAACACCTAGGAATCGATCCTTTCGACACGCATCAGCTTGCGCAGTTTGCGGCAGCTCATGGGTTGGAACCTGCCGGCAAGCATCGAGATGTTATTAAGAACGAGCTTTTCGAGGAATTTGTGCAGCCGAAGCTTGCGGGTCCGGTTTTTGTGCTCGATTATCCGGCGGCAATCTGCCCATTAACCAAACGCAAGGCCTCGCAGCCGGAGATCGCCGAACGCTTCGAGCTATTCGTGCAAGGCATGGAAATTGCCAACGCCTACACGGAGTTAAATGATCCGGATTTGCAGGAAGAGCTTTTTTCGCAGCAGTTGGAGGGGCTGCCGGAGGAAGAGTCGATGGCTCGAATGGATCGGGACTTCATTCGGGCACTGCGTCACGGGATGCCGCCGGCGGGTGGGCTGGGAATCGGCATCGATCGGTTGGTCATGCTGCTGACCAATACGCCGACCATCCGCGAGGTCATTTTGTTTCCGCTGCTTCGTCCGGAACCAGTTTTGTGAGTTTTGCGGCGGTTAGCGGTAGTGATTCCAATCGGTTGAGATTCCAATCGGCAAAGACTCCAACGGGTGAAGATTCCGATCAGTAAAGATTCCAATCGCTGAGGACTCCAATCGGGAAAGATTCCACTCGGGAAAGATTCAAGATCGATCGAAGATCAATTCGGTCAGAAATCGATGGTTAGAGGATCGTTTTGTTAAGGATGAATATCGTTTTGTTAAGAATGAATAAGGCTCGACATCCGCAAAGATAACCCGCTGAAAGATCGCTTATTGAAGAATCGAAAGCCGCCGTCGATTCCCCCAGCCGTGTTGATCGTATGTTATGAATAACTACCCGAGGAGCTTTAAAGAGGAGCTTTAAAGAGAAGAGGTACCCAAAAACCTTTGAAGAGAACAGGGATCCAAAAACCTTTGAAGAAAGGGCAAGTAGCGAGGGCGATGCCCCGAGCGAGAGGCGCCCTAATTTTTTTCGGCTTTCTTTTTTTCGGCTTTCTTCGGTCTAATCCGCGAAAAGTGAAAAACCGGCAAGGATGCAAGATGGTCGAAGATCTGTGCGTTAAGCAAAGTCGCGCCCGGCAGGCTGAAACGGTGGCGGCTTAAAAACCTATTGAAACTTTTTCAGGAGGATTGGCCAACGCATTTCTGCACGCTTCAAAAGGGAGTGTGGGCGAAGATTTCCCTCGGATCACCGAAGCGTTGGGAACCCTTACCATGGAAGGTTAGACACGGATGTATCAAGCCTTACTTTGCTGGCGGTATCTAAGGACCCGGTATATCGCCCTGGTCTGTGTGATTAGTGTGACGCTCGGCGTGGCCACGATGATTGTGGTCAACGCGGTGATGTCGGGCTTCACCACGGAAATGCAGAAAAGAATCCACGGCATCTTATCGGATGTGGTCGTGGAATCGCGAAGCCTAAACGGTTTTCCCAACGCCGAGTGGCACATGGACCGCCTTCGCGGGGTTGCCGGCGAGGCCATCGCGGGGATGACGGCCACGGTCGTGGTTCCGGCGATGCTGAGCTTCCAAATCGGCGAAGAATGGATTACGCGGCAAATCCAGTTAATCGGCGTCGATCCTCAGACTCATAGTCAGGTGAGCGACTTCGCTCGCTATTTGCAGCATCCAGCGAACCGCCGAGGGCCGCTCGAATTCCGCCTGCACGAATCCGGCTACGACACTCACGATCATCAGGCGCAAGGGACCGGCCCGGAACGCAAAGCGATGGAGATAGCCGGCTGGAATTACCGACGCCGTGTCGCGGCGTTTCGCCGGCTTCAGCGGCAGCTCCATGGTGCGGAGTCCGCACCGGCCCTGGCCCCCGGAGGGGAACCCTCCCCTGCCGGGGCCATTCATGGGGCAACCGTGCAGGAGGGGGCAACGCCGAGGGATTGGTTCGGGGCGCCAACCGAAAATTCCGCGGCCGGAAAGCCGCGCTTCGGTCATCTGCCGGCTTTACCCGAGGACAGGGGCGTCTCTGCGTCCGGAGCGCAAGAAGGGGTGGTGGAAGATCCCTTTTCGGCTTACCGCAGTTCGCAGCAAGAAGAATACTTCGATATGGCAACGCAGCAGCACACCGGGGCCATTTTGGGCATTGCCCTGGGTTGCGATCGCCGGGCGGATGCGCAGGGCCGGTGTGTCGATCGCTTCTTCCTGCTTCCCGGGGATGATGTGGTCATTAGCTTTCCCAATGCGGCAGACCCCCGGGCCGGCGGCAGGCTCACGATCATCCACGAGACCTTCACCATTGTCGACTTTTACGAAAGCAAGATGGCCGAATACGACGCCAGCTTTGTGTTCGTACCGCTGGAGGCCCTGCAAATAAGCCGCGGCATGTTCGATCGGGCCACCGGGGTACGGTATGTGAACGCCATTCAGATCAAACTCAAGCCTGGCTACGACTGCAGCGAGATTCGCGATCGAATCCAAGAGGCCTTTCCCGTGGAATTTTACATCGTCAGCACGTGGCAGGATAAACAGGGGGCTTTGCTGGCGGCTGTGCGGATGGAAACCGCGATATTGAATATCCTGCTGTTTTTGATTATCGCAGTTGCCGGGTTCGGTATTCTGGCCATTTTCTTAATGATTGTGGTCGAGAAGACGCGGGATATCGGAATCCTGAAAGCATTGGGGGCTTCAAGCTGGGGAATCCAAGCCATTTTCATGGGGTATGGCTTGACGCTGGGGTTTGTGGGTTCGGGCTTCGGGTTGGTTTTAGGGCTTTTATTCGTGCGGTACATCAACGAGATTGCTGATTGGTTAGGAAGCTTAACCGGTCGCCCCCTTTTCGATCCAGAAATCTATTACTTTTACCGCATACCGACGATCGTCGAGCCGAGCACCGTGGCGTGGATTGTCTTTGGGGCGGTCGCGATCGCGGTTTTAGCAAGCATTGTGCCGGCGATCCGTGCCGCGCGGTTGCGGCCCGTCGAATCGCTTCGATACGAATAGCAAGGGCGGGTCCGTTGGAATCGACGTAGGAAACATCAGAATCAACCTAGGAAACAATGGAATCGACCTCCCAGACAAATAGCAGCCAGGCCTAATTCCAGCACGTAAATCTTGGGTTACAAGCCGTTGAGACCGGCGTGGGAGCTATTGAAACGAGGGTTTCTTCAAGGCCGCTAGTAAAAGAACACAAAACGGCTTAAGCCCGCTGTTTTGCGGGGGAGGAAATCTCGAAGGTTTGCGGTTGGCTCGAAGATTGCAGGACGAACGAAGATTGCGGGGAAAAAAGACAAGCACAAATAGGGAAGCTAGCCAACTTAGGATGGGAACGAGCGCGATGAGGGTGCAGTGGATTCGGCAATGGTTTCGGCTAGGGACGGCGTCAAGCTCATCGCGTGAAGGCGCCTGCTCTGAGGTGACCAATATCCCCGGCCGGCAGCGGATTTACCGCGTGGATTGCCCGGTGCGTGCAGAAGGACCCGCGTCTTCTCCCCACGCGGTCTCAGGATCATCGGTAGAAGAAACAACCGGGCCCACATGGTCTAAATTCCAGGCAAGAGATGGTGTGGTTACGCCTTTTTCGGCCATTCAAGGGGATGTGGCCCCGTCACTCAAAAATGGACCGCTCCTGACGGCTCAAGATCTCCACAAATCTTACATCCGGGGAGGGAACCGATTGCGGGTTCTATGCGGCGCGGATTTGGGGGTGCGGCGGAGCGAGTTTTTGGCGATCGTCGGTCAAAGCGGCTCGGGGAAAAGTACCCTATTACATCTTTTGGCCACTCTTGACCGCCCAGATGCCGGGAAAATCCTGCTGGGTCCGAAGCGGATCGATGATTTGCCGAGCTTTCAGCGCGATTGGCTCCGAAACCATTATTTCGGCATGGTTTTTCAGATGTATCACCTGCTTCCGGAGCTAACCGCCCTGGAAAATGTGATGGTGCCATTGATGATCGGTCACGGGCCGTGGGGGCTGCTGATGCGTTGGGCCGCTTTTCGGCAGCAAGCTAGGGCCTGCCTGGAGGCGGTGGGAATGAAAGAGCGTCTACACCACAAGCCGCGGGCCCTTTCCGGCGGGGAAATGCAACGGGTTGCCATCGCTCGGGCTCTCGTCAGCAGACCGCAGATTCTTTTTGCCGATGAGCCCACGGGCAATCTGGACCGGGCAACCGGGCAGGAGGTCCTTCGCTTACTGCGATCCTTGAACGAATCCGCAAAGCTGACTATAGTCATGGTCACGCACGATCCCCAGGTGGCGGCGCTGGCCGACCGAACCGTGCGTTTGATGGATGGCCGGATACACGAACTTCGCGCTTAAGGGGCGCGATTGGGGTGCGGATCAAAACCGCTTCAGAAGTTTACCGTGGCCGCTAGCCCTTCTGGGCATCGCAAACTGCACGGGTTTCCTCTGTCGTCGCGGGTTTTGATGGGATTTTTGATGGGATCCGTGTGTTTTTGGCCGGGCCACTGGAATGTTTTT
>CAKZMM010000058.1 GCA_937128505.1 uncultured Thermogutta sp.
GCCGAAGAAGCCGAGGGGTGAGCCCTTCCACAGACAAGCAGCTTTCTACCCGGTCGCAGGGTCTTCGTTGAAGGATTTCCAAGGGACACCGCTGGCCTTCGGGGTGGACCACCAGCATCGGTAGCCGGTCGAACGCGTCCTGAAGGGCCACCAAATGGCCGATTTCCTCCGCGGCATGGGGGAGCCCATCTAAAATCAAGATATCGGGTATCCATCGCGGTTCCCACTGGTTTACACCCCGGAGGGCATCTCCGACCGTCTTCACAAATCGGGAGTCGTATACGCTCTCCCCGGAGGAGTTCTCTACTAAACTGGCTCGTACGCAGGAAGTGGGCCGACCGGTTTCCACTACGAGGACTCGAATAGTTTGCGGGAGCATGATTTAGTAATCCTTCAACTGGAGAGGAAAGAGTTGCACCGACGAGCTCGCCCCTCGGCGGACTTTCATGGCAGCTCGGCACAAAAGCGTAACGCAATCCTTCGCACCAACAACTAAGCGAGAGCCATCCGCCTCACTTCGCAACGCGACCCCAAGGTTGCGGAGCTCATTAGAAGGGATAACACTCACTCGTCCAGCTCGGAGAGGATCCAAACACGCCTTGGGAAGCCTCGGGTCCAATACATGGCGTGATCGCAAGGAGGTTCCGCTATCCGAGGCTTACGAAAAGCTTTGCAGGGAATCGCGCGTCCTTGAGTGAAACCCGCTTCATACGAGTATCAGAATGTTTTTCCTGAGGATGCTGCTTTTGCTCACGCGGGGTACAGTCTTCGATTCCTAGCAGCCCGAATCCACAGGACATTATCTTCGATTCGAGAAACAAAGTCAAATATTCTGTCAATTAAAAAAGGCAAATTATGCTTTTTTGCGCAGGCCAATCGTCGTCTTTTTTCCTCGGGCTATTCGCAAAATTCTCCTCAGGCTACCCGCGAAACCACTCAGCCCCTAATGCCGAGAACCACCTTTTGCAGATATTTACTTTTTGGCGTTCCCCCGCCGGAAAGCCTCGGCTCTTTCTGTTCGCAGGGCATCCAGGTACCGAAGCATGAAGCCGCCGAAGATGATAGCACCGGCAACCATCGCGAAGCTTAAGTGCTCATTGCGCGCAATGGCCCCCACCAGAATCTTATTAAACATGTTGAGGCCTTTTCCCCCTTGTTCCGCGGCATAACGCCGGCGAATTAACCGCTATGGGCGCGCGGCTTGCTCACGTCCTTGCCGGGCGGGATGAACGGCGCAAACCGCCGGGGGGGGTCCTTACCACTTGGGATCTCGCAACCACCAATACTGATTACGAGACCTTATCATGATTACAGGTAATGATTCAGGGCAATGATTGCGGATACTGATTGCGGGTAATGATTGCGGATAATGATTACGGGTAATGATTGCGGGTAATGATTACGGGACAATTGACCAAAACCATTGGTCAAAAACGCGACAAGTGACCAAGAACCGGGGGAGACCGTGCGTGCGATGGGCGCGCAAGATCCGTTCCAATCCGCAACCCCTTAGAAATAAGGGCGAACGAATTCGGGCAACCACCCGGTCATGAGCGAGGCAGCCATTAGGGAGGCAGCACGCAAGAAAGGCAGCAGCGGAATTTGGTTTCGCCCAGGTACAAGCACGAACCGACCCGGCCGACGACGCAGGTTTCCTCTCGGTTACCAAGGCCCCAAGTCTAGCTGGCGGACAAATTCCCGATTCTCCAAGTACCAATGAACGCATCGCTGCAAGCCTTCCTCCAGCGGAATCTGCGGCTGCCAATCCAAAAGTTGTCTGGCTTTAGTAATATCAGCCCAAGTCGCCAGCACATCGGCCGGATGTCGCGGTCGGTGAACGATTTGGGCACTCCGCCCCAAAAGTTCGCCGATCCGCTCGATCAGCTCCCGGAGCACAAACGGCCGATCACTCCCCAGGTTGATCACCTGGTAACCCAGGGGTTTGAGGGCCGCCAAAGTGCCCCGGGCAATGTCATCCACAAATGTAAAATCCCGGCTTTGCTTTCCGTCGCCGAAGACTACGATCGGCTCGTCCTCCGCAATGCACCGGACGAAGCGGAACACACTCATATCGGGCCGACCGGCCGGGCCATAAACCGTGAAATAGCGGAGCACCGTCACGTCGAGTCCGTACAGGTGATGATACGTATACGCCAGAGTTTCTGCCGCCTTTTTCGAGGCCGCATAGGGCGAGAGCGGTCGGCTGGTGTCGGCCTCCTCCCGGTAGGGAATCGGGTTGTGTGCCCCATAAAGACTTGAGGTGGAAGCCAGGATGAACTTTCGCACCCCATAGCGGCGGCATAAATCCAGCAGGTTCAACGTCCCGTCGCAATTTGTCCGGTAATACACCCAAGGGTTTTCCACGCTGGCCCGCACCCCGGCGCGGGCAGCCAGGTTGATTACCGCCGCCAAAGGCTCCGCCTCTTCGTGGCGGTGCGCAAGATCGCAGACAACCTTTCGGAAGAAATCCTCCACCGGCTGCCGGTCCGCGATATCCAGCCGAAAGAAGCGGAATTGGGATTCCCGCTCCAATTGCTGAAGTCGCCACTGTTTGAGCCGGGGATCGTAGGCGTCGTTGAGTTCATCGACGCCGAGGACTTCATGACCCTCGGCAAGCAGCATCTGGCACACCCGCGAGGCAATGAAGCCGGCACAACCGGTCACCAAATAGCGGCTCATGCGATGCGTCCTGCGGAAATGGATCAAGCGCTAGCGGACTTTAGGCCTTCCGAATCTTCTCGCGCCCATTGCGAACATGTCGGGTCGCATTCCGCGTATCGACCACAAGCTGCGCATGCTGGACAATTGCTTCGTAATCGTACGCCGAGTGGTCGGTCGCAATGAGAATGCAGTCTTGAGAGGCCAAATACTCCGGCGTAAGCTCCACGCTCCAAAGCTCGGGTAGCCGGTAATGACGCATCGCGGGAAGTCGCGGTATATGGGGGTCGTTGTAGCTGACGCTGGCCCCCCGGGCTAAAAGCCGCTCCATGAGGGCAAACGACGGGCTCTCGCGGGGGTCATCCACATCTTTCTTGTACGCCACACCCAATATGCAGATCCGGCTTCCCCGGACCGGCTTACCCTGCTCGTTGAGGGCCTCGGTAAGCCGCTGAATCACATAGTCGGGCATGCTCGTATTGATTTCGCCCGCCAACTCGATGAATCGGGTAACCAGCCCATGTTTCCGGGCAAGCCAACTGAGGTAGAACGGGTCGATCGGGATACAGTGTCCGCCCAGACCCGGCCCCGGATAAAACGCTTGAAAACCAAACGGCTTGGTCTTGGCCGCATCGATCACTTCCCACACATCGATTCCCATGCGATCGAAAAGTACCTTCAATTCATTGACCAGGGCAATGTTGACCGAGCGGTAGGTATTCTCGAGAATCTTTGCCGCTTCGGCGACCTCGCAACTGGAAACGGGAATTACCTGCACCACACCGTGACTATAAAGCTGCTGAGCGAGCCGACCGCTTACGGGCTCAATTCCGCCGACTAATTTCGGGATGCGTTCGGCCGTATATTGCGGGTTACCCGGGTCCTCCCTCTCCGGACTATAAGCAAGAAAGAAGTCTTGGCCCACTTTCAGCCCGCTTTCCTCCAGAATGGGCAGCAGAACCTCCCGGGTAGTACCGGGGTACGTTGTGCTTTCAAGGACGATGAGTTGTCCGCGGCGGAGGGACCGGGCGATTTGTCGGCCCGTGGTTTCGATGTATTGCAAGTCGGGATCGCGACTGTCGTTCAGCGGCGTGGGCACGCAAATCAGAAGAGCATCCGGCTCGTTGAGCCGAGCCATATCGGCCACTGGCTCGAAGTTCCCATCTTTTACATGTTGGGCGATCCATTCCGATGGAATATGAGCAATGTAGCTTTGGCCGGCGCGAAGCTTTTCGATTTTCGCCGGATCGACATCAAAACCCATGGTGCGAAATCCGGCCCGCAGGAATGCCCGGACCAACGGCAAGCCTACGTATCCCAGGCCGATGACGCCGACTTTGGCGGTCTTCTGGAGCAGGGCTTGTGCGAGGGTTTCGGCAATGGCGGCTCCCCTCTCTTGAGGGGGCGACTCCATCGCTGTGGTCGACGAATTATGCGTGGTCACCTGCATGTGGCACCCTTCTGAAAAGTTTCGTGCTTGGTCACCGCTCCAAAACTCTCTAAAGCACCTAACGGTTCGTGCGTCTTTCGTGTGTCTTTTGTCTGCGTAGGCGGGAAATTTTTATGCGGGAAATTTTTATGTGCGTAACCGGCAAATCTCCACTTCCCCGGCAAGAGACTTACAGATTTGAGGAACCGCTACCGCCCCTATTTTCTTTTCAACCGCTACAAGCCTTCTTTTCTTTACAGCCGCTACAAGCCTTTTTTTGAACCGCAAAAGAGTGCAATTTCTGCCTATCCACGTTGTTTTGGTTCACCGCTTCGATTGAACGGCCGATCGCTTTTGCACTTGCCCCCTCCGCCGCTTATTAACCCCTCATACTGATTGACCCATCTTACTTGCCTTCCTTATCTTACTTATTGACGCCTCTTACGCTTTATTTGATTAACCGGGCAAATTCGAGCTTCACGAACAGTTTGAACCGTCCAAGCAATTTGACCGGTCCAAGCAACTCGAGCCGCCCCAGCAATTTGAGCCTCGAGGGCAAGAACGCCGGCAAACGATCTCCCGATTTCCGGCCGAAGTTACGCGGTAAGCACCTCCGGTCAATCTCGCAGAAGTGTCTCTTCGAGATCATCTCAAAAAATTACGAGATCATCCCAATAAAGTAAGTATGAGATCATCTTAAAAAGCAGGCCCAACCCCGAGAAAACTTTAACCGCAATAGATCCGAGATAAACCAATCGATCTTCCTGCGGAAACACGTGGGTATTGCAACTTTTCGTCAAACACCTTTTTCGATACTCCTAAGCGAATGATTCTATAGCGAATGATTCTATGATGATCCGAAGCTGATCCGAAGCGAACGAAGCCTTGTCGTTCTATCCCTATTCCAAAATAGTTTACTTTCTCGCGGCCCGGCTCTTTAGGCTGCGAAAGTTTTTGGACGATGAACCGCTAAGAGGCTTCCGCCACGTTACCGGGCGTAAAAACCTGCATCCCAAGGAAATTTGAGGTCCAGGGACGCCGCAAGGGCTTTACCCTCCGGGAGATATTCGCGACGGGGAAAATCAACACGAGGATCTGGTCTAAGTTCTGAATCCCCTGGTGCCTTAACAGTTAGCGCGTGCAAAACGGAGACCCATTTCGCCCGATTTTCGTCTTTCCTGATGCCATATCGATGGTATTCTTCCGACGCCAACGAAAGATTCTCTTGCCGATAATGAAAGTATTGATCATCAAGACGACAAACGTAGTAGCTCGCAGATGAGATTGATGCTTTCCTGGGATTTTGTTGCCCCGTCAGAAAAGGCGATGACTCGAGTTTATCCCCCAACAATTTCGACTTGATTAGGCGTAAAACGGCGTCACCCGAATTCCAAAGCTTTAAATCCGCGGTATCACCGAGGGGAACCGCCCAAATTTAGAGCGGATGTAAAGTTCGCTACTTTCTTGTTTCGCGCCCTGATCTGAGGTTATCTGATCGGCCGCGAGCCTCTCGGTTACGGTTTGGGGCACCAGTTCTCGGCTTTTCCACCCGTGATATCCGCGTTTGTGCGGCGGTTTTCCCGAATTTGTGCTACTAGAAATTCGTGCTACTAGATCTTTGTTGGCGGCGCACTGGATTTTCTTGGAAGCGCAAAATGATAGATAATTTGTTACGAGTAGCACTCTTGGGCCCCGGGAAAACCCGTGCGCATGAAACCTCCCGCACCCATGCTTTAGTTTTGGGACCTTTTGCATTGGTTTGCGGGCCTCTTGCCAGAAGTTGAATTCCGGACACCTTGTTAGAATAGATATAATGCTCAATCTGTAGCATCTAGCGAGAGTAAGCATCGAGGTTAAAAGGTGTAAATATACGGGCTGAACTATATACTGCTAACAGCTCAATACTGTTAGCACCTCAAAAAATGCCTTGCATGGAGCGGTTTTTCGGGGCGATTGTCGATTGCCGTTTTCAAGAACACCATCCGGTGCTTTGGAAAGTTGATCCATCCCAGGACCGCATGCTTGGAATTACGATCAACCTACTGGGATGCATCGAACACTCGGGATCCATCCCTGTGGGACGAGCCCCCAGAATCGTTTAGGCACCCAATTTCGCGGATCTGCATTAAATCGGCCTTATGCCGCGGTTTAGGTTTTTGTCTAATAACAGGTACTGGGTTGAAGAAGCTTTGGGTCGAACTTCCAGCGTCATAGAAGATCATCAACTCACCTCAACGCAAAAGAATTTCCTTCAGTTTGAAGCTTCTTGAATGCCCACTGCCTAACATGGGCGAGAGGGTCGGGGCAAGGCAATGGGTGGACTCTTAAAGTAGGGAGGAAAACTACGTGCTGCGGTTGGCCGTTCACCAAGCGACCACATCGAAATGGGGCTTCGAGGAAGCTGCCCTCGAATATGCAAGACTGGGCATTCCGGCGATCGGCGTGGATCGCCGCAAACTCGCGGAAATTGGCGAAGAAAAAGCCGGGGATCTCTTGGAGCACGTGGGCTTGGGGGTCTCCTCGATTACGGCCGTGGGCGGGTTTACGGGGAGCGATGGCCGTTCCTACAAACTCAGTGTGCAGGACGCGCTAGGAGTCATTCGTTGGGCCGGGGAAGTGAAAGCTCATTGCATCATCGTCAACACGGGATCTCGGGCCCGACATACCTTCAACCATGCACGGCGGATTGTCCGCGACGCATTGCGGGAGCTGATACCGGCGGCCGTCGAAGCTGGAGTGACCATCGCATTGGAACCGATGCACCCGGCAGCAGCCGGCGACGTCACATTCTTGACGACTTTGGAGGAGACTTTAGAGATCCTTTCGGCGGTGGATCATCCCCGCGCAAAATTGGTTTTGGACCTTTTCCACTGTTCGGGTTTTCTTAAGGAGGTGGATCGGCTCGGGGAATTGGTCCCGGCAATTGCTTTGGTTCAAGTGGCCGATGCCGCCCAGGGAAGCGACCGGGTCCCCATTCGTTGTCGAGTGGACGGAGAAAACGCCTTGGTCAAAGAAGTTCTTGCCACTCTGGTTAGCCACGGTTACCAGGGCTTCCTCGAGATGGAATGGGAAGGGAGTGGCTTGGAGCCGGATCAATATCCGCAAGTGTTGCAGCAAGCCAAAGATCTCTTCGCAGTGCTCGTTTCGAAGACCGAGGCAAGATCCTTTTTGGCCGAGTAAGTTCTTTCGGGGTGAGATCCCTCCGCTTTCCACTATCGTGCGCTGAATAGGAACCGCCGGGCAGTTGAAGCTGAGTATTTTAAATCTCATTTTAAAGCTCAGCATTTTAAAGCTCAGTATATTAAGGCTGAGTATCAAAAGCTGAATACGAAAAGCTGAGGTTGAAAAGGCAAGTACTAAAAGCTGAGGATGAAAAGGCTGCGAATTGGTTAAATTAAAGTAGCACGAAATCGGCCGCACGAAGTGAAAAACCACCGCACGAGGCGAAAAGAAGCACTCATAGAGAGACACCAAATTAAGTTATACGTAGGTTATCCGACAGCAAAACTCGCAACTACTGGCAAAGCGTATGCCGGAATATATCGTCCGTTACGGAGCCATGCGGCTGATGGGGCTTTTTCAAGCCCCTGAGGGGGCAAGTTTTGGACCGGGTTCGCAAGTCATCATTCGAACGGATCGCGGTCAAGAGATGGGCACCGTCCTTTGCGAGGCGGAGGAGCGGACCAAGTCGCTGGTAGCAGACCAGACGAACTTAGGCCAAGGACAGATTCTCCGCCTCATGACCCCGCAGGATGCCCAAGAGCTCGCGGTCATTCACGAGGAAGAAAAGCGGAAATTTCCGATCTGCCTCCAGTACATCGAGCGTTGCGGTCTTTCGATGCGAGTAATCCGCGTGGAGCAACTCTTCGGGGGCGAGCGGATCATCGTTTACTATTTGGCGGAGCAGCGGGTGGATTTCCGCGAATTGGTCAAACTTTTGGCTCGGGAGTTTCAAACCCGAATCGAGATGCGGCAAATCGGCGTGCGGGATGCCGCCCGGCTTCTAGCGGACTACGGCGATTGCGGCAAGCCCGTGTGTTGCAACACGCATCTCATTGCCATTCCGCCCGTCTCCATGCGAATGGCGAAGTTGCAAAAGGCAACCTTGGATCCTACGAAGATCTCCGGGCGTTGCGGCCGGCTCAAGTGTTGCCTCCGATACGAATTTCCCTTGTACGAGGCCTGGCACGAGAAGCTACCCCCGATCGGAGCCGAGGTGGAAAGGTCGGGGGAACGGGGCCGTGTGGTGGCGGTAGAGCCCTTCAGCCAACAGGTATGGATTGAAATTAGCGGGCTAGGACGGCGGCTTGTGCCCGCCGAAGATCTAAAGGTATTGGGTGATCTCAAATCCGTCGAAGCGATGGAGGCATTGGGAACAGAATCCGAGGGAGATCTCGACTCTTTAAGCGATGCGTAGGAAAAAGAGGCGGCGATACGAAGACTACGAGGCATTACGAGAGTTTGAATTCGGGGGCGGATTTGCATCATTTCCCACCGCGTTGACCGGGGCGTTGACGCCGTTATCGGTTTGTTGATCGGCTTTTTACGCCCTCTTGCGGTTTTGTATCGACGATCTGTCCCGATCGGTGGTCGAATCCCTGCTGCCTGCTTTTGAATGAGCAAGGCTACGGAATTGATTGCAGAGTTGCCCGCGGGCTCATAGGGAGTTAAGAACGGTCAAAAACACAGGTAGACCTAATTGATAAATTTACGAAACAAAGGCGGCCAGAGGTGCTCACAACAAGATGTCGTTTCAGGGTACAAAACAGAAAGCTCATTACAAAAATGGAAATCTTACGTCACAAAAATGGAAATCTTACGTCGCGCAGCGAACCCTGAGGTGTAGCTTGGCATAACATGGATCATGATGAGACTCGGTGTTCGGAGGATATGATGGAATTGAGTGCACTGACATAAGTGTGCACCCTTAACCGGCCTTGGGCGGCAATTCAGTTGGCAGCAAGGAACGCTACTTCTAGTTCTAGTGGCGGCAAGAGCGTCGAGTTTTTAGAAAGTTTTTCGCACCCCTGGGTAACGTCGTTCCCCGCACGTCAACTGGAGTCAATCAAGGGTCGCTGCGGTAATTAGTGAAGTCTTTCAGTCACTTACGCCTTTGGGCAATCGCGACAATGATGCGAGAGTTGGTGGAATTAGTGAAGTCCGATCCTCGGTACAAGCTCGAGGCGTATTTGTTCGTCTTCGAGGCTTTGCGATATGCTCAGGAGGTGCTCCGGTTTGGTCGGGAGGCGGTCAGCGAGCCGTTGCCCGGTGTTGATGACGAGCAAGAAGAAGCCCAACCCAGGCGTCATGTGACGGGGCAGGAGCTTTGTGAAGCCGCTCGGCGGTACGCCTTGGATCAATACGGCCTCATGGCCAAAACGGTGTTGAACAGTTGGGGGATCTTCTCCACCAGTGACATCGGGGAGATCGTTTATAACCTCATCAAAATCGGCTGCATGCGGAAAACGCGAGAAGACCGCCGCGAACATTTCGATAACGTCTACGACTTCCAAACAGCCTTCCGCGATGGGTTTCGGCTTTGCCTCGACGATGCTGAGTGAATTTGCCGAGCCGCCGGCATGCTAAGCCGCTACGTGGCCCCATTTCGCCGCTCGTTGGGACGAATGACGGATCGGAGCCTCCGGGCATCGAGGCGAAGCCGAACTGCGTGGCTTGCGGCGGTTGTACGGGGGTATTGCTCGAGGAGCACGTATGGGTCCGCATCATAGCCAGGCAGAATCGACCGATTCGCCCGTGGCCGAGGCTTCCGAGAAGCGCTCGGCTGATCAAGGCCGCCGGGGGTATCGTCAGGTGACCTCGACTCGTCCAACGCGCGGGGATTGGATCCGACTGATTCTTCTCGCGATCGTGCTAGTGTTCTGGTACGCTTTTTTGATCGCCATGGCCTTGACCACTTAGCTGCCCTGGGCATGGCGCAGTTGCTCGCTCACTTGACGTGGGCTCCGAGAAGGGGCGCGATCGCGACTCCGCCAACACGCGGGTGGCTTTAGAGCTGGCGCAAAGGGGTTTTAGCAAACGACAATCCCGCCGCTACTCAAACCCAGCCTTACACACACGCGGACCGAATCATTGGCCTTTGCCCCCTTGCGAGGGATCCATGGGCGTTCTACTGGTGGGAATCCCTCGTAATTGATGGCAGTTCCCCCTCATAGCGTGTGCGGCAAAATAGGGGTAAGATTGTTGCGTTTTCAGAAATTGAAACACGTTACGACTTCGTTTTGTTGAATGGGATAGTCCCACTTCGGGAGAGTTTCACGATGGTGCATTTGAGCGGTAAAGTTGCGGTTGTCACCGGCGGCGGGGGCGTTCTTTGCAGTGCGATGAGCAAGGCCTTGGCGCAACATGGGGCTCGGGTCGCAGTGCTGGACCTAAACCCCGAGGCCGCTGAAAAGGTGGCTGCCGAAATCAGGGCTTCCGGCGGCGAGGCGATTGCCTTGGGGGCGGATGTCCTGAGTCGACAAAGTCTTCAGCAAACCGCGGAGCGGATTCACGAGGCCTTCGGCCCGATCAATCTGTTGATCAACGGTGCCGGGGGCAACCGGCCTCAAGCCACCGCAAGCGAGCAGCAGAGTTTCTTCGACATCCCGGCCGAAGCCATTCAATGGGTCTTCAATTTGAATTGCGTGGGAACGATTCTGCCTTGTCAAGTGTTCGTGCCGGATATGGTCGCGCAAGGGGCGGGGGTGGTGATTAATATCACGTCCATGGCAGCCATTCGCCCCCTCACTCGGGTGGTGGCTTACTCGGCAGCAAAAGCCGCGGTGGCCAACTTCACGCAATGGTTGGCTGTGCATTTGGCGCAGACATATAGTCCGCGGATCCGGGTCAACGCGATTGCACCGGGGTTTTTTGTCACCGATCAAAATCGGTATCTTCTAGTCGATAGTGCTACGGGCCAACCGACGCCGCGTGGTCAGTGTATCCTGGCCCATACCCCTGCCGGTCGATACGGCGAGCCGCATGATTTGCTGAGCACGCTACTATGGCTTGTGGATGACGAATCGTGCTTTGTGACCGGGGCGATCATCCCGGTGGATGGCGGCTTTTCCGCTTTCGGGGGTGTTTGAGTCCTGCACCTCGCAGGGAAAAACGCGGCCTTTCGCGAGCTTTTTTGCCGGTTTTCGCGCAGAATCCTTCCGAAAGGCTCAACCGGGCGATTAAAATGATCGATATGATGAGTTTTCCGCCCGGGCAGCCGGGGGGTGGCGCGAAAGCACCGGGCTCTGGGAAAACCGTTCGCAGCTTGGAGTCGCCATGGGAGCCATTCAAGAACCGATCCCTGTGCTGCTGATTCTGGCGGCCTTTAGCCGATATCGGGAGGCTCTGGACTGGGCACATGACCGGGCTTTCAAGGAGTGGGGCGAAATTGTCTTGGAAAGCCCGGAGTTCGCGTTCACAGAAACTCGGTACTATGAACCCACCATGGGGACCGATTTGAAAAAGAAGTTCTTCGCGTTTCGTGAATTGATGGACCCGACACGCCTGGCGGATATCAAGATTCAGACCTGCGGTTGGGAACAGGAATACACCCGGCTGGGGCGGCATCCGGAACCGCGACCTCTGAACTTAGACCCCGGTTATATCACGCTAGGAAAATTGGTTTTGGCCTCCACGAAGGACTTTACGCATCGGATCTATTTGTCGCGGGGAATCTATGGCGAAGTGACACTAACGTATCGGCACCATCAATGGGACAGTATGCCCTGGACATTTCCGGATTATCGCCGGCCTGACTATCACGAGTTTTTCAGCCGGTGCCGCCAGTGGCTCCATGAGCAGCTTCGGGAGTCGGCTCAGGCGTGAATAGCGTGCTGATCTGGGTGATCATTGGGGCGTTTGTGCCGGGCTTTCTTATCAGTTGGCTTGGGGGATTTGTCGTCCGGAGATTGGCCCCCCCATTAGGCTGGGTGGATCGGCCCGGGGGCCGAAAGATCCATGCGCAGCCGATGCCCACAGCCGGCGGCGTGGCCATTTGGCTGGGGGTGGTGCTACCGCTGGCGCTGGGATATGCGGTCCTCTGGAACCTGCGGGAATGGGGCGAAAACGCCACCGCAGAGATCTTCGGCACGGTGTTGCCGGCGGAGGTGGTGCGGCATTTTCCTGGGCTGCTTGCCCAAGCTTCGAAGCTATGGCTTATGCTGGTGGGGGGAACGATCCTTGCTTTCGTGGGACTACTGGACGACCGTTGGGGGCTGGACTGGCGGTTGCGTCTGGGGATTCAAACGGCGGTTGCCGTGGCGATGGTCGCGTTGGATTGGCGCTTGAGCCTTTTTCTGCCTTGGCCCGCGTTGGCCGCGGGGATTTCCGTGCTGTGGATTGTGGCTTTAGTCAACTCGTTCAATATGCTGGATAACATGGACGGTTTGGCGGCCGGGGTGGCGGCGATAGCAGCCGGCATGCTGGCTGCCGTGATGTTTATGGCGGGAAAACCCGGGAGCGCGGAACCGCAACTTTTCGTGGGCGGCTTCCTCGTACTGGTTGTCGGTGCGTCGCTAGGGTTTTTGGCCCACAATTTCCCCCCCGCACGGCTTTTCATGGGGGATGCCGGCAGCTATTGGCTCGGTTATCTTTTGGCAATGACCACCATGGCAGCGACCTTTGCCGGGGAGAATCTCCCCCCACATGCGATCTTGGCACCGCTTTGTGTGCTGGCAATTCCGCTATATGACCTGACAACGGTGGTGGCTATCCGGCTTTGGTTGGGGCAAAGTCCGTTCGTGGGGGATCGCCGGCATTTTTCACATCGGCTAGAAGAACTCGGCCTCACTCGGACTCAGGCAGTACTGACAATATGGTTGGCGACGGCCACCTGCGGATTGGGGGCGCTATTGCTGCATCAAGTGCGGCCGTCGGGGGCTATCATCATCCTTCTTTTGGTGGTCATGATGCTTATTCTAATGAGTATTTTGGAAACGGTAGGTCGCAGCCGGAATCCTTCCAATCGAACACCCCGCGATTCGCCAGGGGGGGGCGATCAATCTTGCTAAGGGTTTAATACCGCTCAGGGTTTGTAGTCCGCGCAAAAAGATAACCGGAACGCTCACGCGCGTCGGCCAAATTCCCCGGGTCCATTGTGGCGACGAATCTTCAAGCTAAAGTGACGGCTTTTCAGCGGCTGAGCGAGACATGGTGCGGGTAGTGGACCGAACCGAAGACCGGGCGTGCGAAGGCTCGCCGATCGTAGCACGGTGGCGGCCTTACTTTTTGGGCTTCGCCACCGCCTTGCTGGTGGTTCGGCCTTTTTATCCCAGTGAACCTCCTTCCTTGGGCGAAAGTCTTCCCTGGGTAATGTTGTGGCTTTTGTTAGCTACGGGTTGGGAGGTAGTCAAATTTTGGGGCAACCGGGGAGAGTTTCGCAGCAGCGGGTTTGGGGGGGATTGGCTGGATGGATGTTTTCTGGGACTGACGATCTGGTTTGCAGTCTCCGGGATCGCGGCGGCCATCGGAGGCAGTCCGCGACCGGCAATCAATGCAACCTGGGAATGGATCGGCATCGCCGTTTGTTTCCTCGGGTTTCGGCAATGGCTGAAAACTCCGGCGGAATGCCGGGCTTTGGTTGCGGTGATGCTGGCCGTTGCCGCGGCCTTGGCAATCCACGGTCTTTATCAATTCTTTTGGGAGTTTCCGGCGACCCGGGCCGCTTTTCGAGCCCAATCCGACGAGCTTTTACGCAATGCGGGGCTATGGTTCGAGCAGGGCTCGCGGGAACGGGTCCTCCTCCAAAAAAGGCTTCAAAGCACGGAACCCTTGGCTACTTTCGCCTTGGCCAATTCGCTCGCAGGCGTGCTTGTGACCTGGTGGGTGGTGGGGTTGGGGCTACTGATATCGGAGGCCTTTCCGGCGGTGAAATCTCGTCCTTTGGCTTCCGCCGATATCCGCGGGGCAAAAGCTGCGATGGCCTGGTCGCGACGGTGGCTAGAGCCGATCCAAAAAGGGGCATGGCGGCTGATCCTGGGAGCGGTCATCATAGTGATCGTCAGTACACTAATTCTTACGAAAAGTCGCAGTGCATATCTGGCTGCTCTTGTCGGGGGAGGAATCCTCGGTTTGTGGGCACTCTGGGGCAGAAGAACTCGGCGAAAGATGCCGGAAAATTCCGAGGATTCGGGACAAGCCGGCCGCAAAGGCCTTCTGCGAAGATTGGTGGTTATTGGCTTGGTTGCTTTAGGCCTTATGGGGCTGGTAGCGTTTTTCGCGCGAATCCGGGCCGTCGATTGGTATGTTGTGACCGAAGCACGGAAGTCGCTGGAATACCGATTTCAATACTGGCAGTCGACGTGGGGAATGATTCGGGCTTATCCGTTGCTGGGATGTGGCCCGGGGAATTTTCAAAACTGCTATACGGCATTTATGCTCCCGGAGGCAAGCGAGGAAGTTGCCGATCCACATAACTTTTTCTTGGAGATATGGGCCACCTGCGGACTGCCCGGTGCGATTGCTTTTGCGGGAGTGTGGCTTGCGTTTTTCTCGCATATCTTGCGCGGGTGGCGTGCCGGCTTCGATACCTGGGGGCGGAATGGTCCGGAAACACCCGTCGCACCCGCCGACGCAAGGCGCCGGGATCCGCCGGCTGCTGGCGGCGTTAATCACGCGCCAAAGGGCCGCAGCCAATCCACCCTTAGCAAAGGGGGAGCTGCCGCGGCGCCTTGGAAACCGCATGACGAGGGTAGCACGTCGGAGGCGGGGAAGTTCACGGTCATTTTCTGGGGTGCCTTATTGGGGATTGCGGCCAGTTGGCCCCTTGGACTATTGAGCGTGGTGCCGCCCGGCTGGGTGGTTCTCGCAGCCGCGGGGGTTTGTGCGGTGGGGCTTTGGTGGGGGCTTCGCCCCTGGATTACCGGGGGCAAGTTGCCGGCTTTTGTGCCCGCGGTAGCAGTGATTGCCCTACTTATCCATCTTTCGGCAGCGGGTGGAATCAGTTTTGCCAATGTCGCAACGAGCCTCTGGGTTTTGGCGGCTATCACCTTAGCATTGCATCGGCACAATCCACAGGGAATTCACGAGGCAACTGACGCCCGAGGTGCCGGAGTAGAAGAAATCGGCGGTAGCGGAAGGCGGAATTCGAATCCACCGCGTGCCGCGGAAAAAACGGCCGTGTATGCGCGGATTGTCGGCGGGGCGAAAATCCTGGGGCTTGGACTTCTGTGTGCGGCGTGTTATTGGACGGGCTATCGTCCCGTGCTTTTGTCCAGGGCGAAACTCGCGGAGGCCTCTGCTTCGCGGACTGAGCCGGTCGATTTGGGGAAGCTCGAAGAGGCGGCGGCCATTGATCCTTGGGCCAGCGGTCCTTGGGTCATGATGGCGGGGGCGGCCCTGGAGAGGTGGCGGTGTGGCGAGCCGGGGGCGGAAGCCCGGTTTCGCAAGGCAACCGACGCGTTTTTGCGGCGGATGCCGAACTCGAGCCGGGCGTGGGAACTGGTGGGCGATTGGTGGTGGCGAGTGTTTCAGGAGCTCGGTCAACCGAACTTTGCATCGCAAGCCGTTGGTAGTTTCGCCCAAGCGGTCAAACTCTTTCCCACCAATGGTCACTTGCGGGCGAAGTATGCCCGGGCGTTACGGGCGATCGGTCAGGAAGCCCAAGGGCAGGAGGAGGCCCGGGTAGCTCTATGGCTCGATCAAAGGACGCCCCATGCGGATCGGAAACTGCCGAAAGAGTTATCGCGGGAACTATGTGAATGGGTCGGTGGCGGGGAATCGGCCCCGTAACCCCGCGCAAAAAGAGGAAGCGATTTTGGAAGTAGCCGCCAAGAAAGTGTCACAACCGTAAGCCCGCGCAAACAAAAAAGAAGGCGGAGGAGGCCGCGAAAGCTTACTCTAAGTATCCGATTTTACCTCCGCCACCTTTTTGGATCCGCATCGCGGTTCCGAAGCCCGGGGAATGACTCAAAGGTATGAATTGCGAGTATCCGGGATTCCGGAGGCAATAGGGCGGGAAACTTCACTTCAACCTTGGCTCACAAAACCCTTGGGTAAAATTTGGGAAACGTAAGAGGAGGATCGGGGAAACCTGCAAGAAGGATCGGCGAAACCCGCAAGAAGGAAAAGTCGATTTGTAAAACTCCCGAAATCTGGGAGGAGAAAAGACTAAGCAAAATGCGAGTTCTGTAAAAACTGGTAGAATAAAAGGGAGTGAAAATATAACAGACACTGCACTTTGTTCGGCAGAGAAGTCGTCATTATCACGATTCGAGATCGGCGATCTTCGCACAATTTTCTTCGGGTTGCCATTTTGGCTTCCCGGGGTATTTTGCACGCTTAAGCGGGCGAGATATGTGTGACATTTGCAAAGGGCGACCTCAGGAAGGTGTGGCTTGGATCAATCCGCCGGAGTGTTGCCTGCGTAAGTAGCTTAGTGATCGCCGGAATTGCAGTCTTAACGACTTATCGCAGTTTGGAGAATTTGCCCAGTTTCAACAGGTTCCCGAAGTTTCGAGAAATCAAGTTCATCGCCTGGTAAGAGTCCTCGCCGCATTTACCTTAAAGCGTATCTGTATTTAGCCTCAGACTGTTTTTTGACAGGGAGAAGATTGCTTTTTCGACGGGAAGATGATTGCTTTTTCGGTAGGATGAATAGGAAAGCCGTGTAAAACCGGTAGGCAAAATCTGCATTTGGATACAAATTTGATAAATTTTGGATACAAATTGATTAATAGATATGGATGACATTCCCGGCCAACGGGGCGAGGGTTTTACGACGAGGTAAATCAGAGCGCGAGGTGGGCATGAGAGCTAATCTGGTTGTCACGGTGATCATTACGGCAATCATTGGATTAGTGATGGGTGTTTCGGGGGCTTTGGCCCGGGTTTGGATTTGGCCTTGGCAGCCGGCAGAGATCACGGCCGTTTCGTCAGCCAGCGCGCGACCGATTTCGACCGAGGCACCGCGGGCCGTGGTGGATCAGCCGGTGTATGACTTCGGCATCATGGACGAACACAGCCGCGGAAGGCACGAATTTCTGATCCGGAATGAGGGCACAGCTCCGCTGAATCTTGACCAAGGTTCGACCAGTTGCCGGTGTACGTCGAGTTTAGTTCAGCGAACCGTGGTTCCCCCCGGCGAAAGTACGACGATCGTCGTGGAATGGACCGGCAAAGATTACGTCGGACCGTTTACGCAAACCGCTACCATTCTTTCGAACGATCCGCGGAAGCCTCGCATTGTGCTGACCGTCCGGGGCAAAATCGTGCAAGCAGTTCAGGTGGTGCCCAAGGAACTGGTGCTCACGCGGGTTCCGGCCGGGAGGATGGCTTCAGGCCAGTTTCAAATCTACGGATTTGTTCAGGAGCCGCTGGAGCTAGTAAGCTGGCAGTTTGGGGAGGAAAAGACGGCATCGTTTTTCGAGTTGTCATTGCGGCCGTTAACCGAGGAGGAACTTAAGGCCCAAGAGGGTGCAACCAGCGGGTATGCGGGCGAAGTTCGCATCAAACCGGGATTGCCCCTTGGTGCCTTCGAGCACAAAATCCTCCTCCGAACGAATTTGGAAATCGCCAAAACCATCGAGCTGCCCATTCGGGGAACGGTCGTTAGCGATATTTCGGTGGTAGCCACCGGCTGGGATGACTCGAAGTCGCTTTTGCGGTTGGGCACTTTCCCCTCGGCACGGGGGCTGAAGCGGACCCTGTTACTCCGAGTGGCCAACGAGATTGTCGATCAAGTCAAGTTTGAAGTGGCGGAGGTAGAACCGTCGTTTGTCGTGGTGCAAGTCGGTCAGCCGAATCGCCTGTCGAATGCGCCGGCAGTTTTGGTCCCGGTGACCATCGAAATCCCGAAGGGGGTTCCCCCCTGTGACTACTTGGGGGTCGGGGACCGCCCGTCGGGCCACGTGCTGCTTAAGACAGGCTTTTCGGAGGCGCCCGAGCTGAAAATGAACCTGAGTTTTGCCGTGGAAAGTTGAGGAATTTCGCTGCCAGTAATTGAACCTTTTCTATAAGAACATTCGAAGGCCGGAACATCTGAAGGTCGGCTCTTCCAAGCAACCAGGCGTCCGACCGAACGCAGCCCCGGTGGAAAAAAGATTTGCTTCCTGAGGGGATGAGTCCGTTTTTCGGCCTCCGGCTTTGACGAAAGAATCCGCGTCTAGCTCTCCAAGTTCAAACCATGTTTTGATGCGAATGATCCAATGCAAATGCTGCAATCATCAAGTAACGAATGTTCCGAGAGGTCGTTTTGCTCGTAGGTAGCAGTCCTGAATAACAGGAGAGTTTCTCGGGTTTTGCATCCGGGTGGGGTCAATGTGAGGGAAACTTGTAACCCTGAGCCGGGAGCTGGCAGCAGGAGGTTGTATTTAGGGACGCTTGCCGCATTTAAAGACGCTTGCCGCGTGGAAATCGGCATCGGATTTCAGCCCAGCTTTCCGGGTTCTTAGGGTTTTTAAGTGCCGCGAAAAGCGTGCGGCAAGTAGTCCTCCCCTCGGATAAGCCCGCAGCACGCGGCGGCTTGGTTTACGCGGTGATAGGTGATCTTCTTTTTTCTTGCTTTCCGCCATGGATTGAAGAAGCCTTGCCGCGAATCCCACGCCGGTGTGGTGACCGAAACAACGATAGACTGACCGATAGATTGCTTGCTCGGCCTCCGAGGAGCTGATTGTGGGCCGATTCTTTTTAAGGAGTGCGGAGGTGGTTAAACGGAAACCAAGTGTTGCTCAAAGCCAGGGCGGAAATCGGAGGTGGCTTAATCGCGGAGACTGCCCCGATGCGATCCGCTTGGCTCGAATGTCGTTCATCATGGTGGTTTCGTGGACCATTATTGCAATCATTGTAGTTCCATTAACTATGCTGGGTGCTGGAGGGTGTTCACCCCAATCGGCGGGGCCAAGGGCGAAATCGACTCCCGTCGCACCGGCTCCGGAAATATCGGCCGAAGGCGGCATGCTCGAAACTCAGGGAATGGTTGCCGCGGAACCGCAGGCATCCCAAAGCCCGCCATCTCAGGAAGTTGATCGCGGTACCGCCGGGAGCGAGGCAGAGCGAGACTCCACACCTCGGCAAACCGCTGAGAAATCCGCGCAAACCTCCGCGGCGGAAGGATCGCCGGCGCTATCGCCGGATCAAATGACCCCGGGTCACAGCAAGCCCGCAGCAGCTTCTTCCATAGAGGGATTGCTGCCGGGTTTACAGCCGGTGACGGAATCGGCGGCAAGTCCTGCGAGCGGGGCGGCTTCCGGTCCGAGGGAAGCTGGGGGCACTTCGAGTAGTGCGGAGAGATCTGCCCATAGATCCGCGGATAGTTTACCCGTTTTTGAAAACCCGTTGCGGCCCCGCGAAAGCGCGTCGACCACCACCGGAGCCCATGAGCCGGGACCGGGCGGAGTTCTGCCTGCCGCCGTGGCCGGTGGTTCCGGGGGCAGTCCTGGAACGGCAAGCGCGGCCAGCTCCCTGAGTGGTGGCTCGCCTGAGAAGGGGCGTCCGCTTAAGGGGAAGAAGGGGGCCCCGTTCGACCCGATCAAGGAAAATGGGCCGATTTTCGTGGGGTGGCCGAAGCCGAGATTTGCGCTGGTGCTTACCGGCCGAATGGACGGCTATTTGGAGCCCTGCGGTTGTGCGGGCTTGGATCGTATGAAAGGAGGGCTGAGCCGGCGGCTGGCCATGTTTCAACAATTGCGTCAGCAGTGGGGTTGTCCGGTGGTGGGCCTCGATGCGGGGGGACTGATCAAAGGTTTTGGCCGGCAGGCGGAACTCAAGTTCCACCTCACGGTGGAAGCGATGCGGCGGATGGGCTATGAGGCCATCGGTTTCGGGACGGCGGAGCTGAAGTTGCCGGCAGGCGAACTCTTGGCGGTGGCGGCCAATCTCGATGGAGGTTCGGCGTTATTCCTTTCGGCCAATGTGGCTTTGTTCGATTTCGAGTCCGGGTACACGGCTCAGACGAAAATCATCGAGGTGGCGGGCGCCAAGATCGGCGTTACTTCGATTTTGGGCGACCGCTGGCAAGTGGAGGTTCAAAATGCCGATGTGCAGATGCGGCCGGCCGGGGAGCGGTTAGCCGCCGTGGTGGCAGAACTACACAAGGAGGCGGATCTGCTGATTCTTTTGGCTCACGCATCGGGGGAAGAGACGCGGCAATTGGCCGCGCGATTCCCCCAGTTTTCGATCGTGGTTACCGCGGGAACCCCGCCCGAACCGCCCCCGCAACCGGAGCGGCTTCCCTCCGGTGGTTGGCTCATCGAGACGGGCACCAAAGGGATGGATGCGATTGTCCTGGGGTTTTATGACGATCCAAAGGAGCCGATCCGTTATCAACGGGTGCCACTCGATAGCCGATTCCCGCAAGCCGAAGAAGTGCAACTGCTTTTGGCCGACTATCAAGAACAACTCAAGCTCCTTGGGTTAGACGGGCTGGGGATTCGACCGGCCCCCCACCCCCGCTACGCGGAAAATGGCGCCTATGTGGGATCGAAGAAGTGCGAACCGTGTCATGAGATTTCTTACGACATTTGGCGGAAAACGGGGCATGCCAAGGCGTGGCAGACCTTGTTGGAACTTGAGATCCCCCGAAATTTCGACCCGGAATGTATCAGTTGCCATGTGATTGGGTGGCACCCGACGAAATACTTCCCGTACCAGGGGGGTTTTCTGAGCGAGGCGGAAACCCCTCATTTGATCGATGTGGGATGCGAAGCCTGTCACGGTCCGGGGGAAAAACACGTGCAGGCGGAGATGGGATCGGATTTCGAACTCCAGCGGAAGTATCAAAAGGCGATGGTCATCACGTTGGAAGAGTCCAAGCAGTGGCAATGTGCCAGTTGCCACGATTTGGACAATAGCCCCGATTTTGACTTCGATACCTATTGGCCCATTGTCCAGCATTACGAGGAATAGAAGTTCAGAGTCCGGGCCGCCAAGGTTTCTTCCGTTTTTCCGAGGAAAAGCCGATGCAGTGAGTGGCGGTTTGTTTGTCCGGCCCCAAGAGTGGATTTGTCTTGCCGTGAGGCTTTTCAATTCTCTGGGGTGTGGGTTTGCGGCTCCGATTGTTCTTGGTGGAAGCGTCCCCTTCCGCCGCCCCGGCCAAAGCCCATGCCTGGTCCTTGGCCTCCCCCTTGCCTCCCCCAGCCCGGTCCTCGGCCACCACGGGGCGGGAGTGACGAACTCGGCAAGTGCTGCTGGAGTTTGCGGAAGATCTCCCCGGGTACCGTGCCATGGTTTTTGGCTACAGTGGCGAGCGTCTGTTCTCGGGTGGCATCGGGAAATCCTTCCTCCGCTAAAGCCGCGAGTAATTGATCGGACGAAATACCGAGCTGCCCAGCAAGCTCCGTTAGCGGGAGTGCTTCGGCGTGGGGGATCGGCCCAGCGGGAAGCCGCCCTTCCCAGCGGTCTTTGAGGGCCTCGTTCCACGCGGCAAGCGTCGAGAAAGGTGGCCAATTTTGACCAGTCCCCAACACCACTCCCGCGGACAGAACAAGGGCAAGGAGTATCTCGGGGCTCAACGCCGGGATGGCAAGAAGTTTCCGTTTCAGGTAGCCCAGAAATCGCACAAAATTATAAATCACGTGGACTACGCCCAAAATGATGAAGGATGTGCCGACGTTGATGTGGAGGGCTACCCACTGATGTCGGGTCAGCCCAAGGAAAGACCAATATCCCCAATTGGCCACGCGCCCCCGCGGGGCAGCATACAGGACGCCGGCGGAAAGAATCAACAGTAGGCAAATCAGGGTGAGGGTAAGCGATACAAACGCTCGCCCGGAAAATTTTCGTCCTTTCGCTGGTTCGGACATCGGTCAATCTCTCCATGAATGAACTAGATTGGGTTACTCATTATTCACCATTCACCGCGGGTTTACTCCAATCACCCTGGGTTGCTCCGGCCACGGTGCCTTTGCGTTGCAAGACGTCGTTTTGGCGTGCTGTTGGACCGAACCAATTGCTTAAAGCGCGGTAGCCGCGTGCGCCGGAGAGAGCGGTCGCCTATTTCGCCTTCGCAACTTCTATTCCAAACCACAAATAATTCGCAAAATTGGGTACATTTGCGCTCTCTTCCTGACAGAGTACCCCCTGTTCGTGTTGGTTTGGCACCGGACCCAAGATGAAAATTTCAGGGCTCCCTGCGTGCGCAGGTTCAAGTCGTTTTGGGATTATGCCGACGGCTGGGCGTCATTGGCAGGATCTGCCGTGCTACACGTTGCAAACTTCTTCGGACCCGATGAGTGCCGGCGGCACACCGGAAATCGCCCCTCGACAGAATGCAGGTATGTTTTTCCAAATCCTGCCTTTCATGGAGCAGGACGCGGTATGGAAAGGGGGGCAGTTTACGGCGGCATTGGACAAGGCTGTCTTTGCCGTTGGCTATCCCAATCCCGTATATTTTTGTCCATCACGCCGCCGCCCTCATCAGCGGATGACCTCGTACCACCACCAATGGTTCCGGGATATTAACGTGGTCAGTCAGCTCTCCGGTAGAGGGAATTACAATCACGCCGACTTAGACTATCTCGCGTGTTGTCAAGAAACTTCCTACAACGAAGGGGGTGTTACAGTGCGGAGCGACACGCAAGGCATTGGCCCGATTGTGAGGCACGCAGCGTACTCCGCAGGCCCCTGGGTTCCAAGTCCCCTGATTAACACTACTCTCACTTTTGCAGCCATCACCGATGGACTTTCAAATACGCTATTTGTGGGCGAGAAAAGGCTGGAAGTCGGCCAATACACTCACACAGGGAAGACATGGAATCAGGATACGGGGTACGCGAGTGGTTGGGATGGCGACGTAATGGCGCGATTCATTTGGAACAATGCCACAGAGGAACTTGTAACCCCCCGGGGAGACTCGGAGGACAATCCTGCGTTCGTGACCCAAAGATTCGGTACGCCTTGCTGTGGTGGGACTTTCTATGGCTCGGCGCACGCGGGGGCTATGAACGCATTATTCGGCGATGGATCTGTGCGTCGAATATCCTATCCGGTTGACCCCAGGGTGTTCGCTCGAGTGAATATCAGAAACGATGGGCTCCAAGCTCAGATCGACTGAGGCCCCGAAAGAACAGATTCGCGTGTAGTGGCCCTTGGGTGGGTCCAGATTGGGTCCAGATGGTGCTCGGACACACCGGCGGATTGACAGAGAAAATCGTCGCCGGCCGCAAATGGGGGGAAATTACGGTTTAGATTAACGACGCACTGAGAGCGATTTTTAGTGCGGATGCCTGAGTGGAGTGAGAAAAAATTTTCCTCTCAGGGAGACGGTAAGCGCTCCTTTTTTGCACGCCCGTCTCGAGCTGGTTAGGCGATTGATTTCTGATTTCGATTTTTGTGAGCTGTTGTTAGGGTTTGAGCTGAGTGGCTGGACCGTTGAGCGCCAAGGGCCGCGAGAAAAAGGAAAAAGAGACGCTTTTAGAGGAGGGCGCGGATGAGATCCACCATTTGCGGCATTGAGATCTACACAATTTGGGTGGGCGTACTGTGTTTGGTGGCGCTCGTGGCTTTCGGCTGTTCGGGAGGTGCGACAAAAGAAAGCTCACAGCCAGTGGTGGTTGTTCAAGGGCGTCTTACGAAGGGGGGACAACCACTTTTAGTCGATAAGGCGCAATACGGCGATTATGCGAGAGTGGTGGTGCGGTTCATCCGCACGGATGCAACTGCTTCTTATGAAGCAACAGTGGACGAAACCGGCTTCTTCAATATTTCGGGTGCGGACGGGAGAGGAATCCCCCCGGGGGAGTACAAAATTGCCGTTTACCAGTGGGATCCCGCACCGGAGGTTGATAAGCTTCAAGGGGCATTTGATGATACGAATACGAAGATTATCCGTCAGGTGACGGGTGGGGCGCCAATTGAAATCGATTTGGACAACCCTTAATAAGTTTTCTAAGTTTTCAAGAAGTTAAGGGTGCCGCTAAAAATCCCAGTGGCGGAGGACTCTTCCCGCTTCGGCGGAGTCGCGCCCTTGAATGAGGCGGATATCACTAATTTCCGCCACGCTGCGCCCTGAGGCCGGGTCGATCCGCAGTCGAACGAGCGGAGAATTCACGGCAAATTCCGCCTAATAGGTCGGCCACTGCCCATCGTGAACGACCGGCAAAATCACCCGTCTTTCCCGGGCGAATTGCGGTTCGGCTTGGGTGGCAAAGTACAGGGCTGCCTCGCCCCGGGCGTTTGAGCACATTCGCAACTCCACGGCAAGTTTACCTTGACCGCGAGGAGGATTGACTGCAACAATCCACGGATCGGCCCCGGAGCACTGGATGCGAAGGCAATCGTCCGCGCGACTCAAGCTGGTGTTAAGGTTGCCGGTCCACCCTAAGAAGCTGGGCCGATAGTCGGGGCTTTTCGCCGGCGCAAGAGCTTGGGTCTCCTCAAGGTGCCGGTAAATCAGGGCGTTTAATCGGCTGACCACCTCCGGGTGCTTGGCTGCCAAATTCCGGCTTTCGCCCGGATCGTCCTCCAAGTGGAAAAGAACGAGGCGGTCGCCATGGTCGGGGCCATCGCCGTAAAATCGGATCAGTTTCCAGGGACCTTATCGGACGGAAGTCGCGGCCAAACTTCCCGGGGCAGGCGGCGAATGGGGGAAGTGGCAAAACACCGGACAATCCGCCGGCAACGGTTCGCCGCGTAGTCCCGGCCAAAGGCTGATGCCGTCGCAGGATTGCTCCGGCGGCAGTGGTATTCCTGCGACTTCCAAGATCGTGGGAAAGAAATCGACCGAACTAACGATCGCCTCGCTTACGGTCGCCGGCAGGATTTTGCCCGGTCAAGAAACGATTAGCGGCACGCGGTGTCCTCCCTCGAAGATGCTCCCTTTGCCGTTTCGCAAAGGAGTGTTCTCCGTAACCTGCACTCCGTGCGTAAAGTTGGACTCGTTGCCGCCATTATCGGAGGTGAAAAGGATGAGGGTTTGCCGGCGAAGCCCCAAACGCTCGAGGGCTTCGAGCTTTTAGTCGAGGCGTTAGTCGTTAAGCTTTTTTCGGAGGGTCGAATTGTGGCACCGGCAGTTGTTCGCCCTCCCGAAGGGCGGATTGATGGGCCACAATGCCAGGCACGGTCATCGCCAACGATTCGTAAAGGTCGATCGCCGGCTCGCGGTCCTCGAGGAGGGCATTGATGAATTCGGCCGAGATGAATACCGCCGAGCCGCCGTGGCCAGACGGGTGCCGCATTGGTTCGGGAAGCATCTCCGCGGTCTTCCAGTACTCGGGCACGATGTTGTGAGCGGGTCCCTTTTCGCGGGTATCCAACACATCCGGGCAGACACCCGATAAGGCCATGTATAGCGTCGCATTTTCGCCGAACCATCGGGCCTGCTCCCCATGGGCATGACACCGCCAGAAAACATTGCACCGGCACATGTGGCCGCGGTCGGTCAACATCATCGAGGCTTGGGACCAAAACGGACTATCCCCCCAAATGGTTTTTTCCGTGCGGAAGGGATGGTCTCGCAATTCCGGGCGCTCGCCCCGCCAACCAAGACACGAGACTTTGGTGATCCGCTCCCGGGTCACCCCCACCAAAAAGCCGACGGAATGGGTTGGATAAAGCATGGGTGGCAGGCCGAACCGCCAAGATCGTGATCCATCCGGGTTTAACGCCCAGAAGCTTTGGAGTACGGTCTTGAGGTCCTCGCAATCGTGATAATATTCCACCTCAGAATAGAAAAGCTCCCCAAAGCCGCCTTGCTGGTGGAAATTGCGGGCGAAGATGCAGGCCTGACGGTAATAGCTTGATTCGGCCATCATGTAGCGCATCCCGGTCCGCTCTTTAGTTTCTTTGAGCATCTCCGCTTCTTCCAGACTGACGACCGCCGGGCAGGCGGATACCACGTGCCAACCGCGCTCCATGCACCACTTGGCGTGTCGGGCATGGTCCGAGGCACCGGAGAAGATCGCCACCGCGTCCACATCGTGGGCTTTTTCGAGCATCACTTCCAGCGATTCGTACACCTGCTCGCAACGGTAATACCGCCGAAGCCGCTCGCGACGCTCCGGATAAAGGTCCGTAACGGCAGTCACCACGCAATTCGGGTGTTCATGCCAATGGAATGTGGCGCCAAAGCCGCCCCCGACCACCGCCATACGGATGGTCTTATTGGAGGTTTCGGGATACGCCCGTCCCACCCTCGTCAAGAGATCACCCGTAATTACGGCAGCCCCCGTAAGCCGAAGGAATTCGCGGCGCTTCATCCGGCCCGTCGCACCGCCGTGGTCTCGGTTACCGGCTTGGTTCGGATGATCGGCAAGCCCCGGCACCGTGGAAGCCAAATCTTTACGCGCAGCATCATCGTCGTGGTACATCACTCAAATCCCTTTGCCCGAGAAAAAAACACAATGCTACAAATTATGGCTACAAATTATGCGGTTTGCCGGCACGCTTAAGATACCGAGGAACCAGATCTCAAGGTGACGGCCCTCCCGAGAAGAATGCAAACGGCAAACGCATTTTGGAATCGGGGCCAACGGATTTCAACCAGTTTCCGCCCGAGGTCTCTCCACTTTTTGACGAGCCTCTGTCGACGGATAGCCCGGATCGCACCTGCCAACCCCGAGATTCCCGCTTTGTCATCCGAAGTACGCCGGTTACCCGATCGGGATCAAGCCGTGCCTTCGGCACTAGTGGCTTCGTTCTGCGTCTGACGGAAAAGCTTGGGCGGCAGGCTAAGATGGAGGCGGGTTCAACCGGGAATTTCCTTATCTTTGCAGTCGCAGCAAAGACCGTAGAGCGTAATCTCATGATGCCGGAGCACGAAACCCGGGGGCACCAGCCGCTTAAGTTGCTCGGTGCACGCCAGCACATTAAAAACGCGGGAACACGCGGTGCACACAAAGTGGTGATGATGTTCCAGCCCCGCAGGCTCGTACCGCGGGACTTGACCCGGTAGCTCCACCCGGGCAATTTGCCCGGCATCTTCCAGGAGCCGCAAGTTACGATAAACCGTAGCGATTCCTAAGGCGGGAACCTCGTTCTGGGCCGACTCGAGGATTTCTCGCGGCGAAAGAGGCCCGGGGGCCTTTGCGATGGTCGAGTAAATGGCTTGTCGTTGCCTGGTGGTTCGCTGCATTGGAAATGAGCCCTTGTCCGAGACGAGATGAGTGCTAAAATTGGAGTCGATATTGATAAACCATTTTCATTAATTCCGAGCGCCACATCAACTCAAATGCCGCAGTAATAGATTTACTACTATTTTTATCGCAATTAAGATTTTTACGGAACTTTCTCCGCTCAAACACGCATTCTTTGTCAAGATTGCCTTGTTCGAGCAGATGACCGTTTTCAGCCAAAGTGGAATGATCATGGCGTCACTTTCAACTAATGATCATGGCGTCACTTTCAACTAAAGGGGGGGTATCCTCCAACGAAAGCCTTTCCGCAAAACGCAAGGTTCGAAACCATGAAAACCGATGCACATTCTCTCACCCGCCTTTCTGACCCAACAAAGAACTCCGCGGCAAAAAGCTCGATGGCCCCCGGCCGGCGCCGCGCTCTAATGGCTTGTATTTTGAGCGTGTTCGTACTTTTTTCGATAGCGTTTTTCCCCGGTTGCCACCCGGCTACTACCTCTTCCGGTGATTCGGGGGCTGCCAGCAGTCCGGCGAAACTATCCCGCGTGGCGGTCACGGTGCCCCCTTACGAGTGGTTGGTGCGCCAGCTTGTCGGTCCGGAAGTGGAAGTCATTACGGTGGTTGGTCCCGGCGTCACGCCGGAGACATTCCAGCCCACCGATCGGCAGGTAACCCAGATCATAAGATCCGATGTGCTTTTCACGATCGGTATGCCCTTTGAAAAAAGCCCATGGTTTAGAAACCTTGCAGAATCCGGGCGAGTGCGAATCGTGGATCTTCGCGAGGGGCTTCCGATGCGGCACTTCGAGCCACCCATTTGGGAACTCCTCCAGCAGGCAGACCTACCGGACGAAAGAGGCCAACAAGAACGAAAAGAAGTAGTCGAACCTGCCGCGACTCCGGCTACCCCCCCGGGCTCCGACGACCTTCCCCCGGCAGAAGAAAGTCCGCTTGGTCGCTCGGTCCACTCGGACGCCAAGCTTCATCCGGCAACAAGGGCCCCCGAGAGCGATTCGGCCCTAGGCCATTCCCATCAGCCCGATTCCGCCGTGCTCAGCGCTTCGTCCGAGCCGCACGAGCATGGACCGAGTTGCTCTCACGAAGGTCACGAACACCATCACCATGGGGCCGGCGAGCCAGACCCGCATATTTGGCTTTCCCCGCGGTTGCTGAAAATGCAGGCAGCTCGGATGGCGCAAGTCTTCGCCGAACTTGTGCCGGAGAAGGCTCCTTTGTTTGAAAGCAATCTCAAAATCCTGGAGGCCAAGTTGGACCAATTGGATGCGGAACTTCGCCGCACCTTGGCTCCGGTGCGGGGCGGCCGCTTCCTGGTTTACCACCCGGCATGGGGTTACCTAGCCGACGAATACGGGCTACGGCAAATCGCCGCCGAACACGAGGGAAAACTCCCCAGCGACCACGAACTTTCCGCCCTGCAAAAATTCGCGCGATCCTGCAACGTCAAATTGTTGCTGGTGGAACCGCAGCATGCCCCCCGGGCGGCCTACCTACTGGCCGAGAGCATCGGAGCCCGAGTAAAATCCGTAGAGCTGCTATCGTCCGAATTGGATCAGGCATTATTGCAAGCGGCGGGGGCGATCGCGGAAGCCGCCTTTTGATCGGGCGATTTCCCGCGATCTTCCCGCGATCTTGCTATTTCCGCGAGCCTGCTATTTCCAGCAAGAATTGAGCGTGCCATTTCGGGTAAGAATTCCGAACCATGCAATTTCGGATAAAAAATTTGGGAAGCATACTATTCGGGATAAAAATTTCGAAACACGCGCTTTCGCGGAAAAACTTCAAAACGATTCGGTTTCGGGGAACAACTTCAAGCCATACTCCAGCGAATGGCCCAATGGCCGATTGTTTAATCGAGTATCCGGCACTGACATGTCGCCGAAGAACGGGATTCACAATTTGGCAGGCCTAAAAAACGCTTTGCCGCCGGACGCCGCCGCGCAATCATCCCCCGGTAATTTGCCGGGTCATGAAGGGAAAGGTGCCGCGTCCTGATAGGGCTGAATCATGCTAGGGCTGAATGATGTCATCGGGCGAAACGGCGATTGAACTGGCTGACGTGCGGTTCGCTTACCCCAGTCATCCGGAAATTCCCATCTTGGAGGATATATCGCTCCAGGTACGGAAGGACGATTTTCTGGGGATTATCGGGCCTAATGGTGGCGGCAAAACGACCCTGCTAAAAGTGATTTTGGGGCTACTTCAACCCCGGGCTGGTGAGGTCCGCGTATTCGGCCGCCCTCCGCGAGAGGTCTCCCATCGCATTGGTTATGTGCCGCAACATGGGCGAATCGACCCTTCGGTACCGGCAAGCGTCTTGGATGTAGTGCTGACCGGTCGCCTGCATAAATCCAGTTGGGGAGCATGGTGGAGCCGTAAAGACCGTGAAGCGGCCTTTGCGGCCCTAGAGCAGACGCAAACGGCGCAGTTCGCCCACCACTCCATCGCCGCCCTCTCCGGCGGCCAGCGTCAGCGGGTGCTGATTGCCCGGGCTTTGGCGGCCGAAGCCGAGCTGCTTTTGCTCGATGAACCGACCGCCGGCGTCGACGCCCCGTCGGAGCAGAATTTCACGGACTTATTACACGAGCTGAACCGCCGGGTACCGATCGTGCTGGTAAGCCACGACGTATCGTTTGTATGTACCCATTTGAAACGGGTCGCCTGTTTGAACCGCCGTCTAACCGTGCACTTGGCGAGCGAGGTTTCGCCCCAGGTGATTGCCCAAACGTACGGGGAGCCAGTGTGCACGATCCAACATCGTCGCGAGTGTCCCCTGGCTGACCGCGGGTGCGACGAGGGTTGCCCCTCCGTTTGGCGGCAGGCACCCTCCGGCCGTTAAGGCAAAGCTCAGCCCCCGCGGGCCCGAGCCCACCGGGGTCGCGATTATTCGAGCAAAGGCCAGGGTTTGCCATTTTTTCTGGTGCCACAGATAGCCACCTGGAGGCCGAGCGCCTCGGCCATGGCCGCCTTGGCCAACAGGGCTGCGTCGGCTTCTTGAGCACTGTTGGCGTAAGCCACCTGAATATGGTTCGACTTATGCCTCGCCATGAATTGATCCCGGTTCACCCCGTAGGTGACCGCGTGCATGATGGGCCACTGGGGTGTGGTTTCTTTCCATCGCCGCTCGGTCTCTTCGGGCGGAAGCTCGACCACCCCTGCCCGACCGAGGTCCATGCACAGTCGCGCGCGATCCACGTAGACCCGTGACCAGACGATTTCGCCCGGTTTTGAGACCCCTTTCAGCGTCCCGCCGCCCAGCCGGAAATACATCGCTGGTTGTCGCTCGCTGGATGCACCGGCCCAACCCCCGAGAAAATGTGCCGGCGGAGCCGAACCGCTGATCAAAAACACCCAAACATAATCCTTCACGGTGCCGGAGCGATCCCAATCTCCCCAGCGGACGTCGTGCAGGGTATTTTCCACCGGCTGCCCCATGGCCCGGTGCACGCGGAAAGTCAGTAGCCCATCCAGCCCCGCACATTCATCCACTTCATTGAAATGAACTAAAGGCTGCCCTTCGTAGAGGATCCGCTTGCCATCGCGGCTTTTGACCGGCGGGCGATCCGTATTGTTGAGCATCCCTTCAACCAGATCGCTCGCCGGGAGCAGGTCTTTAAGTCCCTGCTGATACTGAATGCCAATCAGGTCGCAGCCGAAATCATCCGCCAAGCGCAGAGCCGCGATGTACATCTTGCATTGAAGGAGGATTTGATCGTCCGTGAGATCGGTCTCCGGATTCGGCCCGGTGATGAATTTCATCCCCCTCTCCTCCATCCATCGGCGGCAGGCCAAGGCTTCCTCGTCGGGCACCTGCATCGTTTCGTAGTAAAGGGTCGATTGGCTCAGACGTTCCTTGAAAACGCCGCATGGGTGCAAAAGCTCGTCGGGGATGATCGCGTTGTACATCCCCATGCAACCTTCGTCGAAGACCCCCATGATTGCCTTACGATGCTTCAACTCGGCAGCCAAAGCGTCGGCCAAGCGACGGATCCGCGGCGGGACCTTCACCCTGCTGAAGGGGATCACATGATCGGTCGCATGCCGTACCGCTCCGGTCTTCAACCACTGCTGAAGGCGTTTGAGAAAGTTCGGATCGGAAAAATCCTCGGCCCATAACGTCGAGTACTTCTTGCCGGCTTTCGTCAAGCAGCCGTTGAGATTGAGCATTCCCACCAGTCCCGGCCATTGGCCCGACCAATTCGCCAGCGTGAGAATGGGGCCTTCATGGCTAAGCAGTCCTGCCAGCACATGATGCGAGTATTGCCAAACTGCTTCGGCGACGATCAACTTTGCCGCCGGATCGACTTGTGCAAAAACTTCCATCCCCTCCTTCTGGGAGCTTATGAAGCCGTGCCCCTCATCCGCTTTGTACGGATGGGCCCGAACCAATTTGAAGCCGCAATCGGCCACCGCCTCGGCCAGGGCTTTTTCCATTTCCTGCTGAGCCGGCCAACACGTTTGATTGGCCGAAAGCCGCAGGTCGCCGCTGGCAACCATCAGCACTTCGTTCGCTCTGGCCTTACGCGGCTTGACAAGCTTCGGAATGGTGTACGTGACCATTGCAATCATCTCCCTTTGCAGTTCCTTGGAATCGCTTATTGCCCCCGATTATTTTCCCCCCTCGTTCCGTCGATCATTCTCTGATAATTCTTCGCTTTTGCCCTCCTATTTCTTCGCTCTTCTTTCTTCGCTCTTCCCTTCCTTCGTATATTTGTGGTTTCCCCT
>CAKZMM010000059.1 GCA_937128505.1 uncultured Thermogutta sp.
TTAGTCTGATGGCTGAGCGCTTGCTTCGTTGCACGGTCTTCACTCCCGAACGGACGGTCCTCGACCAATCGGCGGATTTTGTCGTCTTGCCGCTCGAAGACGGAGAGATGGGAATCGCCCGAATGCATGCCCCGCTCATGGCACGGCTGGGTGCTGGGGTCCTTCGCGTTCGCTTGGGGCAGATGACGAGCCGATTTTACGTCGAAAGCGGATTTGCCGAGGTGTTCGATGACAAGGTCGTGGTGTTAACCCACCATATCGTTCCCGTGCAGCAACTAGACGCGAAGGCGATCCTTGCCCAAATGGACGCGGTGAAAACTCACCGGGCGGAAAGTGCGGATCAGCAGGCCCGAAAACAACAAACCTTGGAGCGGCTGCGAATCCAACTTCGCTTGGCAGATCGCTTCGCTGGCAAGTAGATGCCTTTATCCCGGGGTTGTTATTCCGGAGTTTTCGCACTGCGGACTTTTCGAAAAGTGCCCTGGGATCAATGCATTGAATTCGAAAAGTGCCCAGGGTTCGATGCAATCAAGGCGCCGTTGCCTTAAGGATTGCCCGCAATTGCCGAACTAATCGAAACTAAAGGAAGACAAACTGAATAGAAAAATAGACTAAACGAGGATAAGCCAAACGAAGATAAGCTAAACGAAAGTAGAAGATAAGTTGGACGGGAATATCTGAATCAGGGGGCAAGTGTTCGGCGAACCTTAAGGAAGACGGGAGGAAGCGGGAGGACCATCGGTGGTGTGCGGTGACAATCCGCCGAGAGGGCTCGTTTGATCCCGCATTTGCGGGAAATCGTGTTGCTCCCTTCAGAACGGTGCCGTCAGAGTCGAGGACGACTTGCTGCTTCCATCTTTCTGGTTGCTCCCCTGAGAGTCGTGCCGTCAAATCCAACAGCTTCACCTGTTGCCCGCAGGGTCAAGGCGTTCTTGAGCTTGGATTATTGGGGCGTTTTTGATCGCTTTTATCCGCAGAGTCCGATTTAACCGCAGAGTTTCTGTTCCGACGAGTTTTGTCGCTTGGGAATCCTAAGTTGAGATGGTTCTCATTCTGGGGACATCCTCCACTGAGTGTTTGTTAATTTCCGGGGCGTTCAGGAGTTTCCGGCTTTGCTTGTGCCTCCAGAACCTCCATCAAGACGACTCCGTGAATCGCAGCAGCCTCCGGCCCTAATCGGGCGGAAAGGTTCAAGCCCCGAAACCAGTTTAGCGGAGGAGCTGTGAATCCCGAAGGTGGTTCGGCATCGCTTATTTTCACCGGGCCAGCGGGTAAGGCTGATGAGCTCCAAAAGGCCATGCCCCCGGAGGCTTCGTACGATTTGTAGGTCCCGCCTAAGGGGCAGATAAGCTCACTTCCTACCAGCCAATGAGCATGGGGTATAACTTGCTGGGGATCAAGTCGAAACTGCTCGGCAAGCTGATGGAGAAAGCGCAGGTTGTTTAAAGTGGTAGCAACTGCCCGACGATAGGCTAGTTGGTTGAATCCCCCCGCAGCGGGCCGGGCGGCCAAATCGCTGATTTGCAAGCGAACTTGCGCCGGAAAATCGGCCGGCTCCCATCGAATGCGGCCCACCAGATTTGCCAGTATATCCGGTTGAAATGACCACAGTTGCACGCCGTCGGACTCCGCCGTCCACAGCCCGAGCCGACCCGCGGTAAGGACGGTTGAATTCGCCGGCAGAAGGATCCGTGTGGCTGGCGGCTCCCCGTCGATGCTAGAACCACGTTGGGGGGATTCACTCCCCAATGAGTGCGCAGTACTAGGCCCCGATTGAGGCCGGTTACCGTCCGGTTGCCGGGCGTCATCAACGACACTCGCTTGCGAGACTTCCCCTGAGGGGGTTTCCGACGTAAATAAATCCGGGTTGCCGCCGGCGGGGGAGGCAGCATTTGGAGGAGCGGGCGGTGCATTGGGGTTTTGGGAGCGAAGCGGCACTTCGGAAGAGGGGGCCAGTTCTACTACCGCTTCGAATTGCCGCGGTAATGCGGCCGACCCCAGGTAGCCCGTCACGGCTTCACGCAGACCGCCCATGGGTAGCAATCTTTTATCTCCCCCCAAGGGGAGAGGCCAATGCATGCCCCGGATTCCCCAGAACCACCATCGGTCGCCGAGGACGACCTCTCCGGCGATTGCGTCCGCCGCTTGCGGGATGATCCGTGCCATAATGGGGGGTCCCAGAAGCTTTCGGAACGGTAAAGGGCCGCTGCGTACATCGGACAGAAGCCTGATTTCAAACGCGATTTGCTCCTGCTGGGAGCCGACGAGCTTGGGTTTCATGCGAAGGGCTAAAGGTTGCAATAGGCTTCCAGAGCCCAATTCCTCACGAAACCGCTGATAAGCTCTTAATTCTGCGGCGGAGGCTTGCTGCGGCAAAAGATCGGCAACTGGTACCAAGGCACCAAGATGACCTCTGAGGCTGTCGCACCAGGTTTCATGCCGCTGGACGGCATGGCTTGCGTCGGATCGGCGGCCGAAGTACCGCGGCAAAAAGCCCCCTTTAATCAGATCATCAATTGTGGTCGCACGGTGAGCTTCGGCCTTGGCAGCCAAAGTGGCCAATCCAATCAAGCGAATATCGGTCATCGCCTGCGCACGACGCCAAGTTTCGATCCGGTAATGGGGGCTGTGAAACAGCTCGAGAAACTGCGGCGAAATGCACAGAAAAATCGCATCATCCTCAGGAGGTATCTCCCGGCGGAAGTATTGAAATGCGGGGCTCTCTGCTAAAGAGCCGGAGCCCGAGCCAACCTCCAAAAAACGCTCGGCGAGGCGTTTCGATCGCGTCACCAGATGGAAACCATTTTCTGAAATATAAAACGAGCGAACTTGGCCATCGTCCGAAGTAATCAGGGAGACTTTCTTACCGTGAATCGGTACGATCTCCTCGCGAAGCGAAGGATCGCTTTTGAGCTCCTGTTGACGCTGTCGCGTTAATTCTGCACCTAAGAGGAAATCGTTTCTTGCATGAAACAGTAGCCCAAACGAAGCGCCCTCTTGGAGGTAGAGGTCGTAAGCGACGATCGCGACATCGGCGATTAGGGCTGGCCCCAAGAGTCGTGAGAGGGCGGATTGCTTCAATAGCAGGGAACGCTCGATTCGCTGCTTGACGACAGATTTTTGGCCGCGCAACGTGAGCAAACTTTCGAAGTCACCGCCCCAGGTGGCCAAACGGTCTTGGAACCAAAGAAAGCTCTGGAAGGTGCCGAAACGGATGTACAGGCATTCGGCGGGGACGCGGGTGGCAATCGGCTCGACCGAGATATCGGCAGTATTCACTCCGGTTGCCGACCCTTGCGACGCTGGGTCAAGGGGCGGAAATTCAATCGCCGGTAACGGGATCTTTGCCGGCTCGGCGGGACCCTGCCGATAGGCGATCCACACGGCGGGAAGCATTTCCGTAGGGTTTATTTGCCCCCAAATCCGTCGCTGAGTGGTCCACCATTCAGGGAGTTCATCTTCCTCAAACAAATCTGATGAGGGAAGTGCCAAGTTCAATCGATCGGCAAGCATCAGTTGCAAATAGGGGAAGAACTCCCCGAGGAGGTTTTCCTCGGGAAGGCCCCGCATCAGAGGCTGCTGCCACTCCCCGAAACATTCCCACCAGCGGGCCAAAAGGCGCCGGAACCGGCGGGGAGACGTTTCACAGGCTAGGCGAATGATTCCCGATGGCTCCGGCCCGAGGGTGATTTCCAGCGGTTTGTCTCCGCGGAACAAGAAATACACTTTTGCCTCAGAGGATGGGCGGATAAGCTCTGCAGCCAATTGGGCGACCGGGCGACGCGATTCGGCCAGCAGGCCTCGGGTAGCCTCCAAAATCGGACCGGGTTCCTGATACTCGATCGCCGGATATAGGATCCGGCCTTGCCGATCCCGGATCAAAAGCCCGCGCGGACCCAGCGGATTGGCAAAAACTCGCCCTTCAAGCGGTACTTCAAGGCAACCGACCCCGAACGGTTCGCCCCAGTATGCTTCGCCGCGAATCTCGGCTGGCAAAGCCTGGCTGGTCAGGAAAGAGTACGTGGTAGCGAAAAAAAGTAAAAAAAATTTAGCGAATCGGTTTAGCATCTGCCCCGGTTGCGGCTCAGAAGCATAGATGATTGCCGTAGTAGCTCCGCCTCGTAAATGAGGTAAGGTCTTTCGTGTGTCGTGTCGCTTCATATCTGCCAGGGCCTCGCGAGAAAGCCCCTTTCGCAGCCTCCTCACGATGCACCTTTCCAAAAGTTGCCAACTCTCCTTGCCGCCTCCCTTCGAAATCGTGCGTAAGGAAAAGCTAGGAATTGTGCGTAAAGACGAAAAAGCAGCGGCTGGATAAAAGAAGGGAAACTGAAAGGAGTATCCATTTGCTAAGTACTCTATTGAGCGAGACATAATCCCCGGTATTACCGCCCGTGAAGAAAACCAAGCAACCGACTTTGACAGGACCTCGGTGCACAAGTCTTTTTCATCAGGCCTCATTATTGTCGCATTGCCGCTGTTTTGCGTCCAATCGTTTTTTTCCTAATTTTTTGCTTTTATACGTGTTATTCGTGTTCGAATTTTTTGCTTTTGTCCGTGTTATTTGTCTGCCAAGAAGTAACTTTGCTTCCGCTGTTATGGCGACGAAAGCTGCGCTTAACATCACAGTTTGCGGTGTGTTTCAGGAAGTGTCTCGCATAGTCATTCGCATTCCTTGAGCGCGGGCCATTTCCTACGCCAAAACGAAAAACCCTCACGCTTTCTGTGAGGACTGGAGCGATGAGGCAAACCGTTGGGTGAATCGTTTGTAAACAGCTCATTGGAGCCGGCAAAATCACGCGGGGTTCTGGCTTTTTAGGCGTCGAGTGCGTACCATCTCGGTGATCCCCGACATTCCCCGCCGCTGGCACCACGCACCTTTCCCGCCCGGCCATTGATGGTTTCAGCCCGGGGGAAATCTAGTCTTGTCAGCGTTCGGATCTTGTTGACGTTCGGAGCGGAAATCATTTAGTAGGGGGAATCGCGGTGTGATGGTGGCAGGGAAGCGGGTGTGTTTTTAAGCAGGTTCCGTGAGGAGGATGATTGAAGAACGGTCATTTTTGACGCTTTCTTGGAGGAACTCCGAAGATGTTACGAATTCGCCATGCCGTCGTGGGTTTGTGTTTGGTCATCGCATTGGGCATAGCGGCTATTGCTCAGAATGTCCGCTATGAAATTCCATTCCCGTCGTTAGATGCTGAGCATCAAACTTTGGTCTGTGATTTCCACATGCACACCGTTTTTTCCGACGGCTCGGTGTGGCCGCCGGTTCGGATCGATGAGGCCTGGCGGCTGGGGTTGCATGCTCTGTCGATCACTGATCATATCGAATATCAGCCTCATAAGGACGATGTGCCCACCAAGCACGAGCGCCCTTACGAGTTAGCTTTCGGGGCTGCCCGCACCCACAATCTCATCTTGATCAAAGGGGCAGAAATCACCCGGGATACCCCACCGGGGCATTTCAACGCCATTTTTCTAACGGATATCGCGGCCCTGGATCATCCGGATCTTATGGAAGTCATGCGGCGGGCGAATGAACAAGGTGCTTTCGTTTTCTGGAATCATCCTGGCTGGAAAGGGCCGGAGTTGGGGCGTTGGGGTGATGTTCAACAAAGCTTGTTTGAGAAAGGTTGGCTCCATGGGATCGAAATCGCAAACGGTGATACGTACTACCTAGAGGGGCATCAGTATGCGATGGAAAAGAACTTAACGCTGATCGGCAACTCGGACATTCATCGGCCGGATCTCGACGACCGAACGACACCCGAGCGGCATCGCACCATGACACTCGTTTTCGCGAAAGAGCGAACCGCTGAAGGGATCAAAGAGGCCTTGCAAAACCGTCGGACGGCAGTCTGGTTTGGCAATCAATTGATTGCGCGACGAGAAATCTTGGAGCCGTTTTTCTACCGGTGTCTGGTTGTAGAACCGCCCCATGTTCGAGGTCGGGATGTTGTTTGGGCAATTTTCCGCAATCAGAGCTATGTGGACATTGTGTTGGAGCGAACAGGCCCGGTCGGACCGGCCAGCATTGTAGTGCCGGCTCAGGGCGCGGTGGTCGTCCGGATTGGAACACCGCAACCGAAGGCGGCTTTGGAGCTGGTGTACAAGGTTGTAAACTTTATCATTGAACCTAATGTATCGCTCCCCGTGACCCTTACCTTACCGGGTGCCCAGTAGCTCACGTGACGGGCGTGTGCCCAAGTGGGTATATAACCGCTTAAATTCTTATTGGTCCGAGCCGATCTTAAATTTCTATTGGTCTGACTCCATTTGGCCGAGGTATCTTGGTGGGGCGATCGATGGGCTCCCCGACGGCGGTAGCTTTGCCCGTAGCTCTCTGCTATCATTTATTATCTTTGATCAAAACCTGACGTATGATTCTTTAGGAAAACTGTCGGGATAGATGAGTTTCGCTCAAGGGCGAAAGCTGCGGCAAATTGCGGATCGTCTCATCGGGACGTGAGGTACCGTGCGTGAGCAGAGCGGCCTCTCGGCCTACAGCGGATAGTTCGGAGAATGGCGGATGTTTCTTGAAGAGCCCGGCCCAACCGCAGGCGAGCTGCGGTTTAAACTGTTCGGGTTCCCGGTCCGCGTGCATCCGTGGTTTTGGTTGGTCGCTGCCATTCTGGGGATACGAAGTCCCAGCTTGGAGTCGCTATTGGTGTGGGTTGCGGCGATGTTCGTGGGGATTTTGGTCCACGAGCTGGGCCATGCCTTTGCGATGCGAGCTTACGGTTTTTATCCGACGATTGTCTTGTACGGTTTTGGCGGGCTAACCTCTTACGGTCCGAGTGGCGCCTTCGGCTATGCCCCCCCGGCAGGCGTTCGCCTCCAAATTTCTGCTGCCGGTCCTGCGGCGGGGTTTGCCTTGGCAGCCGCCCTCGTGATAGGGTTGCGGGCGTTGGGAGCATCCATCGGAGTGGTATGGATTGGCGGATTATTTCCCATTTTTGTGCTGCAAGAGGTCATTGGACTAAGAGTTCTTACTGATTTTTTGAATTATTTGATGATCATCTGCATGTTTTGGGGGATGATCAACCTTCTGCCGGTTTTTCCCTTGGATGGGGGGCAAATTGCCCGGGATTTGTTCACGCTTGCTAATCCCCGAGATGGCGCACGGCAAGCCTTGGTGTTATCCGTGGTTGTTGCTTTGGCGGTTGCTTTATTCGGCTTGGTAACCTTGGGGAGCGTATTTCTGGCGCTCATGTTCGGCTTTTTGGCATACAATAGTTATCAACTCCTTCAATATCACCAGTGGAATCGCCCGTAGTCGGGGTTAAGCCGTAAGGGAAAAGGAAGTCGTTGAGTTCCCGGCTTTTTGATTGTTAATCGGGGGCAATGAGCAAACACCGGTTGCACGAAGCGGCCCGGGACTGCGGGCGGCGATTAGTTGCTCAAAATCGTGCTATTGCGGAATTGCCGGGCGTGCTTTAAGGGCCGCTGCGTTTACAGAGAATCTCCCGCCGCGATTAGCGGTCCGCCGAAGCAGATTATCGCAGGAAACTCAAGTCCTTAAAAGGCGAAATTCCGCGAAAAGCGAATTTCCCGCGGAGGATGTTCTCCGGATGCCGGATCTCGATTGACGGAATGCGGGATCTCGATTGAAGAGGTAGCGGTTGCTCCTGCGAGCGGAGGTGCCGCTCCGTCAATATCGACATGGATGGTCCGGCCCATCTACCAACTACCAAAGCAGGGATCGCTGTGAACGAATGAAGGCCCCTCGCTACGGGGCAACTACTCTTCACCAAATTCTTTCTGAGCCTTTTCCCAAATCTCGGGCGTGATTTCTACCGGAAGTTTGCGGGCTTGTAGACGCTCGCCAAATGTCGGGGATTTCGGATCCTTCGGGTCCGAGCGTTCCTTCTCCACGGCTAAGAGTGCTTCCTGAATTTTCTTTCGGTTCCGGGCATCGGTTTTTTGATCCAGGAGTTTATCGAGTGCCTGACCATAGGTATTCCGCTCGGTGCGTTCCTCGTTCACATGGCAAATGTAGCATCGCGCCTTTGTCACAAGCTCAGCGAATGCTTGGTCGACGGGCTCGGTACTCTCCTTTTTTACGTACTGGTTCACAAAGCCGGTGTGGAAAGCAGAAATGGCCCAGGCTGAAGAGCCAACCAGGGTGCCCAAACCCGTTGAAACCAGGACCGCAATGACTAAGAAGCGAACCGGCTGCCGCATCTTCACATCTCCTCGAATTAAGGTAGCTTGCGTGCTGGTCTAAGACGCGAAAGTTAGGCCCAAATACCTTAATTACACAGCTACTCTCGTGAGTGCTTGGCACTCGTTCTAATAAAGCCTAACGCCGACGACTTGTCAAACACTTATTGGCACATAAGAAGTTTTCCAGGGCAGGATACGGCAGATTTCCGATCGAGCAATGCGTGGAATGAAGTCTGGCTTCAGATGATTGGTTTTGGAGGATCTTGCCCTTAAATTCTCGCAGCTTTCCGGATTTTCGGCTGTACTTAGGCTACTCGCCAAACGCCGAGTTTTCACCGCTTTCGGGACGGTTGGGAATGTGTGGGGATAACTCGTACAGGGCTGAAACGCGAAAGGCACTTGCAACAAGTTGCCATCTCAACGCAATGACCGCTCTGCTGAAGGGGGCTGAAGTGTCGTAGGAGAATTACGCAACCAAAGTAGGGTATTGTGCTACTAAAGTGGTAGAAAGTCACAGGAGTAATGCGCGAGTTGTCATTATCGCCGGCATCTACTCCCCACATAAACTGAAGTAACAAAACGTCGGCGTACTACAGGGGGATTGAGGATCGGAATAGTGGGGTAAGAGTGAGCCGTTCCCGGGGACGGAAACCCCCGTTTCAAAGATTCCTAGTTGCTCCTTGACCTGAGGCTTAAAATTGGACAACCTGAAAACTGGTCAATGCCCTGGGGGATAAGTGGTGCGAATGCCTTCGGCCACTGCGGGCCTTTGCAAAGAGGAGTTGATGCTCTGCAAGTAGGAGAGGTTATTTCCTCACTTCTGAAACTCCTACAACGAGCGAAAATCGGTCTTCATGGCTCACTTAAGATGTAAATGGGCTTTAGGGAGAACGTCGAGTTTCCTTTCAGGCTGATTTTTAGATTACAAATTGAGCCGGTAAAACGCAAAATGCATGGCACAGTCGATCCTCGGTGTTAAAGGGCAAATGCCGCCACGCTAACGGCCATCGCTTGATGCCGCTTCGGGCTGCCGAGTTAGAGGGGAAAGCTTCCCGACCTTACGAGCTCAAGTCTGCTCCCCTGGCCCGGGGAGTTAGAAGCTTGCGGCAAGAAATCGGATAGCTTTAAGGCGGATAGGCCTGGGGAGGGCAGATGTCCAAACGATCATGCGGGTCGCAATTGGTTTTGCCGGGAGGAATTGTTAAACAAATCACGGGTCTTGCGTGTTGGGAATCTTTAGGAGCAGCGACTGTGTTGCGCGCTCAACACCAGGGAAAACAGGTTCCATTTGCTGGGTAAAGAACACGGCGTTTTTGGTGAAGAATGTAGCTGTAGCAGGGCTGGAGGTACAAACGATGGGAGATTGGATTGAGCCCGGTAAGAAGGCGCCGGATTTCACATTGGTTGCCGATAACGGTCAGAAGATCAAGCTGAGTCAATTCCGCGGGCGACCTGTGGTGTTGTATTTTTACCCGAAGGACGACACACCGGGCTGTACCCGAGAAGCCTGCGCATTTCGCGACGCCAAAGCCCAGTTAGAAAAGCTTGGAGCTCAAGTGTTGGGGATCAGCCCCGATGAAGTGCAAAGCCATGCCCAGTTCCGAGACAAGTACAGTCTCAACTTTCCGCTTCTGGCAGATCCCGATCACAAGGTTGCTGAGAAGTACGGGGCGTGGCGAGAGAAAGTCCGGTTCGGAAAAAAGTCGATGGGCATTCAGCGATCCACGTACTTGATTGATGCCGACGGGGTCGTACGACGTGTTTGGAAAAACGTCCAAGTGGATGGACACGATCAAGAGGTGCTCAAGGCCCTTACGGAAATCGTAGCAGGATAGCACCGGGTAATAGTCAACGGGGTCGTGTGTTACTTCGGAAGGGTACCTCGGCTCATGGGTTTAGACGGTAAATTAGCAGGCAACAAATGAGAATTAAGGCGCGCAAGGTTGCGGGGTTCGTCGCGGCTGGTGTTGGCTCCGGGGGCGTGGGATTGAACCGTTTCGTGTTGGCTTGCCGGGATTTTTCGGATCAATGAATCCGGTTGATTTGCTGCGATCTTCCGAATTTATGAAATTTATGAATTCGTGTGGGAGCGATTCGGGACGATCGGGTATGGCAACGAAAGATGAAGGCCTTGACAGGAAGCGCTGCGAAAGTCGCTTGCATCCACGGATCTTCAGTAGGCAGGATCCGTGAGTGCCAGAAGATTCTTTACCTAAAACAGCTCTCAGACGCCTCTCCGGCTGGAACAAACGTCTCGGGGATTTTCGGAGACGTCCGGCGGGCTTTCGAGTGGAATGAGGAAAACGTCGCCCCTCCCAGCGGATTCCGGGGCTCGAACATGCGGCAAAGTTGGCCCCCAGAGGGCTTTAATCTTTTGTCTATCATCTCTACGGCGGGTTTTTTGTCTATTATCTTCTATCTTTATCTTCTATCTTCACGGCGGTCGATCGAGGCACTTCATGCATAGCCACAAGATGCATAGCCACAAGATGTATGGCCACAAGATGCTTAGCCACAAAAGAATGGCCACATGAATTAACAGTCTCTCGTGAATTAAGTGATACGCCTTCCCAAGCGGATTGCAGCGAATAACACTCGGAGCAAGCGGAGCAGATTGGGGATCTCTGGATCACCCTGTCGCCCCTTGTCGTGATCGGGGCGTGTGTCACACTTTAAGGCGGCGGAGAATTAAGCACGTTCGAGAGCAAGATTCCGAGGCAAATGGACTATAACCATAAAAGCAAGCAATCCGCGAAAAGTCTATGAGAAAGGTGATACCAATGCGAGTTTTTGGGATCGGTTTTTTTGAAAGTTTCAAGCGGGTGATCACGCCGGAAGCAGCTTGCAACTCCGCTTCGTACATTTGGGTTACTATTTGGGTTACTTTATTGACGGTGGCTATTTTGGGTTTCACCTCCGGATGCGGTCTGCAAGGCCCTTCAGTCTATGAGGCCTCCGAGCGGGCTGGCACGAGTCCGGATTCCGGCCGCAAATCCTCGCCTTTCGCGGAAAACTTGAGGGGATTTGAACCTAGGGAAGGCTTTCAACCGGGGCCGGGCGGGGCCGGCGAATGGGGGGCGTCCGCGGCAGGAAGCCCCAAAAATGTTCGCGGTCCATCGACGGCAGGCCGAGAGCTTGAAGGCCCCGCGGATCAAGGCGAAGTTCAGCTATCTGCCGCGGAACTTATTTTGGGGGGCAGATACCGAGTCAAGGTGCCCGATGGTTGGCTGCGTGTACCCCCGGCCGTGGGAATGATCGAGTACGAATTCCGCATTCCGGCGGCAGAAGGGGATGGGCGCGAAGGACGAGCCACGTTTATGGCAGCGGGTGGCTCTGTTGAGGCGAATATCAACCGATGGATCGGTCAGTTCAGACAGCCGGATGAGGTAACGTCCGCGGACCGGGCCAAAGTCGAGAAATTCGAAGTTGCCGGAGCCCTCGTGCACTGGGTGGATATTTCGGGGACATATCTCGAAGCACAGGGGCCGATGATGATGGCCCAAACCACCCCGCGGGAAGGCTATCGGATGCTGGGGGCGGTCATCGAGGCGAAGGATTCGAGATTGTATTTTATCAAGTTCTACGGACCGGAGAAGACCGTGTCGGCTCATGCAGGCGGATTCCGCCGCATGCTGGAGGAAATGATCCCCGTGGAAACACCCCAATAAGTGCCCACAGGCAGCGGAAACACCCCGGCAAAGATGGGTGAAGGAAAACTGCGTTTCAATCGCGGGTTTGGCCAGGCAGGGGCTCGATATGAACGGAATCCAAGGATCGGCTCGTTTCATTCTCGTGGGCACGGGGCCGTTTGGGGTCCCGGCCTTTCGCCGTTTAATCGGCGGTCGCCACGCAGTGGTGGCGGTAGTGACTAGCCCGGTGAAAAGTGCAGGTCCGGGCGTGGCTGAGGCAGCTCCGGTGCGGAAATTGGCCCTCGAACACGGTTTGCCGATTCTCGATCCGGCCGATATCAATAGCTCTGAGGCACGGTCGAGGATCGCGGGCTTGTCGCCCGATCTTTTGGTTGTGTGCGACTACGGTCAGATTCTCTCGGCCGAGACGTTGGCCACTGCGCGGCTTGGCGGCTTGAATTTGCACGCATCCCTCTTGCCAAAATACCGCGGCGCGGCGCCGATTCCCTGGGCCATTTACCACGGCGAGACGGAAACGGGAGTCAGCGTCATCCACATGACTCCTCAGGTGGATGCAGGACCGGTAATTGCCCAGGTGGCCACGCCCATCCATCCAGAGGAAACCGCCGGGCAACTGGAGCAGCGGCTTGCGGAGTTGGGAGCCTCCGTATTGGCGGAGGCAGTCGACCGGGTAATCCGTGGGGAGGCGCAGCCCATTCCGCAGGATCCTCGGCTGGCTTCAAAGGCTCCCCGTTTGAAAAAAACGGATGGATTGATTGATTGGCGACGCCCGGCGATTGCCATCAAGAATCAGGTTCGAGCGATGGACCCCTGGCCCAGGGCATGTACGTTTTGGTTTCGGGACAAATCGGGCCCTTTACGTTTGATCCTTGCGCGGGTACAGGCCCTGGAGACGGGCTTCGAACCGGCGGAGCCGGGGACCATCGTGCATGTCCGGGAGCGGCTCGTCGTGGCGGCGGGGGCGGCATTTGTCGAGTTGTTGCAGATCCAACCAGAAGGAAAACGGCTCATGAGTGCCGAGGAATTCCTTCGTGGTTATCGTTTGCGGGTCGGGGATCGACTGGGCACGCCGCCCCAGGAACTTGCGGCCAAAAATTCCCTTGGGCCATCTGGCTAAAGGCATTGAGTCGTTTTGCCGCTTGGTTGAATCGTTTTCCTGGTTGATTGAATTGTTGTTTGCTCAAGCGTCATAGGTTGAAATACCGTTGAAAGCGGTGCCGATTCTCTCGGGTGTACATTTCGTATCGCACCATCAGGGAATTCACGCTCGGCAGATCCAGAAGATGGGCTACGCGGGCCAATTCGGTCGGATCAATCGGCAGCCGGTTTCGCGCTGTAGGGTTGACGAGACGCACGCGGGATTCGAGGGTCCGGAGGAAGCGGTAGCTTTCGCGGAAGAATTGGGCATCTTCCGCCGGCATATAGCCGCGCTTTTCCAGACACTGCAGGGCCTCGATCGTATGCGGAACGTGAACCTCCGGGTCTTCCGGCCCATGGCGGAGTTGTAATGCTTGAACAACGAATTCAATATCCACCATACCGCCCGGACCGCGTTTCAAGTTTTCGTTACCCGCCGCCTCCTCCAGCCGTTGTCGCATGGCAGAAATTTCCCGCAGATCCTTTGGCTGCCATGGACGGCAGAATGCTGCTTCGCGGATTACCTGATGCATACGTTCGGCCATACGCGCCGAAGCCACCACCGGTCGCGCGCGGCATAAAGCTAAGCGTTCCCAAAGCTGCCCCTCCCCCTTGGTGTAGTAATCGAGGAACTTTTGAATCGATGTGACAAGTGGTCCGCTTTTGCCGGTGGGGCGGAGGCGGGCATCGATCTCATACAGGCGACCGTAAGCACTCAAGCGGCTGGTTCTGCGAATGATCCGCTGCGCAAGCTCGCTAAAGAAATGTTGATTCGTTGTCGACGTGGCCCGGCTCAAGTAGTCGCGCGGTATTGTCTGACCATCGCAGTCGTACAAAAAGACAATATCCAGATCGCTGCGGTAGGTGAGCTCCGCTCCCCCGAATTTACCCAGGGCCAAAATGATGAGTTCTGCCCGTTGGTCGGAGGATGAGCTTTCTCCCGCCATCGGGTCCCCGAATTTTTCTAAAAGCCGGTGGTATTCGTGGGCGCATATTTGTTCCAGGCAAACCAGGGCCACGTTGCTCAAGGTTCGCATGCAGGCCACGATATCTTCTTTGCCCAAAAGATCGCGCACGCCGGCACGCAGCAATTGATCGTTCTTGAAGCTGTGCAAAATCGGATCGAGGTCTTCCGCCGCTCGGCACAGCTCCGTTAATGTATCCCGGAGCCATTGCGGGCTGGGCAGCTTGTCGAGGACCAAGCTATCCATGAGGCTGTCGATCATGCCGGGGTTACTGGTCAGAAGACCGCAAAGATAAGGGCTGTAGGCACAAAGCTCCACAAACAGCCGCAGCGAAGGAGGATTGAAACTGAAAAGTTCCCAAAGAAGCCCTCTTCCGCCCAAGGATCCACTGACCGTCTCCAAGTTCACGAGAGTGGCGTCGGGGTCAGGGGTTTCGGAAACGGCTCGCAACAGTTGTGGGGCGATCGAAGCCAGAAAAAGCCTCGCCCGGCGCGTGGACAGGAAGCTTGCGCGCTCCTCGGCAAGCGCCATAAGATTTCGATAAGCCTCGGAAATATTTCGAAACCCATATTTACCCAAAACCAACTCGATTCTTTCCTGAGGCGGATCGGGATCCAAGACGAGATTCACCTCCGCCTCCGTCTCCGCATCGTCGGGAAACGCGTGGTGGAGCAGGTGATGAAGGATTCGCTGATTCTGGGTTGTTCGTCGGGAGTACTCCGCTTCGAATGCGTCCTTCGCTGTTTGACCTTCTTTGTCTGCAAAACCCATGCGGATGGCAAGCTTCCGCAAACCTTCCGGCTCGCTCGGAAGGCTATGGGTTTGTAGATCGAACATGATTTGGAGGCGGTGCTCGAGCTTGCGCAAAAAGCAGTAGTTTCCTGCAAGAAGAGCCCTTTCTTGCTCGGTCAAACAGCCAGCGCTGGCCAACTGAGCAATCGCCTCGAGCGTGTTGCCAGAACGAACCGCGCGAAGCTCCGGCCCATGAAGCAGCTGCAAAAATTGAATGACAAACTCGATATCGCGGATGCCACCGCGGCCGGTTTTTACATTGGTTGTCTCACCCCCTGCTTGTTGAGTTTGCTGCTCAATGCGCCGCTTGAGGGCTTTAATGCCGATAATATCTGCCTGGCTTAAGTACCGCCGGTAGATCCAAGATTCCATCTGCTCTAAGAATCGCTGGCCCAACTCCAAACTTCCGGCTGCCGGTCGGGCCTTGATGTACGCCTGTCGCTCCCAGGTTCGACCACGCATGTCGTAGTATCGCAGAGCAGCCGGAATGCTCACGGCAAGCGGGCCGTGACGACCCTCCGGGCGTAAACGCATATCGACCCGATATGCTACTCCCAAGTCGGTCGGCTCGGTCACGAAGCGTATGATCTCTGTCGCCAACCGCTGGAAAAACTCGTGGTTCGAAGGGCTTCGAGGGCCGTCGCAGTGTCCCTCGTCTTCGTAGAGGAAGACTAAGTCGATATCGCTCGAGTAATTAAGCTCCAGTCCCCCCAGCTTTCCCATAGCTAAGATTACGAAGCGAGCGACCTCACCATTTGGTAATCGCGGCGAACCCCAAAGTTGTACGAGCTTTCGCCACGCCGCTCGAAAAGCTCCTTCCAGAATTGCATCCGCCACATAGGAAATCTGCCGCGTGACCATTTGCACCGGCAAGTGGCAGACAATATCGCCGTAAGCGATCCTCAGCGTTTCCCGGCGCTTAAAGCGGCGCAAAGCTCGCAACACATCTTGTTCGTGCTCGAGCGCTTCAATCTCGGCCACCAACTCGTCGACCAGCACCTCGCGTCTGTAAGAGGTACCCTGGCTCAAGCGAACCAGTTCGAAAGCCTCTGGATCCAACGTCAACAAGTCGCTCAGGTGTTGACTGGCGGAAAAAACTTGAATCAGCGTACGAAGTGCCTCCGGATCCCGTTGGAACAAGGCGGCTAAAGAAAGTGGGTTGCGGACGCGGGCAAAAAATCGCTCCAGATTATTTAATGCCATATCCGCGTCGGCACAACGGGGCAAATACTCCTGGAGTTGCTGGCAGATCTCTGCCAGCAGGTCCGTCGGCACGCCGTATCGCCAAAGGCTGACGAGATTGGTGTAGGCGCGATGAGCGTCGGCTGTTCCCAAGGTTCTCAGAAACTGTTGGGCCAATTCCTCGTCGCCGAGGTAACGTTCAAGCAGCTCCGGCGAAATGGTGCCGGGAATTGCCGAGGAGCTTTGAGTACCAGGAGAGCCTTCCATGCTGACCACTTCTATGAGGTAGCAGCGACCGCGGGGAGATCGATCCGACGCCCAAACAACGTCACGGCACTTGCTTTATCGATCCTGACCCAAATGAATTCCCCGGCCCAATGACTTCGTCCGGGAAACACGACAATCCGATCGCACCGGGTTCGCCCCGTCATTTGGAGAGGTTCTAAGGGGATTTTACTGCTATTTACAGGCTGATTGAGCACGACTAAATCCGGGCGACTGAGTTTACTGGGGCCTTCCACCAAAACTTCAACCGTCTTGCCCACGAAGCGCTGATTATCTTCCTCGCTAATGGCGTTTTGCACGGCAAGAAGCCGAGCATTACGCTCGCGCTTGACCGGTTCGGATACATCGTCGGTATATAGCTCCGCTGCCTTCGTACCGGGCCGAGGGCTGTATTTGAAGATGAAACTATTTTTGAAACGAGCCCAACGCACCAGCTCCACCGTCTTTTCGAAATCTTCCTCGGTTTCGCCGCAAAACCCAACGATGAAATCGCTTGTGATCGCGGCGTCCGGGATTGCCTCCTGAATGCGGCATACCATCTCCCGATACTCGGCGACCGTAAACCCACGATGCATTCGGGCCAGCACCGCATCCGACCCGCTTTGCGCCGGGACATGGAGATACGGACAGACTTTGGGAAGGTCGCGGACCGCCTGGATCAAATCGTCCGTCATATGCCGCGGGTGATTGGTCACGAATTTGATGCGGTGAATTCCCTCCACATCCGCCACCCGCACCAATAAATCGGACAACCTGATGGCACGGCCCGTCGAGCGGTCCACATAACTATTGACCGTTTGCCCTAAAAGGGTGACCTCCACGCAGCCTTGGTCGACAAGTTGCCGAATCTCCTGCTCGATATCGGCGACCGGGCGACTTTGTTCCGGTCCTCTCACCTGGGGGACGACACAGAAGGTGCAAAATTTGTCACAACCTCGCATAATCCGGACCATGGCTTGCTGCCGCAAAGGCCGTACGTCCGCGCGGCGTATCGGATCGAAAGTGGGGAAACTTTCGATAACAGCGCGGCGAGGTCCGCCCCGGCGGTCAAGACCCGTTTCCACGATTGGCCCGCCACCCTGTTCGATCGTTCCAATCGCGGCCACCAAACGGTGAAGTTGACCCGGACCAAGCACAATATCCACGTGCTCGGCACGCCGCAAGAGCCGATCGCCTTCCTTCTGGGCCATGCAGCCAAGCACGCCGATAATTCGCCCCGGACGCTGTGTCTTCGTGTGCTTCAATCTGCCCAGAGCGCTATAAACTTTATCTTCCGCATGTTGGCGGACGCTGCATGAATTAAACAGAATGACATCCGCCTTTCGGGGGGTATCCACAATCTGGTAACCAGCCTCGAGCAAACTGGCTTTGACCAGCTCGCTGTCGAGGACGTTCATCTGACATCCGAATGTTTCAATAAATACGCTTTTTCCCATTGGTTTTCGTATAAGATCTCCCACCGAGCTTCGTTTTCCAAACTTGCCCACGAGCAAGCGCCGATCGAGCGGAAAACATAGGAAAAAATCGGCGCAAATGCTCATTTCAGACTTGGTTTTCCATTATTACAAAAGGTTCATCTGATTCGGGGAAAGGTTTTTTGCCTGAATTCATCCGCAATCCGACGTATTCTCTTCTAAAAAGCGGCTCCATCCGAATTTTATACTCGGAGAGTGTTTTGATCTTGTATGTTGATTACAACCTTTTTATGCCTTGGAAATAACCTTGCTTTCTTTTAATGGGTTGCAAACGACCTTGCTTTACCTTCGCAGATTTGACCGGACCCGAACGCGTAATACGGAAGGTCTACTGAACTTCTTCTGTCGGCTTACCCCCGAGGGTGTTACCGATAACCACCAATTTCCATATCTTAAGCACTCTCTTTACGGATTTTCTGTAGAGGCATTCTTACGCGGTTTCGATCGACTTTCCGTCGGCCTCCCGCTCTCGCGGGGGCCTTCGTGATTTCGCGCTCCCTCCAGCGAATGAAGTTCGCTTTCCGGCGGAGGCAAGGTACCCGCCTCCGCAGGATCAACGCGCCTCAGAAATCTCGGGAACCAATCCGGCGAATACTTGTACGTTCTTGATATTCCGGGAAGCGGGATCTTCAAGAAGTTTCCTTGGTCACCCTTGATCAAGACCAGTATATAGTACGCGATGATCAGGCCGAGGATTCCGCCGCCGACCCAACTAATCAGTTCTTTCACAATTTTTCCCGGCGTGACGACAGGTCGAGCCGGTCGGTAAGTACCCTCTACCCCCGCAAAGGCAAATTGGTCGGGGGAGAAGGCGGACAGCCCCCCAGCAGCGTCTCCCGCAATTGCAGGCGCCCATCCTTCGGTCATTCCCTTCGTTTTCCCTTCGGATTGCTGCCCAGCGGTGGTGCCGGACTTGGCGTGAAACGCCGCGGCCATTCTCTGAGCCGCTTCCTCGCCGAGTGGCTCCTCCGTGTGAAGTATTTTCCCGTCGGCTAAAGGAAATGCTTGACCACAATGGGGGCAAATTAACTCAAATACTTCCCCTGCTGCTACCTCTGACGGAGGAAGGGTTGCACATTCCGCCGGCTGTGTCGCCAGGGCGACATCCGTAGGCGTCAAAGCCGGCGGCTGCGTCAAAATCTGGCTGCTGCCGATCTGTTCAGGGGCAGATTGCTCGGCCTTCGCCCCCGCTATTTCCGGTGCGGCTAACGCTTCGACCACCCCCGGAGGCGCTAATTCCTGCACGGGCACAACGGGGCCGACAATCTCCGGGATGGCTGCCTCGCCCAATTCAGATGGTTCCAGCACCGGACCTGCTGCGGTCAACTTAGTTACCTTTCCCAGGTCTTCCCCGCCGGTTGGAACTGGGAGCTCCGGCGGTACGTCACCGAATACCGGGGGAGCAGCAACCTCGGGACTTCCCTCTGCCGCCACTGACGGCATTTCGGAGGCAGCTACCGCGAGTTGCGTCGCCGCGGCTTGAGCGACTTCTGGGATCTGGTTCAAAAGCTCCTCAGTTCCTGTTGCGACGGTTCCCACTGTGATGGTCGGTTCTTGAAAGTCGCCAAGCTCACTCTGAGGTTGCCCTACAACTTGCCCTATTGAAGCGGCGAATGCGGCCCCCCCTATCGCGATTTCCTCTTTTTCTGGCCCTCCGACCGGGAAAAGTTCTCCCTGGGGAGGCGGCTCCGTTCCCGGTGAAAACGGCACCGCCTTTTCAAAAAAGAACTCCGCGCCACAGAATGTGCAAAAGACCCGTTGTCCAGGTGAAAACGCTTGGGCAGCTAAAACCGGCCGACTGCAAACGGGACAGCCAACGACTAGAGACATGGCGGCTCTCTTCTGGTGAAAATTGCTCGATATTCCCGGGCTGCATCCCGGATATCAAATTCCACTTGATGACTAATCAATCTAGCCAATCTGTTCGATCATACTTTGGGCCATCCCCCGTAAGTTATCGTCTTCTTATCGCAGCAAATAGTTATCGGCTATTTATCGGAGCAAACCATTTGCCCGAGGACACCTGGGAAATTCCTAGAGTCACCGAGGAATTAAACTCCAGATGCTTAACGCTTCGAGAGTGGATGATAAATCTCAGACACGATTTCCGTTTCGGTTCTTAGACAACTTTGGTTCTCACACAACTTAGCAATTGTATCAACGCGCGATTTTGGGGGGCGCGCGATCCACGCCAATTCCCCGACGTATTCTCCGCGTGGTGTTCCTATGTAAATTCCCACCGTTACCTAATGTGTATTCCTGGCGTACACTGCGGACACTATCTTCGACTTCGTTAAGGCACTTGGCAGGTCGGGTACTCGCGCCGCACATCGCGGAGACAGAAGTCGGTATCTTTGTAAAGCGTAATACGAGCCCCAAATTTTGTCTTGAATACCTCGACAAACCGCTTTTTCGTATGATTGGTACCCAAACTGACCCCTTATTGCTTATTAATATGATCACAAATATTTTCTTTTTCTGGTGATTAAGACCGAAGTCACAGAATCGTTCGACTCGGATAAACGGACACCAATGGCTTCTGTATTAGAAAATGAAATTCTGTATGGTTTGTGGTAATTATTTTGAGAAGGTCTGCAAAGGCTTCAAATTTAAGTCCTTGAGCCTCCAACATCACCGTGCCAATCCCAAAAACGACGGTCACAAAGAGTTGGAAGGAGCTAGAAAACTGAACACGAAGTGCCCCGAGGTCCTGGCCGGATCAAAAATCGTAACTTGTTATCAGATTTCGAATTAAGCACAAAATGAAATGAAGCGAAAAAAATGTGCCATGAACGACAATGAGTCGGCAGATTATTTTCGGGTCTTCGTCAATCGATATAAGGGAAATTCCAACGGGCGAATCAGCCAAGCCCACCAAGGCCCATCATTTGGCCCGGGAAAACCGACCAAAATGCTTTTCACCCCGGCTAGCTTAGCAGCCAAAACATCGGTTAGGATCTGGTCGCCCACCAGGGCGGTAGACTTTTTGTTGCCTCCGAGGTGCTTTAGGGCGCGCCAACACGCGAAGGGAAAGGGTTTGCAAGCCCGGGCAATATACGGAAGCCCCAACTGCGAGGCAATCAGGGCAATCCGCGAATGTCGGCCGTTGCTAATCAAGAATAATCGCACCCCAGCACGCCGCAATTCTTCTGCCCAAGCAATGACCTGTTGATCCACATTTCGGCTTCGGTACGTTTTTAACGTTCCATCGACGTCGATCAAAAGGGTAGTAATTTCCCTCTGTCGAAGGAACGCAGGGTCGAGCTGCTGGATGTCCGGTATTACCCAATCTGGTCTAAGTAGGCCGGCCATCGTTTCATGCAGACTAAGAACCAACGGTTAAATGTTCCACGCAGATCCGACCTTTCCCCGGTGATGCTCGGCTTTGGACCTTGCTAAACCGCGAGCAATATTCTCAAGAATCAAGGATTCGGATGGGGGCGGCAAGATAGGTTGATCTTTTGTCTTTCGTCGTGGCACGATCACACCTCAGTCAAAGCGCCAATACCGCAAGATACACCATATTGCCCGAAATGCGTCCCGCAGCCCAATCTTTTTGCCCTCGCCGTAGGTACGCCCGAAGTAACTCACCCCGATCTCGTAAATCCGGTATTTGCGGCGGGCCACTTTCGCCGTAAGTTCGATTTCGATGCCGAATCGGTTCTCCTTGAGGGTGGGCAGGATCGCGCTAATCACCTCCCGGCGAAAGGCCTTGTAGCAGGTCTCCACGTCGGTCAGATTCAGATCGGTAAACATATTCGAGAGCGTTGTCACGATCCAGTTGGCTACGGCATGCCAAAAATAGAGAACTCGGTGCGGCCCGACCGGCAAAAACCGCGAACCGTATACCACATCCGCCACGCCGGCGAGGATTGGATAAATAAGCTCAGGAAAATGGCCCGGGTCATATTCCAAATCGGCATCTTGAATGATGATGATGTCCCCGCGGGCTGCGGCAAAACCTGTGCGTAATGCAGCTCCTTTTCCGCGATTTCGCTCATGAAAAATGACCCGCACTCCAGCATTTTCCGAAAGGTTTTCTAATAACTCGCGGGTGCCATCCGTGCTTCCATCATCTACCAAGATGATTTCTTTCGGGATGGGGACCTCCTCGACACGTCGTACGATTTCCTTCACCGTGGTTTGCTCGTTGAACACGGGGATCACCACCGAAAGCAAAAACCCGGGCGGAAACCCGAGTAACCCTAGCTGCGGACGCAACCGGGAAGATACCCAGCTTAACCACTTCCGCTGGTCGGAGGTCAGCGACTCCACGGATGGACACCCGCAATAAGGGCAGTGCACCCCCGGGGTGGCCACCGGGGAGTCACCCCCCGTTTCGGTCGGTAGAGCTTGGGGGCTCCGTGAGGAATCGCTGGGCAATGATCTATCCATTTTTAGAACCGAGGGTCTTAATTCTCAGATTAACAGTCATCATGTCAAAGGAAGTCGGAAATCCTTAGGCAGCCGTTTAGTTTCCACGAATCATCGGGGGATTTTCGGGAAAAGCGGGCTGTGGAAACCCGTTTAAACCGAAGCTGATAGTTTAATCGGACAAACTCGATTATTGTAGTGATTAATTGTTGAATTCTCGATGAAGCGGGTGGTAACGTCCAGGAGTCATGCTTCGACGCACGCCGCGTGCCACGTACCCCAGCGGTGTCATTCCCTCTCGAATTTTAATTTGGAGGTATTCCTAGGTCGGAAGCCAACCCGGATCGCCCCTTTAAACTCGTTTCGTTCGGGAAGGAAATTCGGGAGGCAAATCGTCGTATTTAGGGCCTTTCGACTATCAGGCGAGGATGCAACCCGAGCAAAGCAAGGAAATCCTCGTATCTAGGGCCTTTCGGCCGGTTCTAATCCTTAAAGCTTGATGCCCCATTGTTGACAAATGCCGCCTCCGAGATGTAGCCTGAAAGTGGGCCGCCTGATGAAAACTAGAGGGCTGCATGATCTCAGAGGGGGTTCGCACGGGAGGTGTGCCATGTTGAATCGGCTACAATCTCCCTGGAAAAGCAGCAGTGGGCCGACCGGAGTCTTGTCGGCATGCCTTCTCGCGTTCATGGTGCCATGGTTTGCCGGATGTTCGCGCCCTTCTCAGGTGGACACGGAGGAAGCAGGGCAGGCGAGCACTCAAGAGCGCCGGGAGTATACCCCCCCTGACATTCCGTTGGCTCGCCGCAAGCAGGTATTCATGGAAACGCGAAAACTTGAAGCGGAATATGAAAAGAAACGGCAGCAAATTCGGGAGCAATTTACTCAGGGCAAGTTATCAGAACGAGCACGGGATAGCACTCTTCAAGAGTATCGGGAGAAATACGAAGAGGATTTGAAAGCAATTTTGGGTCGCTACGGTTTGCGAATGAAGGATTACCCGAATATCCTAGCGGAAGCGCGTGATAAAGGCTGGTAACCTCCGCCGGTCTCCGCGGCAGCTTAACTTATAGGGTTTCCCCGTAGGTTTATGCGTCCCACTACTCCCCGTGATGATGGAACCCACGAGGCTTGAGCATGACATCGAAATAGGGATCAGATGTTTCGTTCAATCCAACGGCACCCAAGGTATCGAAGATTTTAATGGTGCTAGCCATCGTTTTTCATTAGCTCGTACCCACCGCTTCGGACTTCGCCTTACGGTCTATCATCCAATCCGCACCCCCTCCAACTTCGTGCTAACGAAAGGCTTACCATGTCAGCTACCATCCGAAAGCATTTTGCGACGCCGGTGTTTGGGGGTTCGATTTTCCGCGGCATCGTGCGGGTATGTTTCGTCATGGCAACGGCTTGCTTCCTGCTGTCCCAACGGATGCCGGCGGTACCGGCCGAAGAGGCCACCGCAATCGGCTCGCCCATGCGGATTGAGGACAATCCCACTCTAGGCCGCGCGGTGCTGCGAATTGGGGATCGAATCGCCTGGGAGTATCGTTACGGGTACGAGGTTGACTTGCCCCACTATATCCTTTACAGTCCTAGCGGGCAGGCGCTTACGGTGGAACGGACCGAGCCGTATCCCCACCACCGTTCCTTCTGGTTTGCCGATGCGGTTCAGCTGGCGGGACATCGACCCGCAAATTTCTACAACGCCTGGTATACGCGAGTGGAGAAAAGCGATTTTGGGCCACCCTTCAGAGATCGCATTCGGCACCTTGAGCTTACCGCAGAGCCGGCAGGTCCCGGGGCGATGATCTTTCGGAAGCGACTTGTCTGGGAAATGGACCAAAGGAGGCCGGTCCTAACTGAGACGCGAATCATGAAGGTCCTCACCCTAGGTGGCGGAGAGTATTTTTTGGATCTCACGTTCCGACTTACTGCCGAGTATGGCCATGTAGATTTTCTCAGCGACGCCACCCACTATGCGTGGCCTTTCCTGCGGATGGTGCCGGCGTTCTCGGTCCAACAAGGGGGCGTCATCACCAACTCAGAGGGGAAAATCAACGAAGAAGGAACTAACATGCAGGTCGCAAAGTGGGTGGATTATTCCAACACGGTGGACGGCTGCACAGAAGGTGTGGCGGTCTTCAGCCACGCTGAGAACGAGCATCCCCACCGTTGGCTGACCCGCAATTACGGAACGTTCGGGCCGCGCCGCGTGGATGAAAAAAGCGGAAAAAGATTCGCGCTCCCGCAAGGGCAAAGTATCGCTACCCGCGTCGGCGTACTCGTCCATCGAGGGGATGTTCGCGAGGGCCGAGTTGGCGAACGTTACGAAAAGTATCTCTCTGGAACTCTTGTCCCCCTTGAAGAGTAGGGGAGCTTCCATCTCGATTGGTGCGCTTTTTTGCGGCAGTCTTACGCCGACTAATGCCTCGAGGGTTTTAGCGGATCACAACGATGCGGGAACTGGCCGGGGGGTAGAGACTTGCCGAAAGGCGGCAGCCAAGGCCTTCCTTGCAAAAGGGTTGTCAAGAATTCGAACGGGGGTAGGTTGGACTGCGGCATCAAGCGGGGATTTGGTGCCAATAAGATCCTTAGCTCCAGTGATGTAGATCGAGATCTAGGTCCAGGTGGAGAGTGCCGTCTCCGGGCCGCGCTGGGCGCGATTCTTGAACAAGCGACGGCGGTCTGCGCTGGCAACGGTGCCTCCCAGGAGGAGGAAATCTAAAAAAGCAATAGGTAACCGGCTGGCAGAGGCTTCACGCTCGCGTGGCTGAAAAATCATCGAAGAGGCCAAACCGTCGCTGCGGAATCGGAGCTTTGGGCAACTATCAACATCGCCTGAACGAGCGTTCAACCGCGAATGTCACTTTGCAAATGACGGAGCACGCGGGTGCAGCGATCCCACCTTTAGCCTGCGGATGTCTCGCGAGAATTTGTCAGCAAGCTGCGTCATTTAGCTGAGATTCTTCACCCCTAGCCGTGCCTTCGGCCGCCGATTCGGGAGCCGATTCGTCAATAAAATATAGATCTCGGTCTGGCCATGAGCCGGGGCAGTGGATATCCAGTAGTTCGAGAGGCTCATCGTCTGTCACAAAGCCGTGAGTCGTTCCAGGGGGAAGACGCAAGAATGTCCCGGCGGCTAACGGATATCGGCGACCGGCGATAATCGCCGTACCTTTGCCCGCAAGAACAAAATACACTTCCTCCGCCCTCGCATGATAACTGATCCGAGTACGGCTGTTCGGCGCAATTTGCACCCGGTAACATGTCATGTTCGCCTCCTCGTCTCGACCAATCAATGGTTCGAGGAGGTAAGGGCCAAGGGCTTGGAGTCCCTCGGAGCTACCACTTTGTCGGTAAAGTACATTCATCGATGTGACCTCACGATTGGATTACCGTTTTTTGCGATGTTTATTGTTCCCGGTTATCTTGAGGGAGCAATCCTTCGGAAGACGGTTAGGAATTGAGCGCATTAATCTCCACAATTCTCGTGAGTCAGGCTCAGCCAAATGCAGTTTCATCGGACGCACGGTTCTTCGAGAATCTGAAAGGCTTCAAATTCCCGACCAAACGGGGAGCAACAGGAGAGGACTTGATGATACCGTACACCTACGAATTCCCTCGACCGGCGGTCACGGTAGATTGCATTGTACAAAGTTTTGACGGCTCGCAAATCTGGGTTCTCTTGATCCGAAGGGCTCACGACCCATTTGCCGGCTGCTGGGCACTCCCGGGCGGCTTCATTGAAATGGGTGAGACGCTGGTAGCCTCCGCTCGACGCGAGCTCTTTGAGGAGACCAACTTATGCGTGGAGGAGTTACGACAATTTCGGACTTTCGGTGACCCCGGCCGGGACCCACGGGGGCGTACCGTTACGATTGTGTTTTTCGGTTGGGTCCCCTGGGAAGTACGCGAGCCGAAAGCTGCCGACGATGCCCGCGAAGCCGCGTGGCTTCCTCTGACAGGACTTCCTGAGCTTGCCTTTGATCATGCTCAGGTGCTGAAAGAGTTTCGCGCTTTCTTACGGCAGTTGGCATCCACGGAGCCGCTCGGCAAAGATGCACTTCCCAGAACCTTCGAGCTCCCTGTGTTGGTGCGTTTTTACGAAGCGATTTTCGGTTGCGGGCGTCGAGCCCGGCAGGTGGTTCGCACCTTGAGGTCTTTAGGAATCATTCGGGCCGCACCGGGGTCATCAAAAGCTTTGGCCAGGTCCAAGCAGCTTTACCGTTTCGACCTTCGTAAGTACCGCCAATATCAAATAAAAGGCTTTGGCGCGGTGATCAAGCCCTGAGTGGCCAAAAAGGGCAGGCGGCCCGCTAGACGAGAGATTGCAACTGCTTCAATGCTCCCGCGCGCAGGACGCCAAAACTCACGTTGGGAGTCGGGATGTCTTCGCCTATGAAATGCTCCCGCGCGCACGACGGCAAAACGCAAGCGGGTCCCGAATTCCGTAACCCCTTGAAAATGTTCCCGCGCGCACGACGCCAAAACAGTTTGGAGGAAATATCTAAGAGGAAATATCTAATATGTAAAAAGTTGCGGTCTGGTCGGAGGAACTGTGGGAGGTCTTGCCGCGCAAGGGATCGGCGACCTTTAACCGGAGGAGGCAACCTGCCGAATCTCCCGAGCCAGCTCTTCGATCGCTTCTGACTTCAGATATGCCCGGATCAATTCCTCGATTTTCGTGAACATTTGATCAATTCGTTTCTGGGCGACTGGGTCCCGAGCCACTAAGCGCTTTCGATTCAGTGCGAGATAACGCCGGAAATCATCCGGTGTTTGCAGCCGCCGTAACTCTTCTAATAGGCTGCGAGCACGGTCGTATTCTCGATTGTCGAGATGTCGCCGAATCCGCGCAGTGAGAATCTGTCGCCGAGTTACCAGGTCCACAAGTTCGTCTTGAAGGCCGAGGATCATTGCCTCAGCCTCCAACCGTTCTTCATCCCCGGCGATAAGTGCCGTTACCTCCGGTTCCAAACCAGCGACAATGGGCAAACGAGCGAGCGGGACTTGCCCGTGCTTGACCCAAAGGATCGCCAAGGAATTATGGAGAGTCCGAATTTCCAGACTTCCCTCCGCATCCGTATTTCCCAGGAACTCTGTCGCCTTATTCCCCGGCCCCTGGGCATAGATGGAATAGCCTGCTAGCCGGCGATCCGGCTGCCGTTGGTCGCGCAGCAGAAGCCGGGTCGGCTTTTCCGTCGGCTTTACGGCAATCACTAGTTGCTCGATACGGCCACGTCGCCGAGCACTCAACGGGGTACGGAGACCTGTGTGCAGCTTGGCGGCGACGGTAGCCCCGCGGAGCTCCGATATCGCGAAGTAAGTAAACGGGATGGACTGAATCCGCCGTGGTTTTCCCGAGCGGTCATTGTACCGAAGAAAGATCCGGAAAATGCTTTCCGGCGAGGCCCAGCGACAGCTCGGGTCTCGAGGTACAAGCGCGCCGGCGCGAAATCTTAGAATAGCTTCCTTCGTTTCTAAGTCTAAGGATTCGATCTGTGCACTGGGCGAAAAAGCGGCCCAAATGGCCTCGAAAACAGCCTGTGCCAGAAAGCGAGGGGACTCAGCCCAACGTTCTGCAATGCTTCCCCAGCTTTGACTGCGCACATCCAGTTCAATAGCCCGAGCGAGGACTCCCCGCGGTCGCGAGCTGCAAATCCCAAGCAAGATGACTTTGTCCGGGGCCTCCAGCGCCGACCAATGACTCGGCCAGATTTCCGTCGCCGGAGGCTGCCCATCCAAGACGGATTGCCGCAGCTTGCCTTCGGCAGTTTTGATTTCGTAGGACCATGCCCCCCCGATCAGTCGGTCAAGCTCCTCTGTGACCAGCCGATGCACCGCCTGCTCCGAAAGGCGGCTGAACCGATCCGTTTGTAAAGCCAATTGGACCTCCACCCGGTAGGGCATGAACTCCCAAGGAACCTGCCCTGAGGCCACACCCGCAAGCGCGCATAGAAGACTGAGATAGATGCAGACGGCTTTGACCGGAGCTCCCGGGCAGACCGCATCCGCGCCACCCGACGGCGAAGGCAGAAAGGCCAAATTACCGAGGCCGTACCCCGTCATTGGTTGATCACTTTCTCCGAGTTTACGCTCGAGTTTCTCCGCGTTTATGCTCGCATGATTTGATACTTGTACTCCGTTAATGGCACGCGTTCGATGCCGGCGGAGTCCCGTCTTTACACCCCCCTTCAATTCGCCGTTGTTTTGGCTTGATCGATTGGGCCGACCGGGAGTGCCCGCATTTGGGGCGGCGATGTCAAGTTCACTTGTCCAGATGCTATTCCCTGACGGCTAACCGGTTAAAATCCCATGGCATCGCCGAGAGAATACCCATTTGCAATGAATCGGCAATTCAGCCCCTTTCAATAGATGTGGCTACGAATAAACGATGCAAAACGCGAGGATAATTCTGGCACGAATTGAGACGACATTGCATTTACCATGAAAAACCGCGGGTATGGATAACTCCATGCCTCCATGGATAATTCCACCCCATAAGCCGCAACTACCAAAAGCTTGGAGTTCAGGAGGCCCGCATGAGTTTTTCTCTCTCCAAGTGCTCCGAAGCTGCCGGTTCAGTAATCGGTGCCTAAAACTCGAAAGCTAGGTCACGGGGGGTAAGCTGCCAATTCTCCACATGCTGATAAAGGGTAAGCGGTCTACTGGAAAACCCCTGCATACTTTGATGGCGAACCGAAAAATCAAGTATTTGAAACAGGGGGATGACGCTGGTTTCCAAGAAAGCAAGCCGATGGATCCGACGCAAGAGGCCGGCGGTCTCGGCCCAATCCTTGGCGGCCTGAAGCTGGTACAGGAGTTGCCTCAAATAAGGACTGGCGTAGCCGGCGATACCTGTTTCGCCCAAGAGTCGGTAAATATCCAGCGATGGCTCCCAGATGGGAAATTCCACGTAAAGCAGATGAATTTCCTCGGGGATGCCACGGTCCACGATCGTCTCCAGCGGCTGCAGCCGGACCGTTAGTCCGACGCGTTTCAATTGTAGCGCGATTGACTCGCACGAAGCCCGCGCTATGGGGTTAGGGGGATGAGCCAACACTAATTCGGGAAATCGCTCGGGCCGCTCCTCCTGCGGCAAACCACTTGTCCATTCTGCGAAAGCTACTTGCAGCAAGGCGATTGCCAATCGTGGGTCGTACGGGCGAGGTTCAATCCCTTGATCGTAAGCATAGCTTAACGGGTCGTCGTGCGAGAGGCCGGGCAAAAAAGGACCGCTTATCACTTGACAACCGGGGATTCGTGTGCCGCCAAGTAACCGACTCAAAATGGCCTCGCGATCCAAAGCATACACCAAGCCCCGACGGAACGCGGGGCGCTCGACCAAGCGATGTTTCGTGTTTGGGATGACTAGATGGAGCATCGGCAAACCATAAGGCTCGACGACAAGGTCCGTGACATTACGGATTTGCCCGAGGTGCCAAGGCGGAATACGGTCAATCAAATCCACCCGCCCTTGCCGGAGAGCTTGAATCGCCGAAGCCGGATCGTCGAAGTACTGCTCGACAATCTCTTTGGGTTGCGAGGAGGTATGTGCGAAATAATCGTTGTTAAATACAAAAGTAATACCCTCGTTTGTCAATCCAGCTACCTTATAGGGTTGAAGCCCTAAGATGCCCGAGGAGTCTAAACCTAAAGAATAATCGTGAGACCTGTTTGCGCCGTTGCCCTGACCCAGGGACGGAGAGACCATGGACTCCGAGAGCTTCCAAGCGTTGTTTGCTGAAAGCCGTGCGCTACTTGCGGAAATTTGCGCGTTGGCATTGGCGGAAGGCTCAGGACTTGTGTGGGCAACAGACGCGGTTTCGAATTCGCTCACGACTGAGCCAGCCCTACTCGGATAAATGGGCATCGTAAGTAGGGCTTCGGGCCGAAGCGGGGGACTGGAAAACCGGACCAGCACCGTGCCCAGGTCCGGACATTCGACCTGCGGTCGCAACCGGGCCCAAACCGGGCCAAATACGGCGCTTTCAGCATCCCCCAGCTTGATGAGTTGGCTTGCAATCTGAGCGGCGGATAACTCTCCGCCTTTCTCCGATTCCCGGATGCCGGGCCGCAATTTCAACGTCAATTGCCAGGATGGTTGGTCCCAGCGGGCCTCGACAAACGGCCCAACGTATCTTCCGCCTTCGGGACTGGGCCCCGCGAACTCGAACAAATTACGTCCCACCAGACGCGTCAACCGCCGCGAAGGCCAATGGTGCATCGCCGTTGGCTTGAACTGATACAGCGGCTCGGTGACCGACACAACGACCCGGGGATACTGTCGTTGAAGCTCCCGAGCAAATTGCAGCGCTTCCTTGAGCTGGGGCCAGATCTCCAGCGCCTGTCGCACCAGGCGATGCCCGGCGCTGAAATCGCCGGCGGCAACCGACTGTTTGGCCTCCGCTAACCGGCTTTCCGCGATACGGACTAACTGATCTTGCCACTGCGGCAAAAGTTCGTGTTGAGGATACAGCCGGGTCAGTGTCCGAAGTGTGCGTCGGGCCGACCAGAAATCCGCTTGGGTCACATAACTCTTGAATCGCTCTTGAAGTGTCTCGCCCAATGCCTCCGGGAGCCCCGGAAAACTTCTATCTCGCTCGTGAAGACTCAGAAATACGGCGGTTGCCAAGTCGTACTTACCCTCGGCCTGATACTTACGCCCCTCTCGAAACAGGGTTGACAAAAAAACCTCCCGCAAACCGGGAAGCTCCGCATCGTTTTCCTGGAGGTAGTTGAGGTAATCGTAGGCCTCGGCAAAGCGTTCATTTTCGGCCAGGCGTCGGCCCTCGGCTAAGATGAGGTCGTGGAACAACTCCACTTTCGCTACACTGGCCCAGGGAACCTCGTAGATTACATCCGGCTCATCCACCAGCCGGAATTGTAAGTTGCCCGTTTTGGGCAAGGGTTGCGGAACTCGACGACCCGGCAAATTCAGCGGCAAGACCTTCAAAACGGCATTATCGTGTTGGGGACTCAAGGTGATGAGATCGTAAGCCTCCTGCTCGTAAAGCGGCAAAGCGGGCTGCTGCCCAAGAGAGCCGCCGGCACAAGCCCCCCAAAAAACGAGGCACAAAATGATCCATCCGCTTGATGGCAATTTCATACTTATCGGATCAGAAGTACATTTAACCTTGATCTGGCAATGGGAATCAACACTGATATCACATCGGGAATCAACACTGATATCACATATACGCAATCGACATGGATAACCTTAATCGGCACGATTGCTACAAATCACAAAGGAATATCACGATTAACATGGCACACCGCACTTTACACCGTAATGACACCGCGTCGAATGGTTTCTGAAATCCTAACCCACACGATTATCAAAGGCCTCGCTTGTGCGGTGGAAAATGGGTTAACCCGCGTGCCATCCGCGACTTCTGATCCAGACTGGAACGCGATCTTTTTTCGACCATCTTCAGGGGATACGGACGCGGTACAGCGTGCCATCAGCCCCCCCTACAAGCAAATCCTCACCGAGCAGAATAGGGCCGCCGGCTAAGGGGACGGCTAAGTCCAGCTCCGCGAGCGTGCGGCCGGTGGCCAAATCCACCCGCAGTAGGTAACCATCTTTCGCGGCCACAATGACCGAGCTATCGCGGAGCATGGGGCTGCCGGTCGGTACCCCCCGGGGAAGCGGTTGCCTCCAACTCAGCTTTCCCGATTGATCGAGGCCAAACCAAGACTCCCGGGTTGCCCCCAATGCCAAGCTACCGACGGCGTAAGGGCCCCAAATCACCCTATCCCCTAAGGTTTCAGTAGCCAACTGAGCGAGCTCAGGTAGTCGGAAGCAGATAGCCGTCCCTTCCTCGTCGATCGCCCAAAGGACGGAGCCCAGCACCGTTAATCGGCCGGAAAGCGGCTTTTCCCACTGAGTTTGTCCTAATGACTTTAGATGCGGTGTTGGCTCATCGGCCAATCCTAACCGAAAGATTCGCCCTCGATTTTCCGCGATGAGGATTTCGTTTTCTGAGATCACCATGGGCTGAGACCACCGCAAAGATTCGCCCGCTATCATAGGAGCTTGAAACGGCTCGGCCAAATTTTGTCCCGTACGAAGATCAAGCCAGTGAACTTGGCCCACTCGCGTTCCTACGAGCAATTGCGACCGAAATACACCGGGTATACCCGAGAGGGGATCGGGTAGAAGAATCCAGCGGAAACGGGGGGTCCGTTCTTCGGGATCGTAAAAGGAAATTCGGCCGGCCCCTTCCGGAAGGACCAGGAGCACTTGACCGGCCGGAAACCCAATTGCCGATTGCAAAGGCGCATCCAATTCGGCGGGTTTCAACGCGATGTAGGCATCGTGAATGATTCGGCTCCCGTTCAATTCCGAAGGACCCAGCAGGTACACGGCACCCGCCGCCGATACCACCACTAGTCGATCTTTTTGGGGGCTCCAAATCGGCTCTGCCGCCAGTGGGGTACCGAGCCGTGTTTCCCACATGAGTTGGGCATCTGTGGTTCGGAAAGCCGATGCCAACCCGCCCGGCAGTCCCATGGCAGCTCGGACATGGACTACTAGATCCCCTGTCACCGCCAAGGGTTGAAGCGAGATACTTCGTTCGTTCTTGGTGGCTTTGGGTTGGAGGGTTCGCTGGAACGGTGAGACGTCGTAACTCCTTAATTGGCGGTCAGCGACCCAGATTTGGCCCGATTGCAATAGGGCAAAACGGGCGGCGAGGGTCCGGCTCCTTGCGGTCAGAATGGTGGCTTCACCCTCGGCCGGTCCTAATTCGCCTTGGGCCAGCTCCTTCAAAGGTTTATCGGGATCTAGGGTAGAAACTTCGTAAATAAATGCCGATCCCTTTTCCGTCACGAATAAGATGCGGTTACCGGAAATACTTGGCGGGATGGGGATTCTGCTGGCAAAACGCAGTTCCTGAACCAGACTCAAGGGCTTTTCTTCTGTGTCAGCCAGCCGGAACGCGTAAAGACTCGCCTGGTCAATCGCGCCGTTGACCAAAACTAGCAAATGCCCCTGCACAAAAAGCGGCGCGATATCCAAGGCCCCCGGTTCGTGCCCCAGATAAACGGTCTGCACACATTCCAGATCGGAAATTCGGAACACCAGCAATCCTGAATGCTCCAGCGGCTGAAATAACCACCGGCTTTGAGGATCTGCCGCAGGACCGACGCGCAGCGGTTGCAACCCTTGAAGGCCGCGAAGGACCTTTCCGGAATCAGCGTCCACTTCCAAGAGCCGCCCCGAAGTCAAAGCCACCCAGATTCGCCGGCCAGCAATGACCGGGTCGGCTTCCGGTGTTTCGCCTAGCTTGAGCCGCCATTGCAGTGTTCCGGTGGCTCCCTCCAAGCGGATCAGCTCGTCGTGGAGCGTGTCAACCAGAAGGAAGTCGCTCTGCGCTCCGGATCCGAGCATCATCGGGGCAAAGGGATTGTTTCTGCCGGCCCAATGCTCGCCGACCATGCGCCGCCATAGGACGCGGCCGGTTGCGGCATCCAATCCGTACAAGACACCCTCGACAATGGCACAAATGAAAGAACCTTGAAGATTTTCTGCGGCCGTTGTCTCCCAACGACAGGCAAGCGTGCAACTGGCTAAAGCCGGTTGTGGCCAATCCGTGGTATCCACCGCGAAGTTGGCCTCAAGCGGTTTGATGCGTCGCCGTTCCACATCCAAGATCGAGGCTGCGGCCTGCTGGAGCTTCTCGCTCCCGATGAGGTCCGGGTAAGCCTTGATGAAATCGCGGCGAACATCGTAGGCGGCTGCCGGATCGTTTCGGGCTAAAGCCTCTTCGATCGCTTTCAGGGTCTTTTCCAGCTCCGCGTTGCTCGCGATTCGCCGAGTCGTGAGGGTCAGAATCGCCTGAATGTCATTGAGCATGGTAACCGGACGATCCGCCGGCATTATGTACCGGTTGACCAGCGCTAAAGCCTCCTCGGCCCGCTGAACGAGCGAGGAATCCAGTCGCCGCTGAGCTTCCACGGCAAGATTCTGAGCGATCTTCGGGAGTAAAGCGATGAGCTCGTTGCGGGCCTCGTCGCGGAAGACAGGTTCGCTTGCGATTTCCTCCAACACCTCTGTGGCTGTTTGCAAAGCCCCCGCCGGATCACTCGTGCCTTCGGTGGCTTGACGGAGGCGCGCCAGTCCCCTACGCACCCGGGCCAAACTGGCTGAGGGATGGTTAGGAAATCGCTCTACGAAATCCGTATATTTTGCCACGGCTTGGGTGTAAGAACCCGAGCGATAATCCTCGTCCGCCAAAGCTAAAAGGCCTTCCGCCCCCTGCCGGCGAACTGCCCATAACAACACCACCAGGAGGATGACCAGCAGAAGTAAACCACCGCCCCCTAAGAGAATTAAATTGGATTCCCATACACTTTTGCGCCGACGCTGTCCCAGGGCGGGGGTCAAAACTTCCGTGGGTTGGACGGGCTCCACTAGAACCTCGGCCAAGAGATCACCCATGATCGGACCGGCGGCGGCTGGCGGCTTGGCGGGCCCTTTTGCCGAAGGCGCCGCGGTGGGCGGAGCGGCTGGCCCGCGGGGTCTTTCGCCCGGTACACTGGGGACTTTCGCGCCAACCGCTGGTGAAGTAGGAGATACCGGTTTGGGGGGTTGTTTACCCGGTTTGGAAGGAGCCGGCGGCGGGACGGATGTCTCCTCCTCAAGGGGAAGAAGACTCAGTTCCTCGTCCAGAGAAAGCTCCTGGGGTTCCGGGGTCAACTCCGCCAGCAATCGCTCCGCCATCCGCGGAGCCAAGTAACCTGCCTGGATCAGTTGATCGGCCAACCACTGCGGCGTAACCGGGCCTTTTGCCCGTCGCGCTTGCTCCTCCAACTGCGACAGGACATCTTCCGGAACCAGCCCACGCTGACGTAAGAGGTCGGTGAAACGCTTCGGTGAGCTCATCGGTGTCTTTAAAACACTCCTTCGGCCGTAGCCAACTAGCCGCTTTCTCCTGGGTTCTTAGCCCTCGTTTTCGGAAGCCGTTATTCGTTGCCCCTCGGTTCTTTTTTGGTCCTTAAACGCTGTATCTTATCGGGGCTTTGCTTTTTGGGCGGTTATTCTACAGGGCGTAGTTCGAGCATTACAAACTCTCGATTTCTCGACCGAAAACCCGTTCTCCGTGCCGGGGCTACCGGCCGTCGACACGCCTAAATCAAAATGGTGGTGATAAACCCTTCCGCTTACGGAGGTTTACACAGCAGTTCTTGCCGGATGAAAGTTTCGGTCTCTCATTTCCAAACTTCAACACGGCTTACCACTTGCAGCATCTGATAAACTTCCCATCGAGGCACTCCCGCCTGTAAATCTTAGCCACGGCCTTTAGCCGACGGAGACTCCTTTGAAGTTGCCTCAAATCCCATGCAAAAAGGTCGTCTCCTTAACGCAATCAACCCTACAGATCTTCTTCGCTGATGCATGCCAAGCGGATATTTTCCATGCCCACGGCGTTGCCGGCATCCAGAGCCATCACCACCTTCTCATGAAGAGCATCCGGATCGGCGATCACAAGCAAGCTGCTGGGGCCGCGTCCCCCGGAGCCGGGTGGTCCCTGCCGCGCCTCCCGCAGCTTAGAGAGAAGCTCCTGTTGGCTTGGGGCTTCCATCTCGTTGACCCAAACCGTGTTGTCTCGGGCAATGCGAACGATCACATAATCGTCGTCGGATTCGATCTCTTCCAGAGTACGCGACTCCGCAACCTCTTCCTGTACGTCCGGCTGCGGCAACTCGAGGGATTTTTGCAAGCTGTAGGATGCCGTCACCATGAAAAAGATCAGCAGCAGAAACGTCACATCGACCATCGGCGTCATGTCCATCGCCGCTTCCAGGGAAAGACAGCGGCGGAAAACAATCGGCTGAGCATCTTGCCCAGTTGTCGGTTCGTCTTCCGCGGAGCCTCTCGGTTTTGATTTGGGAGCGGTTGCCGGGGCTGACGGTTTGGTTTCCGAGGTTTGCACAGGCGGCGGTGCTTTACCGGGAGGAACACTCGTTGGTGCGCCAGAGGATTCCTCGGATTTGGGCGGGACTTGCGATTTAGAAGGAACCGTGGCCACTTCTCCGCAATCCGGGCAAGAAAAGCGGCGGCCTGCATACTCCACTCGTGCCGAAAGCCTCCGATTGCACGCCGGACAGCGGAACTTAATCACGCTCATCTCTCGCACACCTGTGCCAAGAATCTTTACAGGGCGATTCCGTAACCGGTAGTTACGTTAAATTTTCCTGAGCGACTATCGCAGATTTCCTTCTTCCTAACCAAATGTCGTGGCGGTCTTTCTCAAACCAGCAGCATTCCTCGCAACCACCGGTTTAACCAATCCTTTGCACCCGCTAAATACTCTTGTTTAACAGAAGCAGCTAACTTTCAGTTACCCGCGGACAGTTGCCCGCGAGAAGATGTTCCTAAAACCTACGATTTAATTCGGGGCTCATCGCACCAATCGAGTCAGCGCATCCCGCGGCGTGCAGCCTCGCCGCAAGAGGATTTAGCGAATTTCCATCACGGCAACGTAAAGCCGCGTTCCCTCAACCTCCGATGCCGCAGCGGCGATGCGGACGATTTCGCCCTCTTTAACGGTTTTTTCCGCTTTGATAAGCACGATGGATTTTCCCCGCGATAAACCGTCTTTGACTGCCCGGCGAATCTCCTCTTCTTGAGCTTCCGGATTAGCCGGTAGCGGCTCCCCTTTTTTCCCGTCTGCCAGATAAATCGCCGGCGTCTTAGAGCCGGGCTGATCGGCCACGGTAATGACCACTGCATTGTGGGGTCCCACCGCCGTGCCATAACGAGCCGGAGGGAGCTCAACCGCGGCCTCCAAAGCCGCCGTACTACAGACCAAAAAGAATATCAAAAGCAGGAAAGTCATGTCGATCATAGGCGTAATATCGATCTCGGTATCCAACTGCGACTCTCGTCGCCGTCGGGGGATCCACTGATCGTCCACCAGCTCTTCCCGGGAACCTGGAGTAATGCTCATCTGCCTGCCTGCTCCCGATAAACTGATCTGCCTTTTACCGGTTATAAAGGCTTGGAAAAGTGCTTCGAACCTCGCCGCAATTTATGCCCGCTTCTTCGAGCCTCGCCGCAATTTATGCCGGGTTATCTAAGACTGATGCCGGATTATCTTCAGTTCTCTCTAGCTGTTTTCATCCACAAGGAAAGCTATTTTGATCGATGACGAAAGGTTTTTTAGGGATAACGAAAACTGTTTTCAGCGATAGCGATAAGGTGCAGCTTTGGTTACTTATGTGCTGGTTTGCTTACAGATAACCGTCTGAAAGTTTTGGGCACCATTTAGTTTTTGACTCAGCTTCTTATTAGTTTTTGACTCACCTTCTTAGATTACCAGCTCACCATTATTTGACTCACCTTGTCGGATTACTGGTGTTTGACTCAACTTCTCGAATTACGGGTTCACCCTTTTTCGACTTATCTTTTGAGATTAGGGGTCGCTCCGAAGAAGCAGAAGAAACTGCCAATCCAAGCGCGTTCCAACTTATTAACTCGTTGCCCCAAGTCTTTCCGGCACGCTACTCCGCGGATAGTCTTGCGTTCACGCACCGCTTCCTCCGGCCACACCAACCGGCCGCGAAAGACCCGGCTCTCGGGCCATCCCACGTAGCATCTCCAAGAATCGATTGAGACCTGTGCCCACCAAATCCTCCAGCTTGCGGATCCGCACATTGATACTCGCGGTGGCCAAGACAAGGGGGATGGCGATGGCCAGCCCAAGAGCCGTGGTGATCAGGGCCAAACTAATATCATTGGCTAACAAATTCGGCTCAACATTCTTCTGCACAGCCAACTTGCTGAACGCCCCCATCATCCCCAGAACGGTTCCGAAAAGCCCCAACATCGGGGCCGCTTTTATCACCGTAGCCACCCAACTGAGCCGGTACTCCAAGTCGGCCAACACATCGCGTTGAAATCGGTCGATCAGCAAGTTTCGGATCCGCGAAGGACCGAGGTGCCGATTTGCCAAGCCCAGGTCGATGAGTTGCGGTAAAGCCCGGGGATCCTCATTGCAAAGTTGACGTGCCTGTTCGAGATTGCCCGAGGCCAATACCTCTTCCAGTTGATCGAGAAACCTCTCCTGCTCTAGCTCGCTGCGGAACCTTGTTTGGTTGACCCTTCGCCAAACCATAATCACACAGAAGGCTCCCCACAACGCCACAAGTGCCAACGCACAATAGTCGACAATCCCGGCTACCTGCGTAATCGCTGTGATGTCCATAGTGGTCCTTAAACCTCACAACGTTTCGAATTCCTCGCACGCGAGTACCGTAACAGTTCTGGAGACGATCGTTGGCCGGTAGCAAATCCCCGGCGAATCAGTCCGAAAGTACGCTATCGCAAAGTTTGATCGACGACAATGAATCGGTAACCTCCCCCTTGAGGGACCACCGCGAAATAGGTGGTTCGAACGCGGTCGCTCCGATCACCGGCCCTTGCCCGTTCTAACTGTACCAATTGGGATTCTAACTCTGGTGGCAGAAATTTTAAGATCAAGCGATCATCCGGATTCACACCCGCTCGACGGATCAATTCGCGGTCTGCCTCCATGAGCGATCCCCGCCGCCAAGTTAAGTAGTAACGCTTTTCTTGATCGGCGGCCCCTTCGCGCGTATCGGGCCTCGGCTTGCTGAGGTTATAAACATAGATGATACGGTTATTGGGCATTAAGACCCCCAGCTCGATCTTAAAGAAGTCGAGGGCCCGGGCGTAAGTCTCAACCGTGTTTCCCTCGGGAAAGCGCACCTCCCAATGCCTCCGCCGCCCGGTACCTCCCGAACCGCTCCCCATACCGGGTTGACCACCTAGTCCGGTGGAGCCGCCGCGTCCGGTGGTGGTTGACTCTCCCAAAGTCGGATCCAGCAGAAGTGCTTGCTGTTTGGCAACAGCCTCCGCGACCATGGCCAAGGTTTGCTCGACGGTAGGTTCCTGGAGATCTGTTTGCTCGCCGAGTTCTTCCATTTGCGGAGCGTCCAATTCCATTCCCCCGGCAAGCCCCCCCTCCCCCGTGCCGAGCTCCGCCAGCATTACCGGTACCGCAACCTGGGTGGCAAAAATCCTAGCTGTGAGCCAAAGGATGAATAGAACAAGCACCGTCAGGCCGATTACTGTCAGTAAAGCGATCAGCCAGCCGGCTACGCGGTCATACAAGCTCACCTTAAGCCCGTAGCGCCTTAATTGAGCTTTACTTGCTAGTGTTCGAGTTCGGCCCGGTGTTCCACTCATTGGCTGCAAAAAGAGAGGATCGGTTCAGATTGTCGCGTGAAGAACTTTAGGATGAAAAAACCGACGCAAATTCCATTGGTTAACCGCGATAGGCGCGAGAGTCCAACCTTTCGGATTAACCGATCAAGAAACCAACCTTTGCCGACTTTCCGCTGAGTTGATCGTCCGGCCATCTGCCACTATACACTGCCATCCTGGCCTCACAAGACACCCGCAATGAAAATCGACCCAAAGCCAGCGCTCGAGGCGGCCCTAAGGGACAGAAACGCCGTTGAGCGGAAAAGTTAAATTCTGCAAAAACCGCTTCAAAACAAAGGCTTTTTCCAGCCTTTTCGCAAATTTGTTTTTCCGCATTAGCCTTTTAGCGATTTCGAGCGCCGTCCCGCCGTCCAACCGAAAAGCGTAATCAAAACCTCTCCGAAATTTCGTCGTGAGATGACATCAGATAACAGTTGTCGGCAATTTTAACCCCTTTGCGATCGTCACCAACTCCTACGGGACCTGTTGCCGATCTTAGGTACGCAGGACGACTTGCCACCGGAGAATCCCCCCCTGCTTGCCGGTGAGCGAACGCTCGTCAGTTCGTCCGATTTTCCACGGATTCCACTATTCTACGAACTCGGCGTCAGGACGGATCGTCAAATACCATTCCCGCCATTGCCGGATTGCCTCCTGAAGTTGCGCCGGGGTGGCGTTATCCGGTGGGCCACCCAAGTCGAAGCGGCGACTTAACCGCCGCAACGCATCCCTGGCCCCCCGAACGATCGTTGGATCCGCATCACTTAGAGCGAAAATTAAGGTTGGAACATAATCCAAATTTCCGCTCCGGGCCATGGCGCGAATGGCAGCGAGGCGGGCCTCCACCGCATTCGAGCCGGCAAGCTCCAAAAGCTTTTGCCCTTGTTTGGAGAGGATCGCACCGGCTTGCTCGGCCGGAAGTTCGGTTAGTAGCTCCAAGGCCGCCAGCTGCTCCGGATCTTCATCCTTTTGAAGGGCTTCCATCAGCTTCTCCAGATTGGCAAGCTCGGGCTTTGCCACGACGTTTCCGCCAATAATGGCCACCTGGCTGGTGTTCCTCGGCAATCCTCGGCCTCCCACCAGGGTGCCTTCCCCGAAGCTTTTCACCCGTTCTACACTCTTCAAAGTGGAGCGAACCAAAAACAGCACCCCAAAAGCCGTATCGGGCACCGGGGTACACTCGTGCTCCCAACTGCCGTCTTCCCGCTGCGTTTCTCTCAGGAATCGCACCCCATCGTCATACCAGGTGGGAGCTTCCTTCGGTTTTCCTTCGACAAGCTCCCTGTAGGTCCAATATCGCTCCAAGGCGTAGAGATAGTAGTAACGAAAACGATTCACGTCGATTCGGTAATTGGCAGCTTGCCACGCCTTACCGCGATTGATTGCCGCCTGGACAAGCCGCGGATCGACCGCAACTCGCGTCTCCGCCCTTCCTGTAGGATCTAGTCGCTGGACCTCACGAACAATCGGGGGAAGACCCGACTCCCGCTCCTCCTTCTGGGCTGAAAGCCCCATTAAGTCCGCCAGCACGTACAAACTGGCCAGGCCGGCCGTGGCCAAACTATGCCGAATTTCTTTTTGCGGAATCAGGTTGAAATCTGGCGATACTTCCCCCTGGTAACCGAAGGCACCTGAAGGGTCCTGAGTTCGAATCAGCCACATCGTCACCCCGGTAAGCATCGCACTAGGGATTGGAATGCCGGCTCGCACTGCCTCCCACATGGCCAGCACGGCGTATTGAGTCATCGATGTATCGCCTGTGCCCCGCCCGTCGTAACCCCAGCCCCCATGGGGTTTTTGCACCGCCCGTAAAAACGCCAAATAACCTTCGATTTCTGGTCGATAACGATTGGCGTCCAAGTTGACGAGGAAAACCACCGCAAGTCCCGCACTGTAAATATCGACTATGGGTGACCAACGATCACCAACCGGCCGGGGAACGTTTTTTCGTACCACGTCGATGGCTCCGACAACGACGGGGTGATTCGCATCGTAACCGGCCTTCATGAACGCCAGTCCCACCAATGCATGGGCACCGACCCGCGGATCATCAGCTGCCTTCTTTTCCAGAAACGCAAGCGCCCGGGCCACGATCCGCTGCACCTCCGGGCTATCCGGCGTGTAAGCCTGAGCCAGTCGCGCCCACCCTTCGGAAAGGAAACTCAAAGCGATCAACCATTTGAAGCAAATTCCAAACCAGCCTGGGGTTAGCCGCGTTAACAAGCCCCAAACGCCGCCGGGCAGCTTTTTCGTTGTGACTTGCCTCATAGAAGACCTCTAAACTCCAAAAGCTAGGCAGTTCGGAAGTTAGGGCACACGGTCGCAAGTAAAACCACTCAAGCCGATTTAAGCCCGTGCAATCGGCTATCGGGAAGAGTCTTCGTCAGTCTTCGTCATTCGGTGACACGCATTCCCTCGACGCCCCAACATGTCTATCCGAGGCACCGGCCCGCCACAAGCCCGACCTCCGCCGAGCATGAACGTTAAAGAGGATAAAAGAGAATCCGCTGGAGTCAAATACAACTCAACTTTATGAGAACGTTACTTCTGCATGAACGTCCCGCTTAGCAAAGCAATGGCTCGGCTCCAGAGTGTTGTCGGTTTCCGCTCGCTTCTTCTTCGTGGGTTTGCCCTTAATTTAGGAGCGACATGGTAATCGCACTGTGAATCAATCCTCGATAAGCAGAGACTAACTATTTGAGCGGATCGAAGAAAGCAGCCGACTCTCGTACTCTTTCTCATTATATTCGCTAAACCGCATGAGGTTGACCACCGTGGTGGACGCGGTTTAGCTGGCATTAAAGGTAGCTGCTCGCCGGAACTTACGGAAATTTCACTCGCGGTCCGGGCTGCGGGCTCCAATGATAAGCTGATATTATGAGTTCATATCTCCGTGGCCGCAATTTGTGACCCAAGACCATATCCCCATCATTCTCTGCAATCCGGGTAGTTCTGTTAGAATGGAGAGCCAGCATAATGTAGATAATCTAAGTGGTGTAATAGCTTTGTGGAATTTGGTTTCGAAAAATGGCTGAAAATAACTAGGACTTCAAAGTTGATCAGGAATTCACAAATTCACAATTGATGGTGTAAGGTTACCTCCTCATGGAAGATCCGAGACTTCATAGACTTGCTAATGTTTTGGTAGAGTACTCCACGGCCGTGCAACCCGGGGATTTGGTCCGAATTGCCGGACCCCCAGTGGCCCGAGAGTTATTGGTAGCCATTTATCAAGCGGTGTTGGAAGCCGGTGGGCATCCTCTCGTGCAAATGGTCCCCGATGAATGTGAAGAACTGAAGCTCCGTTTGGGCACTGAGGAGCAACTGAGATTTGAAGATCCTATCGCGATGTACACGGTGGAGCGCATCGACGTTTCGATTGGGGTTTTTGGAGCGGATAACACAAAGGCGCTCAGCCAGATTGACCCGAGGCGGCAGGCTCTCCTAAGTCAAGCCTCCAAGCGGCGAATGGCCCGATTTCTGGAGCGGGCCAGGGCTGGTGAGCTCCGCTGGGTTGGAACGCAATTCCCCTGCCACTCCGCGGCGCAAGATGTGCAAATGTCACTGAGTGCCTACGAACGATTTGTCTTTCGGGCGGGTCTGCTGCATTTGGAGGAGCCCGTCTCAGCGTGGCGGCTCATTAGCCAGAGGCAGCAGCGGGTAGTGGACTTCTTAAACAGTTGCCATGAGGTCCGACTTGTTACACCCGAAGGAACAGATTTGCGGCTTGAGGTGGGCGGGCGAAAATGGATTAATTGCGATGGCAAAGAGAATTTTCCGGATGGAGAGGTGTTTACGGGGCCCGTCGAGGACTCTGCGGAGGGGTTGGTGGTCGTCAGTTTCCCTACCAACTATGGCGGAAGGCTGGTCGACGGAATCCGGTTGCGTTTTCGCCAGGGAGAGGTTGTAGAAGCATCGGCCGATCGGGGCCAAGATTTTCTTATCGCGATGCTTGAACAAGACGACGGGGCACGACGCATCGGTGAAATCGCCCTCGGCACCAATTATGCGATCACACGTTACACCCAGAATACCTTATTCGATGAGAAAATTGGCGGCACCTTTCATCTGGCCTTAGGAAGCGCTTACCCGGAGACAGGCGCCACGAATCAGTCGGGGCTTCATTGGGATTTGGTCTGCGATCTTCGAACGGGTGGTAAAGTGTTTGCAGATGGACAATTGATTTCTCGAGACGGTCGATTTGTCGATCCTACGTGGCCTCAGCCCGAACACATGCCGACCTAACCGCTTTAACTTGCGTGTTCGGTCATTTAGCAGGGCGTGGCTTCGGCCGGGGTCAATTTGGGGCCTAAAACACCGCGTGCCCGGCGAATATGCTCTTGTGTTCATTTCCCGGATTAGACGACGATTGGAATTAGGCGATCATCGCCCCCCGGTGAATCAAGTCACCTTGCTTTAAAAGGTAGGATACGTCGGGAAGGACGGGAGTATTGGCGTTAGGATAAAGCTGTTTTGAGGCGAATCGCGTAAAGAGGTCGAAATCGTCCCCTTTGGTTAAAGCATTCAACGTAAAGGCGAATGATGGTGCCACGGGTTCGAGCTTCTTTGGCCGAATAACGACTTTTGCGACGGCGACCCTTGCCACGGCTTCAAATCTCGAGATTTCGTCGGCATTTGTGGGGGTTAATCGGGGATGCCCATGTTTGAGCTACGCGGCGGATAAGCGTTGGTGTTGGCTGCCTGAGGGAAAGGTGATCTCCGCGTTTTTTGGCCACAAAAGGTGACGCAATTCGATGGTTATAACAATTGATGGGCCGGCAGGGGCTGGCAAAAGTACGGTTGCCAGGCTTCTCGCGAAAGAGCTTGGCTTCGAGTATTTGGACACCGGGGCCATGTATCGAGCCGTAGCCTTGGCCGGATTGAGAGCCGGAATTGATTTTCAGGATTCAAACCAATTAGCGGAACTAGCAAGAAATCTTCGGATCGAATTTCGGGACAATTGCGTTTTCCTGAACGGTGAGGACATCACCCAAGAATTGCGGACACCGGCGGTGACTCGTCTGACGCAGTTTGCGGCGGATAATCACGGGGTAAGGCAGCATCTTATCGAGCTTCAGCGTCGATTTGCCTTGGGCAGAAATGTGGTTACGGAAGGGCGGGACCAAGGGTCGCTTGTTTTCCCCGATGCCGCGTGGAAGTTTTATCTCACTGCCTCGCCCGAGGAGCGTGCCCGGCGGCGAGTCCGCGAGTATCAGGCTATGGGAAAGGAGGCAGACTTTCAAAGTGTTCTTGGCGAGATATTATCGCGAGACCGAAAAGATTCGGAGCGCGAATTCGGCGGCTTGGTTTGCCCCCCTGGTGCCCTCGAGGTCAATACAGACGGCAAAACGGTTGAACAGGTGGTGGGCGAACTTCGATCGATCATCACCGGAAGTAAGCCGAGGGAGTTCTCTCCATAATTGAGCTGGAAGACGCTGGGTGATTCGGATCCGAAGTTGCTGGGCAGCAAAAGGTTGGGTGGGTCGCCCGTCGGATACTGAACTTCGTTTCCGAAAGCATGTTTGCCTGCGGTCGAGGATAAAGGGGCGTTAAACCCGCGGGATTGGGTTCCCGAGCGCCGGGCACTGGGCCGGTCGTCGTGTCCGAGTACCGCTTGTTCCGCACGTTTAAGCGACATTAAGGGTCGTTCTGCTCGGTTAGAGGAAAAGGTTGGCGTCTTCGCGGGTAACCGCGGCTTTTCTGCACGCAGGTTCGCATCGTGCAAGTTTTTTCTCTCTGGCGGGCGTGCCCTGAAGGCTTGCGTACGGGAGATTCATCGGGCAGGCCCCTCTCGTGTGAAGCACCTCCCCCGGCGGTACTCTAAAGGGGAGTATCTCGGAGCTTTTCATGAGTCGAATTCTTAAGTGGGCTCTTTGCGTGCGCTGAGTCCGCCTTGTATTTTAAAGCTTGTATGTTGGTAGATTAGCTTCCGGCCTTTGAAGAAGCCGGTGACGAAAGTTGGAGTCTATCCCTTGTCGCGGGAAGTGTTCCCGTATATCCGACTGGAGGAAGAGAGCGAAGAGGGCGTGTGTCTTGCAGTGTTGGACCCGCGCCTCGGTCAGTATGAGTCAATGCGGCGTAATTTATGGTTTTTCGGAATTTTGGCAACATGATGCCGATTCGCGATAGTTCCGTTGGCGTATCGAACGACGTCCAGAGTACCATGACTAAGTCTGAAAAGGCGTCGAAAATCGTAGACCGGCAAGGGAAACGAATTCAACCATCGCAATTTTGGTACGAGTTTTTCCGGCCCTTTGTACGAGTGGCTTGGTCGCTTTTGTACTGGGTTCGCTTTAGTGGGCAGCAAAACATTCCCGAGGCCGGGGCGGTCCTAGTCGTGGCCAATCATCAGAGTCATTTTGATCCGCCTCTTGTGGGGGCGGGAATCAAACGTCAAATGCGTTATTTTGCCCGGGCCAGTTTATTCCGGTTTGGCCCTTTTCGTTGGTTGATCTCATCCTTAGGAGCCATTCCTGTGGATGTGGAAGGTTCACCGGTCAGCGGTGTGCGGGAAAGCCTGCGGCAATTGAAAGAAGGTCACATGCTTTTGATTTTTCCGGAGGGGAGTCGCACGTGGGACGGGGAAATCGGCCCGTTTCGGCCAGGATTCGCTCTGCTTGCTCGAAAAAGCGGTGCGGTCGTCCTCCCGGTGGCTGTGGAGGGGGCGTATCACGCGTGGCCCCGATGGCGCGCCTTTCCGCGATTGGGAATGATGCACGTTCATTATTGCAGACCTCTCCTGCCGGAGGAAATACGCCAAATGGAGGACCAGGTACTGCTTGAGGAAGTGCGCCGGCGGATTTCCGAAGCGCAGTCACAGCTTCGAGGGCGGCCCATTCTGCGGGATTGGCATCGCTTGAGTCGACAGCTCGGGTGGAGCCGTATTCCGCCGGCGGTGGCTCGCCACCTGGCTTCCGAGCATGAGCGCAACGGAGCACCGTGACTTCCGGAGGCAAACTCAACGCCGACGTCGGAACCGGCCCCCTAATTCCCGGAGAGCTTCCGAAGCAAATTCCGGAGTCTTGCGAGGTTTGATTTCGCTTTCTTCGGGTCTGAATTGTCCAGGAAGGTCGGATTAATTTAAAGAATCTGGATTAATTTAAAGAATCCGTGGTAAGCCCGACTGAAGAGGGTTGCGGCTTAAATGGGCTTGTGCATACGGCCCCGCGTTTGACAGGGATTAAATCCAGCTTCGCTTTTTAATCGACGCAAACATTAAAGGACTTTCAAGAGCACGGGGTTTATTCTGCTTCCACCACGTTTCCCGCTTGATACGAGGTTTCTTGCTTGTTATGTCGGAGGTTATCGGAGAGCGTGGTATCGGGGCGCTGAATAGGCAAGGTGATTTGTCATGAAGTGCGTGGCGTAATTTCTTCTAAACTGCGAAGAAAACGGGCAATTTCTTCTAGAGCGCAGGGAAGACGGGAGGAAAGCTTTTAGGAGATTTCCAGGTGAGATTCACCGTGTGCAGCCGCTTGTTTCTCCTTACGTGTCTGCTTGTGGTGTTTGTGGCTTTGGTGGACGCGCGATTGAGCCCACTTTATGGATCACAGCGGGAAGCGCGTAGCGCTTCTTCTCAGAAGGGACAAAGCGGGACTTCGGAGGTGGTCGCCCTTTGGCAGTTTTCGCCGGGGATGGAGGGCGCTGACAACTCTGGAAATGGTCACTCTCTTAAACTGCGGGGTGAATCGCGATTTGCCCCGGGGGGAAAGTCTGAATCGTGCCTGGAGTGCTTCGCGACTGAAAGCCAGAGGAATAAACCCCAAGGCGCCGTGGTGAAGAATCACCCGCGGCTGAGTCCGCCGGGGGCTTTTACGATCGAAATGTGGATAAGGCCGAAAGAGGAGATCCGACAGGTAAACCACGTCTTTCTGCTGGACAAGAAGTACTACAACTATCCAAAAGATGTACCTGAGGCAAACTGCGACTATTGCTTGTGTTTGCGGAGGGTTCAAGGCTCGCAATACCGGCTGGAGGCCCACCTTGGCTTCGGAAAGGACTCCGTTAGTTACGAATCGCAGATGTTCCCCTTGGAACCCGGCCAATGGGTACACGTAGCTTTTAGTTACGACGGGCGAGGAACGGGCCGATTTGCCATCAATGAAAAATTTGCGGGCCGAACTCACATTTCCGATCGCGGTCCCATTACGCCTGGGAAATGGGATCTGGTCATTGGTGACCGCTACGGCAGTTTGTTCGCGCCGTTTCCGGGTTTTATCGACGAGGTGCGAATCTTAGGCAAAGTGGCAGAGTATTTTAGCGATGTGGAATTGATCGTGGTGCCGGGCACCCGAGCGGCGTTTCTTCGCGGCGAGCCGGAACCTGCCTTGCGCTTGCTGCTTGCCAATGGCCAGGACACGGAGCTGGCTGAAATGGTGGTGGAGGCCACTTTGCCCCAGGGTGAATACACCGTTACGGTGGGGAAATTGAAGCCGAGTGAGCAGAAAGAGTTTTGGCTCCCGATTGACCCGTGGCTGCGTCCTGGGCGGTATCAAGTGCCGATGAAAGTTCGCGATCGGGAAACCGGCAAGCTACTTGCTGAGCAGGTGGTCTCATTCAACATGGTCCGGCGCCGGTTACCGAATCAAATGCCGGTTATTCTTTGGGGCACAGGAGATTTGGATCTAGTGCAAGAAATCGGCTTCACCCATCAGATTGTGCCGATGGTGGATTACGAGAGAATCTGGGAAGCCGGGGAAGTGACCGAGGCTGTTTCCCCGGGGCGGGTGAGGGATTTGGCCAACACGCTCGATGAGTACGCAGTCCGTGGTTTGGGGGCCGTTGCGTATTTGTACCCGGCTTCCTGGGTGATGCGGGAAGAAAAACTACGGGAACGCTTTCAGCGCATCGATCGTCAGGGGAAGCCGTACTCACCGCCGAACGCGTGCGGACTTTTTCCCGAATTGAACGAATACTGCTACCGTGTTGGGGCTTCGGTGGGAAGAACATTCAAGGATTTTCCGGCGTGGGAGGCGGCGTTGATTCAATCGGAGTTACGCGACGGGACGCATGTTTGCTTTCACTCTCATGATCTCGAGGCGTTCCGTGCTCATGCGGGGTTTGAGATTCCGGAGGCGGCAACCAGTAAATGGGGCGTGAAGCACGGCTCTATCCCGGGATTCCCGAAAAATCGCGTTCTACCGAATAATGACCCCCTTTTGGTGTTTTATCGGTGGTTTTGGTCGGAGGGGGATGGTTGGAATCGGCTTCATTCGGCAGTGCATCGCGGAATCAAGGACGAAGCTCGACCGGATGTGTGGACCTTTTTCGACCCGGCGGTCCGTACTCCCAGTATCTGGGGAAGCGGGGGTGAGGTCGATGTGATTTCACAATGGACATACACGTATCCTGATCCAATCAAAATTGGTTTGGCAACCGATGAACTAATGGCGATGGCTGAGGGGAGCGGATCGCGTCAAAAGGTTATGAAGATGACGCAAATTATTTGGTATCGCTCGCAAACGGCACCGGAGTTGCCTGAGGATCCGGCTCGGCGTGCCGCGTGGGAGAAAGAGATCCCCGATGCTCGTTTCATCACCATTGCTCCGGATCACCTCCGCGAAGCTTTTTGGATAAAGATATCGCGGCCAATCCGTGGGATTATGTACCACGGATGGGGTTCGCTCGTGGATGCCGGACCTAATGGTTATCGGTACACCAACCCGGAGACGAAGGAGGTCTTGTCGCAACTGATTCGCGAAGTAATTCGCCCGTTGGGACCGACGCTTCTTGCGCTAGAGGATTGCCCTGCAGATGTTGCTCTCCTCGAAAGTTTTACCGCGCAGATGTTTGCCCGGCGGGGCACATTTGGTTGGGGCAACTCGTGGGAGGCGGATATATATTTAGCGCTGCAATGGGCCCGGCTCCCATCGCGCGTTGTCTACGAGCAAACGATCCTCGAACACGGGCTAAAACCTTATCGGGTACTCGTTCTGCCTGCCTGCGATGTTCTGCCGGAAAGTGTCGTTGCCGCCATTGGAAAATTTCAGGAGGAGGGAGGAGTTATCGTCGGCGACGAACTCCTTTGCCCCGCGATTAAACCCGATTTGGTCCTCAACCGTGTTTCGCGAACCCAACAGCCCGATAAGGACAAGGCGGCACTTCAGCAGATTGCCCGGCAACTTCGGGACTTCTTGAAGGAGCGAGGTTATTCGTGGAGTGCAGATTCATCGAATCCGGATATTCTCGTACGCCTTCGGCGCGCCGGAAATGCACAGTACCTGTTTGTTGTCAATGACCGGCGAACCTTCGGCAACTATGTGGGGCATCATGGTCGCGTCATGGAGATGGGAGTTCCCATCGCTGGTGAAGTCTCCGTGCTCCGGGCCGGTGGTGTGGTTTACGACTTGCTAAAGGGGCAACCTGTTCCGGCAAAATCGGCCGGTGGTCGACTCCAATGGAATGTGGAACTTGGGTCCGGCCAAGGCACACTATTCATGATCGTTGGGGAGCCGATCCACACCGTTCGACTAACTGCACCGCCGGTTGGGGACCGGGGGAAAATCGTCCCGTTGAGAATCGCCGTTGTGGGAGCGAAAGAAAAACCCGTGGATGCCGCCGTACCCGTGGAGGTGCAGATCGTCGGTCCGGATGGGGAGCTTGCGGAACCAAGCGGCTTCTACGCGACGCAAGCTGGCGAGCTAGAAATTCTCTGGCAGGTTGCGACAAACGAAACACTGGGCCCGTGGCGGGTACAGGTGCGTGAGCTGGCTTCGGGGAAAGAGGCGAAATTTCAAGTCGCGATCCGCTGAAAAGGTGCGGTCCTCTGGTACACGATTCGGCAGGGCGAAAGATCATTAACGGGGTGAGGGATCCCGGAGCCCCGTGTCTTCGCGAAGGCTTCTTCTCGCTGTTAATGGCTCGACTTTTTGCTGCTATTTTCGGTGAGATTCTTTCCCGCTGTTATTGGCGAGATTTTTCCCGGAAGCTACGGATCTTGCTCAATGTGCCGAAGAAGCACGGGGCTTCCTAACGGTAGCTCCCGAATTCATCGGAACACCGTTGAAAAATGTCGACTCTCAAAATCGGGCTGCCCGGCAACGAAATTAGCCCCGTTATTCATGGGAATACCTTTGAAACATTTCGACCCACGGGGTTTGCGGGCTGATTCCTTTTCAGTCCGGCGACCCCTATTCAATCCGGCGACTCCTATCGTGCCGCAAAAGATGCTTATCCTCCCCTTGCCCTCCCAGAAAAAGGAGCAGCTTTCATTCTCCAGATCTGAAAAACGAGCAGCTTTCGTTGCTGGCGGGTAGGGTCGACAATCGAGTAGCGATTGTGCGTAATTTGCCGGCAAAGCCCCAGATTTGGGTTTCACCCTTTGCGGAAACTCCGCCAGGGAAACTCTGCTTCCTAATTAGGGAATGATCCTGCCGCCGATGAGGCAAATAGGAGGAAGTGGAAAGTTAGGAGGCTTTCCTCTTAATCCTATTTTGTGGGCCACAGTATTTTATTCTTGCTGTGTGGACCCTCGTATTCCCTTTATGTCAGCGAGGCGGTCATGTTTCGAATGCACGGATTGGCGTACTCGCGCCTGGCACGGGTGTCGGCAGGGACACTCCTGGGGGTTCTCGCAAGCTTGGCCGGCCTTTCGGGGAGGCTTGCTTTTCCACAACAGGAGCTTGGGCCGGCCGCACCGCTTTATGCCGATTCTTTTTTATCGAATCCGAATTTCTCCTATGGCTCGAATTCCGAAAGATATTTGCCCGCGCCTTGCACCCGCTGTGCGCGGCAAAGTTTGAGTAGGCCGGGTGATTCTTCGGCGCCACTGTCGGATTATCCTTCGGCTAGGCTTTATCGGTCAGCTCCACTGCCGCCACCGATCTGGGATGCGGCTTACGATCGAGATCATTCCGCGGAAAGCCGGGAGTATCCGGATCCGACTTTCAATTCACTGCAAGGTCCGTTTGTTGATGCTGGTCTAATCGGTTCTGAGAGCCATGAAGGGGCAGACCGAGAAAGGGAACATGAAGCTTCCGAGACCTCGAACGCTTCGGGGACAACAGTATCGCGGTCCATAGAAGCCCCGCCGTCTGACACGAAAAAAGCCGAAGCGCCGAAATCAAGCCCCCCTGTGTGTGACGAGAAAAAACGCAAGGAGCTTGCGCAAAAAGTTGCGAGTTCTCATAAAGGCGTGTTTTTTGAAAACGACTTCCGTTACCTCGAAGATCCTTGTTATACCGACTGGCATTTCGGTGATTTGCTTAAACGCCATTACATCCTCTCGGGGGTGGTTTTGGATATCGGTGGGCAGTACCGCCTCCGTCAGCACAGTGAGCAGAACATGCGGGGACTGGGCCTGACGGGAATTGACGACGATTTCCTGCTTCAAAGGTTTCGCCTTTACGGTGACGTGAAGGCGGGAGATTGGTTCCGCTTTTATGCGGAGTTTCTGGATGCTCAAAGCAATTTTGAGGATTTCGCCCCGCGAGCCATCGAGGAAAACCGAGCCGATATGCTCAACCTTTTTGGCGATGTCCGGCTTTGGGCCGGATGTCGCGGAGAGCTTTGGGCCCGAATCGGCCGTCAGGAATTGCTTTATGGAGCCCAACGATTTATTTCGCCTCTGGACTGGGCCAATACCCGACGAAACTTTGAAGGCTATAAGCTTTACTGGAAAGGAGAGGCGTGGAATGTGGATGCCTTTTGGGTGCGGCCGGTGGTCGTCGATAGGGAGCGTTTCGATTCGCCGGACCAAAGCCAAGAATTTATGGGCATCTATGCCTCCACCAAGCACATCAAGCCTCACACGATAGACCTTTATTACTTGCGTTACCTAGAAACGGATGATCGGCCTCTTGCGGTCAATTTTGAATTCGATACGTTGGGGGCTCGGTGGCTTGGTGAATGGGATATTTGGCTTGCGGAATTGGAAGCCGCGGTCCAGTGGGGGGAATACGATCGGCAAGATCATCTGGCGGGGATGTACACTGCTGGTTTGGGGCGCAAATTCCCGCAGTTGGCCTGGGAACCGATCGTATGGGTTTACTACGATTGGGCCTCCGGTGACGAAACACCGGGAAACGGATTCCACCATCTGTTCCCGTTGGGCCATCGATATCTGGGATGGATGGATCTTTTCGGACGCCGAAACATTCAAGATGTAAATCTGCTGCTTACGCTCCAACCCCACAAGAATTTAAAGCTGTTTCTGTGGCATCACATCTTGTTCCTGGAAGATACCGACGATGTTCCTTACGGCGTGACCATGAGGCCGCTGGCGAGCGCACCAGGTGGTGACCGGTATTTGGGTCAGGAGCTCGATCTAGCGCTCGATTGGTCGATCACGCCACGGACCAATATGTTATGGGGCTATTCACATTTCTTCGCAGGAGATTTTTTCGAGACAAATCCGACGGTGCCCTATTCTGATGATGCGGATTTCTTCTACACTCAGTTTACGGTGAACTTCTGAAGCGGGGCGAGCTTTCTGCCGTGCGAACCTAGAGAATGAGAGAATACTAGAGAATGAGAGAATACCGGTCTAAGCCGTTCACGGCACCCTACGCAGAGTTTTCTCCCGCAGAAACGCAGAGGGTACCTCGGTTACGCAAAAGACTCGTGGCATGGCCGGCTCCCTTCTGCGTGCGATCCTAGTGGAATGATTGACAAGCGCGGCGATCGAAAACTGCTGTCGGGTCTTCGAAAACACCCTCTTCAGGGAAGAGGATAGGCCTTCGGAATTTGGCAAAGTCTCATCTTGTGTTTAATGTTCGGGGCATGGGTGTGTCGGAGGAGGTCAGCGCTCTCATGGGTTCGGGGCCGTCGAATCTCGCCCATTTTACCGAAGCGGTAAGAGCGCAGTTGGCCGGCAAAGCTTTATGAACCTCTCAAAATTGCCTTGTCTTTTCAGCTTTTATCTATCCCTTCGCCTTGAGATGATGAACTGATCGCTTCTCGCTCAGATGCTCAAAGTGGCGAAAACTTTGGCGGAAGCTCCTAGAAAGCCCGAAAAAATTCTTCTTGAACTATTTTGACAAAGGCTCGCCGCGCCTTTTAGGTTGGGTGTATCCAGGGCGTGAGAATTCTTTGTGAAGAGGGCTGCAATTCGAATTCAGGCGTGCGATTGACCTAGGGGCTGAAATTTCGAGGCGAAGGGGTTCTCCGGCACGCCATTTGTGGTAGAGGGGCTAGGGGCCTCAATTCGGAACGAGGGCTGATCGCGATCCAATGTCGCTAAGTCGTGTAAGGAAGAGGTTATGGGCGAAGACCGCTTTCTTGCTCTTTTCGATATTCCCGGCGTAAAGCAGTACGTCTTTGGGACCGATCCCCTCGTCGAAATCCGCGGGGCAAGTGCGCTTCTCAGTCACCTGAATCGCACGGTGATGAAAAAGGAACTGCAAGAGGCATTGGTCGGAGCAACGGTAGACTGCGTGTTTGCTGGGGGCGGTGCCGCTCAGTTCTTGGTGGTGGGTACCAACCTCGCGGCGTTAGAGGACGCCTGCCGGAGGGTGGTTCGGGCCCTACGAATGGAGACGGCCGGCGAAGTGAGCCCGGTTTTCGGATGCGCCGCTTGGCCGGACGGGAGCGATTATCCGTCGGTTCTGGATGAGGCTTATTTTCGACTTCGAGTGAGGAGAGAAGTGCCGACCACTCCTCGAGTTTTGCCCACGGCCCCTGTGATGGCGGAGTGTCAATCGGCGGCGTATTTGCCTGGGGTTGCCAGGGAAAGAGAGCCCGAGGGAGAAGTCGTCCTTCTTTACTGATGCGTGTCGAAGAAAGCGACAATATGCTCGGCATGCACAGCATTCGGGCGTTTGGGGGAGGTGGATGGAGCATCTGGCCCCGGGGGCGCATATGGGTCGAACCGAAGCAATGGGATAGGCTCCGCTGCAAAACCTTGGCCCACATTCCGAAAGCTAGTGGCCGGAAGGGGGAGATAGCGCTGGTATACGCCGACGGTAATGCGATGGGCAAGCGGATCCGTCAGCTCCGGTCGCCGGAAGCTTTCCGGTATTTTGCTCGGGTGGTGGATGATAGTATCCATGAAGCGTGTTTCGCCGCGCTAGAGTCCGTGTGTAGAAAAGAAATTGAAAACATCGTCAATTGGGTGGATCGCACGACCCGTAAATCTCAAGCGGATGCAACCGAGGGGGAAGACTCAGCAAATGCCGATCGAAGTCGGCCGATGCTTCATGCGGATATCTTATTGCTCGGTGGAGACGATTTGCTCGTGGTTTTGCCTGCGGAGCAAGGGCTGGCGTTTGCAAGGTTGGTAGCGGAAAATTTCCGGGAACTAACAGCCCAGAAAATGTCGAGTCTCCCGGATCCTTCACTGCAAGAGGCTTTTGGCGACGAGCATTGGCGAGAGGGCTTTACGGTTTCATGTGGGGTGGCGTTCGCCAAAGGTGATTATCCCGTGTATCTTTTGTTGAATTTGGCAGAGGAACTTTTGCGTAGTGCGAAGACCGCTGGATCCGCCGAGGTAAACGGAACGCGCGGGCAGAAACCTGCGATCACTTGGGGCATAGACTTTCATAAAGTCACTTCCGCTAATACACATGCTCTTTCGTATGTTCGGAAAAAGGTCTACTACGTTGATTCGCCCTTGCCGCGGACGCTGCGGCCTTTGGATAGCCAGGGGATGGAGCGACTGAAAAAAGCGGCGGAGCGTCTGAAACAGGGGAGATTGCCGGGCAGCAAGTTAAATGAGTTTTGGGAAGCGGCCCTTCATCCCAATCCCCATCAAGCACAATTGGCTGTCAAGGAGGTGTTCGCGCGGTGCCGTACCATCAACGAGAGACGTGCTGTTTGGGAGGCAACAGAGCAATTGTGTCCGCCGGGCTGGACGATGGAATTTCCAATTTTGCGATCCAGCAAAGGCAATGGAGAACCAAGACGTGTTTTGCCTATTGCAGATTTGATCGAAGTCTGTGAGCTCTTAGATTTAGATTAGATATGGGCAAGTCTGGACAACCAGGTTAGCGTGGCATCATTTGCGGGCGGAGGATTTCGGAGATCATGAAACCTCAGCGGCTGCACATTAGGTTTGAGATTTGTTGGCACGGGCCTTGGCATGTGGGAAGTGGCTACTCTTTGGGGGCCATCGACCGGACGGTGCAGCGCATGGGGGGCACAGGAGGTAAGCCTTTTGTGCCTGGGTCGGAGATCAAGGGTGTGCTGCGGCATCAGTGCGAGCGCTTAGCCGCCGCATGTGGCTTGCGCACCGTGGATCCTCATGCGGTCAGCCAAAGTCAGCAAGAAAAGATAGTCCGACATTTCGTCCCCCTGGCAGAATCGCCGCTAGTGGTCGATCGCTTGTTTGGGAGCCGCTTTCAGGGGGAATGTCTTTTCATCGACCATGCTTTACCTGCGGAAGATTCAGAGATTTTAACCGGCAGTATCACTCGTACCGCGATCGACCGGGTTACAGGGACGGTGAAAAAAGGCCACCTTTTTTGCACGGAGCAAGTGTCGGGTGCCGGTGTGCGAATGAGCTCTGAACTGAATGCTTTTCATCCCGCGGGTGTGCTGACCCAAGAATCGGAGACAGCTTTCCCCCTGGAATATGCCCTGTTGGTGGCAGGGTTACTGAGCATTGAAAGCTTCGGAGGTGATAAAAGTTGTGGGACTGGCCGATGCCGGATCGAAATTCGGGAGATCCTTTGGAATGACGAATCGCTTTCGGTGGACGAGGCTTTGAAGAGCTTCGCTGAGCAGGGGAGCGACTGGAGCGCCTGGCTTGAAATGTGTCGGGAGGGAACAGGCTAAAGGGTCGGAGAGGTATTCATGAAGCGTTTGAATCTGCGGGCACGCTTATTAAGTCCGCTTGTGATAAAGCGCAACCGCCAATCAGAGCGATCGGAATCGGTTCGTTACATATCGGGAACCACGATTCGCGGGGCTCTGGCGGCCACATACCTGCGCCTGCACGGGGAGGCGGACGAGACCTTTCGAATGCTCTTTCTTAATGAGGCGCATTGTCGCTTTGGCCCGCTTGATCCTGACACTCATCTCTTCCCCCTGACGGCACTCAGTTGCAAACGCTACGGTCGGCGGCACGGGTTGACCGACGTTTTAGTCTTAAGAACAGCTCAACATTTAACCAGCGGAAAGATTCCGCGAGATCTGTTTACACCGTGGACGGAATGCAAACAGTGTAAGGCCGATCTCAAACCGGAAGTGGGCTTTTGGCCTGGCGTGGTACAACAACGATTGGAAGAGGTCATGGGCGAAATGGTGGTAGCCCATGTCGGAATCGATCGAACGACGGCTACGGCGGCGAAGGGCGTTTTTTATACATTGGACGCCCTATTGCCGCAGGAGGGTCGTCGGGCAAACAGGCGAAATCGGCGCTCGGTTTTGGCAGCGGGCGGAAAGGATCGGGGAGAGCAAAACGCGGAGTCTGAAGCCGATTTTTACGGGTGGGTCCAAGTAAGCGAAGCCGCGGAAGCCCAGCTGCGGCTTTTGCTTGAGCAGAATGTGCCCTTTGTTGTGGGCCATCACCGGACGAGGGGATACGGGCGGCTGCGGCTTTGGGTGGACGGGAATTCCCCGGAATCGCAGGCGACGGATACCGCCGAGCGGCCTAATCAAGGTGGGAAGCGGTCCAAAGTACAGGCTTGGATCGATTGGAGCGACAAGTTTAGCAATCAGCTTGCTAGCTTGTTGAAACAGTCCGGTCACGATCAAACGCTGAAACTATCTTCGGAAGCCTTTTACTTCAGTTTGAGTTTTCCAACGGGAGCCATTTTCGTAGATCCTCTCTTGCGGTACTCGCTCGACCCGGCAACCATGATTCCTTTTTTGCCCGATATGCTGGCTTCGGGCGAGGAGTGGTCTTGGGAACAAGGTCCAGGGAAAGCCGTAGGAGGTGAAGGGGCCATTCGCTTCATCTGTTCGGTGGCAACAGGCGAACAGCTTCGCGGTTGGAACGCTGCACATGGTTTGGCCAAACAAGATGAATGGATGTTGGCCCGGGGGTCAGTGTATCTGTACGCTTTTCAAGGTCCGTCGGCAGCACGAGAGGGGCTTTTTGAACGGTTGGCGCAGCTGGAAGCCGAAGGTGCCGGTTTGCGTCGCAACGAAGGTTATGGTGCGGTAGTGATGTGCGATCCTTTTCATGTTACATACATGAGTCAATAGGATGATCGGCTTATGATGACACTCTCGCCCGATTTGGTTCGGAAGATCGAGGAATATTGCGACAGCCAGCACGACAGCTGGCTTAAGCTTGGGGAGAAGTTAGTCCGAACTTTCGGTTACGACCGAAAGACGAGGCGGATTAGCACCCAGGTTCGGAATCTCCAGCAGACGGTGGTTTCTGCCACTAAGTTTTCCGATATCGAGGATTTCGTGAAAAATCAAATGGGCAGAGAATCACAGGGTAATTGGGGAAAAGTGGGCGATGATGTCCTCGAGCATTTGAGGAAGCTGCGAAAGGCCAGTGAGGAGTTGGATCCCGATCCGGCTCGGCAGTTCGCAATCCGGCTGCGGTTGGCGTGGGCGTGGGTTCGGGCGGTTGTCTCCCAGTACCTTTACGAGATTGCTCAGCAGCAAATGTAGAGGATCAGAAAATGAATCGCCTCGGTTTAGACCTGGATCGCTTTTGCGATGATAAGTTAGGCGAAGCGGCCGAGCAACTGTTCGGAAAAATCCAAACCGGCGATAAGCCCCCCGTGGGAAGAACACAGATTTACGGGTTGCGGCAGATCGCTGAGCAGGGGCCTTCTAAGGTTAAGGAGTTTGCCGAAAAACAGGGGGAGCGAGCGGAAAGACGTAGAAGTAAAGGTGCTCTGGAGGAAAAAGAGTTTTGGAGGAAAATCAGCGAATTTTTGGGGCCGGAAAAAAAAGGCACACTGACTCTGGAGGAATTGATCAAGCAGTTCTTGATGCCCGCTGCAGAAGCTCTTGAAGTGGGGGCTGGCTCGCCGGAGCAAGGTGCCACGACAGGAAGTCGCCCGACAGCTCATCAAAAGACGATGCTCGAGCAACTCAAAAAAGAAGTCATCCCTTTGTTCTTTCGGCGTTTTTGTGTGCACTATTGTCACGTATTTCGAAATCAGCTATTCGAAAGTGCTAAGAGAGGCGGGAACTAAATATGGCGACGGCACAAAAAGCTTTCAGCCACACGCATCTGGAAAGGCGGATTCGCATTTCCACCCTGCTGGAGTTCGATACAGCGTGGCGAATCGGCTCCGGCAAGGAAGGGGAAACCATGAGCGATCTGGGCGTCGTGCTCGACCCGCAAGGACAGCCCGTTTTGCCGGGCTCGTCGTTAAAGGGAAAACTGCGAAGTACTTGTGAAACCTTTGCTGATGGTTTGGGTATGACCGCCTGCCTGTTGAACTCCGAGGTTTCAACGGTGAAATGCGTGAGTGACGTCAATTATTACAAACGACAGGCGGATAAGTACCAAAGCGCGGTCGAAAAAGGTGTTGAAAGCCAGTTGAGCTGGATTGATGAAAACACGTGTGACGTGTGCAAGCTTTTTGGGTCGCCGGTTCTTGCCTAGCGAATTCGTGTCAGTGACGGCCAGTTGGTCGAGTGGGCCTCGATTATTCAAATTCGTGATGGCGTGGTAATCGACCGCGATAGCCACACGGCGGTGGATGGTCTCAAGTACGATTATGAAGTAGTTCCCGCGGGGGCAGTTTTCAAGGTAATCATTGAAGTGGATAATCCCACCGATCAGGATCTTGCTTTGTTAGGGGCCGCTTTGTTCGATTGGTCCTGCGGGAACTCGTTGGGTGGCTTCACAAGCCGAGGGTTAGGACGATTCCATTTGCGGTCGATTGAGGTTGGGGAAATCGATTTGACGGTACCGGAGCATCGTGTGCGTTTCTTGACTGCGACCAAGCCTGAGGATCGTTTTGTCGCGGTACCAGATTGGAAGGATTATTTTCAAGCGCGGATCAATCGCAGGCTTCAGAGTTCCGGGGGCAATAGTTAGGGCATAAGGAGTAAGCGGGAATGTTGCGCAAATGGTTGTGTCAAGCAGAGGTGAATCTGGATATCTATCCGGTGGATCCTTTGCTTATCAAAAGTGGCTATGCGACATTGGATGCAGCCGACATGGTCCCGGTCAGTACCGTCCGGAATGGAAAACGGACCTATTTTCTGCCGGGCACCTCATTGAAAGGTGTGCTGCGAAGCCATTTCGAGCGGATTTGCCGGAGTTTGCTCCCCCGGAGTGTGTGTATTCCGTACTATGACCCAGGGCGAATTTCCCCGAAAGATATTCCTGTGGATGAAGAGCGCCAGTCGTTCGGGTGCGGGTTTCGTCAGCCGGAATCGGGCCCTAATAACTCGGCCACTGCTTACCGGGATTCCTGCGCTGCGTGTCGGCTATTCGGCTCTCTCCGATTTACCGGTCGGCTGAGTATTGGCGATGCCTTTGCCTCGGCGGAAAAGCCGCCGATACCGGAGCTTCGCAATGGTGTGGGGATCGATCGTTTTACTGGAGGAACGGTTCCCGGGGTGCTTTTCGATCTGCAAGTGCTGGTTGGCGGCAAATACGAGACGTCGATTCGCTTGGTAAACTTCGAGCTTTGGCAATTGGCAGCACTCAATTTTTTGCTCCGCGATTTGCAGGATGAGCTTATTACCCTGGGATCTGGGCGGAGCCGAGGATTGGGGCGTGTGCGGGGCGAGGTGACGCGGTATCAATTGCTGTACTTGCGGCTCCAACAATCGGTGCGCGGCTTGGGTCAACGGGCTACCCCGGAAGAACAAGAAGCTTACAGGCTTCATCCCTGGACACCCGAGCCGCCAATTCCGCTTCCCGAGGGTCGCTTTTCCGGACTTCGTCACACCTACGATGTTTCTCAGAATTGGGCGGAACTCTTGCGGCCCTTGGTTCCAGCGTGTGAGGATTTCTTGGTTTGGCACGGTGGTCCGAAAGGGATTTGTTCCCGGAGTTGACGAAATCAGGGTCGCAAGAGAGATGGCTCCCTCGGGGCAAGCCAACGGGAAGTGGGCAATGTGTAAATAGTGCGGGTGTCATAGGTTCTCCGACACATCGTGTAAGAGGATTAATCTTGTAAGAGGATTAAGGACCAAGCCCCAGCCACGCGGAGCTTTTGCAGGTCAGAACGATGACGAAGGTTCAAGCCGCGGATTTGACTTGGGAGCAATTTGCTCAACTGCTTCGCGATTTGAATCGCGGGCCTGATGCACCCAAATTGCGCGGGTGGTTGGAGTGGCCGGACGGATGCTCCTTTGACTGGTGGACCTCATGGAATAGCGAGATCGCATGTTATTGTGCGTGGCAACGCCCACGACGCAAAAACTTTTCCACAGTTGTTCCCGAGGCAACTGCCGGACGAATCTTTGCTCCTGATGGACAACTTCAATGGCGGGTGCTTCCCGGGGAAAGGGACACCAGAATTTGGCGGGTGGTATTTATCGGCTCAAACCAGTGGTGGCAGGATGCTCAGTTGGCCGGCTTCAGAGATTTTTCCGATCAGTTTTCCGCTTGCTCCATCCGTCGTTGCCAATATTACCTTTGGGGGTTGCACAGTCCGATTTCTCCTGGCGAATGGGTGGAGCTGCGTATCCCTCAACGATTTAGTTACCCCGTCGAAAAGCCGTGCCGCGGTGTGCGAATTGAAGTAGAGGATTTTCTTAACAGTGTCGGTGAAGTCGTCCTGAGTCGTTGGTGCGACTTGATACCGGTGGACGAATAGCGAGATAATCGCCTTGAATCCTTTGGTTCTTTGCTCCCATGATTCTCCGGCGGTTGAAAAAGCCGGGGTGGTCAGCGCGGGGTTGACGCATCCATTGTCAAAATCAAGGCAACTAAACTTACGCACGGATGCACGGGGTGAATAAGCGGCTTATTGCAGGTGGGTAGCAGTTTCATTTGACGGAGTAATGCCGTTCTATCGCCGGCAGTATCCGCAAAGCGTTAAGCTCACCAATTGGATGTCGCAGGTAAATATGTCGCAGGTAAATATGTTTTGGGCGAATGCACCGGAAGTTTTTCCGTCGGCCCGAACGGAGGTCGAAAGCAACGCGAGTCGAGGGTGCTGATTGCATGCTAGGGCGATCGTCCGTCATGGCTTCCAAAGGAAACGAATTAACCATTTTGATTCCCCGGTTGTTTTGATCGCTCGGTGGTTCAATTGAAGGGATCATTTGCACAAGCGAGGCACTCGTCATGCCCCAAGGAGAGCAGTTTTGGAATCCATATCGGTGGGTGACTTTGGATCCAAAAAGGCCGATTGAGCGGAAGGAACCCACTTACCATCACCAGTTTCGTGGGTGCTGTGGGTGTATTTGGTGTGAGCTTGAGACTCTCACGCCACTTGTCATCGGTGATGGCCAACAGGGATTCATTCGGCATAAAGGCACAAACCGCCCTTACATCCCCGGCACCTCACTCAAAGGAGCCATTCGCAGTTTAGCCGAGGTTGTTGGCAATGGAAATGCACCATTTGATTCACAAAAATCTTGGGTCGATTTTGCTCATGCTGTAGACCAAGCGCTTTGGCAGGAAAAAGGAAAAGACGTTTGGGATATTGTTTCTCGGACCTTTGGGTACTTGCACGCTCGCACAGTCTTCGCTGGATTAATCCGCTTTTCGGATGCCGAGTTGGTTGCGGCGCAAACGGCAACTCCGGCGTGGCCGAAATTTAAGGTCGCGGTGGGTCAGCCTAAGCCCGATCGCCACAAGCCTTTTTATCCTAATCAAGACCGCCGAAAATTTTACCATCACATTCCCGGGACGGACCGGCTTACACCTCCTCATCCGGGGATTAAGCAGACTACAGAGCCCGAGGCGGCACCCCCGGGCACTCGTTTCGCGTTCACTGTCGATTTCGAGAATCTGCGGAAGGAGGAATTAGCTCTCTTGGTCTATTGCTTGATACTTGAGGAGGAAGTCACGGTCGAGTTGAGCCCGGCTGCGCTTGGTAAAACAAATCCGGCTGCTCAGGGGGTGATCCTTAAGGGGCCGCTGCGGCATAAGATCGGTGGGTGCAAACCGCATGGCGGGGGAAGTGTCCGCATCCAAATCACAAAACTTTTGCTTCGCGAAGATCCAGCGGCGCGCTATCGCGGTGGGCAAACGGCTGAAAAAATTTTCGAGGGCCCATCACTCGCCGAGTTGGTGTCCACTTTGACCGAGCCAATTCGGAATCGCTCGGATCGCACCATGAAGGAACTCCGGGCCATGCTGATCTATACGCCCGATGATCCCCGGCGACCGATCAATTATCCAACGTATCAATGGTTTCAAGATGCAAAAAGAACGGGGCAATCGCCGCCGCTAAAACCTACCATTTAGCAGCCAAAGTCATAAAACGACCGTTCTTTCCGACGAGGCAGAGGCCCCAGCGAGTTTTTCACCGTCGGCGCAGATAGGTGCCGTCGTTTCAATTCGGGCGAATGCGCCGCTATCTCGCGAAAAATCACGACGCCCTACGTCATTTGTTTAGCGCGCTATTTGTTTAGCGCGCTGCCTGGATGTCATAGCACCACAGCGTGTCGTGGTAGCGAAGATACAGGCGACCGTCGCAAATCACCGGATGGGCCCAGGCGTCCCTAATTCGCTGTTGTGCGGGAAGTCGAAATTGGCTCACCAATCGGAAACCGAATCGCCCTACTTCTAAAAGAGCAACCTTCCCGGTCTCGTCGAGTACGTATAGGCGGCCATCGGCATAGATCGCTGCGCCGGTGGTTAAGTCTTTGAATTCCCCCAGTGTTTGTCCGGTTTTCCAGTCGATGGCAAACCACCATTTTGCTTGCCGATAACCACCGATGTAGAGAACTCCATCCAGGAATACGCCGCAGCCGGTTACCGTGTCGACGGGATGAGTCCAGAGGTGTTCCAGACGCCAGCTTCCCTCGGAAGGCTGCAAACGGTATAGCCGCCCCAAATGGGTATAGGGTGTCACATAAAAGAGACACCCATCGCCGAAAATGGGCGTGGCTACGTTGGTATCGAAACGGTTTCGCATGGGCTGTGCCCAGAGGAGCTGACCGGTATCGACATCCACCCCGAAGGCGTGGCCGGCCGAGCAGGTCGTGATCAGACGTTTGCCGCCCCAGCGGAACAGGATCGGAGAAGCGTGGGAAACGAAATCATCCGGGATCGGCGGCGTGAGCCATTTTATTTCCGCGGAGTTTTTGTCGATGGCGACCATAAAAGCCTTCTCCCCACCGGGAGTCAGGATCAAATGATCCCCATCCACAAGGAGGCATTCGCTCAATCCCCAGGTGATTCCGCGGCTGCGAAACCGCTCTATCATATCCAGGGCCCACAGTTCCCGCCCGGTGGTTGCCTCCAAACATGCGACGCGACCGTGGGCATTACTGTGATAGAGTCGGCCCTCGGAGTACGCGCAACAAGCCCGCGAGCCCGGATAAGGACCCGTCCAAGCTCGGCCGTTGGTGGTCTTCCAAAGTAGGTTGCCGGAAGTGTCGAAGGCGAAGATCACCAATTGCTCGTCGATATCCCCTGTGATGAACAAGCGGTTTCCCACCACAATCGGGGATGACCACCCCTGACCTAAGCCCCCGACTTTCCAGAGCAATTTCGGTCCGCCATCCGGCCATCGTGGGAGCAAGCCGGTTTCGTCGCTGATGCCGTCCCGCCGCCTCCCCCGCCATTGGGGCCAGCCCGGCTCAGGCGAAGCGATCAAGCCCGATTGCTCCGAGTTTATCTCCGACTTGTTGCTCCTTTGAAATAGTCCAACTAGGGCAGCCTTCGTGTAAAGCCCTGCCGGGCGGCTTTCCGTACCGGGCGGGGCTTTCGCGCGTAAGGATGGGTCAAATTCCGCCGCACAGCACAAACTTTGAAAGAATGATAATGTCGAATCGGAACAAAATGATAATGGTAAATCGAAATAAAAGGTCGCGGGCCAACCCCAGCTTACTGCAATAATTAAAAAAGCCAACATGCGGCCAAGAGTGTGTTTTTGCTTCATCGGCTCAGAAACCTCCCTTTCAAATCTCTCGTGTGCGGCAAGGCCTATCCGTGAACCATCTCCCAAAAACGTGCGACTTTCAGCAGCCCCTCGTTCCTGCGAACTAACTTGCCCGGGGGCGAAGTTAAGCTGCGGAGCGGATCCGGCTCGAGCATCGGTGCTGTGGTCGGGCAACAATCGATCCAACATGTATTCGTGGGTCAAAGCCAATTGTTCTCATCACTGGCAGCTAGCTTCCATGGCCTCGAAGAATGCATGCGGAATTGATGGGCAGGAAATCTCAAGGGTTGTCTTATCGCGATGGATGCTATTTGTTGCCGCTGCGGTGGGTATCATATCCGATACGCATGATAATTGAGAATTCCGCCGCAGGCAACCAAACGCGCAGTTCGGTCCCGAATCAGCCGGGATAAATCAGCCACCGTTTCGGTGCCTCTTTGCTATATTCTTCCCGTTTCTTCCCGGCGATCTCCCGAAGGGGGGAGTTATGAGTATTTACGAAGGCACACCTGGTAGCAATCGCTTGTGCCGGGCTCCTCGCGAGAAGGAAATCGCTATTCCGGGCGGGCGTCAATGCAGGAGGAATTGGGGAAGAAACAGCCCTTACTGCTCTTCGAGGTTCTGCTTGCGGCTCTGCGTGGCCCGAAGTACGCGGTTCATGCTGCGGCTAACCGGTTAGGGGCCGGATCTAGCCCGGGATCTTGAACCCGACAACCGTATGCAAATCCGCACCATTTCAAATCACTTGGACCCCGGCCCGGCAGAATTCCCGGAGCAGTAAAGCTGAAATTTTAATTTCGCTTTTAATTTCGCTACCCCCCTGTGAGCTCCGCCCAAATCACAGAGCGGCTGCCGAGTTCGGTGGCCGTTCCCAGAGAATTCCGTGCGGCCGAGAATCGCAGCTGAAACGGAAGTCGGAGCTCAAAACGGAAATATACGAGGCCTCTTGGGGGTTCGCGTGGTGACGATCTCGCAATTTGACGGAATGCTAGCCGCAGAGTATGATACCACTGCTACCATGATCAACTTGGTTATGGATCAACCTTCGATTTCCTTATAAAATGAAAAACTTTGGGAGCTTGGTAACCGTTTTACCCCATCGCTTTGCCCGGCTGCGATGGGGACATTTCCTTCTTTTTGATGCCTTTTTGATGCCGCCGGTTGCTCGGCAGCCTTTCCGGATTACGGTGGCCGACCTGACATGCGGATGGTTGTGAACGATGTTGTAGGGGTGTCGGCAAATCTCCATCAATCGCGGTGCAAATAGCCTGGGAGGATTAGTCATGGCTGAGAAAGATCACGCGTCCCGAGTTTTGAGATTGGCTCGCGAACAATCGAACGAGTCGTTAGGGGAAGGTTTTGCTCTGCGTGCCCAGGAGCGGACCGCGGCCGCCGCTCCGGCGGTTTCCGGCGAGAAATCCGGCACGCGCGACCGGCTCAAGACAAGCGAGCTGCGGCGGCTGAGTCGTCGCGAAATTCTGGCTTACTCCGGGGCGTTTGGCGCTTCGTTCATGGCCGCTCAAGGTTTTTCAGCCGAACCCGGGGAGTCCCCGACGCAGGCCGCACCGAAATCGGTAACCCAGGGGTCGGCGAAGCGATACGACATGAAAAAATCCATCAATCTTTGGGCATTGCCTTACCCTGCGAAGATGACGCTGCGGGAGTGCTTCGAACTGTGCAAGGAGGCGGGGTTCGAGGCGGTTGAGGTAAACTACGCGCTGGACGGTGATCTGACGCCCGAGGCGTCCGATGCTCAACTGCGAGCGGTGGGCAAAATGGCTCGCAAAATCGGCCTGGAAATTAGCGGGGTATGCTCGTTTTTGTTTTGGCCTTACTCGTTGACTCATGAGGATCCGGAGCGTCGCGCGCGGGGACTAGAACTTGCCGTGGACATGATCCGGGTGGCCCGATTATTGGAAACGGAAAACTTGCTGGTGATCGCCGGCTCGACCTATGTGCCGTGGATAAAGGATGCCCCGCCTGTTCCACATGACGTATGCGAACAAAGGGCTATCGAAGCCATTCGGAAGTTACTGCCGGCAGCGGAGAAAGCCAAGGTTTACCTCAACGTGGAGAATATCTTCGTAAACGGGTACCTGCATAGCCCGCAGGAAATGGTGCGGTTTGTGGACAGTTTTCAGTCGCCCTGGGTGAAGGTGCACTTCGACACCGGCAACATAGCCCAGTACCATTTCCCGGAGCATTGGATTCCTATTCTGGGTCAGCGGATTAAAAATATTCATTTGAAGGAATATTCGAAGAAGGTGCACGAATTTAATTTAGATAGTTTCCGACCGCTTTTAGACGGGACAACAAATTGGCCTGCGGTTTTGGAGGCGCTCGATCAGGTGGGCTATCGCGGCTACCTCACCTTCGAGTACTTCAATCCGTATCCTTATTGGCCAGAGGCACTAATTTATCACACCTCCGATGCTTTAGACCGAATGCTCGGAAGAAAGGCTTAATGGATACTGTGGTGCCCTGAACGGCAAAAATAGACGGAAGCTCGAATCGCACGCGAGGTGATCGGCGTTTGAGCGGGTTTTTAGCCGGGTTTGCCGTGTTTTGAGCCGTTCGGTTCAAGTGACTGCATTGCCGTGTCCAAATAGCGTAACTGCATCTACGTGTCCAGTTTAACTAGGAACCCAGGCGATCTAGATTTGCTGCAAACAAGATCGCGTTCGATACGGGCTTTGGATCGTAAGCCGCCTCCAGATGCAATCTAGGAAGGTTTGGTTTACATGCAGCCTTAGCAATACCGCGAGAAGTGTTTTGCCCGGAAGATAAAGTTGGATCGGAGAGCTGGAGTATTTGGCTCGTATAGCACCCTTTGGAAATTGGTCGTTGCCCAAGTGGCGTCGTTGCTCCGTGGAAGCAAAAATTTGCATTGTAAGAAGCTTTGGCTGAACAGAAGTTTAGTAGGTTTTTGAAAAATTTGTTTCGGCTTTGTTGACTGAGTGGATACGATTTCTGCCGGTTTCCCCACGCAGTTTTTCTCTCAACGGACGCTGGCGTCTCGCTAAGAGATTAATGCGTGTAAAAAGGTTCGGCTTCGGTTGCCGAGGTTTCGACCGGTAGGACTTTCATTTTTGGAATTTTGGCCTTTTGAATTTTTGGCCTGGCTTTTGAGCTGCTCGGCAATCCGAAGCTTTCAGCGTATGACCATAGGTGCCGTAGTTGACGGGGAGTTTCGAATCATCGGATCTTTGGAGAATCTAAAGCACTACAGAGCTCAGCACTACCGACCAAAGTAGCTGCGCTCGAAAAAGTAGCAGGCTAGGACAATCTCATGCTTACTACGATGAAGCAAGTGGTTGATAACTGCGTTTATTCTTGCGGCACACCGGGGAAAGATTTCCGCAAATTGGCGCGGCTGTTTGTGAAGCGAAGCTTCGATGGGTTTCTCAGCTTGCTTGTTGCAGGGTGGCTGCTTGCTGCGTGTGCAATTGCCGGATCGGCCTTGGCGGGGCAGCTGGATTGCGGCGAAGTCACTGCAACCTTCGATGGGCGGCCATTTAGGTACGAAATCACCAATAAAGCCGTCCGACCGAATTATGTTATCTACCATCTGCAGTATCCTTCGCCGCTTGAAACACCGGTGCCGCAAAATAATACGATTCCCGCGGAGCTATTCGTGCCTGCGAATTGGCGGGAGGGGGACCCCGGCCGGCCGACGGTGATCTGTCTTCATATCCTCAGTGGTGAGACCGCCCTAATGGAACTGACCTGTTCGGCTCTCGCCTCGCACGGATTATGCAGCATCATGTTTCGGCTGCCGTACTATGGGGAGCGCTCTCTGCCAGGTGGTCCGCGGGCGATTGTGCGGAACCCCCAGCTTTTTACGGAGGCGGTGAAGCAGGCTTGGCTGGATATCCGTCGGACCGTGGACCTTTTATCCGCACGACCGGAGGTTAATCGTAACCGGATAGGTCTTATAGGGATTAGCTTTGGAGCCATTGTGGGATTGAGTGCCGCCGGGGAAGAACCGCGAATTTGGCGCATCATGCCCATTTTGGCCGGCGGGGATTTGCTCCAAATCATTCGACATGCGCGCGAAACACGCCCTTTGACCGCCATGCTTCAAGAGATGACGGAGGAAAACCGCGCGGAGGTCGAGGCCTTGATTGCCAGTGTGGATCCCCTCCGATACGCGGGGGCCCTTCGGCAGCGCGCTGCGGCGGGAAGGGTGTTCATGGTCAATGCGGCGGAGGACGAAGTTATCCCGCGGGAGTGTACCGAAAAGCTTGCACGGGAACTCGGCATATCTGACCAAGTTTTTTGGCTGGAGGGCCTTGGCCACTATTCCTCCATGGCAGCCTTGCCGCGGATTGTGGACCGAATGATCGCGTTTTTCCAGCAGGATTTGCCGGAGGATCTTCGCCAGCGACCGGCAGATCGAGTCATTACCCCGGTCGGTGCTCTCAGCACAATTCTCCAGCAAGCTAGTGCGATGATCGCCACGGAGCCGCAAGTGGGGCGCGGACACCTGGTCGAACTAGCCGGTTGGGCGAAGCCGAGAAACGCTTCAACTCGGGAAAAGATCGATTTCCGAATCCGTTTTGCTCGGGGAAATGGGGGACAGTTTCGGCTCGAGGCACAACTCCCTGCGGTGGGGTCCGTTGCTATCGGACAGTCGCAGAGTCCTTGGTTGGTAGCCGCAAACGGGACCGTATTTTGCGGTGAAGGAATTCAAGGGGGGGCAAATTTCGAAGATGAACAATCCAAGGAGAAGACCAAGATTGCTGCGGAAACGCGCAACCCGCTGCGGTTTGTCGATCCCCGCGTTATCCTTCAGCTGAGAATGGGGGCAGGGGCTTTGACGGTAGTCTCTTTGGCACCGGAGGTTTTGGAAAAAATCGGTGTGGAAGCTCGGGAGGAAGGGACGTCGGAGCGACCCGCGTTAAGAATCGTTTCCAAGGAACGTGTGGTGGGCGAAATGATGATTCATCTAAGGCCGGGGACCAGCACTCCGGAACGGCTGCACTTACTTGTCGAAGATTGGGAGGCGGAAATCCAAATATTCGCCTGGGAGGTGAACACCCCTGTACCTCTGGAGTTATTTGAATCCCCCGATGCCGAGCATTGCCGAAAAGTACCTTGCGAAGATCTCCATCGTATTTTCGGCGCTTTTGTAAATTTCGTAGCGCAGAGCGTAGAGCTTTGAGAGCCGATCCCTCAGGATTAAAGATGCTTAAAGGCGAGCCGTTTACCGAATGTCGCACGCAGAGGTAAGGCGGATCGGAGGCCGGGTGAGGGCCATTTTCGCGTCTTCACGCCTAAAGATTTTTAGCTCGCGCTCAATTTCGCCCAGAGGGAGGGGCGGACAGCGAGCCTGTAAAACTGGCATCGTGCGGCTCGGCGATGCTCTCGTAATACGGGAGGGATTTGAAAATCGGGTCTAAAAAACCTCATTCGGTCTTGGGCGAAGCCGTAACCTCGTGCCTGGGGGAGAAGGGATTGGCCGGAGGAATCGAGGATTGAGAATAGTCCATCCGTCTCAAGTACATTTGATTGGATATATCGCACAATTGTTTTTCCTTTGATAGACGCTTACCTCTGCCGACCCGCGAATCAAAGGAATCCTCAGGTACCGTCGATCAAAGCAAGGAGTTTTAGCATGGGATGGCCGGTCTTTAGACGGTTTTCAACAATTGTCATTCTCGTGCTAGGCTTGGTCGTTTTTCAGACTCTTGCCTTCGCGGAAGTACAAGCGCCGTTGATGATTATGGCTCGCGATCCTGCTGGCCATGGCCTTCTGGCCGAAACGCAAGGTAAGCGGGTGCTCATCGTTTCAGGTACGCCGGAGCAGATGGGGCAGGCTCATGGACGATTATTGGGCAACGAGGCGAGGCGGCTCACCGAAAGGGTCATCTTTTTCGTTGGGGGACTGGAAACCATTCAGTCGGGTCGATGGTTTCTAGATGTGATGGAAGAAATTCACCGGCGGACCGTGCCTCACATTCCGCCGCGATTTCTCGAGGAATGCGACGCCCTGTCGCAAGCCGCGGGGCTGAGTCGGCGGGATGGTCGGTTCGCCAATCTGTTTCCGGAACGATTTCACTGTAGCGGCGTTGCCGTGCGGGGCAAAGCAAGTAAAAATGGCCGCGTTCTCCATGCCCGGGTGCTGGATTACATGCGCGATATTCATTTGCAGAACGAAGCGACTTTGATGGTCTTCATACCGAAGGGGTTCCATGCCTGGCTGAGCGTAAGTTATGCGGGCTTTATTGGGACAGTCACGGCAATGAACGAAAAGGGGTTGGCCATCGGCGAAATGGGGGGGCGCGGAGAGGGCGACTGGGACGGTATGCCGATGAGCTTTCTGCTGCGTGAAGTCATGGAACGGGCCAACAATGTGGAGGAGGCACTGGAGATTTTGCAGAACACCCCTCGCACGTGCGAGTACTACTATGTGCTGAGCGATCGTTCGGGAAATTTAGCAGGGGTTCATGCGGATGCCCGGCAAATGACGGTTCTGCGCCCGGGTCAGCAAGATTCGCGGCTGCCGTTTGTCCCGGAGGATACCGTGATGATCTCGGCCGGTGAACGTGCGGAGTATCTTTCGCAGCGGTTGCAGAAGTATTTCGGCCAAATCGATGTGGCGACCATGATCGAAATTATTAAGCGACCGGTGGCGATGAATTCCAACCTCCACAATGCGATCTTTGCCCCGGAGACTTTGGACGTATGGTTCGCCGATGCTGGACGCGATACCCCGGCTTGCGACGAGCCCTATGCGCATTGCAATCTGCGGGAGCTTATCCGATTCTACCACGAGGCGATGGGTAGCGAGCGGTAGATATTCCCTTCGGTCCGTCGATTGAAAAAGCTTTCGGTTGTCATAACGGCGCCTCTTCGGGAAAGTCGCGGTTGCGAAAACGTTTCTGTTTTCATGCGTAGGTTGGCTTGGAACGTAAGGCCCCCGGTGTTTCGGGGACGCAGAGCTCGAGGGCTGTCGAGGAGCCCCGCGATGTCAAAAGCCGTAAGGAGCCACGCCATGTCTAGAGCACGAAGTCGTGGGTGGGTTCGTCCGATTTGGACTGCACGAAAGAGCAGCTCATGCGGTCCTATGCCCCGTTTGGCTTATGCCGTGCTAGCCGTCGGAACGTTCGCTTTTTACGGCTCGTTGGCATGGACCCCGTGGGATAATCCCAGTTGGGGGGAGGATATTGCTTGGGTCGATCTGGGCAAATTGGAGGGGGTGGATTCGCTCAGAATCACCGGTGGGGAAGTATTCCTTGAAACCGATGATGCGGGAAAAAGGCGTCTTGTGTTTCGGTGCACCGATCCGCAGGGAAACGGCACGATTGCTTTTCCGGCCGGGGACGGAGCCAAAGATCTCTCAGGATTCCGCTTTGTCGCTGCTGCGCTCCGCAATACGGGAAATGAGCCTCTGCGAGTTCAGCTTTCGGCCCGGGCTACTGCGCCGAAAGGGCGTAGTCTCTCGCGCAGCTATGAGCTGCAACCGGGTGAGGAGGTGCTCCTTCGTCTAACCCTTCGCCGGACGGTGCCGGAATCGCTCAGCGGAGTATTCTTTGGGATGCGGGGATTCCCGGCTCTGATGGATCCGGAGCGTGGGATCGACGTTTCGCGGATTATAGAAGTATCGGTTGGCCTTCGTGGGGCACGCGGGGGGAGTGGGCTTATCATCGAAGGAATCGAAGCTCGTGAACCATTCCAACCTCCGGATTGCCTGAGCGGAGATCGAAGCGGGCTTTTTCCTTTGATCGATTCGTTCGGTCAATATCGGCATGCCGATTGGGTCGGAAAGACGAAGTCGGTGGAGGATTTGCGCTCGCAACTGGCGTTAGAGTTCGAAGAGCTGGAGAAGTATCCCGGTCCTGGCAATTGGAACCAATACGGGGGTTGGACCGCCGGTCCCCAGCTTGAAGCAACAGGACATTTTCGTGTGGAAAAGTACGGCGATCGCTGGTGGCTTGTCGATCCGGCGGGACGGCTATTCTGGTCCCATGGGGTAGATTGCGTACGAGTTTTCGAGGCAATTACACCGCTGGATGATCGGCGTCATTGGTTTGAGGAGCTTCCGGAAAAGGACTCACCATTGGGGCAATTTTACGGTAGGGCCTCTTGGGCTCCCCACGGCTATTATCAAAACAAAGGAACCTATGAAACGTACTGCTTTTTCGGGGCTAATTTGTTCCGCAAGTATGGGGAGGAGTGGCGAACGCGATTTGCCGAGCTCACTCACCGGAGGCTACGCAGTTGGGGACTAAACACGATTGGGAATTGGTCCGACCCAGCTATCTATCACTTGGGCAAAACACCTTATGTGGTCACCGCGAATACCCGCGGACCCCGTATTGAAGGATCGAGCGGTTATTGGGGGAAGTTTCCCGATCCATTCGCCGAGGAATTCGACTTTACGTTGAAACGAGATCTGGACAGGCACCGTGCTACTTCCGCGCAGGACCCATGGTGTTTGGGATTTTTCGTGGACAATGAACTAAGTTGGGGCGATGAGTTTTCACTTGCAATCGCGGCTCTTCAATCGCCGCCTGAGCAACCCGCCAAAAAGGCCTTTCTTGAGTATTTGCGGAGCCGATATGATTCGATCGATCGGCTCAATGCGGCTTGGGGCACAAAGTACGACTCTTGGGAAGCCTTGCGGATGAGCACTGAGGCTCCCGATCGGACCAAAGCGGCGGAGGATTTGGGTACCTTCTACACCCAGATTGCCGAAGAGTATTTTCGCCGTTGCCGCGAGGCAGTCAAAAGCGTAGCTCCTGCGAAGCTGTATCTGGGATGTCGGTTTGCCTGGGGCAACCCGCGAGCCACACGTGCTGCCGCCAAGTACTGCGATGTAGTGAGCTTCAATCGGTACGACATCACGCTCCGGCAATTTCGGCTACCGGAGGGCTTGGACTGCCCCGTAATTGTCGGCGAATTTCATTTTGGAGCGCTGGATCGCGGTATGTTCCACACCGGTCTGCAAGAGACGGCAGATCAGCAGGACCGTGCCGAGGCCTATCGCCGGTATGTGCTTTCTGGGCTAAGCCACCCGACGATCGTCGGAACCCATTGGTTTCAGTTGACCGATCAAGCCACCACGGGACGGGGAGATGGGGAGAATTATCAGATCGGTTTTCTCGACGTATGTGACCGACCCTATTTGGAGCTTGTGGCGGCAAGCCGTTGGATCGGCGAGCAAATGTATGTGATTCGTGCAGGGTCAGCTTCAAAATAGGTGCACGCTTCCGAAAGCACGCCTCTTGCAGGTGAACACTGAAAGGAGGAAAACCGAACGGAAGAGAATATCCGTGTCTTTGTTTTTGTAAGTGGTACATCCAATAAGGAGGTTTATCAGCGGTAGGTGCAATAAGGAGGGTGCCAGGAACGAGGACTCATGAACTGTGGGTTAGAGAATGTTCCGGGGGTAAATCTTAAGCGTCTTTGCTCCGTTAAAGACAACTATTAATGCCGTGAGAGCCCCTGGAAATAGTGACCCCTCCACAATCTTCCGAGTCAGTGTGCCGTAGATGTGTTGTGCCCGGTTTCGTCCTCGAAGGTAGCAAAGCACTCATTCGGGGAATTCAATCCCCGCTTGGTTTATTTGCGACTTCATTTCGTGGGGGCATGATAGTTATTCTTCGCTCTGGCCACACCCGCTTTGCGCGCAAGCACGAACACACGTAGTGCGGGTCCTCATCAGATGCTTGAAACGAGCGTACCCTCAATGAAATGGAGCAAGGAACCAGACGATTTGACAATCGGCGACTTTGGGCAGGGACTTGCGGAGCAGCTAGACGGTGGGTACGTTTTCGCGCTTTTCCCCGCAAGGAGCTGCGGGGTTTGGACGATTTTCGCATGGGAATTCCCGTAATTAGATGGGAAGACACACCGAGCTACTTTTTTCAGCGTGGCACAAAATGGCCCCCTCCTCTGCTGACTGCTGGAACAATCGGCAAAAGGCCGATGGGCATTCGGGAATAGCCGATCGATGCCTCACGCACTTGGGGGACCATTCTTTTTGCCCTTGCGCAAGTCGCCACGTGCGCGGCACATAGGATTAGCGCAAAGGGTTTGCCTAGTCGCACAGGGGTCTCATAGGGACTTGCGGAGAAAAAGAAAGACGTTACAATTTGAACGGGAAAGATTTGGGGTAGTCTGTAGATTTGCCCAGGCAGCGGGTAAAATGGGTTTCGATCCCTGGCAAGATTTGATACTTGCAGGGAAAAAGGAACTTAGAAGCAAGAAGGCTGACTACCTCTGAAACGTCGGTCGCGCGGTGGTCATCTTAGTTAAGGTCTGTAATCTCCGCTTTGTAGAAGGAAAATTTATGGCGGATCAAGGTGGGGGAAGATCGTGGAATCCTTCCCGTGGCTTTATCCGGCCTAAAGTTTAAATCAAAAGCTGTCTAGCGCGCTGGCATCCGTATCGGCACTGTCAGCTTGAAAGAAGCGCTCCGCATTGAGGTCGAAAGCCGAAATACCGGCGCGGCCACGGGCGGAGCTTTTTCTTTGGCCGAATGACAACATCGCATTAGTGTGAAGCCTCCAAACCACACAGAGCTTTGTTGCAGTAAAGTAACTAGCGATACTCAACTCATTGGAAGATACCTCGTGCCCAACAGGCTCACGGCGCTTTGGTCCAGCGAGGCAAGTCTCACGATCGTAAAAGCATAACCGGGAGCAGGCTTTAAGTCAGAAGAAGGGTGTAGTGCCATGGTGTTAGCAGAATTGAAACCCAAGCAAGTGCGAAAGGTTGAAACGCGATATCGTCGGATTGTAACCGACATTCCCGTTCCAGAATCGCTGCCGATCCTGGAGAAGTTGCGGGCCAATGAGCCCCGATCTATGTCGGGTCAACCCCCGGTAATTTGGGATCGTGCAGAGGGGATATGTGTGTTCGACCGGTGGGGAAATCAATGGCTGGATTGGTCCAGTGGGGTTTTGGTGACTAATGCCGGTCATGCGCATCCGCGAATCCGCAAAGCCATTATCCAACAGGTTGAGCATGGGCTTTTGCACAATTATTGTTTTCCTTCGGAAATCCGAGCACGGCTTGTGGAGGCGATTGCTCAGCGAGCTCCCGAACCACTTAAAAAAGTGTTCTTGCTGACAACTGGGGCGGAGACCTGCGAGTGTGCCATCAAATTGGCGAGAACCTGGGGGAGGAAAATAGGCGGCAATCGGAAAATCACGATCGTCAGTTTCCATAATGCTTTTCACGGACGGACGCTGGGGGCCCAAATGATCGGCGGCATACCGGCGCTCAAGGAATGGATTGTGAATCTGGACAAGGATATGGTCCAGGTACCGTTTCCCGATGGCTTTCGCTGCCCGGACACAAGCTTCGGATTATTTGAGCGGTCTCTGGCGGAGCTCGGAGTGGAGCCGGACCAAGTGGCGGGGGTGATCTCCGAAACTTATCAGGGTGGAAATGCGAGCTTCGCCCCGCCGGAATACATGCAGCACTTGCGTCGGTGGTGCGACAAGCACGGAGCGCTACTGATTTTGGACGAAGTCCAGGCCGCATTCGGCCGCACGGGTGCCTATTGGGGATTCGAGCACTACGGTATCGTTCCGGACATCATGTGTTTGGGAAAGGGGATTACCAGCGGACTCCCCCTGTCGGCGGTGGTGGGCCGCCCGGATGTGATGGATTTGTATCCGCCGGGATCGATGACCTCCACCCACACGGGCAATCCCATTTGTGTAGCGGCGGCGCTGGCCAACCTGGAAGTGATTGACGAGGAAGGTTTGGTGGAAAATTCGCGAAAGATGGGCGAGATTCTCCAGCCCGGCCTTCGTGCCATCCAGGAGCGCTTCCCGCAATACATCGGGGCAGTGCACGGGAAGGGATTGGTGGCGTCACTGCACATCGTCAAACCGGGCGGGATCGAAGCGTATCCTGAGCTGGCCAAACAGATTGTTTGGCGATCGGTTGAAAAGGGGCTCATGTTCTTTGCTCCAGTCGGTTACATGGGGGCTTCAGTGAAGATTGCCCCGCCGCTGGTTATTCAGCAGGATGCCATCGAGGAAGGATTGCAGGTGCTGGAGGAGGCCATCGGCGAAGTCATCGAGGAATTGCCCGCTTAAGCGGAGGGTGGGGCGGTTAAACCTATTGGGCCTAGCCAGTTCCGCGACGCTAGACACAAATCGGAAAATCGCCGGCGCGGGACGTTAGCTACCGTGCTGACAGGGAAAGAAATCCGGAATCGATCTTGCTCGACTCTAAAGCTGGGAGCCTGGCCAGCGTTGTAACGGCTTCCATCGTCATAGCGGTGCTAGAAGTGGGATGAAAAAGCGGTGGAAGGCAAGCGGGCGTTAGGGCGTGGGTGGTTTTCGCTTCCCATTAACCGAAAGAACGGGTAAGAGGAACGGCCGATCAGCAGAATACTTCTTGATCCTGGGGAATTGCCAATGAGCAACTTGCCGAAAGGAAAAATCGATGTGCTTTGCATTGGGGGCGGGATGATTATCCACGATCAAATCCTGCCTTCGCTTTATCATTTGCAGCGGTTGGGGTGGATCGGAAGTCTAAAGATATGCGAGATGCGGTCGGCCCCGTTGCGTGCATTGGCCGAGGAGCCGCTTTTCGCCGAAGCTTTTCCTGGACAAAGCTTTGAACCATTTCCGGCCCTGGACACACCGCCGGAAATGGTTCAGCCGGAGCTTTATCGCGAGGTGCTGGCCCGACAACCCGCCAGGCAATTGGTAGTGGTATCGGTTCCGGATCACTTGCATGGCCCGATCATTCGAGCCGCCTTGGAACACGATCAGCACGTGCTGTGCGTCAAACCGCTGGTCCGCACGTATCGCGAGGCCAAGCAAATCGAGGAGGAAGCGCGGCGGCGCGGGCTGCTTGTTGCGGTGGAATATCACAAGCGATTCGATCGTCGTGCCTTAGAAGCGCGGCTGCAATACCGCAGGGGTCGGTTCGGGCAGTTTCGCTTAGGCGAGGCGAAGCTGATCGAACCGTACTACTATCGGCATTCCAACTTTCAAAACTGGTTTACGAAGGAGAATGCAGATCCCTTTACCTACGTTGGGTGCCACTATGTGGACCTGGTCTATTTCATTACAGGGCTCCGCCCGGTAGAAGTCGCCGTGCGCGGGGTCGAAGGTGTCTTTCCCAATGGCAACGTTGGCTGGATGTGGTCAGCGGGCCGGGTCACCTGGGAAAACGGCGCGATTCTTTCGGTGCTAGACGGGTTGGGTTATCCGGACGAAGCACCCGGAACCAACGATCAATGCCTTGTAATCTACTGCGAGGGCGAGAATTGTGCAGGAATCATCAAACACGATGATCAATTCCGGGGGGTGGGCCACGGATACATCGATCGGCTTTCGGGGGCGCCGTATCGGTTCGTCAGTCCCGATTACTTCCGTTTGGTGCCATGGGAGGGCGAGGGGTTGCGGCCGATCGGGTACGGATACGACTCCATCGAAGCGAGCGTGCTGGCGGCACTGAGGGTAAATCAAGTCGGAGAAAATTTCCCGCTGGATGAAGCCTTGGCAGCACGGCAACATTTGCTTGCCGAAATCGATCAACGCGGTTTGCTGGCCACGCCGGGTAATAGCTACATCAACGAGTTGGTGACCGAAGCTGCGCGATTGTCTCTCTTGCACAATGGGTTGCCGGTTGAGATCCGTTACGATGGGGAGCCGGGAATCGCCCTTCGCGGTACCCATGCGTAGGGGCGTTCTTGCTCGGTGAAGGGTAAATCGACTTGGTGTCGAACTCTTCCTGAACGAATTGAAATGAGGGCTTACCGGGGCCCTATCGGTAAGCCCTCCGGGCTTGCAGTTGGGACTTCAACTGGGACGAACTACTGAATAAGCAAGTCCCGGCGTTGGCGGATCGAAATTGATTGTGTTTGCGGTGCTGGCTGTCTACGGGGCGCGAGCCTTCGTCGGTAAGTGACAGTAATTTGAAAGAGATGGGCTTGGGCGGGAAAGCTCAACAAGCAACTGTGCCGCATGGAAACCGCCTTTCGGCGGAGCGATGAAGCGATTGGCATCGGTCACGCTCGAATAAGGGCGGAGGCCTAGATGGTCGACTGCCTTCCGCGGGGCAAAAACGCATAGTAGAGTAGGTTCGAAGGAAATGGGGTGGGATTGGTCATGTAGGCGGCGCACCATCGATCCTCTTTCGCAAATGGTCGGGCGGCACAAAGCTTCGGCCTGGGGGCACCTTCCCCGTTTGGACTCGAATTATATTGGGAGGGATCTACTGATGAGTTACACAGCGAGGAGTTGTGGAAGCTGGATCATCGTTACGGTGTTTTTGGGGCTGCACCTTTCCGGATTGCTTGGCTACGGTGGGCAGGAGAATAAAGCGGAGGTGATGAGCCTCCAGCGAACCGGGTGGAACATTCATGCCAGCCGGTTCATGTATCCGCCGGTCTTCGCGGTCATTCCCCCCGAATCTTCCCCGGCTTTCTATCTCTGTAGGATGACGGGAGCGGGGACCGAACAGAGTGTGCAATCGCCCAAGCCCGAGGTCGATCTAGCTCCGATCTGGAGTGCACTTCCCGCCGGGGCGGGGTACGAAGTGGTGATCGACGCGCAGGACAGCGACGGTCGTACTTTGGCCCGGACAAACTTTAAATTCTTCAAAGTTGCCGAATTTGGTGGGCCTTATCGGCCCGCAAAATGCAGTTATGTCGAATCGGGCCGTCGCTGCGCGGAGTATTTGCGGAAAACTCTCGAACCGTGGAAACGGGGTGAGACAACGCCTTTGCCTTATCCGTCATTATTTGGTGCGGCATTCATTCGTCTTCTGGTGACAGATGCTCAATTTGAGCCGGGGAGTGAACGGGCCCGCGAAGCCTTGGAGATCGCCGGTCGAATTGCCCAGTATTTGATCGACCATTCTACGCCGAAGGACTGGGCCTATCCGAATATGCCCCTATCCCATCCGCCGGGTCAGTACTTGCAGATTTCACGCTCGGCGATGACGGGGCTAGCTTATGTCGACCTTTACGAAGCAACCAAAGACGCTACTTATCTGGAAGCAGCCTACCGTATTGCCGAAACTTTGGCCAGTAAGCAGCTCCCGGAGGGGCGGTGGTATTTCCGGGTGGATCCCCAAACCGGTGAAGTGCGTGAGGATTACACTTCGGATCAAGCTCAGGCTATTTGCTTTCTCGATAGGCTGATTCGGTATCATGGCCGGCAGGATTTAATTCCCGTGCGGGATCGCGCCTTACGATGGATGTTGGAAAACCCGGTTAAGACCCGGTTATGGCAGCAACAGTGGGATGATGTGCTTCTGAGGCCTCCTTACAGTAATCTTCAATTTTATGATACAGTTTTCTTGGCCGAGTATCTCCTCGCCAACGCTACCCCGGAGAATGATTACCTTCAAATCGCCGCAGAACTATTTAAGTTTGTCGAGGATCAGTTTGTCCTATGGGAAAATTCCTTCAATCGGCAGTACATCGCTCCCTCGGTGCTAGAGCAGTACGACTGTTATTTCCCCATTGACTGGCACGTGGCCCATTACATCCGTTTTTGTCAAGCGATGCACGCGGCGACGAAGGAAGAAATCTACTTGAAAAAAGCCCGGGCAATGGCAGATACTCTTACCGCCGTGCAGCATCCGGAGGGCTTTTACCCCACGTGGATGACGACCAAACAACCATCAGAATCCGGCGAGCTTGTCGAGATCACCTACGAGGGTCTTTGGCCCAACTGTATGTCTTATGCTGCCGAGATTCTCATTCGCTTCGATACCTACCTTAAGCGGCAAGCTCAAGATTAAATTGCGGTAAGCTCGAGCAAGAAATGGCCCTGAGGTTAAGACCGACAGGACGCATCCGGCACCCGATTGAATAGTTGCCACATTTGCAAGCGTGAGTGATTGCATTAGGCGCCTTGCGAGACCGTAATTTTTCCGTAGGAAGGTAGGCTATGATCCCATGAGCACGAGGTCCTCGCGAGAATTAGGCACCGTGGCACCGAGGCCGGATTTGATCTCGGAGCAAGGAAGGCGCAACTTTCGTGAGCGGCTGCTTGGATGCCTAGGCGGTCCCTGGCCCGAGCCGTGCGACCTGCGTCCCCAGACGCATAAGGTGGTTGAAAAGTCGGGGTATCGTATCGAATGGGTCAGCTACGAGGCTGAGCCTGGCGACCGAGTGCCGGCACTGCTGCTTGTTCCCGATGGAGTTACTGGGGGGCACCCGGCTCCGGCGATTGCCGTCTGGCACCAACACAATGGGCAGTGGCACTTGGGCAAAAGCGAGCCGGCGGGATTGGCCGGCGATCCGATGCATCACACCGGAGTTGCAATGGTTCAAGAAGGCTACGTGGTGCTTTGCCCTGATGCCCTCTGCTTCGAGGAGCGGATGTCTGCCCATTTGCGGAACGGGGATTACGAGCGATTCGAGTTTTTGCGCTACGTGGTTTGTGGCAAATCGTTGGCCTGGAAAAATATCTTGGATATGCGGCGGGCCATCGACTATTTATGCATTCGGCCAGAAGTGAGGGCCGACCGCCTCGGTTGCTATGGTCACTCCATGGGCTCAACGCATACTTGGCTTTTGGGGCCTTGGGAGGATCGTCTGAAATGCTTGGTGGGCAATTGCTGTCTCCCCACTTACGGGGCGATACATCGGCATCATCTGTTGCACTGCTTCCCCAATTTCATTCCGGGGTTGATGCAATATGGAGATACCGCGGATGTGGCGGCTTTGACCGCCCCAAAACCCTTCCTTTTGAATTTCGGTGGCCGAGACGAGGGTAGCCCGATTACGGAAGTCCGCGAAGCAATCGCCCGCATTGCTGAGGTCTACAGGGCCATGGGGGTACCAGAAAATTTTCGTGCGTATATTGAAGAAGAATCCGGGCATGTGCTTTCGCTGGGAATGTGGCAAGAAGCCCGGTGTTGGTTCGCCCGACATCTGGGCTAAGAAGAAAGTGGGCGACGTTTTCTGCGGTCGCCGTTTAGCCGGCAACCATTTATTTGGGCCGAATTATTTGGGCCGAAAGGGGCACGAATCAAAAAGAATCTCTCAAAGCCCTGGATCGTGGAAACCTTGGCCGATCGCAGCAGATCGCAGATAGTCAAAGGCAGCCTAGGCTTCGGCCACGAACCTTAAAGTTTCCGGTGGGAAGTCGCTGGGAGAATCATCCTTCCACGAGCACAACTGCGGGCTACTGGTCGGCAATTCCTGAGAGCTTTCTACCACAGCGAGGGAATCTATTTGGGAGGATGATTCCTCGGCAAGTCGGCGGCATACTTCGCTCCATGTTTCCCGTTCGATCTCTAAAACACGGATGATCTCATCTAATTTCTGGATGTCTTGCCGGGCCCGTGCTTCCACCAGTCTGGTGTACAGAAACGTGTACACCGCAGCTACACGACGGGTAACTTCGGGCAAGATATCCTTTCGCAGGCCGCCCAGGATTTCCGCAATAATGGCTCGCGCTTGTGCTAGGAACTCGTAGCCTTTCTCGATTTTGCCCTGCTCCCATAAGGCTTTGGTTTTGTGGAGGTATCGAATCGCCCCTTCGATTAGAAGGAGCTGTAGCCTCTGTGGGGGGGCTGTGAAAACTTCTGTCGCCAGGTATCCGGTTGGCTCAAAACCCATCCTTGTGATCCCTTATTAGATCTGATCACCGCCTTTTCAATTCGGCCACTTCGGGCTTCGTGATTTGCACGGGCTATGCGCGAGGAAGCGTTTGCCGCGGAGGCCATTTTGTGGTTCCGGCCGGCGGTCTTACTTCGTCCTGCGATTGAAGTACCAAGTCATTGGCTGGATTTTTTCTACAATCGCTATTTGAGATTGCATTTTTCCAACGAGAAGATCCGCCCGATAAAACTCCGCCAAAAGCCGCTGACGCTGACGTTCAAGGCGCTCTTCGAGCTGATCGATCTTCTGCTCATTGTTCGCAATCTTCCGCTGAACCGTCTCAAGGTGGCGGCCCAACATGGAGTTCTGCTCGCCGGCTAATTGCTGAAGGAGACGGTCAAGCCGAACAGCAAAGCCGGTACCCGTACCGGCGAAAAATCGCTGCACAGCTTGCGGATTTTCTTGAAACGCGGTTCGCAAACGGCTTTCGTCCAAGCTCAATTTGCCATCAGCCCTGATTTCGATGCCCATTTCTCGTAAGGATACCATGCGACCCTCGACCGCAATCGATTGGGTCAGCATCGTCCCCAGATCGGATTGCAAGCGGAGTGCCAAAATATCCCCTTGTAGCGGTCCCCGCTTATTGGACTGCGGATCGAAGAAGGTTAGTTCGGTAAGCTTCTCCTGGAATCGATTGTAGTTATCTACAAGAAGCTTGGTGGAAGCGACCACGTCCGTTTCGCTCGATCGCACCGTTACTCGGACCGGTTCAGTATCCAGCTTTTTGATCGTGATGCTAACTCCCGGTATTACGTCCTGGAAACTATTATTTGAGGATCGGACCAGAACGCCGCTTGTGTTGGAGGTTCCCAGCGCCAAAAGGGCATCTTGTCCGGGGGTTATTTCTCGAATGTCAAATGGCAGACTCTCGATGTCAATAACCAAGCTTCCCAGGCGACCGGCTTGAAGACTTTGCAGGCTCAAGCGATACGGCCGCGATGACCCATCGTTAATCACAACGGCTGCAAGGCCAGCATTCTGCTGGTTGATTTTTCGCTGCAAATCGGCCAACGTTTCTCCGGAGCTTAGCTCTACGGAGTAGGTCATCGCTCCATCAATAATTTGGACTTCCTCCCCATTGATCTGCGTGCGGGTGCGATCGCGTAACAAATTGAGGTCGCTTGCTGTGCGAAAACCGGTGGCAAGAACGCGGAGCTGCGCTGAGCCCCCCCCGTAATCCACTAATCGAATGCCGTCGCCGGTAGGATTGATCTCGGCTCGCACGGAAAGGCCTAGGCCGTTAATCACCGACAGCACATCGCCCACCGTCCTTGCATTGCTCGCGGACAGGCGCACCACCTGCGAATTGCCCCGGCTATCGATGATAGTGAAACTTCCGTACTGTACGCCGCGACCACCCTGGAGTTGGGAAAGCGGCGTGTTTTCGCGAATGATTTGCCGATGAAGATCGCCGCTGTTGACCCGCGTCAAATTCCCGCTGGCGGCCAAGCCCAGTTTTTCCGCTGTCTGGAGCTCGTCAGCACTCGCGATGACGAGCGGCCCCGAGGGGTTTTCGGAAGTATCCAAAAGCTCAATACCTGTTCGAGCCGAATTTAGTCGGGCTTGGATCTTTAAGCCGGCGCCGTTGATTGCCTCCAAAATATCGGCAACGGTTTCCGCCGAGGTAAGGTCCACCGTTGCTTCACCGCCCTGCCGGTCCGTGAGCCGTAAAGAACCGAGCGGGCCCAGCCCTCTTCCCCCATTCAAGGTGGCAATGAGCGGGCTTCCTAGCCCCCCGAGGACCCGTCGGCCGAGAATCTGACCTTCCTGGGGCGTGCCGGACAAACCGAGGTCTGATAGGATCCGCGAATCGTGTAAAGCCTGTATCTGGAGCTGGCCGGATCCCTCGGTTAAATCGCGGAGAACGAAGCGTTTACCATCCGAACTGATTTCCAATTGCAATTTGCCGGGAGCTGCTTCATTGAATTGCCGGAGAAGATCGCCGATCGTTTGAGGCTCCGACACAGTTCCGTTCACCAGGGGTGCCAAATCGATCTGTCCCTGGGTACCATCGCGGAGAGTAAAGTCCAGATCGGCGACGTACCGATTGAAGCGCACCCCGCGTCCATCATTCAAGACTGAGAGCGGCATTGACTCGGAAAGCCAGACGATGTTGGTGCCGATAGCGGTATCGCCTTCGACATTGATTCCGGCAAGCCCCAAAGAGGCAGCCGTTTGGGATCCCACCTCCTGCACGCGAAGGCGGCCAGGACCACCGCTTAAATCCGTAAGGGCGATGCTGTCGCCGCGGATGCTGGCGGCGACAGTTACCTGAGTATTCTGATTGATGGCCTGTAAGACGTCGCCGAGCGTTTGAGCTGCCGACAAATCGATAATGGCGGAAGCTCCGCTTCGATCGGTAATCCGGACTGATCCGGGTACAAACCCCGCTCCGCCCCGAATGTGGCTTAAATCCATTGGCTCGGCTAAATTCGGGCCAAACCGCCAGGTAATCTTCCCACCCCCCAGCGGAGTGGTGGTGCTCTCAACCCCGGAGGAAATCCACTGTTGTGCGCTGGCCATTCGCACGGGCCGAACGGTGGTCTGCCCGACGGCGGGAGACCCGGTGACGGCTACCTCGAGGGTATCCGGTTGAGAACTTGTGGCGGTTCGACGGCTGAAAAGCTCCGGCTTGGCGAGATTCTTGGCTATGTATTGGACACTAGCTAATAGAGCGGTGAGCTCGACGATCCCTTTTTGCTGTTCGGATAGTGCTTTATTTTGCTCGACAAGGAGATCCCGCGGCTTGCTGGCGACCTTAATGAGCTTGTCGACCGTCTCAACAATAGGTAAGCCGGTCATTAAGCCGATCGTGGTTTGAATTTTTGCCATGCATTGACCCTCGAGCGTCCGCCAGCGGTCTGCCTATTCTAAGATAGATCGGAAAATTTGCCCGTTCAGTTGACTGGTGGGAATTCGGGGGACTCCTGAGAAAAAACGAGACAAAGACGAACATGAAGGAAGCTCGGGAAAAAAGGGAAATGAAGCAAACAGGCAAATTACGGTGATAGGGTAAAAACGGAGGTCCTCAGCCGCCGACATCGGGCAACTCGTCAACTCGTCGGTCACATGGGGCCAGCACGGTGGCGCAAACTTTAGCCTTTTAAGATGTTTAAAGGTCGGTACCTGTTAAAGCAGACGGGTTCTCAGTACAAAGTGCGCGAATAGGAATTGGAACCTCATATGAGCGTCCGCTCGCACCAGAGAGCTAAATTCCTTAAACAAAAAGGCGAAATTATGCGGATAATTTGGAATTAATTTGCCAAATTTTGTGGTCTTAACCGCGAGGAAGCCAATCGCGCGATCGTTGGACCCCTCAAAAAACACGTGGAAACGCTCTCCGGGATCCCGCTTAGCATGAGCGATTGCTGCCGCTCAAGCACACCGCTTCGGTGGGTGTAACCGTAAATAACATTATGTCGGCAAATAAAGTTAGATATGAGGGTTATTTGGGTGCCTCAAGACTGTCATCCCGAATTTGTTTCCCCAATTGGCTCTTCCGCGAAAAGAAGACTTGTTACCGTGTGGATTTAAAGAAGAAGAGCCGTTGACTTGTGGATATACCAAAAAACACGTTAATTGTGCAGTTTATGAATAGTGTTGATAAGCTTTATTGCGTTTTTTAGCATCTTTTGCCGAATGTTGCTAATTGTGAGCCGAATGCTCCATTAGGAAATGAGGGCAAAAGGAAACTTTAGGTTCATCCTCAAAAAGTGCGATTAGACGGCAGCAGTATCGCGCACGGTAAGCGGGCAGTTTGCCCTATTTCGCCGCTTTACCCCAATTTATTCCGCATTATTCCGCGGCTTGTGGTCGGATCATTCGCCAAGGGTCTAAAGCCTCAGCTAAAGTCTCCGACGGCAGTACCTGCTTCTCCAGGCAGAGTGCCCGGATGGTTTTTCCCGTTTCAAATGCTTCCTTGGCAAGTGCTGCGGCTGCCGCGTATCCGATGTAGGGGTTTAGAGCTGTTGCCAAGGCGAGGCTCTTCTCGACGCTGGCTGCGCAGGCATCCCGGTTGGCCTCAAGGCCCTCCAAACACCGAGCCGTAAACACATCGGTTGCAGTGGCCATCAGTCGAATACTCTCTAGGACGGTCGCACCCATCACCGGCATCAGGATGTTCAGTTGGAATTGTCCGCCGGTTGCTCCGCAGAAAGCGACGGTTTGATCGTTGCCTATGACCCGGGCTGCGACCTGCATCAAGCTTTCGCATAACACGGGATTGACCTTGCCCGGCATGATCGAGCTTCCGGGCTGCAAATCCGGAATGCGAATCTCGAAGAAACCGCACCGGGGTCCTGAGCCAAGCCAACGAATGTTGTTGGCCACGTGAAACAATGTGACGGCAATCGCGCGGAGTTGACCGTGACACTCGACGAGTCCGTCCCGTTGAGCATTGGCTTCGAAGTGATTAAGAGCCTCCACGAACGGAATACCCGTGGTATCGGCAAGGAGCTTCGCGACCTGTCGGCCAAAATCCGGATGAGTGTTAATGCCGGACCCTACCGCCGTACCGCCGATGGGCACCTCGAGAACGGCTTCCAAAGCCTTCCTTGCCCGAGCTGTGGATAGCTCTAGGGCTCTAGCCCAAGCGGAGACCTCTTGGCCTAGCGTCATGGGTGTGGCATCTGCCAAGTGGGTTCGGCCGATTTTCAGCACATCTTGCCACTGATCGGCTTTATTCATCAGGCATTCCGTAGCGCGGCGAAGGGCGGGCACCAATTCGCGTTCAATTCCCAACGCGGCGGCCACATGGATCGCGGTGGGAAAGACATCATTCGTGCTCTGACCCAGGTTCACATGGTCGTTGGGGTGAATGGGAGATCGCTTGAGCGGCCGAGTCCCGAGAAGTATTTCCCCGGCTCGGTGGGCAATCACTTCATTGACATTCATGTTCGATGATGTTCCTGAGCCGGTCTGGTAGATGTCCACCGGGAATTGATCATCGAATTTCCCCTGGAAAACTTCCCAACTTGCGGTGCGAATGGCCTCAATTTGCGCGGCTGATAGTGGCGACTTTTTGAGCCGAGCAAACTGACCCAGATCGCGGTTCACGGTTGCCGCCGCCCATTTCACGAGACCTATGGCCCGAATCAATTCCTTGGGAAGCTGCTGACCGGATATCGGGAAGTTCTGCACCGCTCGCTGGGTCTGGGCCCCGTAATAGGCGTGGAAAGGGACGGCCACTTCGCCCATGCTATCGTTTTCGATTCGGTATTCGGCCATGTTGTGCTCCTCAGCTTGGGTTTTTTGGTTCAGCCAAAGCTGCTAAACGTGAATTTATTTGCTCAGCCAGAAGAGGGTCCGCCTTTTCAGTGCGATCTTTCCCGAAGGCATCCTTTCGAGTATAAGCTTTTCATTTGCAGTGGTTTTGAAGCGTCTATTGCCTTTGCGGTAGTGCACTTTGCGGGACGGCCTTTGCATTTTTGGCAGATCTGCCACTATCACCGGCGGCACACCCGGGAAAAAGGGGGAAGAGCGTCCGCGGCCGCTACTTCCTTTCGATCTTCACTCAACGGCAACCGCGCGGTTGAGTCTTCTGGCTCCGCTCATGAGATAGTTCCAAATATTTCCTATGGTCTCGTGAGCCTATGGGCCTCCTACCTTTGCGGACTCAAGTGTTTGGCGGCCGGACGTATCTGGCCTACCCGGCATGACGGTTAAGGATTCTTTTCGATTGGTATCCAAACGGTGCGCAGCTTAAACGCTCCCATTCTCCCAAACGCTACTCTTCTCCTACTTAAGTTTGAACCGTGGGGCCTGCTCCGTGTTTTGCCCAAACCGGCGCAATTCATCCAATTTTGCAGTGCCGGCAGAATTACCGGAATCGCATCTATAGTCAATTCAGGACGAGCCTTGGTCCTTCGCATTTAGGATAGTAGGAAACGGCTGATTTTGAAAAGTCTCTTACGAACTTTGGATGGGGGATCCTTACTCAGCCGATCGTATTTCTGCTTGGCGGGGCTCGCTCGATAGGCTTAAATGCCCGCTGAGGCACGAACTTGAAAAAAAGAAAAAGCGAGCGGGGTATAGTTTGTATTGGGGTGTTGCGCGAGGGAATGGAGACGATCTGCACTGTCTTGAATCAAAGCTCACCTATATGCGTTGCTGCGCGAAGGGAGGAAGAAACAAGCGGGCGGGTTTCATCCGTTTAAAAAGTTGGCGAATTTATAAGCAAAATCGCGGGATAGCAATCGACGAGTACCTCCGTGGGTGAAGTGACCAAATTCATGCGGGAGCATGCCCGCCGGATCAATGTCTAAAAAAGCCGGCCGGGGCGACGCAAGAGAAATCACCATATGTTCTGGAAACAGCTACTATCTGGTCAGTTCGCAACTACTTCTGCCCCGCGCGATAAACGCCGTTCAGGTGTGCCAGAACGAAACAGGAAACCTAACCCTATCCCACACGGAGGAACGCGAAAGCTTAGAGAATGGGATTTCTTGCGGAGAGGTTCCGAAAACCTCGTCGAGCCTCGCAACCGGTCAGTGGGTCAGATCACGGAGCGCTCATTGCCCCCGCGTGATGCCGAACGATGTGCCCTTCAATCATGTAGATGACATCCTCGGCAATATTTGTAGCATGGTCAGCAATTCTCTCAAGATTTCTGCTTGCAGCCATGATCGCTAGCACGGCCGTCAGCCGCTTCGGATCCCGCAAAATCGTATCTTCGCCCCATTGGCGAACCTGCTGTTTCATGGAATCAACCTCCGCATCGCGGCGTAAGACATCGCGAGCCAGGGAAGCATCCCCGCGGATCAAGGCGTCGACGCTGTTACGGAGCATCTTGGGGCATTCCTCGCCCATCGTCCTCAGTTGGGGCGGTAAGGGGATTGGCTCCTGTCGGACCAACGTGACGGCCTTTCGCGCAATATTGACCGCCAGATCCCCGATTCGCTCTAGGTCATTGTTCATCTTTAAGGCGCACACGATGAACCGTAGGTCCACGGCAACGGGCTGGTAGAGGGCCAGAATTCTGAGGCATTCTTCCTCCACCTGAATTTCGAATTCATCAATTTGGCGGTCCTTCTCTTCGACGGCCCGTGCTGAATCGGCGTCGCGATTGGCCAAAGCTTCCACAGCCGCATCCACTTGCTCTTCGACCAAGCCGCAAAGCGAAAACAAGCTTCGCTTCAATTGATCCATTTCTCGTTTGAGGTGTGCTGTCATCATTTACCGGCGACCGCCTCTTAAATGCGGGGATTGATATAACTTCGAAACTTTTCAACGATGAGGACTGCTGGCTCCAACCTCCTGCAATCCCTCGGCCACGATTCCGTCAAAAGGCTGCTGGCCTTCGCCCGTGAGCTTAGCTCTGCGGGAGTAAACCAATCCTTTTTGTGAGCTTGCCCGCGTGTGGAAGGCCCCATGCCCCAAGCGTGCTTCCGTGCCTTTCAAAAGCTCCCAGTCATAGAAAATGCGCGTTTTAACCGCTCCCTAATTCGTATCTTACCGTCAACTGTACACTAAGGGAAGAATGATTCATTCTTGCCGCGGAAAAGCGGAAAAGTCGCGTAAAAGTGCAAGCTTTCTGGTGCCTGGAACCCAAAGGGAACTGTCGGGCCAATCGAGCGACTTGGTTGCTGGCATATCCCCACGCTAAGGCAGCGATCCTGTTCAGTGGCGGGCATGCGTTAGCGATGGTGGCGGATCCCCAGGTAAGGGCAGTATTGTACCGATCCTGCTAAGCTGGTCTGCCGAAGAGGGGGTATCCCCCCTTTTTTTGGCCCGCAGTCTCCGGCAGAGAAAGCTGCCGCCGCCCTTCGAAAGGCTTTTCCCCGCGTTGGGGCCGCGATGTTGGCGGCACGAGGTTCGCTTGCACCAGCCGCGGCGGCTAAAATGCCGCCGAGCAATTCTGCGCTTGACCGGCTAATTTGCGTGCCGAAAGACCGCCCGGGTAGCCCGGGGATACGGAGCCGAGGCCAGGTGAAGGTCGTCACATTTTTAGTCGGTTTTTTGGTCGGTACGGAGCTATGGGCACTTCGCCCGAAGCTCGCCAGGCAACAGGCACCCGAGGGACTTGACGGCGATCTGGTGTCGGAACGGTCAGAATCTGGGGGCACGGCGAAGTTGGGTTCGCCGTCGTAACCTGATCCCGGAATGCTTCTCGAAAAATCTTCAAGGTGGGAGACAAGCCTCAGTATGCCGCCCGCGAACGCTCTGTGAAGGAATCAGTATTTCCCGCGGATAAACTGGGCTACCTCCGCCTGATAGAACCGCGCAAGACGGTTATGAACGATGGGGGATAAAACGGGCAAGTCACTTGCCGATGCGTTTTCCCGGGCCTGATTCGGCGTTTTAGCCCCAGGAATCACGGTGGTGACCGCATCGAAATCAAGGCACCATCTCAGGGCCATTTGAGTCATATTCATTCCCGTGGGAACCCACTCGCGGACTCGGTCTGCCAATTCGACCGCTTTTTCGAAGGGTAGACCGGCGAAAGTCTCCCCGACATTGAAACGCTGACCATCCCGGTTGAAATTGCGATGGTCATTCGAAGGGAAGACCGTGTCCTTGGCAAATCGGCCCGATAGGAGGCCGCTGGCCAGCGGGAGGCGAATGATTAGCGCGATGCCCCGGGCGTTTGCCTGATCAAATAGGGCATCGATCGGTTTTTGCCGAAAGATGTTGAAAATGATTTGAAGGGAGGCCAAACCTTCCACTTGCATGCAGAATTGAGCCTCCTCCATGCTCTCCACGCTCGCCCCAAAAGCTTCGATCAAGCCTTTCTCCCGAAGCTCGCGAAGATGGTCGAAGATGCGTCCCTCGCGCATCACCTCGAAAGGCACGCAATGAGTCTGTGTCAAATGGATCCGATCCAGGCCGAGTCGGCGTAAGGATTGCTCCGTATGCCGAAAGACCGCATCCCGAGTGAAATTCTCGGGCCAGCCGGGGTCGGGATGTCGTCCCAATTTTGTGGCGACGACGAATTTCTCGCGATCGGGACGTCCTGTCAGAAACTTGCCGATCAGCGTTTCACTCCGCCCCAGCCCGTAAATATCTGCCGTATCAAGAAAATTGATGCCGGAATCAGCCCCGGCTTCTAGGGTGGCCAACGCTTGATCTTCGGGCACATCGCCCCATTCGGTGCCTCCTAGCTGCCAGGTACCAAGGCCGATCTCTGAAACCTCCCGTTGCAAACCTGGAAAATAGCGATTCTTCATGGGCTACCTCACTCGTAGATATTACGCGCACACCTTTGGGCTCATTCAGCCAGTGGCGGTCCGAAGCCTGCGGATTAAGGCCGACGCCATAGCACTCCGCATTTCAAAGGCCATTGAGCCAATCCTAGCCGCCTTA
>CAKZMM010000060.1 GCA_937128505.1 uncultured Thermogutta sp.
GAATTGAACCTGAGCACTATCCGACATAATGGGTCCGCTACGCGGGAGGCCTCTTCGCAAACTCAAGACAGATAATTAGGAAACTCAAGACAGATAATTTGGGAAAGTCGGGACCTTAATTACGAAACTCAGGACCCCGTTAAACGCCAAAACAACTTGCGGAATTCAATCGGAGCCCTCAGAAGCTCAGTCCGGCACCTTAAGGAGCAAGAAAGGCACAAGTCGCAAAAACTTACGCCGGATCGCTGCTTGGAAAAATCGGCCATTTCAATGACAAAGCATGTCCGCGTGAAGCCGACATGCTTTTTTGTTGCCAAAACCCCATCATGGTTCTCCGCGGGCTTTCCCGGCCTCGTGTGCTTCGCAAGCCGAATCGGGTCCCCCGAGGTTTTTCCCTCGGTTTACCGCCCTGTAGCATTACGAGTTATATTCAGCCTTACTTCTTCCGGTTGATGGGTTTGGTTGGTCATTTCCTTTTGGCATCCCGGCGGCTGATGCGGCTCCCTCGTACGCGCATGAGGTTGCGGCTACGGGCGAAGCTCTGGCGGTCAGCGCAGCTTGGATTCGGTCCATCGCAGCGCTGCACCACCCAAGAATTCGCACGGGCCACAAACGGTTTCCGGTTTGGCTTAGCGTAGGGTGTATCGCTGCGATTAACCTGTTCCTTAGCGATCTTTCAAAGTTCTGGTCGATGTTGGCCGGGCCTCAGCCTGCCTCCTTTCCTCGCCTCAAGTTGACACCTGTTTGAAAGAGTCGCCTATACGATCCCCTCCCAGTCATAAACCCTTGGGTGTAAACTATGGAAAAGATATCGCGATACTTGCGATCTCGATAGCAAAGGAAACCTATGGAAAGTTCAACTACGGTTGCGAAGTCGTCAGGGCGTTTCGGGCGATTTGGTGGCCGATTCGTTCCAGAAACCCTGATATACGCCCTGGATCAATTGGCGGAGGCTTACGCGCAGGCCAAATCGGATGCTAAGTTTCAGAGCCAACTCCATCATCTCTTGAATGAATACGTCGGCCGACCTTCGCCGCTTTATTTTGCGGAGCGACTGACTGCCCGGTGCGGGGGTGCACAAATCTATCTGAAGCGCGAGGACCTAAACCACACGGGTGCCCACAAGATTAACAACACTCTAGGCCAAGCGTTGCTCACTTTGCGGATGGGCAAACGGCGGGTGATCGCTGAAACCGGAGCCGGGCAGCATGGTGTGGCCACCGCGACGGCTTGCGCACGATTTGGTCTGGAATGCGTGGTCTATATGGGCGAGGAGGATATGCGTCGTCAAAGGCCGAATGTTTTCAGCATGCGGCTGCTTGGGGCCGAGGTCCGACCCGTGACTTCCGGCTCTCGGACCTTACGCGATGCCATCAATGAGGCGATGCGTGACTGGATGACCTCGGTTGAAACCACGCATTATTGTCTGGGATCTGTGGTCGGACCGCACCCATTCCCGGAGATGGTTCGCGACTTTCAGTCGGTAATCGGTCGAGAGACCCGGGAACAATGCTTGACCCGATTTGGTCGCCTTCCCGATGTGATTGTGGCATGTGTCGGCGGTGGCAGTAATTCAGCAGGTATTTTTTACCGCTTTATCGAAGACCAAGGGGTGGAATTGATCGGTGTGGAAGCGGGAGGCCGATCTTCTGCTATTGGCGATCATGCTGCCACCCTGAGTTTCGGTCGGCCAGGCGTTCTCCACGGCTCTTTTAGTTATGTTCTTCAGGACGAGGACGGGCAAACCTTGCCTGTCCATTCGATTTCCGCCGGTTTGGATTACCCCGGAGTAGGGCCTGAGCATAGCTACTGGAAAGAAAGCGGCCGCGTTCAGTATACCTGTGCAAGCGATCAGGAGGCCCTTGCCGCTTTCCACGTCCTGGCGAAAACTGAAGGTATTCTATCCGCTTTGGAGAGTGCGCATGCCGTCGCCAAAGCCATGGAGCTTGCCGCTAAACGACCAAAGGATCAAGTGATTGTGGTGTGCCTTTCAGGCCGAGGCGATAAGGACGCCGCAGAAGTCGCTCGACTTACTGGCGAGCGGTTTTGAGTTCTAATTCGGCCTTACATAATGGACCTTTGGAGTTCTGGAAGTGTTCGCGGCCACGACGGGATGATGCGGTTCGTGCTGCTGAGCATCAGATCACCCCTATTTCCTATGTCCTATGGGGGGCATTTATGCACGAACCGAGATCGTAGGCCCTGAAGGTTTGATGGTACCGCTTGAACCGGAAATTCGGCACCTCGCATAACGCAATCAAGCTTTTCGTGAAAAGGAATCTATCCAACTAAAGGATTTAGGCCTCAGGATCTTCGAAGAATTCCTGCTTCCAGACAAGAGGAGTTCGCTAAGCGCGAGTTATGATCCAGCATCGGTGGGCCATTTGAGCAGTGCTATCTCAGAAGATATGCAACTAACGAAGCCCCACAGCGTAGTCTGGAGTTTTCAACGCCGCGGTATGGCACGTGTAGTTGGTTCCCATCCCGGGTAAAACTTTGCCTACAAAAAATGTTTCGTCGTCAAAAGCCCGCTACCCCGGCGGTAGCTAAATGAGTTTGTTGAAACGGCCGACAAGACAATAAATGGCGCCCGGATTTGCCCTTTTTCGAGGTTAATTGGGGTAAGCGTTCAATAACTCCGGTGGAACGGTCGGTACTCACCCTATATGTTTTTTGTGAATATCAAGTAGCAAAATCATGTCTGCTATCGATCAGGTATTTAGGAACTTAAGTCAGGCGCGGCGTGCTGCTTTGATTCCGTTTATTACGGCGGGAGATCCAGACCTTGGCTTTACCGAAGAGGCATTACTTCGACTTGCAAGCTCGGGCGCAGACATCTGCGAGCTGGGAATACCCTATAGCGATCCGATTGCTGATGGGGCCGTGATTCAGGCATCGTATACCCGTGCCCTGGCATCGGGTATACGAGTTGGCGACATACTCGATATGCTTTCGCGTCTGAGCGGCAAGTTGGGCAGTCCCGTGGTATTGATGGTCAGCTATGCGATTGTTCTGCGCAGGGGTTTAGGACCCTTTGTGCGCCAGTGTTCAGCCGCCGGGGTCGCCGGATTCATCGTGCCGGATTTACCGGTGGAGGAAGCGGGGCCTTTAGCCGATCTGTGTAACCGGGAGGGGCTCAGCCTGATACAGCTTGTCACTCCCACCACGCCCCGCCCGAGGGCTTTAAAAATTGTGCAATCCTCAAGCGGGTTTGTGTACTATGTATCGGTCACGGGAATCACGGGCGAGCGGGATCATCTACCCGCCGCGGTCACTGAAAATGTAATGTGGCTTAAAACGCAAACAAAGTTACCTGTTTGCGTGGGCTTTGGAATTAGTCGTGCCGATCAAGCGCAAGCAATCGGCCGAGTCGCCGACGGAGTGATCATCGGTTCAGCTCTCGTGCGGCGAATTGCCGAAGTAGACACTCGTCCACGGGCAGAGGTCCTCCGCGAGATCGAAGCTTTCGTAAGTCAGCTACGAAAGGCCCTCGATGAGGCAACTACCCATCCGTGCCCCCCGCTCAAATGATCGCCCCTTGCGCTATACTAAAAATCAAATTACCAATGTATACGACGCTTGGGGGTGTGAACCTCCGGCGGAAATGTCGTGCAAGTAAGTTCCTGAAAAAACCAGTGTACTGCCGAGTGGGTCAACCGATTTCCCAGTGAGCTACCCGACTAGGGGGAAATCGGGCAAAGATCACCGAGAGGAGAGGGCAGGAACCGGGGCGAACAAAACTCCAACGCAAGCGGCGAATTTTACCGAAGCGATCGCGTGAGATGATCGGCCTCGCAACCGGGCTTTCTCATTAGAGCTGCGCTTTTCCGGAGAAAAATCTTCAAATCAGCGATCGAACCACTTGCGCAGCATATAGAGCGTAGCTGCTCGGCCCATGCGGGCAATCGAGGTGGTTAAGGGTATTTCTTTGGGACAAACCCGCACACAATTCTGGGCATTGCCACAGACTTGAATGCCGCCTTCCGCGATAAGAGCCTCTAATCGCTCCGTGCTATTCATTCGACCAATCGGGTTAGTGTTGAAAAGGTCGATCTGGGCAATACCCATTGCACCTATGAATGCCCGGTGATATACCTCCTGCTTTCTGCGTTCAAACTCCTCTGCCGATTCGCCTTCACGACGAGTGAGTTCGATTCTGAGGTATTGGGGGCAGGCTTCCAGGCAGCAACCGCAGCTCATGCATTTGCTCAAAACGTAGGCCATCTCCTGGTTTTCCTGCGATTGTCGCGGCCCGGGACCCAAATCGAGGTAACTATCGACCGGAACCCACGCTTTGACGCGCTTCAATGTCTCAAAGATTCGCGAACGATCCACCACAAGATCGCGAATCACCGGGAATTTAGTCATCGGCCGAAGTTCAATTACGCCGGGTCGATCCCGCAGAAGCCGATCCACCAAGGCGGTGCACGCCTGCCGTACCCGCCCGTTTATTAACATGGTGCAGGCCCCACAAACTTCCTCCAGGCAGTTGCATTCCCAAGCTACCGGAGTGGTCGGTACCCCTTCCGCGGTGCGCGCGATGGCTGCGATGTTCTGCAATACGCTGATGCAATTCATGTCCGATTCATAGGGGACAAGAAATCTTTGCCAGTAACTGGGTTGACCGGGGCCATCTTGTCGCAAGACCCGCACTTCGAACTTGCCGTCTTGCAGGCCAAGCTCCTCGGGCAAACGCCGTTCATTATTATTCGATGTTGACCGAATCATCGAGAGCCTCAACGCGTAAATCCCCCCCACTAATTCTCCTGTTGCCCCAAAGCTAAACCACAGTAGCTGCTAAGAGACGCCCTTCTTTTCCCGCATGGCTTTGTGGTTGCCGAATTTACAAAAAAGCAAATACTTCCCACCCAAGCAACACGGCAGTTTCCCCGAGTCCTACACCCGTGCAAATTGCCGCTCTTGCCACACTTGCTCGATAATCTCCCCGCCAACCACACCGTACAAGCGAGGCCGAGGCGGCAAGAGTGAAGTGTCCACGTCCTCGTAGCTGATAATGGGGTGACCGTCAGGCCCGAATTCTGCAATCGTGGTTTTCAGCCAGCGACGGTTATTCGCCTCGAATTTTTCGCACCATTCGATCGCCTGACGTCGCCTTTCGGCAGCGTCGGAGGCCGTGATTTCAGGCATCGCAAACTCGGGTTTGTAATGGGCGCCGCGGCACTCATCGCGTAAGCGAGCACCCCGCAAAATCACTTTGGCCAGAGGATACATGTCCTGGACGGCTCGAGTAAATACCACGTTTTGGTTGGTCCAACGACCGCGGTCGGCTAGGGCGCACCGCCGAGCCCGCTCCTCCAACTCGCAGACTTTCTCGTAAGCTTGATCCAGCTCCGGATTCTGCCGCACAACTGTGGCAGCTTTCGTCATAACCTCCCCCAATTCCTTATGCAGGAGGTAGGGATTTTCTCCGTCGGACGGGCGGGCCAACAACTGCTCAAATTCTTTGCGCTTTTGTTCGACCACGCGTTCGAAAATCCCGCCGGGGTGCTCAGCCGCGAGGCGCCGCTGGGATTCGATCAGCTGCACAATACCCGGCCCGCTGATCAATCCGGCAAATATGCAGGCCACAAGCGAATTGGCGCCCAGCCGATTGGCCCCGTGATATTGGTAATCGACCTCACCGATGGCATAAAGGCCAGGAATATTGGTTTGATGATTCCGTGGAGAGCCGATGCGAAGTCCTCCCTCCGCTGTCCGTTCGTAATCGCACCACAAACCCCCCATGCTATAATGGACGGCGGGAAAGATTTTCATGGGTACCCGGCGGGGATCCACACCTTGGAACTTCTGATAAATCTCAAGAATCCCGCCTAACTTCCGCTCTAACACCGACGTCGGCAGGTGCGTGACGTCTAAATACACGCACAACCGATCCTTCTCCACACTCAACCCTTCCTTGGTGCAGATATTGAAAATCTCCCGCGTGGCAATGTCTCGGGGAACCAAATTGCCGTATTTCGGGTAGCGCTCCTCGAGGAAATAGTAACGTTCTGATTCAGGTATCTCCTCCGGTGGTCGCGGGTCTTGCGGACGTCGCGGCACCCAAACGCGCCCACCCTCGCCGCGGGCACTTTCGCTCATTAACCGAAGTTTATCGGCTCCCGGAATGGCGGTCGGATGCAATTGGATAAATTCGCCATTAGCGTAGCGGACTCCTGCCTGATAGGTCCGACTTGCCGCACTGCCCGTGCAGCTCATCGACATCGTCGATTTCCCGAAGATCAAACCGCATCCCCCCGACGCAATGACCAAGGCGTCCGCCGGCAAAGCGGTGATCTCCATCGATACCAAATCCTGAGCTATGCAACCGCGACAAACCCCGTTTTCGTCCAAAACCGGCCCCAGATAATCGTAAAACTCATATTTCTTCACGCGCCCCGCGAACTCCCAGCGTCGCACCTGCTCATCGAGGGCGTACAACAACTGCTGGCCGGTCGTAGCACCTGCGAAAGCAGTCCGCGGATACAGAGTGCCTCCAAAACGCCGTTGATCTCGAAACCCTTCCGGCGTTCGGTTAAACGTGACTCCGAGGCGGTCCATCAGGTCGATAATTCGGGGGGCCCACTCGGCCATTTCCTTAACTGGGGGTTGATGCTGCAGAAAATCCCCACCGTACACTGTATCTTCAAAATGTTTCCATTCGCTGTCGCCGAGTTGACGCGTCAGATTGTTAACACTGTTGATACCCCCTTGGGCACAGCAACTATGAGAGCGCTTGACTGGAACCAAGCTCACGAGATCGACATTGATCCCCAGCTCGGCCAACTTCATGGTGACTGAAAGGCCCGCCAAACCACCGCCGACTACCACGACCCTAGCCTTCCGGCTCATAACCTTCCATTCCCCGCGAAATCATCAACTTTCCAATCTAGGGCACCTGCCCTTGAGTATCTATCCAGCCAAGAACTTCTACCGATTATCCAGCGAAAAACCCCCTACAAAAGTGTGCAGGCGCACCGACACTGTCGTTGAACGGCTGTTCATAAGCCTGGGGAGTGAGTTCCCACAGCTTGCAGGCACGACGTGTCTGCTTCCGAGAAAAGTGGGCGCAATCGGGCACTGTCGGTCGACCAATCACCGGCACTATCCGTCGACCAATTACCAGGACTATCCGGTGACCCATTATATGAAGAATAAGAATGATCAGAGACCAAATGGCCATGACCGGTTTCTTGCTCTGCTTGGTACATTCCCAAGAGTGCACCCAGGCCTATAACCGCAAGCACCACTCCCACAAGCAGACACGGGATATTGGCCCAGCGCTGAGCTTTGGGACTTGTCCAAATACCCCAAGTGATTCCGGCGGTCCAAATCCCATTAGCCAGGTGATAAACGCATGCCAAAACACCCACTCCATACCAGAGGGCAATTAGCGGGGACGCCTGGATGGCTGCCGCGGCTGTGAAAGCGTCCTCCGGATTGAACCGCTTACCGCCCAGTGGGGCCGCTACATTTCGGACCCACCAATCAAACTTCAGCCACCCATGCATATGGAACACATGCCAGACGATAAACACAAACGCAATAACCCCGGTCCACCGCTGAAGGGTGTAACGAAAATTGCTTAAGTACGGGTAATTGCCCAGGTTTCGCTTACCGCGTGAAACAATCAGCAGTCCGACGATTCCGTGAAACAAGATGGGTAAGAAGATGAAAGGCCACTCCAGCAAGAAAATTGTGGTCGGACCCAATTGGTGAATCTGGTTTACGCGGTACTGAAATGTGTCCACCCCATCGAGAATGCTGGCATTCGTTGCGAGGTGAAAAAACAGAAACCCGCCGACGGGAACTAATCCCACAAGCGAATGAATCCGACGGATTGCGAATTCATGCCGACCGAATAGCGAAGCCAAATCCATGGATATGTATGTATTGAAATTCTGTTACCGGTAGCGGAGAAATAGGTGGTCTTCCGAGGTACTCAACCACTCCGGCGATAATCCACTTCGTAAGGCAACCCCGGATGGGCAGTTGCACGACGTCGTGATGGATGTTACCCGACTCACTACCCGTGCAAGCCGAGTAGCTTCTCTCAAACAGAAGGGCCCGGCGACACGCTTTGCACAATCTCTCCCCTAGTGTTGCAAGTATATTCGCTCTTTTTCTGCCAAGGCAAGTGTGCCAAAAACGTCCCGCCTCGTGGGTCGAGGCAACGAACCGTCAAGAATGTACGTGCTGCTGAGCTTTAAGTCTTGCTCATGCCATCACCTTAAGCCCCGAGATTGCAGAACTGCAACTTTAAAGGTTCGCCAAATCACAAGTTTCCTCGAATGTCAATTTTCGGCATAAAGCTTTTCTGAGGATCTACCGGTTCCGCGGCGGGGGCCTTTCCGCAACGCATGCTGAGCTAGGTGCGGTGCTTTGATTCGACTTAGGGATCGCGTGCCCCTGAGGCCGGCGGTGCGGTGTCAAAAAGTCCAAGAACCCTGGATTGATGCCGCCGTCGAAGCTTTCTTAATCTGTCGGAAAGAAGCGTTGCGAGCGTAGGGCTTATTCGGTGCCGGGTCGATGTCAGAATGGCAGATTGGGCTAGAATAGGCGAGAAAAAACTAATATTCTGCTAAAGACTATATTTTAACATCTTTCAAAATTTAGATCATAAGCTCTTAACTAGTAATCATTTACGCGCAAATTCCGTTATCCATATGCTGTCTTTTTTATAGGCACGCAATTTGCA
>CAKZMM010000061.1 GCA_937128505.1 uncultured Thermogutta sp.
ATTAATATTTCGCAGCCTCGTTGCCATTGAATTCCGTAGTCTTTTGCCGGTTACAAGCAAGCCCCGCTCAAAAGACCATTCTACCGCGAGGGTTTACGGGCAATCGTCATTTCCGCCGTAAGTCCCGGCCGCAAGACCCACATGCCCCCTTCTTGGCGGTTTTCCACCTCTGCCCAAACGAGGTAGCGTCCGCCCGCTTCCACCACCGGGCTGACGAAAACGACTTGACCCATGAAAACCGCCGGTTGAGGATCCTTTGCCCCGCCCGTGCCACGCAAAGAGACTTGAACCCGAACGGGTTGGTCGGCGATCTCCGATGGCAATACCTCCCCGGCCGCCAAATAACCTTCGATGCGCATTCGATCCATCCGCACGATCCGCACGACCGCATCCCCCGGCTTGACCCATTCACCCAGGTCCCGGTAAACCTCCACCACCATCCCGGAGACCGGTGCCCGAATCACACGGCGGTGCAGCGCCAGCCAAGCCCCATCCGCTTCTGCCCGACGGATTTTCACGCCCATGCGGGCCAGTTCAAGGTCGTGTTCGGCCTTCTGCTTTTGCAGCTCCAATTGATCCCGCTGCAAATAAAGCCGATTCAATTCCAGATAAGGAACCGAACCGGGCGCCCGGCGATTCGCCTCTTCGGCCTGACGGACCTCCACCTTAGAGACTTCCCAAGCCTTTTCGGCGGCACGAACCGCCACGTCGTTGCCGGCCTCCCGCTCGGCACCTTCCAGTCGGGCCAAAGCCGCCAAATAAGTCTTCCAAGCTTCCGAATCATCCACCAGGGCCAAGCCTTGCCCGGCTTGCACCGACATCCCTTCCCGAACGCGGAAAGGCTGATATTGCGGCTGACCGTCACGCAGCAAATATTCCCCCGACTCGGTCAGTAGGGGGATGGAGCTTTGCAGAACCCCCTCCGCTTGAGCCGGCACATCCACATCATCGATTAAAGAAACGATGCAATTCGGAATCGTGACCGGCGGCAACGAACTTGCCCCAGGCTGAGCCTGAGCAACGAGGATGAGTCCGAACACAAAAGCCGGGCCGTACGCAAACATAATCTACCCTTTTTGGCGTACCATCATTTCCCGATTGTTCCCCCTCAATCGCAAATTCACGCTTGTACCCCCTCCGCATCAAATCCCCTTTTGTACCCCTCCAATAGCAAATTCACGATCCTTCCCCAACGACGTCAAGTCGCCGATTGTCCCCCCTCGCCCCGATTCACCTTATTCCACGCCGCACGGGCTTGTTTTTCACAATTTCTGGCCGCGGAAGCCTGTTTTCACAGTTTCATGCCGTGCGGATCTGTTTCATGCCGCGCGGATCTATTTTCACAATTTCGTGCCGTTTCACAATTTCGTGCCGCGAAGGCTTGTTCCTCATGCCGCATGCGCTTGTTCTTTTCATGTCGTCCGAGCCCGTTTTTTCACGGCGGAGAAGCCCGCTTTTCAACCGGGTAACGCCTTCTACCGGCGATCTTTCGAACCAAACAACATGCTTTTACCTTAAAGCTTTTGCTTTTTATCTTTTGCTTTGATCTTTAGAACCCATCTTTGGCCTGGATCTTCAGAACCATCGGAACAAGATCCGCGTTTCCACGAAGGCAATCACGTCGTGCAGGAGCCAATAACCCAAAGGCACTCGGCCGCAATGCAACTTGGCAGTCACCGCAGCCCCGGGCCGGATCGCCGCCGGTAAATCCTCTTCATCAACCGCAACCTTGATCAACACGACGTTCCCTTCTTCGCCGCGAACCTCTGCCGCTTGATGAATTTCGGTCACCTTGCCACGAAGGGTTTTGTCGGGCTGGCTTGCCAGGATATATTCCACCGTCAGGTCATCCTCGGGGTTTTGGGCCTTCAATTCCTGCCGGGCCTGCACGATATGGCCCATCCGTTTTTCGGGCATGAGCAATTCGAGCTGCCACTGGCCTGAAGTATTGGCCACCTCCATCAACACATCACCCCGGCGAACCGGCCGTTCTTTCAGCAAGTTTTTCACATCCCAAGTGATGACCTCGCCCGAAGCGGGGCTTTCAATCGTCAACCGCTTTTGCTTCTCGAGGAGCAGTTCGTGCTGCTGCTGGAGGCTGCGGAGCGTTTCGTCCAACTCACGGAGCCGGCCTTGCAACTGCGTGCGTTCGCTTTCGGTAATGCGGCCCTTGCCCCGCAGGAGCAATTGATGCGTCTTATTGATATCCTCCAAGGTGGCTGCCAATTCGCCGGTAACCCTCCGGAGTTCGACCTCAAGATCCGTGTTCCGCAGTCGGACTAAGACCGTGGCCGCTTGACCGCGTTCCGGATCGGCTCCCAGGACCTTGCTGCCATGATCCACCAAAACTTCCTCGACCACGCCATCAATTCCCGCAAATACCCGATAGCGATCCACCGGTTGGAGCGTCCCCTTGGCGTGGACTTTAAACGACATGGGAATCAGGAACATGCTAGCCACGACCACCACGAGCACGGCAACCACGGCAAGCGTTCTCGGAAGATAACGAGCCTGCACCAGGAGCTTCGTTTTCCCCAAGGCCCGCCACACGGGCAGCAAGAATAAGCTGTTATATTCCACCGCATTGGCCAAGGCTGCCCCGCTGTGCTCGGCCACCACATTCACGCGGTTAACCATCGTCTCCGGAACCCGTGCATCCTCGATCTTTTCCACGATCAAGGTGCCGATCACTGGCGGAGGTTCCGGGCGTTTGTCCGGGTCATCCTCCACCACCGGTTCCGCAAGCGGTCGACGCAATGGTATGACCGCCACCGTTTTTGAGTGCGACTCATCCACGTATTCCTGAACGGCATCTTCTACCTGTGGAGCCATGTGGGAGGTGTCGCCGGTGTACCAGACCGGCTCTTCGCCGGCGGCTACGACGGTCGCCAAGCGGTTCAAAAACCGCACCATATTCGATCGTTTCTCGAACAGGTCTTGCCCACTGATGGCCTCGATTTGAAACCGACGTCCCCGGCGGATCGCTACACTGACACGGTCGCAGCCAATTAAGCGGCGCCCCTCGTTGGCGATCGTGTAGGCGGTCGTGCGGGGGTCTAAGCTCGCATGCACCAGGCGAGTAAAATCCTCCATTTGCGTCCAGAGAGTTTGCCGGTCGGCAAAATGACGCAATTGGCGACTTTTTAGATATTCGCTCGCCAGGTCGCACATCTGCGTCAAGAAACGCAGATAGCCCTTTTGTGTTTCCACTCGAGGGTTAGGCCTTTGAAAGACCTCCACCACCCCCGTCCGCTCTAATTCGGTTTTCAGCGGCGCCAGAACCAGCAGGAACTCGGTCGGATTCCCTTCGCCATCCGACTCCCCGAATCCTGAATACGGTGGTACCAAACACCCCTCATCGGACCCAAAAACACGGTAAAGCAGCCGGGCATGCCGGGCCTGCTCTTCTTCAGATTTCTCCCGAAGCCGTACATCGTGGAGATTGACCTGGTAAGCCAGACTCAGCCTCCCCTGCTCCTCCACCACCCACACGGCGCCGCCGATCGCGGCAAGTGCCGACACCACGCGTGGCAGAAACTCCCCGTAAAACTCCGGAGGGGAAATCTCCGACTTGGCAAATTGCGCAATTTCGTTCACCAAGCCGCGGATCTGCTGCCGAGTCTGCTCAACGAGTGCCGGATCGACTTGTTGTTCAAAACTCATGGGTTCCCACCGTCGTTTGCTCGGTATTGCGGCAACAGCTTATCTGCCATTTGACTTATTCGCGATTCTCGTTTCGCCGCACCAATCCTCCAAGCCAACCCCAAACCGGCGGCATCTTGCGGCAGGGACTTGCGCGCGGCAACTCCTGCACTCTTACAGCCCAATTCGTTGCCTTACCGACACACACTACCCGTAGTATACCACTTTTCCATCCGTAAAAATCGAATTCGGCAAAGGTTATGGCACGGCCGTTGCCGCTTTCCCCTTACCTACCGTTGCCCAATTTTTCCCGGTTTGTTCTCGGGAAAGTAATCAGGGAAGAAAGCAGAAATAAAGAAAACATTCGAATACTTGGAGCAAACGCATTGTTGCCGGACGGAGCATAGTCGCAGTTTTTTCCGAAAAAAGGGCGGGTATACGTTACCCGCCGAAACTCGGATTTCCGGCGATCGGACTAAAAATCGGACTAGATAAGTGAAAATGAATGAAATCGCGGCGACAGGAAGCCGCGCTGTATTACGCCGTTATTCGCGCCACCAAGATCACTAATTTTCGCGCCACCAAGATCACTACTTTACTGATCTTGTCCGCACCCTAAAAGCTGCTTCGGTTCCGCTAAACCTCTTCCTTTCCGATCAACTTTGTCGATGAAAACCCACCAAAACGAGGAATCATACTGAAGCTTAGGATAATTTTCAAAAAAGTGGCCGTTTTAAGTGCTAATTTGCCCGCAGACTGACAAGCCGCCGGGTGAGCAAGCCTATTAATGAGCAAGCCTATTAAACTGATAATGCAAGTCGGGCAGAGTAGTTAAGAGTAGTTAACAGTACGACGGCTGGGCGTCCGCCAACTATGCTCGGTTGCCAAAATATTGGCTTAATGACAATCAATCACTGTCATTTAGTGATGTTTATCCGCGAGGAATAGCCCGGTTGAAGTTTCCTAACGGGCTTAAATCAGTTTCAAAAACCCTCTTCCTCGAAAGCCGGGGGTAACTTGACGTTCCGCTGAACCGGGTTCTTTAACCGTTCTTTTGCGTCTTTTTGTGCGATCTTTTTGCGCGGTTATTGCCGGAGGTGAAAGCAGGTCATCCTATCCTGAATGTTTATTCAATGAATGATGATAATCATGATCTAGGATCTGTTTCGGATCGGTACCAAATCAACGCGAAATGGCAGGATCTGTTTTACGGATTTGCCGGGGTTTTCCGTTTTTCTGGATTCCAACGGGATCACGGCCGATTCCGACCTAAAGGGCGGCTTCAATTTGAGCGGCCTTTAAAGCGTCTCAAACCGGCAGACGTACCCGGTCGATAGTCGCCCCCATGAGCGCACCTTGCCCCGCAAGGCTCCTACGACCGTTTGTGCGTCCTGACTGAAAGGTGATTTCAAGGCGATTTCATCGAGAATCAGAGCGCTCATATCACCGAATGGTTTTGGACACCAACCGGTAAGAGGAAGGAAGGGACTAGACACTCCGAAAGGAACTCACTCCATGAAATGGACGTTCATGCTGCTTGCGATCGGTCTGATAGCACTGGTGGGTTGTGCCCAACTTCCTTTCTGCCCCTCGGGCAATCAGATGAGTGTTTTGCCCGGAGTCGCCGCGCGAAGTCCTGATGCTTGCTCGGTGCAGGAAGTGGTCGCATCGCGAGGGCTTTTCCCGGGCGGCGTTGCCCGGGCATCGGGGAGGAGATGCCCCTTGATTGACCCGGGTTTTGGCCGTGGAATGCTAGGCCAGCCTACCGTGGCCCAGCCTTTCACCCCAGGGCCGCCGGTGGGGACGGTTACCTATCCATACTACACAGTCCGCGGCCCCCGCGACTTTTTCTTAAACGATCCACGACCCTTAGGACCGTAATTAGCCCCCGGTGCCAGTTCGGCTAGCTCGGATCGCTTGATCGCGGAGCCGCTCAAGGCGGAAATCCGTTTTCGCGGCGCTGCGTGTGCGCCCTACGATGATCTTCTGTCCCGTAGGCGGAAAGGGAGCCCGGCATTGCGGCCTTGAATCGACTAGGGGTATTACTCTAGACCCTAAGCCGCTCAGGTGGAGCGGAAGCAAAGTTACGCCCCGTTTCGCAAAAGGAACTCTCCGAAGATAAAAGAGGGGCGTGCAAGCTCACCACAACGTGCGGACTAGTAGACCGAGGGTTCGGCGCATAAAAACAGCAGCTGCCTAGCCCGCGCGGCTGCAAACGATAATCGCACAGGCTTCCGCCCCTGAGACGAGGTGGTACAACGCGTTTCTCGCCTTCGGTCACCTGAGCTCTGCGTTGTCGTCTGGATTGCCTTTCAATCCGGGATCAAATGGGCAGAAAGCTACCCGTCGGCTAAGCTATCGGGGGCTTAAGATCTGGAAAGCTCGTGGAGGAAAGCCCGTTTCGATTACTGGCCTTGCGCCGGCGGTTGAATATCATTCAGACTTCGCCCCAATCGGCGGCGACCCGACACGGAGGACGGTAAGCCCGGGGCTTTCCCAAGGCTCGGTGCGGTCGATTCCTGCCGCAACAATTTGAGCAAGTGGCGACTGATATCCTCGCTTTCCGGGGGCTTTCCGATATCTCCCACCGCGTCCGCTACGCCGAGTAACACGGCTTGTCTTACTCCCGATCGAATCCATTCGAAAAAGTTCATTTTTTGTTCACTCCTTTCCGATTTTACCTGCCTTGCACAAACTGCCGATACCGAAAGGCTCCGTCCGAGGTTGCCGGGCAGATCGCTTTTGGCTTGTTGCGGAAGCTTAGCGACTTTCGTCGGCAGGTGTCCAGAGGAACTTCCTGCCATCGAGTACCGGGGGGCGCTGCCCAGATTCACGCGGAGAATGTGAGGATTCACTCCCGGCTCGACGTAAGGGTTGAAGCGGCCGAGGTTCCGAGTTTTTTGACCGGATAGCTGTATTTCCGCCGTATTGCAAGCACTGCGGTGCGATCGCCGGCCGAAGGACCGAAAGTGTTCCTCCATAATCCTTGAACAATCCTGAATCCTTGAACAATCCTGCGAACAATCCTGCACCGGATTCCAAAGAAGTAGGCAAATGTGATAGCGCCAGCTTAACGCACGTCTTGGAAGTCGCCGCAACCAATGAATTACAAGTCGCCGCAACGCATGACGGAGCCTAAAGAAAAAATCGAGGAGTTTCGCCAGCCAATGAAGCCCGGGGATTTCCGTACCGTTTGGAGGTACAGAACGCCTTCTGCTCTTGGGTCAAACAGAGGGTGCCAGATCGTTAATTTTTTTCTCGGCCCGGGCTACTCGCGGCCAATTCTTATCGAACGATCACCACGCGAGGCTTGAATTGATTAAGGTATTCGCCTCAGGTATACTCAAGCTAGCTTAATCCGCAGGAGGGATTCACTTTGGGATCTTTCGGGGCTAAGGCGCACGATTTTGCCACGCGGGGTCAAGACACAAGGAAGCCGGCACCGGTTTCAGAGGCCTTCGCTACCGAATACCGGCGAACTGTTTCAAAAAACACCATTGAAGGGTAATTTTGAGAACCTATTAGGTTTCCTAGCTGAGTGCCGCCGTCTCGGCTGCTTGTGCAGCAAGAGCCGGATGGCGGAAAGCTCCCAGTTGCTTGCGGACAGACATTCAGAGCTCCACTGCCAAGCCATGCAATTCATCGAGATGACCGGCAAGGTGCTGCTCCGGATATTGACGGAGGATGATCCAACCCCTCAGGCGTTGGCCCGGATCGGGCTCACCGAGGATAGCATTGTGCGGATCAACCGACAGGGGGATATCGAATTGCGTCGCCGCGACCGTTGGGATGTCATCGGTGGATTGCTCGGGGATTTCGAGCAACGGGTCCGCCACGAGACGGGACTGGATTGGGCCTGAAGCGGATCGCCGGTCCGCCTGTGCGGCAAAGGCGATCGTTCATTCGCGTTTGTTCATTCGTGTTGTGCCGAGGGGACAAAAGCGTGCGTCGTGCAAAATCGGTGGGATCACCAAAGGTAGATCCTTCCATGCGATATTTTCCCGGGTCGTGAATGCGAAGGAAAAACGTGCCGTTGCACAAGCATTCATGGGGCCTATGAGCGACAGAAGGCGGTTTGGCAGTTGATCCGGAGCGCTGCCCAGCTCCCCGCACGAAGGGGCACGATCATGAGCCAAGACCACTCGGGCGGAACCCAGCACCGCCCCTCGCCAGCGCGGACGCGACCGACGATCCGCCAATTCACGGTTTTTTCGGAAAACCGTGGCAGCCAACTGATCGAGTTGCTGAAACGTTTCGAACACACGGGCGTGCGGATTGTTGCACTTTCCGTGGCGGATGTCGCGGACTGTTCCCTCATCAGGTTGCTGTTGAATCGCCCCGAAGATGGCCGCGAAATCCTTGAACGGGCCGGCTTGGCCATCATTGAAACGGAGCTTCTCGGCGTTGAGCTGCCGGACGATCATCGCTCTTTGATCGAAGTTTGCAAAGCCCTGGTGCAAGCGAATATCGAAATCATACAGGCTTATCCCCTGCTTGTGCGGCCTCGGGGACGGCCCGTGGTTGCCTTCATGCTGAGCGACATCGAAACGGCCTTGCAAACGTTGGATTTGCGGCGTTTCGGGATGATCACCGAAAGCGATTTGGCAGCCGAGTTATGATCGGCCCTGGCAAGCCGCCTTCCAAAACGGACACAGGGTTCAAGAAATCGGCCGAGCAAGCCACTGATCGATAATGCGGTCCGGCTGGCCAATCGCTGGGGTAGATCGATACGGTTGTTTTCGGCGGGATCAAAGCTGCCAGCATACAGGGTCATATAGGGTAAGGTAAAACTCCCAGGAGAAAAGTTCCAGGGTGGCTGCCGGGGCAACTCTATTCGAGAAACCAGCCGTCATCCAACTTCAATTTGCCGCGAATAACCACCGCTGCAATATGGGCAAGCAGGACCAAAGCCACGCCGCCTGAAGCGTGTCCGGAAGTCGGTTGGTCTATCAACTCCACCCAAGCAAAGCCGTTGAGATCATCTAATTGGCGGAGCCGTGTTGACGGCAAGACTCCGCCCCCTTGAAGAAAAATTTCCACCACGGTCCCGGCAGGTCGGCACTCGAAAATGCGTCGGAGCATTGTCGCTAAAGTAGGAATGGTCCCACCGGGCTGCCAACCGGGGGCGGTCCCCGACGCAGGATAAGGGAGCCAACCGGTTCCGGCAGTCGCCGGCTGGGGTGTGGAGATCACCGCAGCGAAAGATCCGGAAGGGGACGCGGGAAACGACGATTGTTCGGAACTCGAGCTTGTCGTGATTTCCCCCTCCAATTCGTCGAGAGTCGGCACGCGGAATTTCACCCCGCACACGGGGCACTGGGCCTTACTGCCGGCAGCCGAGCTGAGGCAGTGGAGATGGTGCCCCTCCGGACAGAGAAACTCCAAGTATTCTGAGCCCAATGCGGGGCCCACACCTACCTTTGGGAACTCAGTGGTTGCTCCGGAGCTGCTTGCGCTTTCGGCAACGGCAAGTGAGCTTTCCTTGGTTTTCTCTGTCGATTTCTGTATGGGGGAGAGCTCCTCAGGCAAGGGAATGCGGAAGGTCGCACCACATTTCGGGCATTTGCCGGGCTTTCCCGCCAAATTTTCCGGCGACTCTAGCCGGTGACCGTTCGGACACAAAAATCGGAGCACCATCGCTTTGCCCTTTCCGGTTTCGGTGCGGTCGCCCCAACGCGGCAACCCCCGACCGTTGCAGAATCTGCCGAGTTAGCAAATTTCCTCAAGCAAAGATTTTGGCTCTATCGAAGAGGTCGTGCGAGCTTGGTCGAAAAATCGGGGTCCTAAGTTGAGCTTCACGACGATTAAGCTTAGTTTTGCGAGCGTTATAGAGATCAATCTGCGGGCTCACTAAAACGCTCTTAAGACATTGAAACATAGCGATTATAGTTATAATCATACTTGTGATTTAATCCGCAGTTTATGTGATTCTCGTTTCTAACAGAAAACGGATCATTTAAACGCCGACACCAAAACCACACAAAAACAAAAAATTATCTCGACACGCGATCCCCATTTAAAAAGCAAAAACGCCGAACAAAGATGGTTACGCTTCGCTGCGACCGGAAGGTCGGGCAAACCTGAAAAACCTCCTCTTTTGGGTGCTGTTACAATCTCTCTGCTCCAAAAAGGGTCTTCTTGCTCACGCTTTTCGAATTCCTCGCACGAAGTTCTCGGATCGGCTGCCTCGGGAGCAATTCCCCCAAAATGAAACATGCTGAATCCGCCCTGTTCACCCCTGGAAATCGGCTTCAGAGTCGGCGAAATTCCTGAGCAAAAACAAACGACCTCGCACCGCACGCCTAGAAAAATTATCTTTTTAGCAATCCTGTGATCAATTCGGAGGTTTTCACGACCATTTGATCAGGAGGTGCGATCTTTCTCCTCTAGCTGACAAAAACAAATCAGCATTTTAATGATAATAATGATGTATCGAACGCAGGTCCTGTTGACCGAGATAAAGCCGCGTTGCTCGCTTTTGGCCATCAAGGTACCTTGTGCCCGACTTTGCTTGGATCGGGAATCGGGCCGAAACGATCCCCGTGCGCTCCGTGCTGTTTACTCCGGGAAGGTAGCCTGTTTTGTTTGGTCGGCTGGCCATTGGAATGGTGCTTATCGTCTTAGGGCTTGCTGCCGTGGGGTGTCGGCTCCCTCGGTGGAGGGGGCCGACCGCCGTCGATTTGGCCGCATCTCGCCGCCTCTCCTACCAGGGCATGCAGGCGGCTCAAAGCGGCCGCTGGGAGCAGGCGGAAGAGGCCTTTCTTGCGGCCATCAAACGCTGTCCGCACGATCCGGAGTCCAAAAAACGCTATGCCGATTTTCTTCTAGCCGCGGGAAAGCCAGAAGCGGCTCTCGCCCAGCTTGAGGCGGCACGGCGTCTCGCCGTGGATGATGCGCAACTCCGCGTGCAATTGGCGGAGCTTGCCCTCCAGATGGGGCGGATCGATTTGGCCGAACCATCCGTCGAAGAGGCCCTGGTGCTTCAGCCACAGCTTCCGAAGGCCTGGCACTTGCGAGGGAAAATCTGCTGGTTAACGGGCCGGACGAACTTGGCCGTCGAGGCCTACTACCGGGCTTTGAAACTCCACGCGGAGGATCCTGAAATCCAATTCGAGCTTGCCCAAATGCTGCGGCAACGGGGGGAATCCCACAAAGCTTTGGTGGTTTTGCAGCACTTAATGGCGGGGCATTTGCAGGGGAGCGAGCCGATCAGCCTTTTAATCGAACAAGGACTCGTTTATGCCGAGCTTGGGCGATTCCAGGAAGCCTTGACCACACTTCAGACGGCATGCACTCGGGCACCCGAGAGTTCGGCATGCCTTGCCGCTTTGGCCCAGGTGCAACATCGTGCCGGACTTTCGGCCGAGGCCGTCGCCAATGCTCAAAAGGCCTTGAGGATGGATCCCCACTGTCACCTGGCCCGGGACGTGTTGAGCCAATTGACACCATTACTGGCAGAATTACCCCGGCCTTAATCACCGACATCAACCTCTAGCGACATCAAGCTCTCTCGGGGCCGGGTTTTCTACCTCTTAGTCAGATCTTGGCGGGCCATCGGCACAGCGTATTTCCGTCGAGGTATTTTGGTCGAGGCATTCTCGTCGGGGTATTCTCGTCGGGGTGTTTTCGTCGCGAAAAAGTTCGCTTTCTGTTTTGTTTGCGGAAGATTGGGGTTTCCTCCTCGAAGATTGGGGTTTCTTCGTCGAGGATTGGGGGTAGTTTCCTTACCCTTTTTGCTCGGCGAGAACCGGCGTAGCTTCCCGGACACAGCCCGGACACTGGCAGAACGCAAGCTTCGCACAGGCCGCATCTAGCGCAACAACGGAAGCAACGCGGGCACAGCCGGAAAAGCTTTGAGAAAGCTCCCAGGATGCCGGTGCCCAAATCTGATGCATGTGTGAATTCTCGACGGGAATCTCACGCACGTTTAAATTCGTTCCGGGAACCGGGAAGCAATCGGAAGAAAGATCGTCGAAGCAGAATTCAAGGTCGGCGAAGCAGAATGAAAGATCGTCCAAGGGGAACAAAGATCGACTAAAGACAATAAAGATCGACTAAAGAGTATGAAAATCGCCTAGAGAATAAAGATCGTCTAAGCAGAGCAAAAGCAGATCATCAGAAAAACGATCGTTCAGGAGACAAATGCCCGGCTCAAGGGGTTGAAGGCACACGCTTTTGTGCCCTCATGATGCGCCGGCCCTTTGCTGAAGCATGATGTACACTAGCCAGCCGGCAAGTCCCACGCCAATGAGCACCGCCACCACGATCGTGGGCCAAACCCACCATGCGAGGGTTGGTTCGCTGGCGGTCTCCTCCGCCGGCGAAAACTTCAAAGTGGGCCGCACGGGCTGAGATTGTGGCTGAAAACCGGGGGTGGGTTGCGGAGCTTCACCTCCGGAGGCAAGTCGCTCCAAAAGTTCCGGAAGATAAGGGAAAACGCTACGGGCTTCGCGCCAGTCGAGCCAACCCTGCCGCCAAACCAGGGTATCTAAGCCGATTCGGCCTTCGTAAAGCCAGGTCCGCATCACCGCCGCCGAGGCCGGTCCGTATTGCCCCCCCTCCGCCGGGATCACGTACCAAACGGCTGTCGGGTCTTCGTAAAGGGGATCGGCCATTTTGCCCGATTTGGGTGTAGCAGCAGCTCGACCACGGCCGGAACCGGCTTGTGCCGCCTGCTGGATTTGGCCCATCTGAGGGGAAGCCGACGCGAAGGGTTTCCCAAACACGGGCGTTATGCCTTCCTCGGGGGCTGATGAAGCAAATGCGGCCAGTGATTGGGCCGCTTCCGGGGGGGCAAAATCCCCGGGGGTTCGGTCGCGACCCCGCTGTTGAGAAGTTCCAGGCGCCGATGTTTCCCGGGCACGCTCGGCGGAACCGACCTCGCCTTCTCCGGGGGTGCTGGGTGCGGATGCGTCCACGGGGCTTGCGGTAGATCGAGCCTGAGATCTTTGCTGCCGCGATTCGCGTGAACTGGGCCGCGTGCTCTGCAAGGGGATGTGCACGGTAACACCGCAATAAGGACATATTCCCCGTTTACCGGCCAAGAAGCTTTTGACGTTGAGCTTGTGACCGTTTGGGCAATAAAACCGGATTCCCATCAGCCCAGCCCTCTGAATTCAAGTCCAATATCCCCGCATGGCCTCGCGTCGGACCGGGTGCGCGCTGGAGTCCCAAGCGGCGAATGCGGCAAAGAGCGCAGCCGCCTTCTCCGGCCCTCGCAGGCCCCGTAATGATTTTCGAAGCTTACGAATACTTTCGAAGCTTACGAATGTAATCAGAGCTTATGAATCTGAACGACCGTGGTCTTCCCGAGGTTTGGTTTCGAATCGATTCCAATCGGCCTATCCTCGAGTTGATCCTAATTTGAACCGGGAATTTCGGTGCAGTTTTGAGCTGCGGCTCGCTAGTCTTTTCTTTCGCGCTTCATTTTGCTTATCTTTCGCTCTTTCTGCTTGAGCCGACAAATTTCCCGGATACTTTCGCCGTACATGGCCTCTGAGAGGCAACCCCGGCGTACCGAGCTTCGTCCATCGGTGCTGCCGCCGCGAATGAGGGGCCGCACGGTTCTGAAGGGTACATTCCCCGGTTTGCGACGCCTCAACATTCTATTTTAGTCAGGAAAGGCCGGTTTAGTCAGCAAATGCCGCGGAACATATGATCGGCCGCTGGCAGTGCCGTTGAGGCCAAGAGAGGATGAGCGAAAAATGAGGCTCAGTCCAAAAGACAAGGAAGATTTGTGGCGATCGAGGCCAGACCCCCAGAAAAGCGAAACGGCCGCGAAAGCCGTTCAAACCACCTCCCAAAACGGCACCACGGACCGCGGCGCGATTGCCCCTGCAAAACCCGGTGCGGCACCGTGGGCTTACGCTGGGGATGATCGTGCGGTGGGGCTGGGCATTATCTTGCCACTGATGAGCGTCTGAAAAGTTAGAAAAGTTAAAAGCGTGTGAAAAGTTAGAAGCATGTGAAAAGCATCAAGCGAAAGAAAAACAAAAAACAGGAAGCGATGGAACAATAAAAAGCGATGGAAAAGCAAGAAGCGTTAAAAAAGCATGGAAAATCGCGGAGGCCGGCGGCTTTCCGCGAACTTTTCGGGCCTCAAATCCCGGGGCAGTCCCCTGCACTGCCCCAACGAAATGACGTAAATCTTGCGGCATATTCCGAACTGCCTGGGATGTTTCGGATTTCAGAATCAACTCCGCGCTTTGGAATTCATTTCGTCTGTTTCGTCTGATCCGAAGCAGTTTACTTCATGTAGGGGAAATTTACCCGACGCGGGGCGAATTTTGGCTTTCCGATCCGTAGGGCGAATCTCGTCTCATGCCAAACTTCGTTAGCTGTTTCAATTGATGAACATTCATGAACTTCGGAGCCTGCCCGCGACTAAAACCATACTCCGAACTCCCGCGGGGTCTCGCGGCTACGAATCCTCCTTCGGAACTAAGTGTGCGTTTTGGGAATCGCATCGTGGCAAGAATCTCGGCCATCATTTCGCGCGTATAAGCGCGCCTCCGCCGGTACCCTTTGACGAAAGATCCTGCTACTGTGAGGCAAGTAGCCGGATACCTTGCGCTTAATAACCGATATTCCGGGGCTAAATCCCGAACGAAGCTCTTACCGCCGCCGATGGAGTGTTTGAAAAGCCGCCTTAGGCCCCGGCTATTGCGGGGAGTCGAACCCACGCGGCACCGGCGGCAAGCCGGCCGTCAGAGCCCGCGGCGTCTGTTTGCCGGAGTTCGACACATCAAAGGCCTCAAACCCGAGTTTGAACGCGGGGGATTCCGGCTTCAGGCGGAAATCGCCTTGCTTCGGGTCTACGAAAAGCGGATCGGCCACCAGCGAGTTGAGGTCCTGCTTGCGTTGCGTCTGCCACTGGTGGAGCGTCAAATTTCCGGGGAAGAGGACCGGTTTGCCGGCCGCATTCCAATAAAGGTTGTAATCCATCCGGAAATTATCATCCCTCCAATTTGAGGCCAAAAGCGGGCTATCATTATCCCAGTACACGATATTGCGTTCGAAGAAAAAGGAGATGTGCTCTTCGGTACGGGTACGTTGGAGCTGGTGCTCGGTAGCGAAGGCAAAGATGTTATTTCTGATCCGGTTTTCCCAACCGTAATGTTGGTGGAAGCCACCTGTTTTCGTGCGATAAACGAGATTCTTTTCCATCACGATATCGGAACTTCCCTCGTCGGTATACAGCCCCCAGCCCCCGTAGCTGAACGAGTGTATATCGTGGAAATGATTGTGATGGACCGTGGTACCCGGTTGGATCCCAAGGGTGTAAATGCCCCCCATATCCGAGAGGACAAATTGCCCAATGGTGTGGACATGATTGTAGGCGATTTCGTTGTGGTGGGCATGGGAAGTGCTATAACCCCATGTCCAGCCCACGGAAATCCCCGTGTAATAGAAATCATAGATGTCGTTATGCTCGATCCGATTGAAGCAGGATTGACCGATCCACACCCCCACGGCGGCTGGGTGAAGTCGGCCACCGTGAGCGATCAAGCAATCCTTGACGACGTGGTGGGATACCAAATCTTCATCGCTCTCCGGCATCCATTTTTCTTGGGCCGCCAGTCCCGTGGCATGACCGATCTTCACCCCGCCCGCTCCGAGATCGACCAATTCGCAACCTTCAACCAAATTGTGGCGGCAGCCGGTCCCGAAAGCCAAGGCATACGCCCCAAGGTGTCGCACCGCACATCGGCGCAGCACGATGTGTCGCGCTCCCCAGGCGGAAATTGCGGCCGAAAGTCCGATCTCTGCTTGAGGGAAGAATTGCCCGCGGGCCGGCAGCGTCCAATTGCTATGGGCAAAATCTAATCCAAAAAGTTCGATATGCTCCACCCACTTCCGGTTGGCAGTGTCCCCCTCGAATCGCACCAGGTATTCCAGCATGGGGGCGATGACGGTGGCATTGTCGGGGCTTTCACCCTGCCTGGGCCAGTAGGTCAATTCCCCGGTTTTGCGATCCAAATACCATTGGCCGGGGACTTTGAGGGCCTCGGCCACGTTGAAGACCATAAACCGATGTCCCTGAGGAAAGCTGGCCCAATCATCCGCATAACCTGTATGACCTGTAAAGGTGACGATTTGCTTTTCAGAGTCGAACTCGCCGATTCGCATTCGCGCAGCAGACCACAGAATGAAGACCATTACCTCCACTTCATCAAAATTCCGCCAACGCGGGTCGATTTGGCCCGGCGCAACGCCGATGCGGTCGTGACCTTTGCCGGCGGCCTTGGGCGACGGCGGAACCTCCTGAGAAATATCGAAATAACCACTTTCTGGTAGCCGGGGGCGAAACCGTCGCTGATCGTTGACGAAAAGCTGGGCGAAATTCCATTTACCTTCGCGCACCGGCTCCAACGTTGCCTTCCAACGCCCCTGGGAATCGACCCGCCAATTCGTGATCTTCCGGCCGCCGCTAAGAATGGGCCGCTCATCGGGGTAAGCTTCATAAATCACAGGCGAGGATGGACGGCCGGAATCCTCGGGCTTAAAGACGATCGGAGCATCCAGCCAATAATAGCCGCCACGAAGCTGGACTACGATGGGTCGCTGACGATCCGGCTCCTGAGCACGCAAGTTGCGGACCAACTGCTGCGCACGAGCTACGGTGGCCACCGGACCATCGGTTCCTGCGGCATTAGGCTCGGGCAATTTGCCGGACCATTGATCGTTGCCCAAGGGGGAGACATAAAAGTCGGCCTGCCGTACCTCCTGATTGGCTGCCGCAGCGGCCGGTGCGCTAAGCAGGCTCATCGCCAAAAAGGCCATCGTCAGAATGACTGCTTCGACTATTCCGGTTGCAGGGCTATTCGGCCGTTGCTTCATCCGTTGGCTCCTTCTGCATTATAGGGTTTTACCTCTAAGGACGGTTTGATGCACAGAAACTCCGTGGATTCGCCTTTCAAACACCGCGGATTGTCCGCCAAGCTTTAGGCGGCACCCAACCGGTCGAAAGTTCGCCAATGGCACAACCTTCTCAAGCAAGGTGTGCTTTATTTGCGGTTCGCCGGAGGGATTCCACAAAAGTATGGACTCGGGGTGGAAGTTCTGCAATCCTTTGTCGACCCAATCTATTCATTCCAAGTAGCATGGTAAGCACGATGAATCCTTCCTTAGCTTACCAGTCAAGATCCGTGTCGTACGCATCAAGCGGGGAACTGAGAAGGTGGGATAATCGCACACCTTAAAGTTTGTTCCGCAGCATAGTTTCCTTGTCGAAAGAGCGAGGATATCCTCGGCGTAGAACGCCGCTGCGGCCATTAACGCCGTTTCTCCCATGCAGGAAAGAAATGTTCGGGTTTCGGATTGAATGATTGAATGAATGTCCCGGAGGCCGAAATAGCGTACTTCCGTCCGACACCTTGAAATCCTTTCGTGCCTTTTTCAAAGGAACAAAAAGCCCTCCCCTGACCCCTTTGCACATGTTGAGGCTAGAGAAACCATATTGTTGCCTGCCGGGCGAAAAGGCTGGAATCACCCCCAGCACGCGGCTAAACTGGCGTCAAAAAGGCATTCGGCGTCCCTGGCTTAGCGTGCCGCATATTCTCTGGATTTTTTCGGTCAGCGGACAAGTCATGCACGGGGGTTCGCCGTGCGAAAAACGGGGGTGTTTCCCCCCAGGCTTAACCTTCGATGGCAGAAAGCCGTTACTCACCGATTGGGTTTAACACGTCAAGCCCGCTGCCCGAACAGCCTCGGCTGCTTGCCCGGGCTTACAAGATCTGCTTTAACCCGGGCAAACGGAGATGAAGCTTTTTCGGTCTACACTGCTGAGAAAGATTTAAAGTTAAGGAGCGGAAGTCTTGCTCGCGTGGTGATCGCGCACATTTGCAGCGGAAGCATGACGCGGTATCCTCCCGATCTCCCACACGCCGCTTGTCCTGCAGAGATGCTTACGGCGATTTCGGCAAACCGGTGTCCGTGATTTCGGCAAACCGTTGCTCGTAGCGATGTAGCCTCGTAAATCCCACAAATCAACATTGCCCCGCGAAAGATCGATCCGGCCGACTTGCGATAAAGCCCATATTGCCCTCGAGTCGTTGAGCGTCACTGGACTGAAGTCTCGCGGAAATCGAGAAAAAACCTTTGGGCTATCGAGGTGCAGTTATCCGCGACATCAGATCATCGTCAAGCTATCGCTGACATTACCCCGAAGCCGTGAGGAGGCATCGCCATGAAAGTGACGCGGCGGAAAATGATCCAAGGCTTGGCGGCACTAAGTTCTGGCTGGGGACTGCCGCTATTTGTGCCTTCAAAGCTCTTTGGAGCCAACGAGCAGATTCGCGTCGGCATCGTGGGCTTAGGTGGCCGAGGGGCCGGAGCTCATATTCCCGGCTTTCAGAACCAACCGCATGTCCGGGTAGTGGCGATTTGTGACCCCGATCGGCAGCGGCTAACACGTGCTGCTCAGAGTTTTCAAGCACGCTACGGATACGAAGTGGATCAGTATGTGGATATGCGGCCGATGTTCGCCCGGAAAGACCTCGACTGTATCGGCAATGCTACCCAGAATTATTGGCACGGCTTGAGCACGATTTGGGCGTGCCAAGCGGGAAAGCATGTTTATGTGGAAAAGCCGCTTGCCCATTACATCTGGGAGGGGCGGCAGATGGTTCACGCGGCCCGACGGTACGGGCGGATCGTGCAGTGCGGCACCCAGCGGCGGTCGCAGCAGTCGATTGCCGAGGCTATCCGTTGGATTCGCGAGGGCCACTTGGGTCCGATTCAATACATCGTCGCCTTCGCCAATAAACCGCGGCGCTCGTGCGGGAAGCGCGAAACCCCGCTCCCGATCCCCCCAACCTTAGACTACGACCTGTGGTGCGGCCCGGCCCAAATGGTGCCGATCTACCGCGAAAATCTTCAATACGATTGCAGCTTCGATTGGAACACAGGCGACGGCGAATCGTGCAATCAGGGGGTCCACGAAATCGACGTAGCGCGGTGGTGTCTCGGCGAAGAGCGCTACCCCCGCCGGGTGATGAGCATTGGGGGGCGATTCGTCTTCAATGATGCGTGCAACACGCCGAATACCCAAATAATCTATTACGATTTCGCCACGGCCCCGGTGCTTTACGAGGTCCACAATTTGCCGGTCGCAAAAGGAGCCAGCGAGATGCCGAACTACCGCGGGGAGGCCGTGGGGGTAATCGTCGAATGCGAAGGGGGAAGCGTGAGCCTTTACCGCGGCATTGCCTGGGACCGCGAAGGGAAAGAACTCGTCCGTTTTGCCGGGGGTGGGGATCATTTTGTGAATTTCACCGAGGCTGTCCGCAGCGGTCGCCCGGAGATCCTTAAGGCCGACGTAGAGGTAGGGCATTATTCGACCGCCGTATGCCACTTCGGCAATATCTCCTATCGCGTGGGGCGAGTGGCCTCAGAGGCCGAGCAGCGTGCTGCCGTGGCCGGCATCCCGCATTGGGAGGAAATGTACGAACGTTTCGTTGCTCATTTGAAAGCCCACGAAGTCGACCCGGGCTCGGCCACACTCGGCCCGTGGCTTGAAATCGACGCGGAAAAAGAGCAGGTACGCGACCACGAGGAAGCAAATCGGATCGTCCGCGGCTGGTATCGGCCGCCTTATGAGGTGCCGGATCTATCGGCTTGTTCGGCTTAAATGGATTGTCAAATCGACGGTGAATCTCGCGGCTTACTCGGGGCTTCGCAACGACGAGGTCTATAGGCCGAATGGTTCTCGGTCAGAAGGGCCGAAGATCATCTTCCCCTTTTTGTATGCATCGTCTTTATTACGGATCGTCTTCCCCCGGCTGTTATCGACCGCGAAACTCGTTAAAGAGAATCCGTTAAAGAGAATTCGTTAAAGAGAATTCGTTAAAGAAAATCCGTTAAAGAGAAATTGTGGTC
>CAKZMM010000062.1 GCA_937128505.1 uncultured Thermogutta sp.
TATTTTCCTGGGCCGACTCATCCCAACCGCAGGTGGCCGCTTTTCCACCCCCTGCCGGGCACGTGGCTCCGAGCGATAGGATTCTCCGGGGCGAGGTTCACGGCAATTTCACTTGGTTATTCACCGTGACCCCGGAGGTCGCCCGGGACCCGACGTGGGGGTGGATTGTGCAGATGCCGCGTCGATTGGCCTACAGTGTATCGGTGGTTGTCTTTCATAAAAGAGAGCCGATTACTCCGGACGAATACGATGGCGTGCCCTCCGCGGAATCACCGCCGCCAGACACGCCTCCTGAACGGACGGTGATGGGAACTTTGCTGGGTGACGGTTGGGGCGGGGGGGATCTGTTGCTTCGAGTGCCGTCGGTACGGGCCGGCTATCTGGAAAGGATCCGCCGGAACGAGTGGCTGATGCTGTGCGGACAGGATCCGCTTTGGGGGCGGGCCGTTTTCCGCTGGTATCGGATTATCAGTGCCGGGGATATCGAAGTACTCCCCGACGGAACTGTACAGCGGTTTGTCAGCGTCGCAGGACCAGATTGGAATTCAGATCCCAGTACAGGCTGGTGTTACCGAGATCCCATTACAGGAGCTTACGCCGATATCAACGGCGATGGGGCAGCGCGCGACGTACAAGTGGCTCTTTTTACCGGGGTAGTGGGGGTATATACCACGACGATGGAGCTGCCGTAATCGAACGACAATCGAAGCTCCCGTAGTCTGTGAAAAACAGCCGGTCGTGGGGCGCGGATGGTGCCTAAGGGCAGAATTCGAAATAGTTCAAGCCGGCAATGCCGCTTTCGTAAAGCTAAGGATTCGCGGAGTTTTCCTCCGGCTTTACTGGGCTTCTGGGGGATTATTCTAGGCGAGCATGGTTGGGTGGGGGACATTCAACGCTTTGCAAGGGCTCAATAATCAGCCGCCCTCTTGGGCAAAGGGGTGCGGGATAAAAAGAGGTATCCGCCATGCGGAGATGCGGTAAAGTGCCGAAACGACGCGGTGTGGTGCTGCTGGTCATCCTCGGGCTGCTGGCCCTCTTCGGGATGGTGGCCGTGACATTCATCGTAATTACCGGCCATCAGCGGCGTGCGGCTCTTACTTCGGCTCGGTTGGAGCAGTTTGCCGATCCACCTACTCGAGCATTAGAAGAAGCCATGTACCAGGTGATCCGTGGATCGGAGAACCCCGCGAGCGTCTTACGGCACCATGGTCTTCTCGAGGATATCTACGGGCATCGGGGGCAGATTGGCGTGATGGTGAGCGATCCGAACCTGGGACTGAGCGTTAGTTTTCTCGCCCCCTCGCCGCCTAACGCCGATGGCCAACTCCTGACTTTTGCACCGATTCAAAGCTATTCGTCCGGTGGCGCAGCTCCCCTGCCAAGCCCTTACCAATACGTGGGCTGTGTGATCACTGGCTTGGATGGTCCCATCACGGGGCGAAGCACCCGAATTGTTGATTATGATCCTCAGCAAAATCTTTTTATTGCTCTGCCCTTCGAAGATGTGAGCAATGCGGCGCTGGTGAGCTGGTTTTCCACCGGGGCACCTCGGGTGATTCCGTATAGGATAAATGGTACTCCTTTCTCCGGCACCGGCGTGGGATATAACTCGGCAACGGGAAAGTGCGATTTAGACCATCCCAGTGCAAGCGGTGCTCTTGCGCCGCTCGGTGCTGCGGGGCTTCCTGTACCGGTGGCTTTGTTACCGAATCCCCGAGCGTTCTCGATGTCGCAAGACCCGGCGGGAGTTGGGGGAGCGGGGCGAGCCAACGAGGATTATGATGCCGCTGACTATCAAAACATGCTTTTGGCCATGCAGTTGGCGGATGGCTCCGTACCGGAGCCATCACTTCATCGCCCGCCGCTTGTCAACTATTGGGTTTATCAGTTGGTTTACAATTGGCTGCTCCAGCAAGGCAATTCTGCTGAGGACGCTTGGCGGATCGTACTGCGTCCCGATTTGTTTGCTCAAAGCCGGCAGCAGTTCGATGCGATCATCGGCGTAATGGCGCGGGCCAATATGCGGCCTTTAGGCCTGTTTCATCCTGGATTTGCGTCGGTTAATTCCGCCTGGCAAGCCTGGGGAAGCCAAAACCTGCAAAACCTCACGGAAGCTCAGTTTCAGCAATACTGGGCCGCCAGCCCTGTGCTGAATGGACCTTGGGATGTGGATAACGACGGTGACGGCTTGGCCGATAGCATCTGGGTAGATTTGGGCTTGCCGGTGAGAAGCCTTCCGGACGGCCGCCGCTATAAACCGCTTTTCGCGATCCTTTGCGTAGATCTGGACGGGCGTCTGAACCTCAATGCGCACGGGCAACTTGCCCATATTGATCCCGCCTATTATGCCCCACCCCACTGCGTGACGGAAACCTTTCTTGATCAAAACAATCCGGGCGACGATCGGCTCTTGGCCGACGGAAGTTCCGACGCCACTAACTTGCCAACTGGTGTGGTGGCTTTTCAACCGTCACCACCGTCGCAAGAATTCATGGAGTACTTGCGGCACGGAGTTCGGGGCTCAGGACTGGGCCCAGCCGAGGTAAATTTGTTGCCTTTATTCGAGCAGCCGGACGGCAATTACGACTTGGCGGCGTTGGGGCGGTTACTCAGCGGGATGGTGCTGCCGAATGGACAAAGGTTTGATGGGCGGTATGGTGAGTCGGCTTTGCTCCCCGGGCAGATTCCTATGCCGGGTCAAACACAGGCGGATGACGCCCGGAGTTTCAATAAGCTTTTCAATTTTCCCCCCCACTTTGCGTCGTGGTTGGATTCGAACGGTGACGGAAACCCGGATTATCCACCCTATCCTCACGGCTACCGAACACCGTTCGACTTGCGTGGCTTGTTGGCGGTCGGTTTAGATCTCGCAGGACAGCCTCTGTGGACAAGCCCCGCCGGGGTTTGGCTTGCTTGGAGCGTCGACGATCCTTACGAGCTGAATCTCCATCCCCAAAAAGCGAGGGGTGCACAAGCGAATTTCCAGGATAATGCGTTTTCCGCAGCGGAGTTGGAACGATTGCTCCGCCCCTTTGATATCGACACTTTGCGGCTGCCCGATCGTCTGATTCGCTTGCTGAACCCCGCCAATCCTTCGTTATATGCGCGACGGTTAGAAGTAACGACTGATAGTTGGGATTTGCCGGTACCCGGAGTGATTTCGGCGCGGGAGCTGGGCCTGAGCACGCCGATGCAGCATCCTGTGGATTTGGTCGCGGAGCGGCTTCGCGCGGGCGGATGTCCCGTTGGCTCTATTCCGAACCAGCTTCGGCTGATGCTGGCGCCGGAGCTTTTGGCGGGATTGAGGATGGATCTGAACCGCGTGCTGGGCAATCGAGTGGATGATAACGGGGACGGGGTGGTAGATGAGTATTGGTGGGAAGCCCGCTCCGGCTCGGAACAATTCCCCTTCCAATCTGGCGGTACCCCTCTGATGGCGCCTCTGGATCATGATAACGATGGAACACCAGGAGCGAACCTCGAGGATCCCCGCCACCAGTATGCCCGAAGTCTATATGTCTTGGCGATGGCCCTCACCGATGAGGGCTACAGCTTCGCTTTTTTGGGCAGTGGGGAAGACCGGGCGAGATTTCTAGCGCAATGGGCTGTTAATGTGATCGACTTCATCGATCGCGATAGCGCAATGACCCGGTTCGTTTACGATCCGACTCCTTTCGATTCCGCGGGGTGGAATCCGACCGGGGCGGAGGTAGTTTGGGGGGTAGAACGACCGGAATTGCTCCTGACGGAGGCGATTGCTTTCCACGATCGCCGTACCGAGGACCGCGCCGACTACGGCTATGCCAACCCTCCAAGTCAAAACGATCCGAAGGAAGAAGAGGAAAACGATCAAGTCAAGGATCTAGATCAGGTATACCGGCCGCAAGGTTCATTGTTTGTGGAGATCTACAATCCTTGGCATGCCGGGCACCCCGCATCGCGCCTTGAAGGGTGGCACGGAGAGATGCAGCGACAACCAGTCCCGAACGATCCTTTTGCCACCATGCCTGTGGAGCTGACTCGGCGTGCGCCCGGCGGAGCCCCCGTGTGGCGACTGGCAATCACGCCCTATCCCGCGGGAGCCTCCGGGGCCCAGCAATGGAACCAGTGGCAGCCGGAGCCGGCAGATCCTGACGATCCAGATTCAAACAATCGTCCCGTTCTGGAGAGGGTGGTCTACTTCGTGCGAGATGCTGGCGGTTCTGGCCCGGCAGAGGGGCAAGTCCAGTTCTATGCCCTTGCAGAGCCGACACAGCCGGTACTACCGGGAATGTACGCTGTTGTCGGGCCGGGCGGTCCCCCCGATAGCGGAATCACATACTTGGGGTTCGAGAACTCCGGCAATCAAGACCCAAGCAGTACACGTCATATTGTCTGTGACCCCAGTCGGACCCCGCAGTTTATCGTTAACAACAACGGAACCACCGTTCCCCCGGGCGTGTTGCCACCGGTCGCCGTAATGGTCGGTCGCGCAACAAACGACGGGCAGAACTTCCGCGATCAGCGATTGAGCATCACAGAGCCGGTGACGGGGTATGCTGATCAAGTCGATGCGGACGGCCGAGGAAATATGGCCAATTATAACCCGACTGATGGCCAATACGACCGTGTGATCGACAGGCCATTGGATGCCAGATTGGATCCGGATCTGTGGAACACGGTGCTCGGGCGAGATGTGACCGTGACGCGATTTCGCATGGTCCACTTGCAGCGGTTGGCCGATCCCTCTCAGCCGTTCGATCCCGTGGGGAACCCCTATCGCACGATAGACTCGATCCCGGTGGATCTCACCAGTTTCAACGGTCTGTCGACCGATGACGACTACGAAGCTCCCGGCTCGGCGGGTGAACCAGGCAATCCGTTGCAAGATGGGGATATTATGTTCCACACACGCGAGCGCGGAGAGGCCAACGATCGCCCCGCTCCGAACCAGCCTCCCGCGCAACCGGATGGTAATCTTTGGAAACAGGAGCCCGGTTCCAAGCAAGTCGTTAACGATTCGAACGTCGGCGCCCCGAACCATGTTTTCACCAGGCAACTGCGGCACACTTTAGGTTACCTCAACCGCTTCTTCGGTAATCCGCGGAACCCAATACCCGGCAACCAGCCGCCTGTATATTCTGGAATGCCGCAGCAGGTCCCCGCGTGGCTCACTTGGTTTGATCGGCCGTTGACAAGCCCGTTGAATCTGCTGCTTATCCCGGTACTCCGCTCCAGTAAATTGCTCGCTTACCGGGAGGATAACCCGTCCGCACCGCCAGCAACTCCGCTTGGTTATTACCGTTACTTCCGAATCGTGGATCGTGACCTCAGTTCTCCCAATCCTAATCCGCCCCCTCTGGTGGTTAGCGATTCGCAGCGGCTCAATCCCTACGAAGCGGAACTGAATTTGGGTGCTCCCAACCCGACACCTTTTGCGGTGCCCTATCCCCACTTGGCGAATTACTTCCACAGCTCGAGACGGCCTCATGCGGGCAACGCCCCCCGAGCGCCGGAATTGCATCGCGTTTTGGAGTTCGTGCGGATCCCGTCGCCCTTTGTGGGGACGGAGCTTCAGGCTAATCCGCTGGCCACACAAGGGGATCCGCGGCACCGCTTCCATCCACCGGCCCATTTGATTCCCTACGGCCGGGAGCCGGGCAAAATCAATTTGAACACGGTCTTTAGCGAAACCGTGTGGCAGGGTTTACTCAACTCGCCAGCTTTGGGATTGCCGCGCACCGATCCGCCTCGAGTTCAGTTTGGGGTAGATGTGGCCAGCGGAATCGATTTCTACGATCCTACACCTGACCAACCGGGAAGCGGCGATGAGGAGCTGCGCTCGTTTTGGCAGCGGTGGTGTGATAGTCGGCGCGGCTATGATGCTTCTGCGCCAGGCAATATACTGAGTTTGGATCCTCGGTTCCCAACCCGGTTCGCAAATCCGCTTCGCTCCTGGGCAGGTGCCTGGCTGATTCCGCGGACAAGTAGTAATCCGGATGACGACTTGAGTTCCGTGATCCAGCGCGAGGTCAACGCGACGTTGTTGCGGGCCCATCCGCGTGATCCACGTCGGCCGCTGTTTGAGGTACAGTCGTGGTACGATCCGCCATTAGATCTCCGGCCTTGTAATTGGAATGATACCGATCGCAATCCCTACTTCCGCTATCAGCAGTTGATGCGGTTGGCCAACCTCGTCACTTCGCGAAGCAACGTTTATGCGGTTTGGATTACGATGGGCTATTTCGAGGTCGAACCGCTTCGGGTTATACGGGATCCCAACGACCCGCAACGGGTTATCATCGGTAACCTTGCTCAACCCTTGAGTATTCGCGCCGACGAGTTGCCCGTGATTTATCCGGACGGTTATGTGATCGGGCCAGAGCTGGGAAGCGACACTGGCGAAATCAAACGCCATCGAATGTTTTTCATCGTGGATCGGTCGATCCCGGTGGCCTTCGAACGGGGCCGAAACCACAACGTCGATAAAGCGATCTTGGTGAAAACCTTTATCGAGTAGCTCGCTCAGAATAATCAGCTCAATTACAAGGTGACCAATAGCCGAACCCGGGGACGCGAGCTATCCCTCGATTTAGCCCCGCACAAAAAGGGGTTCGAATGCCCTTTGAGATCGTCGGGCCCCAAAATTCTGGCAAAGCGTGGAGTTGATCCTCAGGCAAGAATTACTTTCCTGGATTCTCGCTTTCTCCCCGTTTTTAGCCCTTCCGCAGAGTTCTTTAAGGCCGCGGTTCCCGCCGAGCAACCTCCTCAGCCTGCCAACGCGTAAGGGTGCAGATAGACTTGCCTGCGGATTTAACCCGTCGCGGACAAATCGACTCCACCCCATAGTTTAATCAAACTTTGCGATCGAAAGGATCTGAACATGCTGGGTTTCAGGGCGACGTTCTTCGTTTCGTGTGTTTTGGGATGGGTTTTAACAAGTTTCGCTCAGGAGCTGTGGGTGGGCGTATCGTCGATAGACATTACGCCCACGCAACCTGTAGCTTTGGATGGGCAGCGTCACTTACGCATCTCGAGAGGCGTGGACACCCCCTTAACGGCTAACGTCCTCGCGCTTCAGTCGCGAAAGGGCAAGGACGCACTGGATCAGGCCGTCATCGTTTCTTGCGATATCGTGGTCATTCGGAAAGGCATTACGGAGATGGTCCGCAAAAAGGTGACCGAGAAAAACCCCGATATTGATCCGCAAAAGCTCTTCCTCTGCGCCACTCATACTCATACGGCTCCGGTGACCGAAGAGGGCACGTATGCGATTCCGGAAACTGGCGTCATGCGGCCAAGTGAATATGCACAGTGGATGACGTCTCGAATCGCCGAGGCAGTGTCCCGCGCTTGGTCTACGCGAAAGCCCGGCAAAGTCTCTTGGGGGCAGGGCCAAGCGGTGATCGCCCAAAACCGGCGAGCTGTGTACGCCGATGGGACGGCACGGATGTATGGGGCAACGAATGTTCCAGAATTCCGGGGTCTGGAAAGCACAGAGAATCACAACCTCGAGGTGCTTTTTTTTTGGGATGCAAATGACCAACTGATTGCCACGGCGATCAACGTCGCCTGTCCGGCCCAAGAAGTGGAGGGGATGTCCACGATTCATGCCGACTTCTGGCATCCGGCTCGGGAAATTCTTCGTAACCAGCACGGCGAGCGGCTTGTGGTCCTCGGTTGGATTGGTGCCGGCGGCGATATCAGCCCGCACTTGATGTATGCAAAAGCGGCCGATGATCGGATGCGGCGGCTCCGAGGTCTAAGCCGATTAGAGGAGATTGCCCGACGCCTTACTCGCGGTTGGGAGGAGGCCTATGAACCGGCGGCAAACGATAAGCACGACAGCGTGATCCTCCGCCACCTGGTTGAGACCGTCGCGCTTCCTTATCGACAGGTTACCGAAGCTGAAGCGGCCGGAGCCCGCCAAATGGCCGCGCAGTTCGCCGACAAACCGGCGGAAAAATGGAATTATCTGTGGCATCAGCGCGTGGTCGATTTGTACGAAAAACAAATGGCAGGAATTGTGGAAACGTTCTCCATGGAATTGCACGTCATCCGCCTGGGAGATGTCGCCATGGTCACGAACGAATTCGAGCTTTTTACCGATTATGGAATCCAGATCAAGGCTCGGAGTCCGGCTATTCAAACCTTCGTGATCCAACTAACCGGTTCGGCGGGCTACCTTCCCACAGAGCGGGCCGTACGAGGGGGCGGCTATGGGGCCGTGATCCAAAGTGGACGCATTGGGCCAGAAGGGGGCCATATCCTCGTCGATCGCACCGTGGAATTGATCGAAAGTTTGTGGTGAAATTCGCTCAAGGGCCGCTCGCGCCGCCTTGTCCGTTAGGATGATCGAAGTAAGTTTAACGATCCTGGGCTCAACAACATTTAGTGCGCAAGGGGGGCCGCAAGTAATCATCGTGCGCCCCGAACCTATGATTGTTAGTTGATGGCTGAACGGGCCGGGTTTGCGATTTTAAAAAACGGCGATCGGTGCCGCATTCCATTTGCTATCCGTTCGGTATAACTCCGAAATCCGGGACAAATCGAGACCTTTGAGAATTTGCCAAAAGTAGGTCCAATCCCTCAGGAGACAAGAGATGCGCAACCATGTGTGCGGCATGATGGGGGGTTCGTTGATCCTTTGGGTTATCTTCCTGCCGGTTTGTTGGGCCCCAGTGCCGGGCGTAGTGATCGATTCTTCCCCGAAGTCCTCCGGGATCTACATCGGTTCGCCGAGTTTAGCCATTTTGTTGGACGATACTTATGCGGCATCGCACGATGAATTCGGCCCCGGCTCCAGCGAGCATACTCGGGCGGTGACCAAGGTGTTTATCTCCGGTGACCGCGGGGCAACTTGGCAACAGGTTGCCACGGTTCTGGGACAATTTTGGTCCACACTTTTTGTTCATCGCGGTAGTTTGTATTTGATCGGAACTTGGTCGCACTATGGAAACCTTGTGATTCGTCGCTCTGACGATGCGCGTCGCACTTGGACAGTGCCGAAGGACCAACAAAGCGGCTTGCTGGCTGAGGGAAGATTTCATTGTGCTCCGGTGCCCGTGGTGCTATCCGCTATTTTGAAGGTGAAGGATCGCACTCCGACAATCGAGGGATCTGCTCTCGTTGTTTCGGCTAGGGTGCTTTCGCGATCTCAAAAGCGCGGCAACCGCCCATTAGAATTCAGGCATGGCGTACCTAAATTTCATCCACGTGATAAGAAGGAAATGTAATATGGCGGCGCGAAGTTTTGTTTTCGTTCTTGGCTTGAGCTGCTGGCAATTATTCGCCTTTCCAAATGCGGCTATACAAAGCGCAAGCCCACCGGCAAGTGTGAAATGGCATCATCCACTTTATTTGGCAGGCCAAGGTTTTTGGGCCAAGCGGGTTCAAGTCGTGGTGCGCAACTCATCGGCTCGTGAACTCGTCGGCTTCCCTTTGGGCATACCTATTGGACATGGTCCCGACGAATTGGACTTAGTGGGAACTGAGGCGAGAACCATTCGCGTGGTTGATTCCAGCGGCAGAGAGCTTCTTTTCTCGATCCTTGGACCCCAGGGTGAGGAGGTGCTCGAGGGAGTTCTCGGGTCCGGCTTCAAGCTCGTTGTACCAATCGCTTGCCCGCCAAATGAGAGTGCTGTGGTATTCATCTACTTCGAAAACCCTCAGGCTTGGTTGGTGCCGGAATTCCTCTCTGAGCGGCCCGGACTTGTAAACGGCGATTTTGAACACGGCGCCGACGGCACCCCAACCGGTTGGCGCCACGACCCGGGCGATGCTACCCACCAGGTCGCATGGACGCGGGAATCGCCCGTTTCCGGATGGTACTGTTTGAAAACACTCGTAGCCCCGGAAGCGGAACCCTCCTGGATTTCAACAAGGCAATTAGGTATTCCCATCCTCGGAAAGGCGAAATATCGCCTGCGGGGCTGGGTTCGAGCGGAAAATGTCACAGGGATTGCCGGATGGTATATTCACGTCGGCGATGCGCAGAACCCGATGATCCTGGCACCGGTGATCTCGGCCGGAGAAGGCACCTTCCCCTGGAAAGAAGTTCAGTACGAGTTCACCGCACCCCAACATGCGACCCGGGCAAGTGTGGGCACGGTCCTCCGAGGTACGGGTACCGCTTGGTTTGATCGAGTGCGCCTAGAACTCTTGGACACTAGCCCGCTTGAGGTAGCGTTCGGCCCCCTTGAAACGATGACGCTAGTGGCGCAGGGAGATTCGCCTTCTTGGCCCGCGGAGTTGCTGGGCGGTCAAGCTATGCTCGGCAGGGCTTCCATCCGAGTCTTCAATTTAAACGATCAACTCGTGGATTCGGCCGTGGTGTTAGTGCCGCTGAACCGACTGCGGGCTCATTTGCATGGCCGACCGAACCGAGAGAACTTGTCGGTGTACTTTCAGAATAAACCAATAGCGCACCACGTGATCGGCGATAAGCTTCTGATTCCCACGAGCATTCGCGAAAATAGTGTCAATACCTTCTACGTTTATTTCTCGGCTTCTCAACTGCTTTCCGATCCGTCCACTCGGCCAAACGAAGAGTTGTTCACCGGTTCCTGGAACCGTGTGAAAAATCCCAGCTTCGAAATCGGCGACGAATTACCCGCCGACTGGCTTCTGGAAAAAGAACGCGAAGGAGTCGTCGCGGCTTTCGATCACGCGAGTTTGCCTGGCTTGGGCCGCCGGTGTGTTCGGTTGCAGGTATCGAGCAATCCCCGTGGGAATTGGTATGGGTGGCGACAACGGGTCGCGGTACAACCCGGCAAAACTTATCTCGTTGCGGCATGGGTAAAGTGCCAAGATGTGCAGCAGGGGGAGGTCCGCGTACACCTTCATCGTCGTACTCGGACAGGCGAACTTTCAAAGAGTAATCCGATGACCAGTATCGGCCCAGGGCTTCGCGGCTCCCAAGATTGGACGCTCCTTGCGGGGGTCTTGACGATACCCGATGATACGGAGATTTTGGAAATTCATTTGACCACGAATGCCCCGGGAATCCTGTGGCACGACGGCGTCCTGGTGGTGGAGGCTATCGAGGGTGTATTGGTTGGCTTAGAAGCCCGACCTGATTGGTTGGCTCAGGTGGTGACCGCTTGGCAGGTGCCGGCCCTCGAGAAAGTCTTTCACGACACAATCCCCCGTGAGCCTCCGGCAGGAGGATCCGCGGTTCGACTGGCGGCAGCTCGGGGCGAAGGGGAGTCGGCTCAAATAGCGGTCTTGAGCAAACGCGATATCGAAAAGGTATCGGTTCGTCTGGAACTCCCGCGCAACGTACAGGGGGCATGCCTCGATCAATACGAGGTGAGCCACTGCGGCTTCGTTCCCGTGGATTACCCCAGCAATTATTATCAAGTTCAGGCGCAACCCTGGGAACGAAAGATCCCTAACTCCTTACCCGGATGCGATGGCTGGCCGGGCTGGTGGCCCGACCCCTTGCTTCCGGCATCCTCGTTTAAGCTCTCTGCCTACCGTACGGAATCGATCTGGCTAACTTTCCGCATCCCCAAGACTACGTTGCCCGGTGATTATCACGGGTGTCTTCGATTGGTGGACGAATCCTCGGGTCAAGACGTCGCAGAATTGCCGCTAGAGGTGAGGGTTTGGGATTTCGAGCTACCGGAGCGGGCCTCCCTGCCCGCGATTTACGACGTCCGTTTGGGACCGGGAGCCCGTTTTTGGGGTGCGCCTTTCGATGAGGCTTATCAAGAGCTCGGTAGCTTTCTGGCCGAACGACGGCTTTGCGCGGACCTTGTTCATCCAGGTCCGCGATTTCAATTCAAAGCTGGCCATGTGACGGCCGATTTCGGTGCTTTCGACAAGGCAGCCCAATGGTATTTCGAAACCTGCCGGTTTCCGGTGGCCTATACCCCGCGGGATTTCTACCTTTTTGGCTGGGGGCACCCTCCTAAAGCTCTTTTCGGAATCCGACCGTATCCTGGCCAACCGCCTTATGAGCAGGCAGATCGCTCGCGGCTTGAGCCCGAGTATAAACGCGTGTATCAGGAGATGCTTCGACTTTTCTGGAATCATATTTGCGAAAAGGGCTGGGATGACAGATTTATCCTTTATATCTCAGATGAACCCTTCGAACATTTGGAGCCGATCCGAGTGCAAATGAAAGCACTCTGCGACATGATTCACGAGGTTGACCCCTCAATTCTCATCTATAGCAGCACGTGGCGATATTTTCCCGCTTGGCGCGATGCGCTCGACATTTGGGGTGTGGGGCACGACGGCCGGGTACCCGTTCAGACCCTTGAGGAGTTGCGGCTTGGCGGCAAACGGATTTGGTTTACCACCGACGGTCAGATGTGCCTCGATACACCTTACGCGGCCATTGAACGCCTTTTGCCGTACTATTGCTTTAAGTACGGCGCGGAGGCCTACGAGTTCTGGGGGGTATCATGGTATACATTTGATCCCTATCGGTTCGGCTGGCATAGCTTCATCCGACAAAGCGACCAGCCGGGCCGAACCTATTGGGTAAGATATCCGAATGGCGATGGTTTCTTAATCTACCCGGGGCGCCCCCTGGGATTTGATCGACCGGTTAGCTCGATCCGGCTCGAACAAGCTCGCGAAGGGGTTGAAGACTTCGAATATCTCCGGATCGCAAGCCAATGGCTACGGAGAATCGACGGCAATCCCCGCTTTGCTTCGCTGCGAACGGAACTGGAGCAAGCTCTGAAAGCGATGCTGGATCTCGTTCATACCCCGAGTGCCAACGGGCGGTATTCCCTGGAGATTCTGCCGGATCCGCAAGCCGTTTATCGCGCGCGATTCCAGTTGGGCGAGGCTATCACCGCAATTTCCAAATCCGAGACAAACTCGCCGTAACTTGGTTAGCCGGAGAAATTTGGTTTCGGCAACTCCCTTCCTTCCCATTCTTTACTGTGTGTTGTTCTGCACGCCAACTGTGCTTCAGGACTCGGCAATTGGGCAGAGGCTGAGGTGCGGCACCGTCATTCAGCCGTAATGCGCTGAGGCGGGATGCCGCGTGGTTTCAGAAGCCTTTGAAAGGCAGGGATTGATGCAACCCAGCTTGCCCGCGACATTCGGACAACCACACCCGACTCGTGATTAAGGTAACGTTGCTTCGCTTGCCGCTTGGGTTTCTGTCTCCTAGGCCGAGGCCTTGTATTTATTAAGGGCTGGATGCCCTGAGAATATTAGCCGCTGCCCTGTGGCTGAAAAGAATGCGGAAAATAGAGAGGGGTTCTAGGGAGCAAAACTTTTAACCCCCGGGTGCACGGACAATCGCCGCACCTGCACGCCAGAATACTAGCTCCCAACGTCTAACCCCCGGGTGCACGGACAATCGTGTTTCCTGAATCTGGGGAGCAAAACATCGGCAGGAGTGGACTGAGAAGATTTTTTTGATTTTTTGGGTAATTTAGGCTTTCGGGACTTGACCGCGGACGACACGATGCCTTAGATTAAAAGCGGCTTGGCTTCGATAAATTTCGGTGGTTTCGAGGAAAAAATGCGGTTTGTATAAGTTTGTGTGACTGTTGAGCCCCTATCGGGCTTATGACGGAAATAATGTTGGAGCGAGCTGTTTCTTTACGGTTTCGGCTCCGGCGAATAATGCGTCGCTCACGCGATTCACTTCAGTAGGGTTTGGGGCGAGCCATCCTCGGTTTGGCAAGAGCGAAAACTTTTCTGTTATCGCCCGACAAATTCAGTTTTTTATCATGTGTTTTATCGTTTACGTGAAAGCGTGGTGGGGAATCAGGATAGGAAACCGCGTTCACTCGGCACGAGCTAGAGATTTGAGCAGGGAAGGGGTATGGTGAGTTCTCCCGCTTTGGAGGCGGCAAGTATACGTGCGGAACGGGCTTTAAGGCGAAGCCCCATTCATGAAATTCGCGAGATCCGAGTCCAAGAGGAAAACGGAAAGCTAATCCTATCGGGTGTCGTATCAAGCTTCTATTTTAAGCAGCTTGCTCAGGAAGTATTGATTCCCATTTGTGATCAGGCCGGGCTGCAACTCGTCAACGAATTAATTGTTCCCGAGGCGTAGCAAAAGGTACCAACACGGCGAGGAGCCCGGCGGAAAGGAAGTTTTTTTCTAATAAAGCAAGCCGCTTTTTGATTGAGTTTGCCCCTTTTTTCCGCTTTGCCGTTATTGGGGGCGATCGCGGCTGAAATGATAGCAATCTTGAGCTGATTGGGTGTTATGCAGCGTACTATTTTCCTTTTTTATCGCGTATACTGCTGCTATTGAGCGTCGGTCAACTCGGGCTCAAGACAATCCTTACCCGGCTTCATTCAACGAAATGCGGCTAACGGAACGGCGGCACTTAACGCTCCTTTTTCCGCGGGAAGAAAACCGGGAATTGGGGTCGTCATAGTTTCGGTCATCGAAGGATTTCTTTCTTTTTTAAGTCTGTAAAGTTTGTCGGAGCAGCTTAAATCTTGGCGTTTGTGACGGTTGGTTGAATGGTCGGAGAGATCCTACGCCGAGCGAAAAATTAAGCGCATGCTCCTTGGGGGGTAGGATTATTTTCCGGTGAAAGTCTGTGTCCGCCGGTGAAAGCTTGCCTCCGAAAAAAGCGAGTACTTAGCACCTGGATTTGACTCGACTTATCTTGTGGCGGATTCTCCGAAGGCGCAGACACGGTCAATCGTAAGAGCAAAGGATCGAGCCGGTTCATCCTCCGTGTTGGCCCACCCTGCTGCCATGCAAATGCCGGCCCTGAACTAATGCGGATACGGGGGGTTGATGGATTGGCGTGCTTTACCCAACGGCGAGGAGACCGCCCATGGAGGCCAGAACAGCGGGAATTTCCCGGACCACGATTGGAAGGGGAGGGAGGCCATTGAGTGCTCAGGCCGCGGAATCGCTGGCAAGCACCATCAAGAAAGCCGTGTGCGAAGAAACGGGTCACCGCGTTCAAAACTTGGCGGTGGTCGTTAATGCACAGGGGGTGCGTTTGATCGGGCGATGCCGAAGTTTTTATGTGAAGCAAATGGCCCAACATGCCGCCATGTCGGTCACCGGAGAACTCGAGGTAATCAACTCGATTGAAGTGACCGATTAGAGCAGGTTCAACGGCGGGTTGGGGGGCCAAGCTTAAAGAGGTTGTTCTTATCTCGAAAGATGCTAGCGCCAGCACGGTTTCAAGCCGACCCCTCAAATTTCCGAATTCTCCACCGGGTTTAAAATTCGAGGTTTTCTGATCTCCACCCAGGCTCCTTCATCAAAGGCCTTCATTAAAAGGGTGGACAACTTCCCAAAGCAAAACGCCCACTTGCAGGCTGGGAATGGCGTCAATCAAAGCGCCTTTGCGGCTCACATGCATTAAGACTGGAAAATTTCAGCCCATAAAAATACTAGCTTGTGCCGGTAAGCCTTGGGGAGGAATGGCTTAGCGATCCTTCACGACGGCTCCTTCAGGGGTTTTTGCGACGCCAGCTTCGTTTCGAAATCAGGTCCAAATTGCGCCACTAGCGCCTTATGGACATTGAGATAAGAAAGCCGCAAGTCGCTTAAGGCCTGGGCAAGGAGTTCGCTTTCCGCAGGCGTCCGATTCCCTTTTGTCTTTTCCTCCAGAACGCTTAGCAGGTCGATGAAAAACCGGGCTTGGTATAGGTTGATCTCGTACCTGCCGGAAACCGGATTCGGCCCCATACCCAAAGCGAGCATCGCTTGCAATGCCAGCATATTGATTAGGTATTCAAGCGAAGGCTCAGCGGGTTGAAGTCCATTGGGCGGAGTTTTCTCGGGGGCAGATTGAGCGTCCGACTGCCCACGCCGGATGGCTTCGCGTTCTGCCTCCACTTTCTGCTTCCAATCCTCGTCGATAATGATGCGTTTTTCGGGTTTAGGCTGTCCCGAGCTCATTCGAGCTTTCCTTCTTGTTCAAAAGGTTGTGCGATCTTACGTTTCTAACGTTTGTCTGGCAGGCAAGTCTATCCCGCGTGCGCCACGAAGCAAAAACAATCTTGGATACCAGTCCGCTGGAAACTCATCGCAGTTGATTTCGGGTGGCGGTCTAAGTTCCTATGCTCCCGCAGTTGCGATACTTTGTAATCCGTGTAATCCTTATGTTGCCGCATGGTTAAGAGCTCGGCGCGGTCTTTTGTGCCCAATGTTCGAATCCGGGTTAAAAGCGTGAGAAATTATATTCTGATAAAAATCATGGAAGAATCAGGATCCGTTGCGTGTTGAGCCTGCCAAAACTCGCGGCTCAACTATTCGCTAGCGCAAAGGTGTCCGCGTTTTCACTTACGCCTACGCCCCCTGGGATCCACGTGTTTATCTACGGACTGCTTCCTCCCCATTATTCGGGGGAGCACCGGTCAACATCGGATCAGCTTCGCCCCCTTCGTTTCTAATTTCGGAGTCTGTATAGGTGGTGGGCACCAGTCGGCGTCGCAAGGCGGCGCCCACGAATCCTGCGAATAGCGGATGCGCCGCGGTCGGTTTGCTCTTAAATTCCGGATGAAACTGGACAGCAACAAACCACGGATGATCCTTAACTTCAATGATCTCCACCAGTTTGCCATCAGGGCTGGTGCCGGAAACCGTCAGTCCTGCCTGAGTAAAAACCTCACGATATGCATTATTAAATTCGTACCGATGCCGATGCCGCTCCCAAACGAGCGGTTGACGATAACATGCCTCGGCCGTCGTTCCCGGAACGATCTTCGTCGGTTTGGCACCCAGCCGCATGGTGCCACCTTTGTGCGTGATGTTCATTTGTTCATCTAGTAGGCATATAACGGGATACGGAGTGTCCTTGTTGAACTCCGTGGAGTTTGCCGCTTGCCAACCGAGCACATTCCGGGCAAACTCAATGATGGCGCATTGCATCCCCAAACAGATGCCCAAAAAAGGGATCCGTTTTTCCCGGGCAAATCGAATAGCCTGGATTTTTCCTTCTATTCCCCGCTCGCCAAAACCCCCCGGAACAAGGATACCGTCCACGCCGGAAAGAAGGCGCTCGGCTCCTTCGCGCTCAATCGCCTGACTATGGATCCGCTGGATCCGCACTTGAGCATAGTGGGCAACACCTCCGTGATCCAAAGCCTCGTAAATCGACTTGTAAGCATCTCGATGCTCGGCATACTTGCCGACCACTGCGACGGCCACCTCGTGCTTAGGATTGCGGATCCGATGAAGGAGCTCGCGCCAGTCGTCGAGCTGGGGCTTGCCCGCTTTGAGACCCAGACGTCTTACGATCAGCTCATCCAGTCCTCGGTCCACCAAACTCAAGGGGACCTCATAGATCGAAAAATCTTTGTCCCGCTCCTCAATGACGGCTTCCACAGGAACATTGCAGAAAAGGGCAATCTTGGCTCGTTCGTCCGGCCCTAGGGGACGTTCGGTCCGACAAATGAGGATGTCCGGCTGAATACCGATCTGGCGCAATTGACCCACCGAGTGCTGGGTAGGTTTGGTCTTCAGTTCATCGGCTGCACGGAGGTAAGGGATCAAAGTGAGGTGAATATACAGACAGTTCTCCTTGCCGACATCGAGAGCGAATTGCCGAATGGCTTCCAAAAATGGCTGACTTTCGATGTCGCCAACCGTTCCGCCGATTTCCGTGATCACCACATCCACATCATCGCCGGCAAGCTTGGAGATGGCGGCTTTAATCTCGTTTGTTACATGGGGGATGACCTGTACCGTTTGGCCCAGGAATACCCCTTGCCGCTCCTTCTTGATCACCTCCTGATAAATCTGGCCTGTGGTCCAGTTGGAGTCCCGACTCAATGGGCTATTTGTAAACCGCTCGTAATGGCCAAGGTCCAGGTCGGTTTCGCTTCCGTCATCGAGAACATAAACCTCGCCATGTTGATACGGACTCATCGTGCCGGGGTCGACATTGATATACGGATCGAACTTTTGCATTCGAATCGATAAGCCCCGGCGCTGTAGTAGCATGCCGATCGAGGCGCTGGTCAACCCCTTTCCCAGAGAACTGACCACCCCACCTGTAACGAAAATATGCTTGGTCCGTCCCATCGAAATATGCACCCGTTGCCGGCGCGAAATTGATTTCGGCAGTTAGCCTTCAACGGCCGAGGCTTCTCCCAATTGCCATCCGGCCGTGATTACTGTGAAGCTAAAGGCAAGCAGCATGAGTTTTTCAAATCGCCTCTAGGAAGCGGAACGCTAATTACCGCCTAATGAATCGGTTGCGACAGTATTGAGTTCGCCTGCCCCCGTGGGTTCCAGGGGAACAAGCGGCTGCGTAACATCACGCTGTTTTCCCAAAGTGTAGCGATTTTGCCACCGCTCCACAAACCGGCGGTAATCTTCCGGGGTATCGATCCCCCGAAAATGTTTCTCAATCCGAACGACCCGGATCTTCCAACCCGCTTCCAGGGCACGGAGCTGCTCTAGCCCCTCCATTTTCTCCAAAGGCGAAACCGGCATCCGACTAAATTCAAAAAGTGCACTTAAGCGATAAGCATACACCCCAATGTGCTGGAGAAAAACCCTTTCGGAAGGGGGCCCCGAGAATAAGGCTGCTTCAAAGCCATTATTACGCGGATAAGGAATAGTTGCACGGCTGAAGTAAAGAGCATTTTGTCTCTGATCAACTACTACTTTCACACACGCAGGGTCTTGAAATTGATCGGGTGAACAGATGGGGGCTGCCAGCGTTCCCATTTCCAGATCGTGATCTTGCAACAATTGGTCAGCAAGTTGATCAATGTATGACGAATCGGTCTCCGGTTCATCACCTTGTAGGTTGATTACCACCTCCGGACAGAGCCCGGAGCGAACTAAATTTCTGGCGACCTCGGCTACTCGGTCCGTTCCACTTGCCAAGTCGGGGGATGTCAATACCGCCTTACCGCCGTGCTGATGCAATGCGTCCTGAATCTCCGGACTATCCGTCGCTACCACCACCATTGAAGGCAATTTCGCTTTTAGAGCAGCTTCATAAGTGTGGACCACCAGGGGTTTGCCGGTCTCGGAGAGGAGCATTTTGCGGGACAAACGGGTCGAATTAAGCCTCGCTGGAATGATCACAACAACGTTTCTCATCATCGCACTCCTTTGCTGCCACAACCCATATCGCACCCCATTACTGCCACACCTTGCAACGCACTCCTATGCTGCCGAAACCTATCGGGAATCCCCTGCCGTGCTGAGAACCTACGTTCCCCGACATCCACAGTCCCAGTCCGCGACGCCCGTTGCTACAATGCATCAAACTCTTCCTTAGTCTTTTCCCTCCGCACGGCGACGCTCGAATTTGGTTCCGGGTCTCCCAGCCAACTCCCCGAGTTTTCGCAGCTAAGCCGCGAAGTAAAAGCCGCGACAACGAAACTCATAAGTGAGCAGTTATGTCCCGCTCCGCTCACTGTCGCCTAGTTCAGCCGGCTATTCACGCATCTTTGATTCTCCCCCGCGGTTGCTTCGTGAACCTCCCATAATATCGGGGGTTGGGCACCAAAAGCTCCTGTCAACCTAAAATCCTGGCTAGTGATCATCATTCAAATCGAAACAGAAAATCGAAACAGAAAATGGATGTCCACGCCACCCGGGTGCTGCTGCAAACTGGTAGCCTATCGCGCGGTTTCGGGGCGTACAACGCCAATTTGCTTCTGCGGCTCGATGGGTGTGTG
>CAKZMM010000063.1 GCA_937128505.1 uncultured Thermogutta sp.
CAGGCTGCGATTCGCGCCCTGGTCGAAGGGTTCCTACTTACTTTCTTGATGTCTCTAACTCATCTTCCGAAACAACTTCCGAAACAACTACCCGGACTCAAATTTTATGGTTCGGGCAAGTGTGCGATAGAGCAAGCATCCAGAAATGTTTTCGCCGTATTCGGGAAGAGGCCTCGATATGACCGAACCCCAATTTAGCCATTCCCTGAAACGGATGAAAAGGCCCCGTCTCCCGGTGGGCAAAATCCTTGTCACCGACCGACTTTCAACCATGGGGCAACCGCTATTTCGCCAAGATTCGCTTTTTTCCCGCATCCCATGGGGAAACGGCTGTTCATCGTGTCGTTAATGCGCGAATTTCTCGTTCTGCGGACCCGCACGGAACTTGTCACAAGGCTCCCTCCATTCTGCCAAGACATCACTTTTTTCCCGTACCCGGGGCGGAAACCGCCAATAAGCTGGGACAGTCCCACGCTTGCGGCGGTGCCGTCAAAAACGTAAGTTGAAAGCCTCGTGGATATTAAATTGCAAGGTGCGCGCGATGCCTTTTGCAAAGGCATCGTTTTACCCGCGCATCGAAAGGGCTTTTTACCACATGCGTGTTACCGAGTCTAAGGGTGTCACGGAGCCGACGCATTTGTATCGGCGGTGTTTGCGCAGGCAGGCTCATCGAACAACTGCATGCTGAGCTTAAAGTCCCGCGGTGGATTTCACGCGGTGTGGATTCCACGAAGGTTTGGTGCGATTGACGACTTTTTAACTTTTCGATAACGCACAATTCTTTCATTGGGCCGAATGATGCAAAGCCTACTCGAACCGGAATACGATTACGTTTATCGGCTTCAAACACGGGGATCGGGAACCGCCGGTGAACTGCCGCTAACCGATGCCCTCCTTCGCCACCGTCCGAGTGGGGATCTATTCGGTATGGTGCAGGATGTCGGCATGGGGTGGAATCCATCGGAGGTGGATCGTCCCCAATTCGTGATTCTGAGCACCTTGGGGGGATTGAGGGCCGAAGCCGGTCGGCCGATCGCCTTGGGCTATCACAGCGGACATTGGGAGTTGCGCGAAGCGGTAGCCGCCGTTGCCGAAAGCATATCCGCACACGGAGGGCTCCCTTACGCGGCTTATGTTTCTGACCCCTGCGACGGTCGGACTCAGGGCACCGCCGGGATGTTCGATAGCTTGGCTTATCGGAACGATGCAGCGGTGGTATTTGGGCGACTTTTGCGCTCCATCCCGCAAGCCTGTGGTGTAGTGGGGGTAGCGAGCTGCGACAAAGGCTTGCCCGCCGTGATGATGGCCCTCGCCCGGCACAAACACCTCCCTGGGCTCATTGTGCCCGGCGGGGTAATGCTCCCCTCGGATAGCGGCGAGGATACCGGCCGAATCCAAGCCATCGGCACACGATATGTCCACGGAGAGCTTTCCTTGGAAGAGGCGGCTCGGCTCGGATGCCGGGTCTGCGCTTCAGGTGGTGGGGGGTGCCATTTCCTGGGGACGGCGGCAACCGGGCAAGTGATCGCAGAAGCATTAGGACTAACCCTCCCCCATGCAGCCTTGGCTCCCAGTGGCCAAGATTTGTGGCTCGATTTGGCCCGACGAAGCGGCGCCGCCCTGATGGAGCTTTTCCGAAGGAGGATTCCCCTTGCAGAGATCCTGACCGAAAAGGCTGTGGAAAATGCGATGGTCTGCTTTGCGGCCTTCGGCGGATCGACGAATTTTCTGCTCCATTTGCCGGCAGTAGCATTCGCGGCCCAATTACCGCGCCCCAGCCTCGAAGATTGGGAGCGCATTAATCGCCGGGTGCCACGGATCGTTTCCGTGCTGCCGAATGGTCCGGTCAACTTCCCCACGCTATTTGTCTTCCTTGCCGGGGGTGTGCCGGAAGTCATGCTTCAATTGCGAAAACTCGGGCTTCTGCACGAAGACGTGTTAACGGTCAGCGGACTGCGTTTGGGCCAAGTTTTGGATTGGTGGCAACGCTCTCCGCATCGCCAGCGGGTTCGGCGAATCCTCCAGGAACAGGAGAATATCGATCCCGATCAGGTCATCCTCACCCCTGAAGGGGCCCAACGGCTGGGGATCACCAGCACGATTTGCTTTCCCCGCGGGAATTTGGCACCCGGTGGTTCCGTGATTAAAAGTACCGCGATACGCCGCGAATTGCTCGGCAGCGACGGAGTTTATCGGAAAACGGGGCCGGCCCGGGTATTTACCCGGGAAAAGGAGGCAATTGCCGCCATCAAAGGCGAAGGCCCGCGAGCGGTTCGGCCGGGGGATGTACTGGTGTTGATCGCCCGCGGACCTTTGGGGGCCGGTATGGAAGAAATCTTTCAGGTGACCTCGGGCCTGACTTACCTCTCTTGGGGGCACGAGGTGGCGGTGCTCACCGACGCGAGGTTTTCCGGGGTGAGCACCGGGCCATGCATCGGGTGGATTACCCCAGAAGCGCTTGCCGGCGGGCCGATCGCCAAACTCCGCGACGGGGATAAAGTTCGCATCGTCATCGATACCCGGCTTCTTACCGGAAGCGTCGATTTCGTGGGTACCGAGGAGCGTGAGTTTGATCCTGCCGAAGGAGCTCGAATTCTGGCAGAACGCCCGTCGAATCCGGCGGTTTCACCGGACCCGCAGCTACCACCTGAGACGCACTTTTGGGCCATCTTACAGCAACTAAGCGGCGGCCCTTGGCGGGGGGCTGTGTATGACTACGAACTTCTAATCGAACTTCTGGAGCGACTCCTTCCGAAAGAAGACCGGAAAACTTGAAGTCGTCCCCCCCATTACGATCGAGTTTGCGATCCTTTGCTTCTCAATAGCGTCCCGATTGAGTGCTCCCGGCAACCGAACTGCTGACTCGGCTAGCGGTGCGCTTTAGCTGTTGATTCGCGAGATTGGCATCTTCCATGATCTGCGATACGGCTGAATCTGCCGAGATCTCATGACGCATTAATTTGCCGAGATCTCATCACGGATAAATCTGCCGAGATCCGATGATCGACGAAAACGAAGCTTTTACCGGCTCATTGCAAATTCTCGTTTACCCAGCAAGTGGCGGGACTTTGCGATCCGCTGCCGCGCGAATCGTTGTTAGCTGACTTGAAGCCGACAGCTTGGCAGGAGCGGAGTGCTCAGCTCTCAGCACAGCAACCTTGCTGTTGAACACCATCGGGGAGCGCACGCTCAACCGTGATGAACTATATGACCGATCTTCCGGCAATCTCTCTTTCCGGAGGTAGGCTACTTCTGGCAAGAGAACTGGAATTCCGGCATGAAAACCCGATCTTTAGCTGCCGATTGAGGGGGGGTTCGGGGCGGTGCTACGCCCGGTCAATCCTTTTCGCTCATCAGCTCGATAACCGCCACTTCCTCGGGAGATAAACGTAGTTTGGTTCGCCCATTTGCCCAGGATAGAACCTGTCCGCTTACAAGCTCCCGGGATTTGACGGGCGGATTGCCCTGGTAGGTGATCGTTACGGTGTGCTGGTCCCGATCATCGTTGAAAACCGTAAGGTATTTCTGACCAAAGCGCTCCACGTAGACCCGCGGATGGTCGGTTTCGGCCAAAGTGATCGGTTCCCAGCCTGCCTCCGCTACCGCTTTACACAGCGGAACATAACGGCGAAAGAGCGCGCGATCGCGATTGTACAGTTCGGGTCGACTGAAGTAATGCCCTTCAGATGCATTGGGGCTAAAAAACCCCGGGAACATCCCATAAGCCAGTGCCCGCTGCATGTACCTTTCCACTAGCTCCGGCGAGAATTGGTCGAAATCCGTATTCATCAAAAAGCAGTAGGGCTTGCCCTTGCACAGGGATCGTCGGTACAGAAGTTCGGCATCGGACATCGGGCTCCAGCGGCCATTGCGATGCCAATCGGTTTCCGTGCCCAGCACGTCCAAATAGGGGACCAACCAGCACAAGCGGCCTGGAGTTCCGTTGGCCATCATCAATTTCCCCATCCCGTGCATATCGTGCGCGATGGCCTGCACATATTCGAAGACGATCAAGCCGCGAAAGATCGCCGGTTTGCCGCTTTCTCTGGAAAACACCAGCGGGGTTCGGGCAGCAGCGAAATGATCGCGACGAAAATCCAATTCGTCCGTGACATAACCTTCGCTAGAATCAACATATTCCCCGTCGAGCTCGCCGCCACGTTTCTGGATGTAAAGCGTTTCAATGATCTGGGAACTCCACTTGTTCCGAAAGTCAGTCACTTCGCCGGAAATGCCCGGCATCGAGTTCATGCTCCAAACAGCTCCATTACACCAGGGAGTATCCAGAAAGCGTGCGGGAAACTCCCCCTGCTCGTTATGAAAGCCACTGGTGAAAAGAGCTAATGCGGAGCGGTGTTTTTGTTCCGCCAAACGTTTGGCCTCCTGCAAGGCGGCTTGATACGTTCGGGGCAATTCGGGTTTCATCGGCATCCACCACGTCATCGGTTCTGTATAGCGGAAGGTGATGATCCCGTGGGCATCGTCCCATGCCGTTTCGTTATTTCCTTCTTTAAAGCAGAAGCCAAAGTCCTCCCAACCCTGCACCTCGCTAATCTTGAAAAAGGGCATCCAGAGCCCCTGTTTGGGAACGCGAACCGTAAAAGCCTCCGGGAATAGCTCGTAGTAACGGCTCAAGGCTCCACGGAAACCATGCTTCGGGTCGAATTCGAAGCGACAAAATCGCAATTTGGCTTCCGGTTTTTCCGGCGCAAATCCCAAGTCATAAGCCAAGAAAAGCTCGCGCGTTGCCGCATGGTAGCCGGTCCGGAAGAAAGCCGGCTGCGTCATATCGATTCCCAAAGCGATCCCTTGAGTCGGTGTACCCACCGCCCCCAAGGGGTATCGGCTTAGCCGTCCGTTGCTGCCGCAGCGCCACGAGGTGCTGTTCATGTATTCCCGCATGGGGAGAACATCCACCGTAGAGCGCGGATCTTGAAACCAGCGAAGTCCCTGTGGAGGAACCGGAATGCTATAAATCAGACAGACCGCGCGGTCTCGGCCGGTTGTTTCCCGCAAGGTGACATCAAAGAAGGTCGCACCGGCTTTCTGATAAGTGCGGCAATCCATGCGAATACCGAGCGCCTGCTTTTCTAACCGTAAATAAGCGGAATTGGCGGCTACATCGCGGAGCTGGAAGCCTTCGTCGATCTGCGAGGGGACTTCGACCGGTACGGCATCGAAAAGGGCTGCAAATTCCGGCACGCGAATTACCCGCAGCGCCGGATCCCGGAAATATGCCTTTCCCCCGTGCGAGCGGAGTAACATATGAAAGCTGACTGCGCGCACAGGTTTTTCTGGAAAAACAAGTACCTCCACCCGCTGCCAATCATGGGTTCCGGTAGCGAACGGGGCGATTTGGTCCCACAAGGGTGTGCCGTCCTGATACGTTAAATCCAAATAGAGCGAATAATTGCTATCAGGCGAACCGGTAACTCCTTCCGCCTTGCTCCAGGCAACCGCCAGTAAAGGCTCCGGCTGCTTCTGATTGAGGATCACCGTCTGGCTCACCCCGCGTTGGGCTTGTGTGTCCTGGCCATTGTCGCAAATAAACACGTCTCCTTTCCGGTCAAAGCCGAGCTGCCAGGGTCGCCAGCGGTCCGGTTGAAGCAGATTGGGCCCGGTCTTCTCTTCACCGAGCAGTTTTTTGACCACCCTCGGGCCGGCTGCTTCGGCCAAGGTGCCTGTACCCAGTCGCTGAGCCGAACTGGATAGTGCCGTCGATGCAAGCAATAGGCCGGCGCCGATCATCCGGAGCACGGTGATGATCTTGAGTTGCCGTCGCATAGTGTCGTCCCCTATAAAGCGAAAACAGTGATCAGGATTCCGTATGATTGAGCGATGGTTTTTTAAGTTAGGCTCAAGTCATAACGGTTTTATCACCTTTTATAGTCGCGCGGATTGGCCTGCGAAAGAAGCCTCGGGCCGCAGGTACCAAACACTCCTGCAGCGTTCTCCTGAAGCGTTGGCGACTTCTTGGGGCACAGCCGCCTTCCGCGAACTCTCACCGTAAAACGGTTTCCCGATTCTCGCAAAAGCCGTGACCAGTTCTCCGATTATTTGACCAGTTGCCCGATTGTTTTGGGTTCTGATCGCACGCCGGAAGGAGGGGCATGATCTGCCGTGTGCGCCCAAGGGAAACCCTGGGAAGCTCGGAGCATGTTATCTCACGCTTCCAAGTGGTAGACTAACTTTGAGGTCCAAACGCAAGCGAAGGTACAAATCGTTTAGGGATTTGATGGAAACTCGTTTTAGGGATTTGACGGAAACTGAGGGAAAATCGAAGAGAGCGCAGTATCGCGCCTCGCAACCTTGCGTGTCAATGCGGCACATGGCGAGGGCGGTCGACAGACGGCTCGGGCTACCGGCATCGAAACCGTGCTTCTGCTAAGGTCGGTAGTCTGGTACACATTTACCCCTGTACGAAATTAACCCTTTTTAGGAAATAGCTCCGCAAATACTTCGATGAAAGATTATCGACCTCGTGGTGTGATCCCGATTGCAGCTTCGGCAACCGGGTTGACGGCTGCACGAAAGAGTTGCCCTGTCAAGCCAAGGGGCGCGATCCTCGGAGCCCTATTGGCGGCCATTGTGGCGAGCCCAATCCCCGTTTGGGCGAATGAGCTGATTCAGACGCGGCTCCAACTTCAGGAAAAATATCGCCAGCAGTTGACCGACCTTGCAGCCTGGTGCGAAAGCCAAAACTTGCCGGAACTTGCAGCGCGCACGCGACACTGGTTCCATCCTCCGGATCCTCATAAGCTGTATATGCCGGTTCTACCTCGGGAGACGAATTCCCTGGCCCCACCCTCGGGGGTGACGGGGCCGGCGGCGGAATGGCATGCCCGATTTGCTCGGCTTCGCCGGGATCAAGCGGCGGCACTATTCGAACTTGCCCGACGAGCCATCCGAGCCCAACGGGCGGCTTTGGCCTTCGAGTGCTTATTGGATGCTCTGCGCGAAAACCCGGACCACGAGACGATTCGTCGAATTCTCGGCTTTCAACCTTACCAAGGTCAGTGGCGTACCGCTTACGAAGTGCGCCGGCTGCGAAGCGGGGATATCTGGCATGAGAAATTCGGATGGATTCCCGCCGCGCATCGCAATCGATACGAAAACGGCTTGCGGCCTATCAACGACCGCTGGCTGCCGGCCGAGGAGGTCGAGCAGTTGCGAAGCGATATCCACAACGGTTGGGATATCGAGACGGAGCACTACCTCATTCGAACCAATGCCGGATTGGAAGCCGGCATTGTGATGGCCAACGAACTCGAACGACTTTTCTCGGTCTGGCGGCAGCTTTTCGTCCGCTTTTACGCCAATGAGGCGCAGATTATGAGCCTATTCGATGCCCGGTCGCGAACGGGCCTACCCACCGTCGCCAAAAAACGGGTTGTGTACTTTCGCAGTCAAGAAGACTTTCGAAATGGTCTTCGGGCGGCATTGCCGGCGGTTGACCGGGTGAACATCACGGGAGTATATTTTGGCCAAAACCGCACAGCCTATTTTTTCGTAAGCGATCCTCCCGATTGGACCACCGTCTATCACGAGGCTACCCACCAGCTTTTTGCTGAAGCGCGTCCTACTAGTTCGCAAGCGGGGTTACGTCAGAATTTTTGGATCCTCGAGGCTGTAGCCCTCTACATGGAAACGCTTCGCACGCAGGGGGATTATCACGTACTGGGCGGCTGGGAGGCGCAGCGGGTCAAGGATGCCTGCTACCGGCTCGTGCATAGGAACGAATATCTCCCTTTGGAGAAATTGGTCAGCCTGGGAATGGAACAATTTCAAACCTACCCGGATTTGGGGATGCTCTATACTCAATGTGCCGGACTTGCCCAGTTCTTCATGCATCATGATTACGGACGGTACCGCGACGGCCTGATTGCTTATTTAAATGCCGTATACAGTGGCCGTGACGATCTGCTGAGTCTTTCGCGATACACGGGAAAGCAACTCGCCGAATTGGACAACGAATATCACCATTATATGGCCTCAGGTCCGGAGCTTAGCCCGATTCATTCCGCAGCTCGGTGACGAGAAAGCGACCGTGAACTGGCAAGAATATCTCGCGCGCCCGACACGCACAAAAATTGCCTTCCTAACGATTGACTCCCCGCGGCCGGCAACCCCGTGTTGGTGTGCACGTTTGGATGACCTGCCTAAAACAGGGCCATAACTCCGCACGAAGGGCCCCGGAATCCGGCGGGGATTAGGTCGGACCGATGAGCCCGCGATTGAACTCGCGATACTCTGGCGGCAGGTCGGAACAACGGTGAAGGGCTTTTGCACTCTTCAGAGAAATTTTAGAGAAATTTTTCGGTACCTGTTCGTGATGGCAGCTTGATAGAGCTGGAAACAAAACCTCTCGACAAACGGCGGCTTGCGATTTTGCTGTGAATTCTGGCTTGAAAGGAGCGTGGTCATGAACAATCGGCCTAAAAGACCGGGAAGCTCGCGGCGCAAATTCCTGACGGCGGCTGCTTGGGTCACAGGTGCTCTTTGGATCCCCGCGCATCGAGGAGCGATCGCCAAAACTACGGCGAACGACAAGCTCAACATCGGCATCATTGGAGTCGGCGGCCAGGGCGCGGCCAATACGGAAAGAGTCAAAAGCGAGAATATCGTGGCCCTCTGCGACGTAGATCGCCGGCGTCTGGCCGAGGCCGCGCAGAAGTATCCCGACGCGCAAACCTATGTGGATTGGAGGAAACTCCTCGATCAAAAAGGGCTAGATGCCGTGGTCATCAGCACCACGGACCACACCCATGCACCGGCCAGTTGCTGGGCAATGAAGCGGGGACTTGGGGTGTTTTGCGAAAAGCCGTTGGCCCACTCGGTGTATGAGGCCCGGGTGGTCCAAGAACTCTGCCAGCAGACCGGCGTGGCCACGCAGCATGGGACGCAGATGCACGCCACGGATCACTATCGCCGGGTAGTGGAGCTGGTCAAATCCGGCGCGATTGGCCCCGTGCACGAAGTCCACGTTTGGTGCGGACGGATTGGACCTAGTCCTACCCGGCCGAAAGACGAACCGCCTGTGCCAGAATACTTGGAGTGGGATCTTTGGCTGGGACCGGCTCCCTGGCGGCCCTATCATCCAAGTTATTTGCCCGGTTGCACGGTGTGGGAACAGTGGTGGGACTTTGGCAACGGCTGCCTCGGGGATATGGGGAGCCACCTCATCGACTTGCCGTTTTGGGCCTTGGATTTAGGCGATCCGCTTACCGTGGAGGCAGAGGGTTCTCACCATAATCCGGAGGCTTATCCTCACTGGCTCATCGCCCGTTGGGAGCACCCTGCTAAAGGGGATCGCCCGGCAGTTCGGCTCACGTGGTACGACGGAATCCAGCGGCCACCGTCGCCGCCGGGTCATGACCTCAGCAAGTGGGGGATTGGCGTAATGTTCGTCGGGGAAAAGGGGATGCTTTTGGCCGACTATTCGCGGAAGGTCCTCCTCCCGGAAGATCACTTCAAAGATTTCGAGCCGCCTCAACCTTGGATCCCCAGCTCGCCGGGACATTACGCGGAATGGATCCAGGCTTGCAAGACCGGAAGCCCCACCCTGTGCAATTTCGTTTATGCCGGCAAACTGATCGAGCACAATCTGCTGGGCACGGTGGCCTTCCGGGCGAAAACGAAGCTGGAATGGGACCCAGGTGCGCTAAAGGCAAAGAATTGCCCCGAGGCCGACGCGTTTATCCGCCGGCCTTATCGAGAAGGTTGGAGCTTACTGCCGAGCTGATCGAATAGCGGTGACTTTCTGGCGCGATTGAGTTGCAAGTTGCGGCTTTCCGGCCACGTTCCGCGGTTTTTTGCCCACATTCCCGTAATAAAGATCCCCTTCGGTGATCGTTTTTGGTCAAGGTCGCGAGTAATCCCGCGGAATTTTTTAACGCTTTTTCAGCGGGGCGGAACCAGCCGGTCTACGAGGCACAAGAGTCGCAGACAACCGGTGCTTCCTCGGGGGGCCGCGGCACGCTCATTCGGACTCATGACGCGGATCTCAGCAAGGTGCTGACCCGTCGGGGCCCGACCACGGCGAATCGCTCGTTTTTGTTTCGTGCTCGTAATGTGCTTTCCCCTGGGGGCAAGGCCGGTAAAAATGGGGAGAATCGCTGCATAATCCCCCGGTTTGAAGATCAAAGCGCGGCCGCCAAACGGGGGTGGCCCCGCGGCGAAACCCCGCGAATTCTCGGCGAAAGATTTGCGGCGGATTGTACATTAGCTGAGTCTGGATCGATCGGGGGCTCTTCACGCATTCTTGCTTTTTGTTATAATATTTAGGCATAATATCTAGGCACAATTGGTTATTTCGGCGAACGCAGGATAGGTAGCCGCGCGGCCAGGTTCCAGACTTTTTTCTCCTACCGGCTTCGTTGTCCCCCTGCGGCTATCGGTGAACTTTGCGAACTCTTTGGATGCGGTATCGACTAACATGGTTAGCCCCCGGCGGCAAACGGCATTCAGTGGTTTTCGTGGCACCCCGAGTGCTTCCGGCGGTATTGGCCGCGTTTTGAGACCTTTCGTCTGTCGCCGGTAGGACGCCTTTTATTTGGTGTCAGGGCAAGGTGTCGTTTCAAACTTTCGAAATAGCTTACTGAATTTGCAAACGAAGGCATCTTGAGGGATTTGACTCCAACCAAAGAGGGAGAGGCTGAGGATGGTTCGCACTTTGAGCACGATGTTGCCGCTGGGTACCCAAGCTCCGGACTTTTGTCTTCCGGACCCGAGTGGACGAATCTATTCGCTGGTGGATTTCGCGGACAAACCGGTCCTGTTGGTGATCTTCCTTTGCAATCACTGCCCTTATGTGAAGCATGTTGCCGAGGAATTGGCCCGGCTTACCAGCGAATACATGGAGCGGGGAGTAGCCGTGCTGGGGATCAACTCCAACAATTGGCAGGAATTTCCAGAGGATTCCCCGGAAAAGATGGCGGAGGAAATACGAATCCGCGGCTACAAGTTTCCTTATCTGTATGATGAAACTCAAGAGGTAGCCAAGGCGTATCGGGCAGCCTGCACGCCCGATTTCTTTGTCTTCGATCGGCAGCGACGCTTGGTGTACCGGGGGCAAATGGACGATAGCCGCCCGGGGAACGCTGTTCCGGTGACCGGGGCTGACCTCCGCGCGGCGTTGGACGCCGTCCTAGCGGATAAACCCATAACAATCGAGCAAAAACCCAGCTTAGGGTGCAACATTAAGTGGCGGCCCGGTAACGAGCCGGATTATTTCAAACCGTAATTTTCCGGCATCCAGTTGGCAATGATGCGGGGAAGCCGCAGTGCTGTGTTGTAAACCGCTCTGATGAAGAGGATCTCGCGCGAGGATCAATATCGGGAAAGCGGTGGGCGGCGGTAAGTGATAAAACGGCAGGATGCGGAGGATTCTCCCGTTGCCCGGGAGTCCGGTTCACCATGCCCCCCGTACGCGAAAACACGGTGTGATGTAGAGGCTTCTCCCTCGGGAAACTCTGGAGCCGTTTATCCGCCGGCTAAAGTCAAGATTGAAAAGCTCGCAGCGGATCAATTCCGCCGTCGGAAATTTGAGCCCATCGGCAGGGGCGGCTTCCGGCGAAATGTTCGAGGCCGCGTATTTCTAAACATGCTTTGCCCGAATTCAGCCGGTGGTAGCGGCGATCGAATCTTGCGTCCTCATTCTATCACTTCGACGAATCTCGGCTCGATATATTCGGGCAAAAGCCCGTGGTGGTAACCGGCTTCCAGTAGGGCGGCGACCGCTTCCCTGCCTTGCTCTCCGAGGGTTACCGTCCAGCGATTGACGTACATATCGACGAATCGTGCAAGGGCCGCACGGTCAAGCCCGCGGGCAAACTGTTGAGCAAAATCGAGTGCTTCTTCCCGATTCTCGAGGGCAAACCGGATACTATTGCGCAGGAGACGTTGAAGGTCGCCGTGCATCGGCGGAGGAAGTGTGGCCCGGACGGCATTTAGCCCCAGCGGAAGTGGCAAGCCGGTGCGGTTCTGCCACCATCGCCCCAAGTCGGCCACAAGATGGAGTCCTTGAGTGCTATACGTCAATTGGCCTTCGTGAATGACCAGCCCCGCCTCCACCGGTTTGCCGTCGAAATGCCCGGTGTTTACCGCATCGAGGATCTTCTCGAAGGGCACCTCCACGTAGTGGAAAGGCTTTGACAAAAACAGGCGTAAGACCAGGAATGCCGTCGTCCAGGTCCCCGGTATCGCGATCGACAAGCTTGCCGGGTCTTTACCCAAGCAATCGGCCCGGGCCACCAACACCGGCCCATAGCCTTCGCCAACACTTGCTCCGCAATCCAGCAGCAGATAGCGATGATGCACGTACGCGTAGGCGTGCAGGCTGATGGCGGTCAAGTCATAACGGCTAGTCAATGCCGCCCGATTGAGCGACTCAATGTCCGCCAAAACATGGACGAATTCATAGGGGCCCAGGTCGATCCGTGCGCGAGTAATGGCGTAGAACATGAAGGCGTCGTCGGCATCGGGACTATGAGCGAGCGTAAGCTTTTGTTTGAGTTCGGATTGCATGGAAGTGGCAAAGGTTGACTAGCAGAAATTTTGTGCAAGCTCGTTTGGCTTTTACTTTTGGGGTAACCCCCGCCTATAACGGTACTCCGATTATATCCAACGGTGAATGCGATGGGGGAACGCTTTATGACTCCGGCATTCGGCAAGCAGCGGTAGCAAGCACTCGGGCCGATTTTTGGCCTCGTTAATCCGTAGGGTAGCGGGCTTCATCCTGGGAAAAGAAAATTACAGGGAAACCGCCGATATCGGGGGATGGGGAGATTCGGGCGGCAGACCGACCTCATCTGCCCCGATGATTTAAACCGGCCTCATTTGCCCCATTGATCTAAACAGTACCCGGGGCTTAATCAGACAAGTTCGATCTCCGAAGCAGCCGCGGAAAATCGGACCTTGAATCGAGAACTCTGACCCACATCAAAAACTGGGCAGAACTCTGTGTGAAAATGTGTGAAAAGCGGCGGGGGGTAGACAGTCGGATACGAATGGTTGTTGGCCTTCGTTGTACCGATTTAGGTTTCGTTTCCTGGCGGTACACGGCGTGAAAGCTTCCGCGTGGTTGACACCCCTTCAATCTCTGCAAGAAGGTCTCAAGGGAAAGCCGCCTCATGCGGAGGGACGTCCGGAGCCCATCGGACTATCGCCCTCCAAAACAAAGCTAAGTCCCCCAGAGGCTCGTAGTTCCAATCGGTACCGCTTGCCGGGGACCAATTTCATGGAAGGAGCCTCACCATGCGCGGCACGCACACCCTTTTCTCGGGCCGCTTCTGGATTATTCGCATACTCCCAAAATTTCCCCCAAATTTCCTGCTCGAAGGCCGTCATTTCGCCACCTGCGCGATACACCTCGGGGGCGGTGCCGGGAGCATCCAGCGGGAATCCTTCCTCCGGTGCCTGCTTTTCGCCGAAAAGCCGACGGAACAAGCAAAGTGAAGCTGCACGAAGTGGGTCGCCCAGCTCCACATACTCATCAAGGAACTTGATGACCCAGGAATCCACATAAAGCAGATCGCCTCCGATCGTAAATTCCTTCGGCGGATGCAAGGGGCGACCATCCGGGCCCAATTCCACGAACGCAAACTTGGTTTTCAAATCCCCCGTTTCGCGTGAACCCACCTGAGACAACACATCCACGAGGGCAACTCGGCGTTCCACCTTCAGGAGGCGATTAGCCGTCTCCAATTGCTGGATTCGGGCTTCCTGCCGTTCAATTTCGGCGTTTTGCTCCTCGATTTTCGTCCGAAATTCCTCGATTTGGCGATCCTTTTTCTCAAGATCTGCTTTCATTCGTTCTTGAAGCGTCAACATGTCGTAGATTTTCGCCCCACCCCAGGCGATAAACACGACTACAACGATCAAGATTATCGAACTGATCAAATTAGCAATCGAGTTGATGAACTTTATCATGCTTGGGCTCGCTTAAGTGAGACTCAACCAATAACGGCGTCTACCTCGGTTGAATATCAAGTAACTCGAGTCACCCCCAGAAGGAAGTTAGGTTTTGCCGTAAGCACAATCAACCGCTTCTTACCTCGGCAGAACATGAGTTCATTCCTCGGCAGAACATAAGTTCATTGGGAAGTCGGCCAATCCGTAAACTAACCTGACGACCTACTGCTGGCAATTACCATCGGCGACAGAGGCCAGTTTTTCGAGGGGCAAACCTCAAACCGGAGTTCTCTCGTTGGGCGTCTTATAGAATCTAATCTGTTGACTAATCTGTTGACGGAACGATAAGCCCTTCAATGCAATTTTCGGAGGTACCTACCGAATTCTTACCATCTTTTGGAGTGTTTCGCCATCCAAAAAAAGACGCCGTCTCCGACAAGATAAAGAGATCATACCCAAGGCACGGCGTCTCTGGCATCGCGAGCAATACCGGTTTTTAGAGGTTCGATTCACGAAATTGCTTGTATCCGAAGCGAGCCGCCGCCATTGATTTTTACTACTTGGTGATCGAATAGTCGACACCCGGCCCTATTCGACGTACTGCCCTCCGAGGTGCCCCGATGAGAGCACGGGTTTGAACTCTGCTCCAAAGCCTCTCTTGACCGCGGGCCCAAATTCACTTGCTGACCAAAGAAAACTCCTAAATACCGTCGCCCAAAATTGACCCTGCGTAAACCCGTAGACTCGGAAGAAATATCCCCGTATTCCGGTATTCAAACATTCCCGGTCCAGATCCGATGGCCAAATCTTATGACTTTAGCCCGGCAATCCCGAGCAAGTGAGCCGATGCAAAACCAAGAAGCGAGGTTTCTCTCGATGCGTCGGTCATCGACTTGTTTCAGGGTTCTTGAGGTCCCTAAATCAGTCCTTCTAATTGACGCCGCAAAGCCACCACTTCACGCTCCAAATTTCGCATCGCGGCCACGCACGAAACGAGTTCCTCCCGAATTTCCCCCAACTCTTTGTGGATCAACGCCATCTCTCGTTGCAATTCTGGGCCAAGTGGATGCGATTCACCACCGCCGGCTGATACCGGTCTTCCAAAGCTTGGACGTGCCTCCGGAATTGTCGACAAAGCCGCGGGGCTTTGTGCTTCGCTTTGCGAGACGGAAACTTGTGCCTGCGGACCGGAATGGACCTCCGCTCCAGATTCCGCCAAGCGCCAAGTGCTATGGCTTGCCTTCAACCTTTCCAATTCCTCGCGCGGATACAGCGTATGGCTAACCACATGTCCTCGGGTCTCGGGGGTCAGTGAGGTCACCAAGCCTTTTTGCTTCAGGTCCTGAAGGATGGTACGCAACTGGGACAATTCGGCGATCGGCTCCATCCGACTAACTCGCGCTCGAAGCTGCCCTTCGGTTTGAGGGCCGCGAAGCAAAAGTTCCGCCATGACCGCCAATTCGACCTTATTCACCCCCAACCACTCGTAGCCGTAATGTCGGTATTTGATGACCCGACCGCCCCCCTCCACCATTCCCACGGCTCCGTAGTGACGAAGGCGTTCCAAGGATTCTTCAACATCCTCTTGAGTAAGTTGCATGATCGGGTCGCGATTATTCTTCTGATTGCAGCCGGCACAAATCGCGTGCGCCGACATCGGGTAATAGTCGGGGGTAGTCTTCGCTTTTTCAATCAGCACACCCAATACCCGGCGATCCACCGCCGAAAGGGGACGCCAGCGGGGAAGCGAAGCGCTTTCTGTCGACGGGGCCTGTTGCGTCATGAGTCGATTCTCCTCATCGTCCTCGGATATCCTCTCATTGCGATTTTAATACCTGGTCCGGAGTTCACCATCCATGGACCGCCTCCGTGCTAGAGAATGGATCCGCAGCTCAAAACCCTCCTCGTCGCGGTCCGGTTGCCCCAAGGGTCTTTTCTTGAACGTTGTCCCACGGTTTGCATTAATTCGGATACCCTCAACCGGGTTGCATCCAAGCTTTTCTATCAAGCTTTCCTATTATTTGGATCGCCGAGTTCGCGAACCACCCCCCGCTTGAAGAAGAAGATTTCTCCTCGGCAGTGGAACCAATCTTCTTGAAGCGGCAATATCTTGCGAAAACATCTTCTGGTAAACCACAAGATTGTTTCTCGAATGCGCCGATTTTCTGCGACGATGCCCCCCTGATGTCCCTTGACGCCGATTTATGAATCCGATGAGCCTCCCTTTGCCGCCGAAGCCGTTGATCCAGTCTCTAAGAGTGACGTAACCCTTTCCAGATGGTTAAGGAGCTTTTGCAATCCCGACGCTTCGCACCGCGGTTTGTCCGCCCCGGCTAAGCGGCGCCGCATTTACGCGACGCATTCCGCGACGTATTCAGCCATTTGCGTTTCGGCCCGGCAACGGGCGCAATTTTCCTTCGGAAAGCCGGATTTTTACTCGACCAATCGGTGGCGGGAATTCGACGTTGGCCACCCGCTTCACACCACTGCCACTCAGCGCGACAATACGCCCGATCCCGTACTCGGCGTGCAGCACGGTCATCCCTTGGCGGAACTGATCGGGATGCACCGCAGGCCCGCTCCCGCCCGCCAACTCCGCTGCCGTGATAATGCGCGAATTCCCACGGTTAGGATTGGCCCGGGTCCCCGCGCTAGAAGCTGCCGGTAACGGGGCCTGATAGAACTGACTCTCATTCGATGGCAAAGCAGATAAACCACTTCGGTCCTCGAGGAGCATCTCCCCTCGCGGCAACTCGAACAAGAAAACACTGGGGATCGTAAGCCGACGTTGCCCGCGAAAGTCGCGGTACAGCACCCGGGTCAACGTGAGCTCTTCTCGGGCTCGCGTGATGCCCACGAACATCAGGCGACGTTCCTCTTCCAATTCGTCCGGGATATCACGGGCCCGCTCGTGGGGAAGAATCCCTTCCTCGACAGCGATCAGATAAACGACGGGAAACTCCAAACCTTTCGAGGCGTGCAAGGTCATCAAGGTGACTCGATCATCCTGATCGTTCCAGGCATCAGTCTCGCCCACCAGAGACACTTCCTCGAGGAAATCGGCAAGATTGCCCTGGCTTTGATGTCGATCGTCAAAGTCGCGGGCAACGGTAAGAAGCTCTTCGATATTCGCGAGCCGTTCCTGCGTTTGCTCGTCATGAGCCGATTCAAGATAGGCCCGGTAACCCGTTTCTTCCACGACAAGCCCGAGGAGTTCCTCCACGGGCCCCTGAGCCGCTTCCTCCAATCGGCGCCACATCCGCAGGAAAGTTTCCAGGGCGGGGCGGGCACGCCGGGTCGTCAGAGCCACGGCTTCCGGAAGCTGCATGAGCTGGAATAAAGAAAGCCCCTTCTGACGGGCGAGGCCCAACCACCCCTCCACCGTGCCCTTTCCGATTCCGCGTGGGGGCACGGGCAGAATCCGCAGCAGCGCCTCGTCATCCCGGGGATTGTTCAAAAGTTGAAGATACGCAAGAAGGTCTTTGATCTCCTTTCGCTGGAAAAACTCGACGGCATTGACCAATTGATACGGTACGCCGCTCTCCCGGAAAGCAACTTCCAATGCCCGGCTTAGCGTGTTGACTCGATAAAACACCGCGAAATCGCGGTACTGTCGCTTCCCGGAATCGACTGCCTCGCGAATCTCCTGGGCAATGGCCTGGGCTTCGTCCTTTTGCGTTTCGAAGGTTAGTAATCGAACGGGCATCCCTTCGCCATTTTCTGTGAAAAGTTCCTTCGGCTTTCGACGCACGTTGTACTGGATGAGCCGGGCCGCCACGCGCAAAATCCGCTGAGTGCTCCGATAATTCTGCTCAAGCCGGATCACACGCACCGAGGGGTAGTCGTGCTCAAACTCCAAGATGTTCCGCAGGTTTGCCCCACGCCAATTGTAGATGGATTGATCCGGATCGCCCGTGACCGTCAGGTTCGGATGGTCAATCGACAAAGATCTCGCGATGGCGTATTGGGCCAAGTTAGTATCTTGGTATTCGTCGACTAGGATGAAGCGGAACCGTTCATCCAACTCGGCCCGAACCTCCGGGTGTTCTCTCAACAGTCTTACGACATGGCACAGAAGATCGTCGAAATCTACAGCGTTGGCGCGTAGCAGTGCTTCCTGGTATGCCGCATAGATGCGGCGGACCAAGTCGTCCGGAATCAAACCGCCACTGGTGCGGTAATGCTCCGGCTCAATGAGATTATTCTTCGCCCAACTGATGGCACTGGCGAATGCCTCGGGCCGAGCAAAAACTTCGTCGAGGTGATTCTGCCGAATTACCCGCCGGAGGATTCGGCCGCTCTCCTCGGTATCGTAAATACTGAAGTTAACCTCCAGGCCGATGAGCCGAGCATAACGTCGCAACAACTGGGCACAAAATCGGTGGTAGGTCCCCATCCAAGCCTTCCGGCCCGGCAATAACGCCCCCACCCGCGCCTGCATCTCTTCAGCGGCTTTGTTCGTGAAGGTAAGGCCGAGGATTTGTTCCGGGCGAATCCCTTCGGAGATGAGATAGACGATGCGGTAGGTGATGACACGCGTTTTGCCGCTTCCGGGACCGGCCAACACAAGCAGAGGACCTTCCCCGTGGGTAACGGCTGCTCGCTGAGCCGGCGTTAAGGTGGCCAAAAGCCTATCGATTGATTCCGTAGTGAGCATGCTCCTAGTGTTGCAGAAACCTCCGCAAGCGACAAGATGATAGCACTTGTTCAAATGCTAGCTTTCCTGGCCCAAAGAGGGAATCGAATCACTTCATCACTTCCGGGATTAAATCCTGAGTAGCACAATTTGGGCATCTCGGTATATTATTAGGGGCTATTCGCGGTGTCGGGTTTTTGCGCCGGGTCGATCCTTCCAATCAAAATTCCACTGAACCGGTTGGCGCCAATTCGATGCAGCCTTTCGAACCCGAATGCCCTTGCCTGAAGCAGGAAATCATCGGCTCGTAAGATGCAGGAGGCCACTGTATGGGATCGCGTACTCCGTTAAACAAAGCCCGTCTTCAAGCGATGCAGCTTAGGGCAAAATTAGAGTTAAGCACCGCTGAAATCGGACTCTCCGTTCGCACGACGAATTGTTTGGAGGATAAGGGAATCTTTACGCTGGGCGATTTGCTGAACTGTACCCCAGATTTCCTGCTCAGCATTCCGAACTTTGGCGAAAAAACCCTGGAGGAGGTTTACCGTGTACTGGAGCGGCACGGTTTTTACCATAAGTCACGCGTCCCGCAGGCAAAGGCCGACTCCGTTTCGCACGATGTACAAGCCGGGCAAGGGGAACAACGGCTGGTCGTCATGGGTAATGCATCGTGGGGTTGGTCTCATGAGCATCAAGAGACCGCTTCCCCGCTGATGGCTGCGCAGATGCCCAACCCGCCGACGGTGGAAGAAACTGCGACGGTGGAAATTCAGAACGAGTTGTGAATGACAAGCGCGCTCCAGTGGGATGCATTTCCGATCAGCGAAAATCAATTCGTGGCCCCGGAGTAAGATCGACAAGGGAACTCGATTGTCACAGTGACGTCAGCGTGCGGGGGTTGAGGAGTGAAGCGAAGGCTGTTGAATTCGAAGGGCAGGAGGCGGTGCCGGTTCGGCACCTCGTCACGGCAAGCGGTTGGGTCGATCGGAATCGTCGGCTAAGCCCGAGATTCTCTTCAAGGCTAAGCGGCTAAAACCGCCCGAGCCACGTCAGGATTCTCGTCCGGCTTTTGATCTCGCTTTCGAGATGTTTTCTGGCTCCTGCGAGGTTCCCCTACACCTGACGTCGGGGTTCGGCTTACCCATCGGAATAAATCGCGGGGCTGAGTTCGTGCTCGCGGCACGGCATGAGCTTATGATGCTTCCGTCAGGATGAACCGGGGGTGAGGCCGAGTTTGCTATCCCGGATTAGTACCCTGCCGCTGCGCATAAACACTCGGATTGGGCACTGGACATGCGGCACCTCCCTCGCCTGAACCAGCGATAAAGAATTCGTAAGCGAGATCGTACTGGGAATGTAGCTCTACCCTCACGGGTTTTCCGCATCATCGTAGTTTCTTGCCGCTGGGAGTCAGACCCAAAGATTGGTTCGAGGTTCGTTCTCCGCCGAGCGGAAGTTCCCTCTGCCCTCGTCCTTGCTACTTCCAGACATCTTTACCTTTCCTATCCAGAAACTCCTACCGTGTTTTGGCCCGGAGTGCGTGCACAGTTTTGGTACAACTGCTTGCCCTTCCATTCTTTGTACTCATAATGGAAATAAGGCACACTTTATGACGGTAAGGCACCGTCTATGACGGTGGTGAGAACCGTTCGCGATTGTTGTTAGGATACAGGTAGGAGGAAAGGTTAAGGAGCGAAGTACGTAGGGGCTCGTTGGCGGATTGAGTCCCTGAAATTGGCAAAGTTATTGCGGGAAAGCCGCATCTCTTTTTCTGGGCTGAAAACCTTTCTTTAGGTGGCAAAAAAGTTAGCACGCCGAAAATTAATGAAAGTCAGTTCCGCAGTAATGAAGCCGGAGTAACAATAGGGCTCGGTGCTAGGCTTGACTTTTGCCAGCCGGCATGCACAAGGCTAGTGGGGACCCCGGAAAAACGTGTCGGTAAACGGTCGGAAAGGGGTTTTGCGCAGCCGACGCAATTTTGGAAGGGTTTGGCTGCCTTCTCATGCAGTTTCGGGCCTAGAGCGGGTTGATGTAAGAAACTTTTCGGCGGGCTAAAGAGTCAATAACTGAGAAATCAAGGAAAATTAAACCGCTTCATCGCGTCCGAAATACCGGAGGAAGTGTGCTGCTTCGATCGCCTCAATGCGGTAGGCCGATGAAACGGTTGAAAAAGGCCGCATTCTCCCGGGCTTAAGTGTGTCAAGTTTTCAGCCGGTCGATCATAAAACTAAATAGCATAGGTCACTATTATAATAATTTTTAACCTTTTAGGTCAGTTGCTGGCGGAACCGATCGGCCGCACCTAGATACCTAACTAATCGATGAAGTATTTCGTTCGTCAACCCCGGGGATCCGCAAATTAGGAAAACAGCTACATCACTAATTTGACCTAGATTATGTCACATAGCGTCGGTGGCTACACATATGCAGATCGATGAATTAGGCATTGAATGAAACGTCATTAGCGATTCAAACTCAGTTAGACAGCAGCCAGTAAGTGGGCGACCTCAAAAACGTGATACGACGTTTTGATCGCAACATCAACGTGATCCGAATTTCGCCGTAATATTTCTAACAAGCTTGCGTTTCTCATTTTCGGAAAAAGTGAGCGATTCGGGACTCATCGTCCCAGTTAACGGCAATTATCTGTTGAATTGATTGGGGGTAAGGGGATTGAACGTGTCGGACCTGGCATATTTGGTGATTCGCGAAGGTTCAAAGTGGACCGACGTGTTTCGCCTAATTCCTGGTCAGACGGTCACCATTGGCCGGGCACCGACGAACCAAATCGTCTTAAAAGACGAGCGGTGTAGTCGGAACCATGCCGAGCTGTTCATGGCCGACGGAAAATGGACCCTCCGCGACCTGGATAGCCGTAACGGTACGGTGGTTGGCGACAAACTCCTCAAAAGTGATTGGGTGCTGAGGCCCGGCGACATCATCCGCATCGGTCGCTCGCAGTTAATCTTTGTTCAGAATCTAAGCGATGCCTTTTCCGATTTGACGGCTTCGGTCCGGGTTAACGACTCGGAACCGGCGAGTGCATCGGTGGCTTCCGATGAGTCGCAGTCAAGCGTTTTAGAAGTCTGCGAGCCGACAACCATCACTCATCGTCGTGGTCAGACGCGGTTTTTAGCGTCGGTCGAGGCCGCCGAAATCGAATTGCCCAAGGTCGGGCGGGCAGCAGCCAAACTATGCCGGCTGGCTTTCGAGCTGGGCAAAGCCCCCAATGTCGGCAAAATGGCAGAGCTTGCCTTAGCGGGGCTGTTCGAAGCCTTGGCGGTGGATGCCGGGGCCATTCTGCTGCTGCCCCGCGATTATCGGGGGGTGCCCACGGCGGCTCAGCTTCAAGTGGTGGCTTCCCAGAGCAAAACCGACCAGCGCTACCACCGCGTCGCGGACTTCTTAGCGAACACCGTGCTCAGGGAAGGCGAAGCGGTCCTTGCCCGGAATGTCCTCGGCGATAGCTATCTCGGTAGCCGCGACAGCAAGGGAGTGATTCATACCACAAGCGTGATCTGTGCTCCCGTACGTCATGGGCCGAATGTGCTAGGGTTGGTGCATCTTTATTCGACCGATCCCGATCACGGGCCAGATCCCGACGACCTAGAGTACACCTTGGCCGTCGCCGACACGGTGGCGGTCGCGCTCAGTAACCTTAACCGGCAGGAAGAATTAGTCGAAAACTTGACCCAGATCCGCATCGAAAATGTTCGCTTGCGGGAGCAGTTGGGCGCCCAAAGCGAGATTATCGGCTGTAGCGAAGCCATCAAACGGATCAACGAAGAGATTGCCCGGGCGGCAGCCAGTCGGGCAACTCTGCTCATCCGCGGCGAAAGTGGCGTCGGCAAAGAATTGGTCGCTCGCGCCGTTCATTTCAATAGTCCGAGGCGGAAGAACGTCTTTGTTTGCTTGAATTGTGCGGCCTTATCGGAGGAGCTTTTGGCCAGCGAACTTTTCGGGCATGAGCGGGGAGCTTTTACCGGGGCAACGGAACGGAAAATCGGCAAATTCGAAGCAGCTCACACGGGTACCTTGATGCTGGATGAAATCGGGGAAATGAGCCCGAGCATCCAGGCCAAGTTCCTGCGCGTTTTGGAGGGACATCCGTTCGAGCGCGTCGGGGGAAGCAAACCGATTAAAGTCGACGTCCGGGTCATTGCCGCCACAAACCGCGATTTGGAACGGGACGTTGCCGAAGGGCGATTCCGGCACGATCTTTTCTTCCGGCTTCGCGTGCTTGAAATCGTGGTGCCTTCCTTGCGTAAGCGGCCCGAGGACATTCCCGTTTTGGCGGAGTACTTCCTGAATAAATTCCGCGCCGAAACGGGCCGGAAGATCGAAGGATTTACCGCCGCCGCAATGGATAAACTCATGCACTACCGTTGGCCGGGGAATGTTCGCGAACTGAAGAACGTCATTGAGCGTGCAATAGTGCTTTGCCAGGGTCGCTTTATCGACGAGGAAGATCTGCTTCTTTCTAAGCTGGCAACTGTGGGCGATACGGCCGAGACGCAGTCCGTCCCGCAGGGCTATGCCCCTTGCCCGCTCGATGAGGTCGAGCGCCGCCATATCTTGGCTACTCTCGAATACACGCGGTGGAACAAGAGTCGCGCCGCCCAAATTCTGGGAATCGAGCGATCCACCCTAGATCGGAAACTGCGCCGCTACCAACTGGAAAACTGATCGGAGGATTCCGGCATACTCCCCGCCGGGTTCTTTGCCAAATTGCCTTGCGAGCTATTCGCGCTTCTAATCGCTTTTTGCCGGGTTTTCGGTCCAAGAGAGTTTTTTGTACCCCGAGCTGCCCTTAATCCACCCGGAAGCGCCGAATTCGTCATCCACTTTTTCGCGACGTTTTTTAAATCCGAAATTTTTTCGCCATGTTTTGTCGCATACAAAATTTGCCACGTTTCGTCATAGACAAAAGCAGACTTTTCACGCTATATTTTTCGCTCACGGACGTGGCATGCGGGCTCCCGCTCCACCACGGCTTAATCGCTCAGGGTGAGCCGAGTACCATTAGCGCGACGCCAGACCGGAAGGCTGGGGAAGATAGCGGCTTGCTGCCTCGAGAGTTCGGATCGGTTGGGGAGGGTAGCCAGATGATGCGGGTTAAACCGGCTGTATCGACCCGCGATCAAAATTTCTACGGAGGCAGGATTGCACGATTCGAAAATAAACCCAAACTCCAAGATCAACGGCAAAACGATTCACCGATTCGAAGGGGAAAAACCGACGCATTCGAAACGGCAGAAGTCTTAAAATCACGGGGTATGAGGAAGTGTTAAAATCGCGGGGTATGAATTTGCATGAAACGCCGCAAAACATATCAAGAAAGGGCCATTGAAAATTATTACCGACACCGTCCCCAGATACTTTTGCAGCGGTTGACCGAACTAGTCAGTGAGCTTTACCTGGCCGAAGGGGCCGCCCGGAAACGGCTGTGGGATCGGGCCGCTCAAGCGCTGGCGGGCCTGGGGGTGTCGCAGTCGAGGATAGAGCATCTGGTGAAAACTGATAACCCCAGTTATTTGGCAAATTTAGTAAGTGATTTGCTAGCGAGACAATGAGCCAGAGAAAAAGAAGGAGCAAGAGACTATCATAAGGACAAAGAAGAATAAACCGTGAGTTCAAATTGGAGGTGTCCCGCGAAGGATTGAAAAGGTTTCGAGGGGACCTCTCCGAATAGACTCTCCGAATAGATCCGGTTCAGCCCTCCCGGAACTTTATTTCGGGCAGGACCGCACGAACCCAAATTGCTCAATCTCTCAAGCTTTCCCAATCTCTCAAATTCAGCGGGTGATTCCTTAGCCCTACCGATTCCGGCAGATCAACTTCTCATCTTAGTCATGCGCCGATTACGGGGCCCTGATGAAGCGCGCTCTGGCACAGGGTACTAATTCAACATAGTTGCAGTTACCTTTACCCAGTGCGGAACACATGCCGCCGCTGAGCTTACCCGCCGCGTCTTTATTCTCACACTGAGCGCTGATAGAACATTGTAAAACACGGAGGCTGACTTTCGGGCCGCTGAAAAAATTTTGGAAATGGCCAGGCGAAGCACAACTAGAAACGGCAGGCCCGCAAAAAAGTTGCTATCATTCGCATAATCATACTGATTTTTCTGTGGAGTCAGTCACTTTTGCCATCATCAACACCGTTGGCCACCTTTCGTCAGTTGGAAGCAGGTTGACGCCTTCGCCTGCCCGGGTCATTTGATTCTCGCAATGGCGGCAGCAGGTGACCGACGTTTTGAAAGCGCGCTTGGCCACGCCGATTCGTTTTGGGTGAGGCGGCAAGGAAAAATCCATGCAATCCGCTGAGTCAAGGGATGCTGTTTTCGAACAGTTGCGGTGGCGGAAGTTTCCCGTGCTCGACCAAGGTTTTGTTTGTTTGGTCGATGTTATGGGCGACGACAAGGCCGTGGTCAGCGCTGCCCGCGTCAGTTACGGCGAAGGCACACGAAGTGTTTCTGACGACCGCACGCTGATTCGTTATCTTATGCGTCACCGCCACACCACACCTTTCGAAATGGCGGAATTAAAATTCCTGGTCCGGGTGCCCATGGATTGTTGGCGGCAATGGATCCGGCATCGGACGGCCTCCGTCAACGAGTACAGTACCCGATATTCGATGGCGATCGATGCCGCTCAACACACCCCACCCGATGCTTGGCGGAAGCAATCCGCGAACAATCGGCAGGGGAGCGAGGGCCACCTTGACCTATCGATCGGTGAAGAACTTTCCAGGACCGAAGCGACTTTCTTGCACGAGGCACGTCAGGTTTACGAGCAGCGGTTGAAGCTGGGTGTTGCCCGGGAACAAGCTCGCAAAGACCTCCCCCTTTCCACCTACACGGAAGCCTACTGGAAGATCGATCTTCACAACCTTTTGCATTTCCTCGAGCTTCGGATGGACCCGTCGGCTCAATGGGAGATCCGCCAATATGCTCAGGTCATCGGCTGGAAGATCGTCGCTCCCTTATTTCCGCTGGTTTGGGAGGCTTTTGTCGACTATCGTCTCGAGGCCGTAACGCTTTCCCGGTCGGAGCAAGAGGTCATTCAGCGGCTTGCAGCTCAAGGGGCTCTCCCTGCGAGCGAGGCCCAATTTCTTGCGGCACAAGATCCCAGTTGGGTAAGCCTGAAGCAGTGTCGCGAACGCAAGGAATGTCGGCTCAAACTAATTCGGCTTGGACTGCTTCGGCCCGAGACGGACGAGGCCACCTCGACGGCGTCTGAGGCGATTTCAAACTCAGGTTTTGCCGAGCCGAAGGAGGACGAGTGATCCTGAGCTCATGGGTGCTCAAGCGTCCCCAAGGATTGATCAGGCCCAAAGCGGGCAAAAATAAACGCCCAAAGTAGGCAAAAATAAATTGTATGGAGAAGGACCCCGGAGCAAAATGGCTGCGACAAGGCAAATTGCCATCATCAATCAAAAGGGGGGCGTGGGCAAGACAACCACCGCCGTCAACTTGAGCGCCGCCTTGGCAGAGCGGGGACTGCGGGTTTGTCTCATCGACCTCGACCCGCAGGCTCACGCATCGCTTCATTTGGGGTGTGAACCCCAACTGGAGGGAACATCGGTCTATGATGTATTGGTGCGGGACTTGCCGCTGGAAAGCGTTCGGCGGCCGGTGGGCGAGAACCTCTGGTTAGTTCCATCGCATTTGGATCTGGCGGCAGCGGAGGTGGAGTTGGCCGGCGTCGTGGGTCGGGAGGTCATCCTTCGGGATAAACTCCGAGAAGACACTCAGCCGTTCGAATTTCTTTTTGTCGATTGCCCGCCGTCGCTTGGGATTCTGACTCTCAACGCCTTGGCTGCCGTTGAGGAGGTGTTCATTACCATGCAGCCGCATTTTCTGGCCCTCCACGGCCTGAGTAAGCTTCTCCAGACCATCGAATTGGTGGTACGGCGGCTCAATACCCGGCTGCGGGTCACCGGGATCGTGCTATGCATGTTTGATGGGCAAACGCGACTGGCGGCCGAGGTAGGCGAAGATATTGAACGCTTTTTTCGAAGCTGCAACGAGACCTCCAAGACCCCTTGGTCCGAGGTGAGAATTTTTCAGACCCGGGTCCGCCGCAACGTCCGCTTGGCCGAAGCACCGAGTTTTGGAAAATCGATTCTCCAGTACGCCCCGGATTCCCCGGGCGCACAGGATTACCGGGCTTTGGCACAAGAGGTTTTGGAGCAGTTCGCCGGCAAGCCGTAGGAGTATCGGCAGCGGGGATCGCCGCTTGTCGGCCCGGGCATCCGGGCTTTACCGGCACACCGCTTCTCGGAAATGCTTTTTGAGCGGTCCTGCCCGAGTATTCCGCAGAACCTTCTCCGAGTGGCCTCCAAACCCAGCCCCACTCTGCGTGAAGGTGGATGAGTCAAGATCTGCACGAAGGTTGACGAGTCAACACCAATCTGCGGACCACTCCGCAGGGAGCCTTGAAAGATCCTTTTGAAATGCTTGGATGATGGTCGAGCCGCACACCCCTGAAGCCGGCGGCTTTCCCTTGGATTTTGCTCCTCTGCGCCCACCCGTATTGCTGCCCGCGCGGAGCACCCCCAAACCCCGCGTGGCTCCCTAGCATCACCTCATGAATACTTCCATTATCGCTTCCAGCACTAAAGCATTTGGCGCCGAAAACATCGGTCGATACCCTATAATCCTCATAATCGTCCGGAATGCAAGAACCAACCTCGGGCCTTAGTTGCAACCCCGAGAACGACTACTGAATGAACGGCTAACGAATTAACGACACGCTTGAGGGAGAAGCGGACCATGAACATCCTGGTCGTCATCGGGCATCAACGACGCGGAAGCTTCTGTCATGCGATTGCCGAGACGGTGATGGACGAACTTCAACGGCACGGTCATCGCGTCGTGTTCCATGACCTTTACCTGGAACAATTCGACCCCATTTTGCCCCACGAGGAAATCCCCAAAGGCGCCCCACGCCCGGAGTTTATCGAGGAGCACTGCCGGCAACTTCGTGAAGCCGACGGGATTGTCGTCATCCACCCGAACTGGTGGGGCATGCCCCCAGCGATTCTCAAAGGCTGGATTGACCGAGTCTTCTGCCAAGGGGTGGCCTACGAATTCGCTGCCGAGGGGGAGGTGATCCGCCATTTGGCCGGCAAACGAGCCCTGGTCTTCACCACTTCGAACACTCCGCGAGACTTGGAGTTGCAACTCTTCGGCGATCCCTTAGAAAACTTGTGGCGCAATTGTGTATTCGGCTTCTGCGGGGTGGAGCAATTTGTGCGGCGGAATTTCGAGCCGATCATTACCAGCACCCTCGAACAGCGTCAAAGCTGGCTGGAAGAAGTCCGACGAATTGTCCGCGATTGGCTCTCCCCGCCCGCGGGTTCATAAAATTTTCGCAGTGATTTGCCTTTAAGCCATTCGGCAAAGGCCCCCTTGGCGTAAGAGGCCGTCGACAGTAAAGCCGGAGAAAAACACCGCCCAACGGGTGCAGCCGATTGGGGGGCAGACAACCCCTGCCCCATTCTTGGTAGAACCTTTCAATCGTTTCACGCGCTAAGGCAGCGGAGCAACTCATCGAAACTCCGCACCACGAGATCTGCCGGCCCGATTGGGTCCGGCGAATCCTCCGGGAGAAAAGAAACGTTGTGCTCGTCAATCGCCAGTAGCGCCGTCCGAAAACCCACGCTGTGAGCGGGCACCATATCGTGCCGAACATCGTTGCCCACGTGGAGTACCTCCGAAGGGTCAAAGCCCAGGGTCGCTACTTTTGTGCGAGCCCGCTCATAGAGGCCGGTGCCCGGCTTAGCGCATCCGTGCTCGTAAGAAAAGAACAGCAACTCGGGCGAAAATCCTAACTCTTCCAAACTGCTCCGCAAAAATGCTGGGAAAAGCAACCGCACATAGAACTGGGCATTGCTAATAATACCAAGCCGGAGTCCTTTGCTCCGCAATCGACTCAGTGCATCCAAGACGCCAGGCGAGGGCCAAACCGGATTGACTCGAGCCTCGAACTCGACCACCAGACGGTGCCAAAAATGCGATTGGTCTTGCCTCGAACAAGGCACACGGCGAATGATGTCGGCTTCCTCGAGCAGGCCCACGTACTTTTTCCAAACCTCCACAATATCGATCTCAGGATATTCGACCCCCTCCTCGCGCCGCTTTTGTTGAGCATCTGCCACCAAACCGCAGAAAACACTCCAATCCAATTTCCCAAGGTCGGAAGGCGGCAAACCCACAGCTTCGAGGGCCCGCTCAAGGGCCACGAGCGGTTCGTGTTCACGCGGTGATTGGGAAAAGTGCCGAGTTCCTAAAAACAGGGTCCCGTAAACGTCGAAAAACACGACTTTGACTTCCCGCAAGACTCCAAGCCGCGTTGGACTAGAAATCGGGCGGAATACCCCCGGTTGTGAAAGCCGTGCGAAAATCTCGGCTAACTGTTGATCTTCCTCAAAAATCATCATTTATCACATGCCGGCGACTGATGCACTCATAACCGACGCCATCACGCCGATGAATTTTCAGATAGTCGTTGTATCTTGCAACTTTCCCCGGTATTGCCCGAAGTGGGTTGATTCTTAATTTCTCAGCGAAAAGCGGTGGCCTAATCGCGGAGAATGAATCCCTTGGCTCAGCGGATTGCTGTGACAGCATTCGGCATCGGTCATGTCTTGCGAGAAAAAACTCCCTTTTACTGAATATACTTACGTACACTATGTCCGATTTTTTTCTGCCACCGCTCCGCTAAAGCTCGAAGCTCTTTTTCCCACCCGAAACCGAACTAGGTTCGGCAAGAATAAAAAGATAACCATCCCCTCCGAGTGTATCCCGTCCACGACGCGAAGGAATGGGCCGAATGCCTATCCGCCCGGTTCATTCCGATCCTTACACTGTTCAAGGCTCCACAAACCTCCTCGTGCCGTATTCGTGCGCCGAGATTGCATTTGGACCTTATTGCGTTTGAGAGACCTGCGCCGCGTGGCTCTAAATCGTACCGCCATGCACCATCTTGGATCGTTGTGAGAGAACCACCGCTGCGCGTTTGAAAGGCAATTCCTCGCAGCGGCTTCCTCGCAGCGGCGAAGAATCGTTATTATCTTGAATGATCATTCAAAAGGAATAGGCAACTCCCCGCAGCAGCGGCGAGGAATCCCTGAAAAGCACAAGGCATACCCCCATTTTTTTCAGATGGAAGGCCTAAGTTGTTTCGGAGCTTACCGATCCCATATCCGGAGCGCTCGCACGAAGCGGACAAATCTCCCGAAAAGTTCTCCGGAAAGGTGCGTGCCGGTAGACCTTATCCGCTCGATGTGTTTCCGCATCCGAAGTTCAAGACCGGCGCTTTCATTTCTCGGGACCTACTCTTACAAATTGCCAAAAGTTACGCACTCTACCTCAAACGGTATGAGTCGCCCGGAAAACGCTACGAGTTTACACCACAACATCAAAAGATCGTAACCGGGCGCCCATCCTTAACGTACAATTTGGCTCGGAGGAATCCCGGACTTAAACTAACAATGGGAGCATGTGAGTAAAAATTTACTTCCTGCAACCGGTCTGGGCACAAGTTCTCAAAGAGGCGAAGGAAGTACAATCTGGTCGATCCGCCCGAAAGGCAAACGCATCGCTCCCCGTTGCGCTTCTATAAATTGCGTAAACTAAGAATTTTAGGAAACCCACATAAAACTGAGAAGTATTTTTGGACACAGGTGATTCCAAGTTCGTAGCCGTCGGGTTGAGGGCCGTTATTGTACGCTCTCATGTCAAAATGCGGACTCCCGTATTCTCAAATCAAAATGCGGACTCCTGCGATGGAGGCAATCTAAATTAAAAAAAATTGCAAGTTAGTTGTCTATGATTACCAAGAAAATAATAAATCGGCTCGGCGTTTCCCGCATCATTCAAAGGTTGGTCGTACTCTATGCCCCAGCATTTGTTGCCGTTTTCGCCGAAATAAGTGTAGCAGCGGACGTCTTTCACCTGGCCAGCGGTGCCACGATCACCGGGCAGTGGCTTAACCGGGAGCAGATACCGCGGCAAAATTACGAGATCCGCCTGGAAAACGGAGTCGAAATTTCGCTTCCCAAAGAATCGGTTCGGGAAGTCAAAACGATCCGCGATGAAAAGCTGGAATACGAACGTATCCGCCCGGGATACCCGGATACCGTAGAAGGGCACTGGCAGCTTGCCAATTGGTGCCGAGAAAAAAACCTGTTGTCAGAAAGAGAAGTGCATCTTCGACGCATTCTCGAGCTTGATCCCAATCACCAAGAGGCCCGGCGGCTTTTGGGGTACATGCATGTCGAGGGTGAGTGGACCACCCGCGAAGAGCTGATGAAGGCCGACGGTTATGTGCTTTTCGGCGGCCGGTGGATGCTTCCCCAGGCCGTCCGGCTGTTGGAGCAGGAAAAGAAGATCAAAGCGGCCCAAGGCGAATGGAAACAAAAGCTGAATCGCTGGCAAAGCTGGCTGGACAGCAGCCGCGTCGGCTTGGCGAAGGAGCAGCTTCAGCAAATTAACGATCCGTTTGCCGTGGAGGCCCTCCTCGATGCGTTGAAATCCGAACGCCGCGATTGGGTGCGAATCCTTTACATCGATGCTTTGGCCCGGATCGGTACGGTGCGGGCTCAACAAGCGCTGGCTCAATGGAGTTTGGCCGATCCGGTGGAAGAGGTTCGTCTTAGCTGCTTGGATCACCTCAAACAAAAACGTAATCCCGCGGTCGTCGACTTCTTTATTGGTAAATTGCGGAGTTCGGATAATGTCGAGGTCAACCGTGCCGCCGTCGCGTTACGGCACTTGGGTGACAGGTCGGCGATCGGCCCACTGATCGAAGCCTTGGTAACGACCCACCGATTTAAGATTCAGGAGGGCAACCCGGGTCAAATCACGACAAGTTTTGGGACGGGGGGAACAGGGCTCTCCATGGGCGGGGGAACCAAAATAGTCACCCGCAGTTTTCAAAACCGCGAGGTCCTCGATGCTTTGGTCGCCCTGACGGGAGGGACAAACTTCTCCTTCGATGTGCCACGATGGCGAGCATGGTATGCCTCGCAGCGACGGGCAGAAATGACGCTAAACCCTCGGCGGGATTGAAGCTGCTCTAAGAAAGAGCGTAGCCCCCCATCTCAGAAGCCGAGCATCCTCGATGAAGAAGAAGGATTTCCCGGAAGGTAGACCTTTGCCCCCCGCACATTTGGCGTAAAACTTGCAGGAAGCCCGGCGTTTCGCGGCAAAATCCGCCGCCCAAAGTATACTCTTCCGTGCTTGCTCCAGGATTGAAGAAGCTTCGCTCTCGCTCTCCCTCGAGATTAAAGGAGCCCCACCGGGAAGTGTACCGGTTTTGCCGCGAATTTCTTTGGCCTTCGGGGTATATTAGCCGGCAGGCCAACCGGCTAGATGAATTGCGATTTTTCGGCGAGGGAAGTCGCCTCTTCCGCGGTACGCCGCTTTCTTCAGGGGCTCAGCGACTTCCTCCATGGCACGCCGCGCTACAGACCCAAGCGCTACCCCGTGAACCGGCTTGCAATCAGCGTGATATTTTGTCCACCAAAGCCGAAGCTATTACTCAAAGTATGGGTACAATGCACTTCTCGGGCTTGATTGGGGACATAATCCAAATCGCAATCCGGATCCGGCGTCTCGTAATTAATGGTGGGGGGCAGCACGTTATCCCGAATTGCCAGGAGGCAGAAAATGAGCTCGACAACCCCGGCTGCCGCGATCAAATGCCCCAGCATGCTTTTGGTGCTCGAAACGGGAATCTTGTAAGCCTGCGGACCAAAAACACGCTTGATCGCCAGCGTTTCAACCCGATCATTCACCGCCGTGCTGGTGCCGTGCGCGTTGATATAATCGATTTGGTCCAGATTCAGTCCCGCATCCGCCAGCGCCATTTTCATGCAGCTGATCGCGCCGCGGCCTTCGGGGTGGGTATCCGTGATGCGGAACGCATCGGCGGTAGAGCCGTAGCCGGTAATCTCCCCGTAGATCCGCGCCCCACGCCGGCGGGCATGCTCCAATTCTTCCAGCACAACCATCCCCGCGCCTTCACCGAGGACAAAGCCGTCGCGGTTGCGATCAAATGGTCGCGAAGCTTTCTGCGGATTCTCGTTGTAAGTGCTCAGTGCCGTCAGCAGGTTAAAGCCGGTGACTCCGAAAGGGTGGATCATCGTATGGGTACCGCCGGAGAGCATGATGTCAGCCTCGTCGCGGCGAATGATCTCCACGGCCTCCCCGATCGCTTGGCTACTGGCTGCGCAGGCGGTCAAGCAATTGATGTTCGGCCCTTGGGCATCAAAAAGACTGGCCACATGCCCTGCCGGCATGTTGGGTTCTTGCTCCAGCTCGGCCAGCGGGTTCAAAATCTCCAGCCCTTTCTGCGTAAAGCGGACAATATCGAATTTCTCTCCGCTTAGCCCGGCAACCATCATTTCCGTATAGCGATCGAAGTCTTGCTGCCCCTCGCCGCTGCCAAGGTAAACCCCAAAACGGGTCGGGTCGATTCTCCCCAAATCCAGTCCTGAATCGCTCACTGCCTTTTTTGCCGCCCCAATGGCAAAGTGAGTGTGACGCCCTTGGAATTTCCACGCCTGCGGATCCTCGCCCACATCGGACAGGTCCCAATTTTGGACCTCGGCGGCAATTTTCGTGGGGAAATTGCTGGCGTCAAAAAGCGTGATATATCCAACCCCCGATTCGCCACGCAGTAGGCGCTGCCAAACCGTCTCTAGCTCAGCGCCTAAAGGCGTGACAAGTCCCATACCGGTAACAACTACTCGACGCCGCATCAACTGATCAGCTCCTCCCAAAATCGCTCAGCCTTCCCCTTCCTCTCCGCGAAAAGCGCTACCCATCGAGTTTGCCGCACTCTCCTGCTGCGGTGTCCCTTCTTCAGTCTGCGGCTGAGGTGCACCTTCTTCGGCTCGGATAGGCCCACCCAGCTCGGCCGGAAGGGGGAGCGGCTCGCCATTGGCATTCCGGCCCACCTCGAACGCCCGCAGGTTCTGAAGCATACGCAGCAAATCGTGCCGATCAAAAAGCGTGATCTTCTCAAATTGCTCGTCCAAGTGGGCAAATACGATTTCCATCTCCGCCAGAAGGATATCCCCCTTATGGCAGGTAGCCTTGACCATCGCCCCGTCTTTGCGAATGTACTCGATCGTTGCCTGGTAGATGAGCTGATCGCCGGGGAAGGCCTCCCCATAAAAGGTTGCCCGCGGAATCTTCGCCAAAATAACTTTCTTGCGGAAGTCGTTGTACTGACTGACCAAGAAGCCCCCGGTTTGAGCAAGTCCTTCGATGATGAGGGACTTGGGCATCAGAGGATAGCCTGGAAAGTGATCGTGCAAATGATCCTCGGCCAGGGTCACATTTTTAATCGCTCGGGCAAATCGGCCCACTTCAAAATCCACGAACCGATCAATCCAAAACCAACGCATTGAACTGTTCCAATCCAGCCTTGGACCTCACGACCCGGCCGCCGTTTGTTATTCCCGTCCGTAAGAACTTCTGGCAACGAATCGATCGGCGTGCCCAAAACGTGCTACGCAAATTTCGGGCCCGGTTATTCTCCGCACTTCCCAGAGAGCTTCTATCCTCCGGAGTCCCCACCGAGCTTCCGAGCGCAAAGAAGGGTGAAAAACTTCGCTGCCACCCTAAAAAAATATCTCCGATCGAGTTCCGCGCGAAAAAGGATAAAAGCGGCCAAACGCAAAGATTCGTGCGAGTTCCCTCCGCTTTTCAAACGGTCGCCGCCAATTTCCCCTCAACATACCGGCACATATCGCCCACGGTCAGAAGGTTGACGAAATCCTGCACCACGGGATTGGCCGCAAATTCATCAAGGTTGGCGTAGGGCATCCGCCGCCGCAATTCCGCTATTCCCTCCGGCGTCACTCGCCCATCCCGAACGTACTGTTCGTTGGACAAAATATCCATTGGCACTAATTCATCCCGGGGGATTTTGATGTTGAAGGCCTTCTCCAGCCGGAAGGCAATATCTAGCAGATCGATCGACTCCGCCCCCAAGTCCCCCACCAACGTTGCCCGGGGGGTCACTTGCTCTTCGTCTACCGCCAGGGCATCGACGAGAACCGCCTTCACTTTATCGAAAATCTCGTCCCGAGTGGGCATCTTTCACACCCTCCAATCGATTTCTACAAAAGTTCTTTCGCCCTTAAATAAGCCTCGTACACACTCTCAGGGGATTAATTGACCCACGCCCCTGGGATTAAAAGGCCGTTAAAAACGCCGTTTAATACCCTCCTAAGCTTAAGCCGCCGTCAACGCGAATGACTTGCCCGGTGATGTAAGCGGCGTCATCACTCGCCAAAAAAGCGACCACCCGAGCCACCTCTTCGGGAGTACCAATTCGTTTCAGCGGGATCATCTCCTTCAACCGATCGCCGACCAAACTCCGCACCACCTGACTCATTTCGGTATCAATCATGCCCGGTGCAACGGCGTTTACGCGAATATTTCGAGCAGCCAATTCCTTCGCCATCGCCCGAGTCAATGCTTCGATCCCCCCCTTACTGGCCGCATAATTGACCTGGCCACGCGATGCGAAGTACGATGCGGTGCTCGATAAATTGATAATGCACCCTGCCCGCTGGAACATCATGTGCTGGCTTACGGCCCGACAATAGTTGAAAGTCCCCGTCAAATTGGTGTCGAGCACCTCCTCCCACATCGCATCGGTCATAGACCCGAGCAACCCATCTCGGATGATTCCCGCTGAATTCACTAAAACGTCAATACGCTCAAATTGATCGACCAACTGATCAACGATTTCCTTGGCTCGCGCCGCGTCTCGGACATCCCCATGGAAGGCGAGAACCTGCAACCCGTCGCAACCGAGCTTACGACACAAACTTTCAGCAGCCTCCTGATTGGCGCGGTACACGAACGCGACCCGACCGCCTAGCCGCGCCAAAACTTCCACACAAGCCCGGCCGATACCCCGACTCCCGCCCGTCACCAATACCACTTTTTGCTGAAGCGACATTAGCCGAGTTGCCCGTCATCGTGCTGACTGATCGCAGGATTACCCGCCGACGAAGCCGCGTTACACCCTCCGAATGATCCCGTACAAAACAAATTAAATTCCTTCGCAATCTTCCCTACGTTCTCTCGTTTGAATGCGACAATTGCATTCTCTCTCGTCTATTCTCTGCCCAGGGCTGCATTCTTTGCCCAGAGCCCGGGTGCGGAAGTTACCGCTCACCGAAATCTGTCTTTTACAGTTCTGAAGGACGAAATCCTCCAGTTCCCACACTTATAGCACGACCAAAATTCCTATACTTGACGAACTTTCATACCTTTACTGAGGCAGGAAGCTACGGGGTTTAAAATAAAAAGGGATATAAAAAGCCGTTAGCTACCTCAGGGACAACCCTTCGCGGTTACCCACGACGTTCAATTGCCACGGCAATGTTGCGGCGATGTTGCTATTGACCCGGCAGAAGACCCGGCCAAAACGCGTCTTTGCCAAATTGTCAATCAAAAAACCGATGCCAAATTATCAATCCAGAAATCGCAAAATCTACGGTCAAAAACCAGCTTCAAAAACGGAACGCTTTTTTCCCCCCAATCAAAATTAACTAATCCGATAATTTACCGCTTAATTCTTCACTCCGCTACTTAGCTAGATTGCACTCGGTTAGGCGACCGAAAACGATCCGGATTCGCTAAATACTTCCCCCCTTTCGATCCCAAAGTTTTGCTGAAGCTAAGTGCCGTGGCAGGTTCCAGTTCAGGCGGCTGCATACCTCCGAATTAACCGGTCGGCAATGGGGAGGCAATATTGCCCGGTCTGCCGTTCCGGGGTAACTCCCCGCGGAGCTGCCGATAAATCACCCTTAGCTTTTCGACGATGTGCCGATCCAGATACTCCCCCCCGGCAACCATTCCTGCAAGGTTGTACCTTTCCAAAGTAAGCCGTGCCGTCACACACACGCGATCTGCCACAAATCCCTGTGTTCGAAATTGGGAAAGATCGGCGTTCGGCTCCAGAGCCTCTGCAACAATCCTCAGGGTCTGGCCAGGCTCTACAAACCGCCCATATTTTACAGCCTTTACATCTTTTAGCACTACCACACTATGGGCAAAATCCTCGCTGGCTCTCACCAGCCAAGCAGCCGCCTGAGTCATTCCCTCCAACATAAGAACCCCGGGCATAACGGGAAAACCCGGGAAATGATCCTCCAAATATTCCTCGGCGATCGAAAGATTCTTGACCGCGACAATCCGCTCACCGGGAATGAGTTCTTCGATACGGTCTATCAACAGAAAACGCATGACTTTTTGACATACCCCAAGAGAGGCCGGCTAACTTCCGCGCTCTTCCATGCCAAGTACGCCCTTCACCACGCGGCCGATTGCCCCGAACCAGTCAGATCCCAAAACTTTTGACGTTGCTCGTGATCCGGGCACACAACACACCACTACCTTTGTCACAAAACAAATGATTCTGAAAGCATAATCAGCGATCTTCTTTATCAAACAACGTTTTGTCAAATCACGTTGTAAAACCTTCAAGCATCGCCGGCCTCTGACCTGACACCATTTCCCCGCCGGCAACTAGCCCCCGCCCATCGTGCGTCCTCACGCGAGTCCAGGCCGAAACTTTTTCGACACCGGATTCCCCCGGAATGCACCCATAAATTACCGAATTTTCCCAGATTGCGCTATTTTAGTTAGTCAACCCGGTGGTTCGTACCGCCGAGGATAACCCGGATTCCCCAGCGGTCCATACCGCCGGTGACCCCGAGCCGGCTTCTCCGGCCAACCCTCGGCCCAAACAAACGCAAAAAAGCTTCCTGTCCAGTGAACCGTCAATGTTGGAGCAGGCAATATAGTTTCTCAAGCCCAGATGAGCAACGGACCTTTTGAGCCGAGGACCGGGGAG
>CAKZMM010000064.1 GCA_937128505.1 uncultured Thermogutta sp.
GAATTACTGGTTGTCATTGCGATCATCGGCATACTGATCGCCCTGCTCTTGCCCGCAGTTCAGGCGGCACGTGAAGCTGCGCGAAGAAGTCAGTGTACGAACAATTTGAAGCAGATCGGCTTGGCACTACACAACTACCACGATGTCCACAAGGTCTTTCCCTCAGGTGGTATCAATCACATTGCCGGTGGTGGCATTAACCCGGCAGGTGGATGGCTCATCAACTGGGCGATTGCGATTTTGCCTTTTTTGGAACAGCAACCTCTTTACGCTCAATATGACATGCGGCTACCCAATAATCATGCAAACAACAAACCCGTGGTTCAGACCAGTGTCCCCGTGTTCAACTGTCCCTCAGACATGAACGCCGCGAAGTTAGAAACACCCGAAAGTGGCAATGCCAACGGGCAGTACCGCACCAGCAGCTACCGAGGTGTTACAGGTTATAGCAGCAACGCAAGTTGCTGGTTTGATTGCGAACAATGGAGGACGGGCGGTTGCCCCATGGAGTATAGGGGGGTGCTGCACGCCACTGGCCCGGATGTTCGGTTGGATTGCGAAAGCATGGCAACGGTGATTGACGGAACTTCGAATACCCTGGCTGTCGGAGAATACTCCACCATCACCCGGATAAGGCGAGCCACTTTTTGGGGCTACACTTACACCTCGTATGCCCTCAGCAGCTTTACTTGGCGGCAGCCCCGAACATTTGGGAACGATTATGACCTGTGTGTTAGCGTTGGTGGGGCGGGAGGTAGTGATCCTTGCAAGCGGGCGTTTGGGAGCTTTCACCCGGGTGGTTGCAATTTCTTGTTCGTGGACGGATCGGTACGGTTCGTTTCTCAAAGCGCCGATTTCGATATGCTGTGCTATATTAGCACCATAGCCGGAAGAGAGTCGGTCCAACTGCCGTAGTCCGAGGGCACCGCGTAGCGATAGCCAGGTCAGTAAGAACCCAAGAACAAATCGCCTCAGGAGAAATCCGCGATGTTGAATGTCCCAAGAAAGCAGGAACATGGGACCTGTTGCTCGCGGGTCGTAAAATGGGCACCTTTATCGGTTGGCTTATTGAGCTTAACCTTTCTCATCGGTTGTACCGCTCAATCATTTCAGGTAGTGCCGGTTTCGGGACAGGTCACTTTGGACGGCAAGCCCGCCGCGGGTATTCATGTCACGTTTACTCCCGTAGCCGAAAGACCCGGTCAGGAGGTGGGGGTGGGCTCAACCGGGGTGACCGATGCCCAGGGCCGGTTTACCCTCCGGACGATTGCGAAGAATCGACGGTCGGGCGCCGTGGTGGGAAAGCATTCAGTAGTTTTCTCCGTCCCTGCCGAGCAGGCGCCGGATCAGGATGTCTCGTTACCGCCCAAGATCGTTTTGCCCGAGCGTTTTACCAACGGAAGCATCATTTTCGAGGTTCCGCCGGGTGGCACCAATAAGGCGGATTTTGCATTGACCACGAAGTGAATTCCGGGAACTTTGTGGCATTCAAGATTACCCGCGATTGGAGTGTGCCGCCCAAACTTTACCCGGGCCCATAAAAAATGGGACCGAGCGTTCCGTGATTTTACGCCCATTGCTGGACGAATCTTCCAACATTAATCCGGGGCTTGAACACGGAGATGTTTGCCGGGATGCTTGCCGACATATGAGCCGCCTGGCAATCGCGCGGCAGGTTGGATCTTTCGCGGGGCAGACGACTTAACCCACTACACCTCCGCGATTAATCCTCCGTTGGCCCAATCTTCGCCTTACTGTAGGGCTTTCTGCCGGTGCCTAAGTACGGCGCTTCGGCCGTAGCAATTACATTACTTTTCCGACACGACGGCCCGTGTGGGTTGAAGGTCGTGTCGGAAATTTTTTTGGGTTGTTACTCTGCGCGAGATAGGTTACCGCTTTAGGCTGCGTAAGGTAAATTCCCACTATCCCTTAGTGTGTGCGTCAGTTTTGTAGGTAGGCGTTTTGGGGTGGCGGGTGCCAGAAGCTGTCCCAGCAGGAGCGTTCACTC
>CAKZMM010000065.1 GCA_937128505.1 uncultured Thermogutta sp.
TTAACGAGTGGTACATCCCTTAAATCAACGAGGGGTACGCACCTCAAATGAACAAGCAGTACACACCTCAAATGAAGGACGGATACACGCCTCAAAGGAAGGTGTATAAACTTCAGAGAAAGAGGTACACACTTCGAAGAAATCGTTCACCGCCGGTAAGTGGAAATTGAATCGGAGGGCAATTGTGGTTTCGGGCAGCCAAAGTCAGATCGCGAGGTATGTTTAACGTGGGGTATAGTTTGACAGCATGTTTCACTTGGAAGACTGCTGAGGACTGTGTCGGTTCGGCTCGGAAGATGGTGTGACCATTGGACGGGAGGGCTCCACCTCGGCCAAAGCTTAAGCCCCCCAACCGTGGCTCACTCCTCGAAAGCGGTCTTTACCGTGGAGGAATATTCCCCGTTTTTATAACGCGATTTTTCCTTCGGAGTTACGCGGAAACCAGGGCTGCCTGTTGCCCGGTGCCAAGTTGCTAAAGCTCTTCGAAACGGCACTTCAAGATGAAAGGCAGCAATACCCGGCACATTATCCTGAATGCTCGGACCCCAACACAAAAACCGCTGCCAAACGGGATTGAAGGCTTCGTTCGCATGAAGTCTTTGCGCCGATCCTAACTCCGAGATGCGGAAACTTGTTTTTTCGGGGAATATTTGTTCGGCCTTTGAGAAAGCTTTTACCTGAGGGCCACGCGATTGTAAAGCCTTAAGCAAATCCGAGTGCGGCTGGAATTTGGGGCCAGGTACCTTCCCGCCGATCAATCGCGGCCGCGAAAGTTGCCGAGTTTATCTCTCGTGTCAGGCGTCGGTAAGAAGAATAAGAAGAATATTCGTATGAGGTGTTCCTAATAAGACTGAGGGATTTCCCAATAAGACTAAGGGATTCTTGAAAGAGTGCAAGAACTTCCCTTAAAGGTGGATGATCCGCGTTGCTGGCGATTGATGCGTTGTCCATACGGCCTCTTTTGCTGTGCAAGAACGAGCAAGAAGGAGACGGCTTGGTCGCTGCCTCAATCTTCGCTTGTCCCGAGACCACCCGTGATAGGGGAGCGAAGATCCGGCGTGCGAAATCAAGCTCCGCCTGTACCCGGGGTGCCCCGGCGGCCCATTCGTGCCCAAGTCGCTCGGTGGTGCCTTCATCAAAACCGCAGTTAAGCAAAATGCCGCACTCAGGCAAGATGCCGCATTCAAACAAGATGTCCCATGCAAGCAAGATACCGCATGCAAGCAAGTTGCCAAGTGCAAGGGAGATCTCAGATATAGGCAAGTTGCCACGCGCAACGAAGTTGCGGGGCGTAACCAGGATGCCGCCCGCAAGCAGGATGCCGCATGCGACTCATCCACGAAAGAGGATAACTGCAACGCTCGGCTAGCCCAGCCCGTATTTGGCCAGTTTGTCGCGGAAAGTGGAAAGCTTCATTCCTAATCGGGCCGCGGCCGCCGTTTTGCTTCCTCCGGAAAGTCGCAGTGCTTCCTCCAAAAGCTGCTTTTCGGTGGATTCAATCGCGGCCTGGAAGCTGCTGCGCGCCCCGCCGGAAGCCGCCACCGACAAGCCGATTTCGCTGCGGAGTAGTTCCGCCGTAATTTCGCCGCCGCCCACCAGATATGCGCGCTCCAAGGTGTGGAGAAGCTCGCGGACATTCCCCGGCCAATCGTGCTGCTGCAAAACCTCCACGGCCTCCGGCTCGATTTGTGCAGGTTTGTCTCCTTGTCGAATCCGCTTCAGAAAATGGTTCACAAGCACCGGGATATCTTCGCGCCGCTCCCGCAACGGCGGGATATTCACCCGGAGCACATCGAGCCGGTAGTAGAGGTCTTTGCGAAAGCTTCCCTGCTGAATCTTCTCCAGCAGATTACTCTTGGTGGAAGCGATGATGCGAACATCGGCGTGAATCGGTTTCGATCCGCCCACGCGTTCGAAGATCTTTTCTTCAATGGCCCGAAGCAGCTTCGCCTGATGCTCCAGAGGGATATCGTCGACATCATCCAGGTACAAGGTCCCTCCCTGAGCGAGGTCAAAGCGGCCTTTCCGCTGCTGTTCTGCTCCCGTGAAGGAACCCTTTTCATGTCCGTAAAGTTCACTTTCGATTAAATGCGGGGGAAAAAGCGTGCAGGCAACCTTCACAAAGGGGAAAGCGTGCCGATGAGAATTGCGGTGAATCACTCCCGCAATCAGATCTTTGCCCACCCCTGTCTCGCCGCACAGAAGCACATTGGCGTCGCTACGTGAACATATTTCCACCATGCGCCGCACGCGCGCAATCACGGGCGAGCTACCCACGATTGCCTGATCGATATCGGCCGAAGCCACCTCCATAGGCGGCCGTCTGAGCGGAGCCGGTGCCTGCTTTTCCCGCTCAATTCGCGCGACAATGGGGAAGATATCCTCGTTGCGAAACGGCTTGGTGACAAAGTCGTAAGCTCCCAGCTTCATCGCCTCGACCGCCACCTGAATACTTCCGTAGGCCGTCATCATGATCACCTGGACGTCGGCTTGGTCCCCCTGTTTGATCCGCCGCAAAAGTTCCAAACCATCCACCTTGCGCATCTTTAGGTCCGTCACCACCACGTCGATTCGGCCTTGCTGAAGGAGCCGCCAGGCCTCTTCGCCGTCGGCCGCCGTGACCACTTCGTGCCCTTGGGTCGCCAGGTCATCGGCCAGGGTCACCCGCTTGATCTTTTCGTCATCGACTACCAGAATCCGCATAAAGCCGTTTCTTGTTTCCGGGCTAAAGAGCGATACGATGTTCGTTTACCGCAGCTTCCCGACTGTACCTCTTAACTTTCTAACGCCATTCCGACACCTTCGCGTGGGTGAAAGGTCAACGCCTTGAAAAACGCCTTGAAAGAGCTGAGGAGGCTTTCCTCGTGAACCATGGCTCATGCCGTGCTCGTCAAGAGCCTCTCATGCCGAACTCGTGAGGAATGCCTCAAGCCCAACTGAAATTCCTCCGAAAAATGCCGTGCTTCAAAGTGCATGATTCTACCGAGGTTGTGATCGGCGGTTTGACGCCGGTTCACCCGAGGTTATCCTTCCGTGCTATAAAATCCTTTGTTATGAAGGCTTTCTGCTTTTGGGAAGCGCAGCTCCTTAGGACCGATCCGCTCGCCGAGCAAGCAAAACCACGCTTGGCAAAGCAGATCCCAAACTCAACAATGGCCCCTCCCAAGCCCAATCGCGGTGCTATGAACCCCGGGCTGTGCCTATAAATGCCGCGGAACTTTCGGCCTTTTGTGGCCGATAAGGGTTCAGAACGACGGTAAAGGTCGATCCGTGCCCCAAGGCACTGCGAACCTCGATTCGTCCCCCCATTTCGCTAATCAGCATCCGGCACAAACTCAACCCGAGCCCCGTCCCCCCGGCATCGGCCCGAGTTGTGTAGAAAGGCTCAAAGATTTTCTCCAGCTCAGAGCGCGGAATCCCTACCCCGGTATCGCTTACCTCAATGGCCACGGAGTTCAGTTGGTCGTCGTCCCGATGTCCCAGCGTTCGTGTCCGCAACGTTAAGGTCCCCCCTTGCGGCATCGCGGCCACCGCATTCGTGCAGAGATTGAATAGCACCTCCTGCAACGTATAGGGATCGCCCTCCACAAGCGGCACTTCCCGGAGATCGGTCTCGATCCGAATGCCCGGTCCCGGGCTACTTCCCAGCACCGCTAAAGTACTCTCGACGGCGGCATTGACATCGGTTGGTTGCAAGGTGATTCCGTGCGGTTGGGCAAACGCTTGCGCCCGTTTTGCCGTCCGCTCGATCCGCTCCAAAGCCTCGGCCATAAGCCGCACGTATTGGCTCAGTCGTCCATCCCCTTTAACCGCCTCGCCAATCCGCCGCAATCCGTTCTGCAACCCATCTAGGGGATTGGCGATCTGATGGGCAAACCCGGCCACCAATTGACCAATCCCCACCATTTTCTCCTTCTGCCGAAGCATGGCGTGAGCACGATCGACATACCGCCGGATCGACACGCTGAAATACGCCGTGATGAACAGTGCCGTGCAAAAGGCCGCAAAAAGCCCCAGCAAATGCAGCTCATCAAGCGGCGGTGGTCCTTGGGGATAACTCGGCAATCGTAAGGGAAAAGCGGGAAGCCACCCCGAGTATTCGCCCCACATCACAAATCCCACCATCGCCGACACAATCCCAGCCAAAACATACGGAATCGCGCCGCGAAGGTACATTCCCGCAATGAGCATGTGGAATACGAAATAGATCAAAAAGGGATTTCGGGGCAAATCGGCAAAGTACAAAAGGAGCGTTAACGCCAAACAATCCAGGAGGATTTGGATCAGGATGCTCCGCTCCGTCTGAAAGGCATCCCACAACCCTGCCTGCCGATGGACCCAATTAAACACCGCGTTATACGCCAACATCCCTAGGGCCACCCCGAAAAGTGGCCAAGGATTCACCACAACCTCCAGCACCCACGCGCTTACCGCGGTTACCGCAATCACCCCAAGGCATGCAATCCACCGCAGAGCGACAAGCCATCGGGCAGCTTCTGGCGGTAGTTTCATGGCAAATTGGCTGACCTTAAAAAGTCATAAAACGCGGCCATTTTCCGCCTTCCGGCCCCCTACCCCGGGAGCCACTTGAGGGAACTGACCACACGAGAGGTTTGCGTTTCTCTTTCGATTTTGCAACTTTTCAAGCTCCGAAGATCGTGCTCAGTGTTTCCATGTACTACGATGTATTTCGAGCTGTTACGAAGTAGTACGAGGTACAGCGGCGTAAACGGTCGGCCTTCAGGCCATATTCCGGCCGAAAACCCGGTGCCTTAAATAATCATGGGAAACCGGCGGATTCCCCGCGTTGAGGCCTTGCGAACCCCTTTCATTAATCTTTTGACATCGTGTACTTAATTATTCTTTCGACATTGCGCATTTAATACGACATTGCGCATTTAATAATAGTAGACGCGAGTTTGTCATAGAAGGCGCCAGTTTACCGCCGCAAAGTGAAGCACTTCCCCCGCCAAACCGTTGGCTGCGTATAGAAGCGGCTATCCTGACCGACTTTTCCCTAGCACAGCAGAACTGCCGTCTTTTCATCTTGAGAGGATATTTTCCTCCGGCTTGAGCCGATATTTTCCTCCGGCTTTTCATCCGGGCGGCCAACCAAACTTTCGCCCCGCCACCATGTGGAAATGTACGTGCATGACCTCTTGACCGGCATCCGGGCCGCAATTGACCACCACACGGTACCCGCCGGTAAGCCCTTGCTCGGCGGCTATCGTCCGCATCGCCACGAAAAGGTGCCCGATGGTCTGAGCATCCGCGTCGCTTAAGTCATTGAGTGTTGGAATGACCCGTTTGGGAACCACCAGCACATGAAACGGTGCCTGGGGGCGAATATCCTTGAATGCGATACACTCGGCATCTTCGTAAACGATTTCCGCCGGAATCTCACGGTCGATGATCCGCTGGAAGACGGTCTTCTCGGCCATAATCGTTCTCCAATGATTCAGTGCACGGTCGGTTGATTTTCGGTCCGATTATGCGCAAGAACCTCGCGCTTTCAAAGAGCCTGCCCCTTTCGGCGTCCGAAGTCTGACTTCGGCAAAAATCGCGGCAGAGAAACCATCGTGGGACGGTAACCCATTTCCGATCTGCGTCCGCGCCTGTTTATGTGCCGATCGAACGTTATGGGTTTGAGTGACCACCTGGTTGCGCGGGAGAACTTGCGCCGGGATTAGGCTCAGGCTCATGATGGCCATAGCCCGCGGGGCTTGCACAGGGCTTCCTTAAGGTTTACAGGGCTAAATTCTTGAGGTTAGCAGAGCTAGATTGGGGTTAA
>CAKZMM010000066.1 GCA_937128505.1 uncultured Thermogutta sp.
GCGATCATTGGCATTTTGATTGCGCTACTTTTGCCGGCCGTGCAGGCAGCCCGCGAGGCAGCTCGGCGCAGTCAGTGCAGTAACAATTTAAAACAACTCGCGCTAGGCTTGCACGTCTACCACGACACATACAAGATTTTTCCACTTCCCGGCATGCTCGCCAATCAACTGGGATGGAATGTATCAATCCTTCCCCAAATTGAACAAACCACTATTGCCCAACAAATGAACTACAATGCCGGAAGCTGGAACATGCCGATCAAGCTTCAATTAGGGGCGGTTAAGATTCAGACCTTCCTTTGCCCCTCAGCATTCGCCAGTGACGAAAGATCGAAGAACTCGCAAGAGGCATGGCAGAATCAGCTTTGCTATACGATCCATTACTATGGAATCCTCGGACCACTCGGTACCAACCCCCAAACCAACCAGCCCTTTGACTGCGCGAACCTCACGGAGCAATTCGGGGGCGAGTGCCGACAAGGAGTGATGTGGCAATACAGCAGTCGAATGGCCGATGTGATCGACGGTACATCGAACACGTACTTGTTGGGCGAGATCTCTTGGCGGGATATGACCAAATACAGAATGTGGCCCCGAGGGAAGTTTCAAGATAGCCGCGGCACCCTATATCTGGTGGCAAAGAACATCGAGTTTCCCATCAATTCGAATAATGAGACTAAATGGAACATGATTGCCTTTGGGAGCAATCATCCCGGCGGGGCCCAATTCGCCATGTGCGACGCCTCCGTTCGTTTCGTCTCCCAAACGATCGATTTCGGCATCTATTTAGCTACGGCAAGCCGAAACGGCTCTGAAGTCGTAACCCAGCAATAGCCCAAATGAGAAAGTGAGATCTTCCTCGGGAAGAGCGATTCAACCTTAAGAAACGCCATGTTTCCGCACAGCAGGCGCTTGCCGACTCGCGGCGACGCATCCCTAACCGAGAATGGGCAGCTTCCCCGGGGGGGTTGCGCCTGCTTGGTGCCGAGGTAGGCTCCACCTTACGCGCGGGGTCGAAATTTGCTCAGTATTTCCCCTCTCAGTGAAAAAGGATGGGATATGATCGTTCGGGCAAAAACGATGCGGGCGCACTTTGGGCTGAGCTCATGGTTGACCGTTTTAGCTAACCATCGCTTCGATAGGGGCGGGCAACCGTTGGTGCAAGCATCTCGGTTGACGAAACTGCTAGGCCCGATCATCCTCGGAATCCTCCTCGCCCAACTGTTGGCATTGACGGGATGTTCCGGCCGAAAGGGGCCGCCCCGGTACCACTTGTCCGGCAGTGTGACCCACGGTGGCAAGCCTGTGCCTGCCGGCTCGATCACCTTTATCCCCGATACTTCTCAAGGAAACAAAGGGCCGGCAGGTTCCGTTCCCATCAAAGATGGCAAATACAGCACTCGACAAGTAGGCGAGGGTCACATCGGGGGGCCTCACGTGGTGCGAATCACCGGTTTAAGTGGGGTCGCTTCCGACGAGTTCTCGGAGGGAGAACCCATCTTTCCGGATTACCAGACCAAAGCCGATCTTCCCAAGCAAACCGCCACGCAAAATTTTGAGGTACCGGCAAACTGGGTTTTCCCGCCTCGGCGGCCCGTGGTTCCTCGCGGTCCGTGAGCAGTTGCAAGTGGCTTTCGCGAATCCACTTTCACCCCTCTGCTAGCTTCAACCCAGGCGGTCCCTTTCCGGCTACTGGCAGCGGGGATCTTCGGGGGGCGAAAAGCTTAAACCGCATCAGCCGAAAAGCTTGATCACTTCGTCAACGAGTGGATCACTTCGTCAACCAATGGGCAGCTTTGCCGCTTTTCGGGAAACGCTGCAAGGCTACCGGAAATCAGCTCATCTAAGCCCGAGCTATCTCCGGTCTCATGGGCAGTAAAGAGAAATCGCGTTTGCTATCCTAAACACAAGGTTTTAGGGCGGTTCTACTCTCCGCTGGGTTCGGCCAGCAATTCCGCAAGGTATTTTTCGAGTTCTTTCAGCTCGTCTAAATAGTAGCCGACGATGGCCCGAACGACGGTGCCCGACTGATCGATCAGGTACGTGCGAGGAATCAGCTGTTTGGCATAGAGATAAAAAACCGATTGATCCGAATCGGCCGCCACGGGAAAAGAGTAGCCGTTTTGCTTCAGGAATTCCCGGACCTCTTCCGGGGATTGACCTCGGGCAATAACCAGCATTTTAAATTGCGGATGCTCTTTGTATCGATGCCAAAGGGCCTGCAAATACGGAAGCTCCATTAGGCATGGTCCGCACCATGTAGCGAAAAAGTTCAGAAGGACGACCTTGCCATGCTCTTCCGCCAAAGAGAAGACCTCCCCCTCTAATTGGAGAAGTTCGAACGGCGGAGCTGAAGTGCCTGGCTGAACGATCGAAGTTTGTTCGGCCCGCCTGCGAGCCGCCTCTCGCACGGCCTCTTCCATCTGCCGGGAAAGGCTGGGCACTTGCACCCAGAAGAATAAACCATAAATGGCCAATACGAAAGCCATAGAGGACGCCCCACAAGCCAAGGCACCCCAAAGGAGTTTCGGCCGCTGAGCCTTGCCCCGAAAAATCGCGGCCACTCCAAGAATCAAACCGGCCACGAGCGAAATCGCCGCAAGACCGAGGAGAATGGGGTTCAACCAACCCACGGGTACCCGAGGTACAAACTCCGCCACGACCGCCCAAGTGACGAAATGGAAAGTGAAATCCGGAAACAAAAGCATGATCAATTCTCCTAAAGGCAGCGCGAGAACCGTGCGTGGGGCTTCGGCCCCCGCCCTCCGCTCGGATGCACCCCGGCAAAAGAGGTTCCCCATTTGCTATCGTCCATTGTATTTACGCGCGGCATGTGGCGGGAGTTAGCCAACACTCATGGTTTCCTCTCCAGAAGGGAAACAAAGTTTCCGAATGCCAGGCGCCGAAATGACGCGGGGACTAACGCGCGGCTACCTCAGATTTTAGAAAAAAAGGTTACCGCCAAAAAGCGTAGGGAGTTACTGCTGCACAACGCCGGCACAACCCGCGGCAACCGGTCTTAGGATAATTGCGGGATCGGTCATGAGATGATTTGGGGATCCGTGAAGGCTTAGTTCCTAAGCCTGTGGGCGAGACGTCTGCTGAGTTTTTCCCCACTGCCGCAAGGACCCTGGTTCCCCAGTATACGGGTGAGAGTATCACACGCGAGCACAGATTTCCCACTTTCCTCTTGGTTCCCCAGTATACGGGGCAAACAGCCACACCAGGCTGGTCACTCTCTTCACTCGCCTTGGTTCCCCAGTATACGGGGGAAACTTGACAGCACGGCTGTTTTCGATCCACGATCGGAGTTGGATCCCCAGTATCCGGGGGGAAGCTAAAAGGATTTTTGAGACCCCAGGCCGGACGGCACTTTCGGCTCCACCCTTGAGATCCAATATCGGCAGGACAACCGTCTTTTTCGGCAACAAGGAGCCCCCTTGATGAAAATAGCAGCCCATTTGATGAAGATAGCAACCCACTGATGAAGATCAATGAAAACCGATGAAGATCAAGAATTAGGAAAGAGATCAAGACAAAATAGAAGAATAGAAGAGATTTAAGGTTGCAACATCGGCGAGCCGAAGCCCCGGCAAAAGATAGGCAAGCAAGAGCGATCTTGACGGTTATTCCAAGCTTAAGTCCGCTGAATGCACTGCCCTGGTGATTTCAGGGCGGTTTTACGATCGGAGACCGCAACCCGCCCCGGGGTAAAAAAGTTTCCCCCAGGAATGGAACAAACGTACGTATTTGTCCTAAACTTGTCTGAAGGGGTGCGGGCCCACTTGGTGCCCGTCGGTAACGAGGTCTTTTTCGGGAAGTTCATTCAGTATTTCGCTTCATGGGAAGAGCCAAACTCAGCCAACTCATTGATTGGGGAGTTTAAGCCTTTAAACTGGATTATGCGTGAAGGAAGGGTGTTAAGTGCGGAAAACGCTGGGCAAGACCGGGTAACTCTTCCAAGCTCCGAGAATCCTCGATCAGGGCGGAGTCCGACGAAGATCGACCGCTTCCAGTAAGGCTCCATTACTTGCCAGAGTGCCCGATCATTTCCGCGTGCTAAGCGTTTGTGGCGAGCTTCGGTTGCTCAATCGCTTGCCGCGTAAGTCATGATTGAAAAGAATCATGATTGAAAAGAGGCATAATTGAATTGAGTCATCATCGAAAAGAA